>NZ_NOZG01000024.1:0-607 GCF_002258575.1 Rhodococcus sp. 05-2254-5 | reverse complement strand
GGCAACGCGAACAACCGATCCCGGATCGAGCCGATGATCGTCGGGAAATCCGAATACGACCGACCCGTCGCACCGGGCCCACCGGAGAACAACGTGTCCCCCGAGAACAACTGACCGGCCTCGGGCAGATACAGACAACTCGACCCCGGCGAATGACCGGGAGTATGCAACGCCACGATCTCCGTCCCCGCGACGGTGATCCGCTGACCGTCCTCGAGCACCGAATGACCGATGCCCGGATGCGTCTGCTCCCACAACACATCATCGGCCGGATGCAACAGAATCGGCGCATCCAACTCCCCCGACAACTGCGGCGCGACCGTCACATGATCGTTGTGACCATGCGTACAGACAATCGCCCGCACAGCACGACCGGCGACCGCATCGACGATCGGACCGGCCGTATGCGCAGCATCGACGATCACCACCTCGTCGTCGTCACCGACCAACCAGATGTTGTTGTCGACCTCCCACTCGCCACCATCGAGCGCGAACGTCCCCGACGTGACCACCTTCTCGACCCGCAACTGCCCGCTCACAGGACCACCACCGAACGCAGCACCGTGCCCTGATGCATCTTCTCGAACGCCGCCTCGATATCACCGAG
>NZ_NOZG01000001.1:0-225483 GCF_002258575.1 Rhodococcus sp. 05-2254-5 | reverse complement strand
GGCTCTGGTGGGCGCTGCGCGCCCACCGCCAGAAGCCGGCCGCCAAGGCGGCCTATTGCGGTCTTTCCTTGCCGGGCGCTGCGCGCCAACGGCCAACGGATCACCTATCTTGGTTGTCTTCCAACATCTTTCGCATTTAGTACACCTTCGGACCGCTGCGCGCCCCGACCAAGTAGACCGCTACCGGGAAGTGGGGCACGCTGCGCGTACCCCACTTCCCGTGCGACTACTACTCACCCACAGTGAAATTCACATCGAGATACGAGAAATTGTCTCGTAGATGCTGCCGTACATCGTCGAGATCTACGGCCTCGTCCGCATCTTCTTGGCTACGCGCCGATCGCGTCATTGTTAATGCAACCGTGACATTCACTTCTACATCGAAGTCACGTTCTCGGCCTTCGAGCCCCCACTGTTCGCAGAACCTCTCGAACTCGCTGCACAGACTGTTCTCGTCCGCCCATTCGCACGCGGACTCGCTCAGCCGCCTGACCCACTCGCGATGGTTCGCACGCTCGGTATTGGCGCTCTCGCGTACGGCCTGCAAGGTCCGTTCGACGGCGGCCCGTTCGTGGATCGGCCGCACATACTCACCGAACCACGCGGGAGCGGCCCCAGGTGACACCGTGACCGGTGAGATGTCACGTGTACGCACCAACCCCGTCCAGCTCTTGTAGGTGTGCTCGACGGCCATCAACGGCTCACGCCACACGACAGCAACGCTTGCATGGGTCTCGGTGGCATTGCGCTCGTCCACCGAGAACCATCCCGACGCGGCGATACCGCCGCTTCCATCACTTATCTGCACATAGGCCCCCTCTGCGGGGTATCCCGCAACCAGGGGCTCTGGCAAGGCCTCGAGCACGACGGCCCGGTTCGACCAGTCAGCACCCCCTAGAGACCCGTTGTCGAAGACCACCTCGAGCACGGACGCAACTGGCAACACTGAATCGACGATCGATGTCATGGCAGATTTCAGCCTCTCAATTCGGGTGACGGATGGTCAGTCCGCCGATCAACAGAACGCCTCTGAATCTACCATCGAAACACTTGCACTGGAAGACGTAGGAGTCATCGAAACACGTTGATAAACAAAGCGTTTGGGATCACATCTATCGACAAGACGCAACCCGGCAGCGGCCGCAATTGTCCCCGGCGCACTCGGTGCCGGGGACCGGGTGCGCCCTGTCCGAAGCCAATGCCGGAATAGGATCGCTCAGGTGCCCCGTCCCTTTCCTCTTCTCGACGACTCCGTCTTCACCTCCTCCGGATACAAGCGGAGTACCAAACGGGTGGGACCCGATCTCGAGGACGCCTGCCTCTGCGGATCCCGCCGGCGGACGCGGTCCTGCCATGCGACTGCAGCCGGTCGCTGGATCGTCTCGGAACCGCCACCCCTCCTGAACGATGCTCGCACTGGCTACGCACACCCCGAGTGCTTCGGCCAGGCAGGAGCAGACTGTTCCGACAAGATCAGTAGAGAGCATTGGATCAGTGCCAACATTCACCGGCAGCTGCACATCGACGGAAAAGCACCCATGCTCAGCGGCGCACCGTGGCTGCATGGAGCATCGAAATCGGTAGGCACAAAAGCACTAGCCTCGAAGATCCTCTGTGAGCGCCACAACAATGCATTGTCACCTTTGGATTCCATTGCAGGACAGTTCTTTCAGGCAGTACGGGACATGCAGTTGTCCTTGGCGAGCACGACAGCACCTTTCCTGGGGCCGGCCGACGATCATTTCCTCCTTCTCAGTGGACCACGACTACAACTTTGGCTCCTCAAACTCGTTCTCGGGGGCGTGGCCTCACGCTCCTTCGGTGCGGCCGGCACACCCCTCAAGTCAGTCAGGACACAACCAGGGGTTGCGCTCCATGATATTCTTTGGCGCGGAGCGTTGTTCCCTAATCGATGGGGACTGCACGCTCGAAGGCACCGAGTCGATCCCAAGGGCACGCCAGAATCCATCGGCGTCATCAACCAAACAATTGACGACGAGGTATGCGGTGCAACAGTTCAATTCGGGGCACTCAATCTGAACCTCGGCCTTGGGGTGCCCGAGAACAGCGCGACGGTACAACCTGCTTCATACCGCTTCGATAGACCCTCGACAGACGTCCAGAAATACATTGCGCTTGCCTGGCCAGAGGACGGCCACGAACCCATCAGTTACTCGAACCTTGGATAGCCCACGGCGCGGCCGCTCCGCCACCAACAGCGTTGATAGCTCCCATTTCGACCTCGTATTCGCGATGTATTCTCGCGGGCATGACGCTCACCAGTTCGCTGGACCAGGCCAGTTCTACGATCCACGACGCCGGCCTCCGCATTCAATCTCTGCAGTCCACACTGGACGGCACCAAGCGAGACCTTGCGCAAACGCAGGAAGAACTGGCTCGCCTAGCTCTCGTTCTCGACACCTACGCTGCAGCTACCGAGGCTGGGCAACCTGCTGAAGGGAACCAGCTCAGACTGATCTCAGGAGCACTTGCTGCCGCAGCACAGAGCCTCACTAAGTCGTCCGACGCGCTTCGCGACGACGTGATCGCAGGCATCTAGCTAGCAGGTGACCGCCCCTTGGTCTCGGTCTCTGCGTCTCCGCGACGAGCTCGCCGGGCTTGCCAAGTACCTGATCGAACTGCATCGCTCGACAACCCGGTTTGGAGCTGGTTTGCCGCCAGGCGGGGAAGCCGTCGCTCGACACAGTTACGCAGCCCCGCCCCATAGCCCTGCAAGAGGATTGCCCACCCAGCGTAGTTGATTGAACGACCCTCGACGTCGCGCACGTGACAACAACAGTGACCCGTCGTGAATTGCTGAGCAGAACTCATCGATCCTGTTGAGCACCGACTCGGCCGGGGACGATTGCACTGTGATCCACACCCGGAACCGAAAACTTTCGTATCCATTCCCACGTCTCACGGGATCCGGTAGCGGCCCACAGCAACAACACTATTCGGGTTCACGCTGTTGATGTTCGGGGTCCGATCGAACTGCGCCGCGCTACCGTTGATCTCGTCCTCGAACAGCAACTCGCACGCGCTCGACGAGTCGCGTTGACCGAACGTCCGTACGCGCAGCCGTGGCACGAATATTTGACCTCACTCGGCGACGGAGATCAGGAGTTTCTTGATCTGATAGAGGCGGCGTCCCAGCAGCTCGTAGCCCGGTCCGGACGCGCCGAGGTAGTTGCGAAGGTGTGCTTGGCTGTAATGCTCGCGTCTGGGTGTGTGGTTCGGCCGGCGTTCGACGGCGGAGCGCGGACGACCAATCGTGCAGCCGAGTCGGCCGACGGTCAGGACGACATGGCAGCGTTCCCGGAAACGTGGGCGGCGCGAGACGTCACTCGAAATAACAGGCTGGTGCTTGCAGTGGGATCGCTTCCTGCGAGCGATCCCACCTTGGCGGACGCCCTGATCACTGCGGTCGTACAGCCGTGCCGAGTCAGTGTGTTTCGCCCGCATTCTTGACAGAACACGGCGATACGCCCGGACAGTGATCGGGGATCGCTCTAGTCGAGCGATCCCAGGCGCGAGTCTTGCCGATGATCGTGGAACGACAGCATGTTGTGCGCGACGATCCACTGTAGAAACGAATCCGGGAGAGCGTGAATGGCGTCGGCATCGACGTGGTGCCCGACTTGGGTCAGGGCGTGACGGAAAAGCAGCACCTTCTGACGCTCGCCAGAGAGCCCGGGCCTGCTCGCCGAAGGCTCGAAACGCGGCGGCCACTCCAGAAGATCGCTGAAGTGCCATTCGATTAGATCGAGTGCGGCCAGATACTCCCGATGCGCCTTGGTCCCCGGCACGACCTTTGGGTAGAAGTACTGGTCAGTCGGGTCTTCTCCGGCTGTGAGACCGGTTTCTAATTCGCCCGGAACATAGTTCGGGGACGTCGGTGGCAACCGATGCACCCTGCCCGGATGTACGAGCACCCAGACTGCCTGCTCGTGGGATGTCGTTTGACCGCGTTCCAACGGTCCCGAGCAATCGACTCGGAACGACGTGGGGTCCGTTGTCACGAAAAAATTCTCGTTCATTCTCAGCGCTCTAGCTGTTGCGTGACCCCACCACTGGATATGGCAGCCTCCGCGCTGCTTGGTCCTAACCTGCGTCGCGTCCGCCCTCTCCGTGATCAAAAAACTGTTCCGAGAGAACGCCTTATGTGCATCCGGCACATCTAGTCGTCTGTATCCGTCGGTGACGTTCTTGGTGGGCCTACCGATTTCGAGGCGGTCCCCTTCCTCCAGCTGGATCGCAGGTCCGACCTGTTTCGGCGGGCTGAACCTTACGACGGGGACGCGCCTGTTGTTCGCACCGTCATCTCGGTACTTGACGATGTCCGAGGCCCACACTTCGACCGTGGTGTAATTCGTTGCCGTCATGAACTATTTTCCCTGCGTTCCTTGTGGTTTGCGACACGGGCCGATATCTTCTCGTACTGCGTCGATTGCCGCCACCGCTACCTCGGCTGCGACGGGAGCGGCATCCGCTGCACCGGATCGAGGCGACTGTTCACCGCCCAAGATTCGGACGGCGATGACTATTTCGGGGTTCTCTGCCGGCGCGAGTGCGACTACCCAGCCGTCGTAGGAACCGCGGTCGTCATCCGCGGTGCCGGTCTTCGCGGCGACCGGCATGTCGAGAATCCCGAGCTCGCCTGCGTGTCCGTCCTGCACGACCGCCCGCATACCGTCGAGCACGGGTCCGGTAACCGGGTTGTCGAGAACGAGTGCGGTTGCCGGTGGCGACGTAACGGAGTCGACATCCAGCTGGTCGTCTGTGCATTGCCCTAGCTGCACCCGCGCGCGGGGTAGTGCTCCGTTCGTCGCGAGTCGGCCCACCGCCACGGCCATTTCGTACGGTGATGCGCGGACGTCCTGCTGACCGAATCCCGTGCGCGCAAGCGCATCTGGGTCGTCGCCGACGCCTCCCACGACGATGCCGGGGTGAGTCGGGAAGTCGGCGGAATCGGCGGAGAGCACCGCGGTCATCTGGGTGATCGACTGCAGACCGGTTCGGATGGCGATCTCGGCGAATGCGGTGTTACTGGACTCCGCAAGTGCCTGGGTCAGATCGCCGCCGCCTTCGATGTTGCCGGCGTTGTGGACGATGCCGACCCCGCCCGGGGGTGTGTATTCGTCGCGAACCGGCGTGGTGGTGTTCTGTCCTGCGCTCAGGGCGCTGGCTGCGACGATGGTTTTGAACGTCGATCCCGGTGCGCTTTGCGAATACACCGCCGGGTAGCCGGCGTCATAGGAGTGTTGGTCCGAGCGGTGTGAGTAGAGGCCGAGGATACTGCCGTCCTTGAGGTCCAAGGCTACGACGTCCCCTTCGTATCCGCGGGTTTCGAGACCGTCGCGGGCAGCGGTCTGGACCGCTGAATCGAGGGAGGTGACCATTGTCGGTGATTCGCATGCCTTCTTCACAACAAGGTGTTCCAGCCATGGTCGTAAGCAAGTGCCGGCGCTCATGTTCGTGGCGACGAAGTAGGCGGCGTCGATGTCTCCGTTGAGCTGCGGTATCGACGACTCCAGGGTGCGGGTTTGCACGTCGGCATCGGTGGTCGCGTCACGCATCGTCGATGGGACGAGGAACGGCGTCCCGTCGCGGAAGACAACCGGGCCGGGGTTTCGTGACGCGGCATCCTGGGCTGCGGTTCGTGCGGGAACTTCGGGTACGACGGTTTGCCAGGCAACCAAAGTGATGACGATCAACCACAGTCCGAGGATCGCCCACTTCGTTCGGTCGACGCGTGCGACAACGCGGAGTTCGGGGACGCTTGGAACCGGCCGCCAGCGGTGGGATCCGATGCCGACGATAAGCCCGACGGCGATCCACATACAGGTCAGCGAGCTTCCTCCGTTGGAGAGGAACGGGACGACCATCCCCGTGACAGGCACCTTGTTGATGGTGGCGAGCGTGACGTACAGGGCTTGCACGGACACCATGGCTGCCAGGCCGGTCGAGATCAGGCGTGGCCCTGCGCTGGTGGCACGGATTGCCGACAGCCAGCAGGCGGTGACCAAGGCACCGAATAGGCAACAGATTGCTATGACCACTATCGCTCCCCGTTCCTCTCCGATGCCGGCGAGGACGAAGTCGTTCTCTACGTTGGCGACGTCGAGCGGGGATCCGTTGTTGAAGCCGGTGCCGAGCCAGCCTCCGGTCGCGAACGACCGAAGTGCCGCGCCTGTGTTCTGAAGCTGTCCGTCGGACGTGATGGGGTTCAACATCTGGTCGATGCGGGCGCGGAGCTTTCCCACACCGAAAAAGGTTGCGACGACGAGGACTGTACCGACGGCCGTAAATCCGATCCAGACGCGCGGTGGCGGGCCGCACACGATCAGCATGACTGCTACTGCACCGGTGAGCACGAGTACCGGACCGAGGTCGGATGCGTAGCCACCGAGGGCCGCGGCGAAGGCGACCGGCCAGCAGGCTAGCAACGCGGGCGTAACCCTTCCCGCTCGCAGCGCTGGTCCTGCGGCATACAGCATCGATCCCAATCCGATGATGATCAGGATTCTGGCCAGATCGCCCGTCTGTCCGACGAAGGGCCCGACAGATATCCAACCAGGGGCACCGTTGACTAGTACGCCGATCCCGGGCATGAGGGGAAGCGTCAGTGCGACACAACCTGCGACCGCTACGCCTGTCCCCGTGATCGAGCGAGCGGTGGTGTTCCACGTACTGCCGATCCACGCAGCGACGAGGAACGCGGCCACCCCGACCAAGGCCCACCGCGCCTGGTCGACGCCGCTACCCGGATAGAGCCTCTCCGCCGTCACGGCACCGAGGCACGTGAGGGTCCAGGCGGCGACTGGGATCACGAGGGAGGCGGATGCGCCCACAACGCGCCGAACGAACGCACACAACACGATCGGAACCACCGCTGCCGCCGCGACGTAGAGCAACGAATGCTGCACGGACCAACCCAGCTGGGCTGCTGCAGTCAGCACCAGCGCGGGAGGTCCCCCAAGAGCCGCGAGGTCGCTGGAACTCTGCCCGCCGCTGAAACCGGGTGCGCCGCCACCTGCTGGTCGAGTCGCCACCGCTTCCGTGTGTACCCGCAGGAGGGCGAGAACTGTGAGCGCCAGTACGGACAGCGTCGCGAGCATGTCGGCGATCATCTCGACGCCCCCGAGGCACTTCGTTTCACCAGACGTATCCGGTCGTGCTTTCCCAGTCGGATCACGCACTCGGACGTCGCCGCCCTCGGTTCGCGGGGGGCCACCCGGCTGTTGTCGAGCCAGGTGCCGTTGGTGCTGTCGAGATCTTCGACTTCGACCACCTGAGCGGCGGGATGCCAGCGCAGGGCAGCGTGTGCCCGTGAGACGGTCCGCGAGGAAACGACAATGTCGGATGTGGAGGATGCGCCGACCACGTAGCGCCGACCCTTGCGAAGAGCGACGCGTCGACCGTCGGGCAGATCGGCGAACCACAGCTCGGAGGCGTCACCCGGCGCGACATCGGTGATGTCGTCCTCGCCGCGCGGTCGGCGAGGGACGTCGCCGACTTGGTCGGTCGGAGAGTCGTCGCCGTCGGGATAGCGAAGTACTACCTCGACATCTCGTCGGCCGAGAGCCGGGTTTGCGCGGAGGGAGAACGCAACGCCGGAGTAGTTCCACGATTCTGCTTCAGCACGGGCGGCGAGATCTTCTCCCAGTTCACGGGAGAACTGCACCCAGATCGGCACGACGCGTTCATACATCTCCGGAGCGAGTTCGAGGAGCACGCCTACCGGCATGAACTTCGTTCGAGCGGTGCCGATCGCACCGCTCACGATCTTGTCCAGAACCCGGACACTAACGTTTTCGGGGGTGGGTAGAGGAACCCGAAGACGCTCCTGCACCGTCTTGGAGACGGCGCGAGGAGCGTTCCCCGCGAAAGTGCCCTGTGCGCGTTGGGTCCGAACCACTTTCGCAATGACAGCGGCTGTAGCGACCAGTGCTGCGATGATGATCAGAGCAGTCATGCTTTCCTCCTCGGTCGAGGAAAGCATGACGCGCTACGGCCTTCACGAACAGAACCGATGGATTCTGTAGTTCACGCGCGCTGGATTCGGCCCACGATCACTGTGATGTTGTCGGTCGCACCGGTTTTGGCAATCTCAACGAGGCGTTCTGCGATGTGAATCGTGGAGCGTTGTCGCGCCTCCACCAACGTTGATTCGATGTCATTCTCGTGCAGTGAGCCTTTCCACAGACCGTCCGTGGCGACGAGCACGATGTCGCCTGGTTCTGCCTCGTGGGCCCACACATCGGGCGTGACCGACCGCGCACCACCGATACTGCGTGTGAGCGTGTTGCCGGTCGAATGGTCTGCCGTCAATCTTCTCAGTCGCCGACCTCGCGCAGGAAGAATGTAGACGCGGCTGTCACCGACATGGGCGCCGTACAGATAGCCGGTTTCATCCAAGTGAACGATATCCAGAGTCGTTGCTCTTCCTCGATCCGCGGGGTCGTCGTCCTGGCGCGCGCGGACGTCGGTGTTCGCACGCGTAACCGCCGACGCCAGACTCATGCCGTCTTCCTCGATCGCATCGCGGACTGCCCGCAGCGCAGCGCGAGATGCTTGACCGCCGGCAGACCGCCCGCCGACCCCATCGGCTATACCCAGCAAAGACCCGCTGAGGATCGCCCAGTCCTGATTTTCTTTGCGCGGGCCGGCGTCCGTCGCGCTGTCGGCGTCGAAGAAGAGTGCGCCACCGCCGCCGCCGGGAAACGACAGTATTCGACCTACTGTCGATTCCTCGGTATCGATCCGGTCCGTCGATCGGCCGAACAACCGGTCAAGGGCTCCGCCTCGGGTGCTCGTACTCGTACTGGGCTCGCCACGATCGATTACGCGAGACGCAGGGGGCACACCGATATCGGTCATTTCGCTTTGCACAGAGTCGGTTTCACCGCCGAGTGGAACGTGACGGGTGACGGTCAGGCTGTCCGGGTTGACCGTTGCACGAGGCGCACTGAAATCGTCCGGACTCGCTTGCCGTAGCACCCGGTCGGGACCGAACGGTTGCGGTGCCGGTGTTCGCTCCGGACGGCGTTCATCGTGGAAGTCGAACAGGTTGCGAGACATGTCATTCCGATCGTCGCGGCGGGGGGAGGCGGCCTGTGATTGCGCCACAGGATCGAAGGGATCGTGTTCTGTCTGTTCCTCGCGATCGGTCCATGAAGCACCGGCCTGGGACCCAAGCCCTTGCCCACGTTCGCGGCGATACTTCAGGTCTGAAATGCCAATACCAGCAAACCGCCACACCATCAGTGGGACAACACTTCCCACGAGAAAGACTGCCAGTGCGGCGTTGTCACGGACGAAGTCGATTCTCCCCACACCGAAGACCAGCACAGCGACGAAAACGATCCACAACGCAGCGCAGGCTATCCGGGTACGCAGTGCCTCGCGGATCCCGATCTTCGCGGGCGGAACTGGCGAAGAGTTGGGGACCATCGCACGTGCCTCTCTCAGTGGTAGATGCTTGTTCATCGTATGCCCCTGACCGTCGAGCCGAGGCGTGCCAGAGCGTCCGACATCACGGCTTCGTCACCGCGGTTCTCGAGCAGCGCACCGGGGTCGGACAGGCTCTCACCCTCGGCCAACGTCAGAGCAGTGCGATCAACTCGATCGAGTGGGTTGTTCGATAGCCATCGTTCGACGAGATCAGCAAGCGGCGTAGGCACACCGGGGGTGATGACGTCCAGCCGGGGCGCGTCAGGCCTGGTCTTTTCCAGCCACCGTCGGTACTCGTCCGATCGGCGGTCGACTTTGCCGTTGTCGAGCAGGGGCATGTCGACCCAACGGGACTCGGCGAAGTCACGCGGGTACGCCCCCGAGATGAGCCGATAGACCATTGCGCCCACTGACCACAGGTCGCACAGTGCCGTTTGATGGCCGAGTCCGCGCCCCGGGAGGATCTGTTCGATCGCGGCGTAGTTGTACGTGCCGGTGAAGGTGGAGTCCATGTCGGTGAACCCTGCTTGATCGAATGCGCGGGTCGCTCCGGCGATACCGAAGTCGGTGAGCACAGCGTGAGGTTCTCCATTGATCAAGTCGACAAGGACGTTGGCAGGCTTGATGTCGAGGTGCAGGAAGCCGGCGCGGTGCGTCACGAGCAGAGCTTCCAGCGTCTGGTGGATCAACTCCAGCAGTGGAAGTATCGGCACCTCGTTACCCCATCGGTCCTCCACGTACTTCTTCATATCGCCTAGCGGGTAGTGCCTCATGACGATGAACGGTCTCTCGGAATCGTCGTCTAGCTGCACGTCTTGTCCACTGACTATGTCGACGACATGGTGCCGACCCAACGGAATGAGCCGAGCGAGAACGTCGCGTTCGAGCCCTTTTAACGCTGGCTGCTTGGCCGGCGCAAACGCAGGATCGATTTTCCCGATCTTGGCTACGAAGTATTCCTCCCGAGTCGTTTGGTCTTCGTCCTCACGATCTTTTCTGGTGCACAGCCAGAGGTCGTACCACCGTGTTCGAGCGTCCGGGAGTGGTTCCACGAGCTGGAATTTGTCCCCGTCAGTCGTTCGGAGGACGTATCCGGGTCCGACACCGTTCGTCGGTTCGGAGTCCGGGTCGACGAGTGTCTCCGGCTCATCGAGAACATCGTCACGGGCGTTGGTCGGGGATTGCCAGCGCCCCCGAATGTCGTCGGCTTGTTTCTCGAAGACGTCGGTGAAGAACGCGCGGCGTTGATCGGCCGCGGGCTTCTTCCATCCCCTCTGCTTTTCCAGGAAGTGTGGAACAGCGTGCACAGAGTCGTTGATCTTCTCGGCCAGTTCGTTGTTCGCGTCGATGCTGTCCTTGCGGACCCGCGCGTCATGACCGGTGGTGCCGCCGACGAACTTCGCGGTCAACGGCACCAGATCGATGCTGGCGAGCACGATGAACAACAGGATGCGTACTGCCCAGATAGTGGTTCCGTGTTCTCCGGAGGCAAGTGAGGACAGCGCGACGATCCGACGCAGTAGCCCGTTCTGGCTGGTGTCAGCCTCGCTGGGTACCGGTACAGCGTTGACCTGTTCGCTGACCAGAATCTGTGCTTGGCATGTATCGATGGCCTGCTGTGTCAGGTCAGTGCTCGTCGGTCCTTGGCCGCACGCTTGCAACTGGTCGGCGGTGAAGCCTGATGGTTTGAGTATCACCGTGTAGTCCTGGCGCGCAGCGACTGCTCGCTGAAGCGCTTCGTTCGCTCTCGCGACTGCAGCGGAGGCCTCTTGTCCTTCTGCGCCGAGCCCCGGGATGCCGGTTCCCGTCTCGCAGTCCGGTGCCGGGTTTGATTCGCACTTGAGCACGCGATTCGCGTCCTCGACCTGTTTCGTCGCGGCATCGACCGAGGCCGTGAGACGGTCGACGGCTGTGTTCGGGTACTCGATTTGCTCTTTGTACCTCTGCTCTGCCGATGCCTTGGCATCGAGCCGAGCCTGGTTGTACTCGTTCTGCTGCCGGACTGCTGCAGCATTGTTGTCTCGATCGACCTGCGCTGAGATCTCGTCGTCGAAAAGCGTCAGCTCAACGCCCTCGGCCATCAAGATCGCGATGCCCGCGGCGAGGAGAAAGCGCACGAAGAACAGGCTGAATTTGCTCCGCCACCGCGACGAGGTGAGCGGCCGGGAAACGATCAGGCGGTCGACGTTGAACACGACGATCGTCCACACCACTCCGATGGCAATCACCAGCGCCAGCGGCAGATTCGAGTAGCCAGTGGTAGCGAGCAGCACTGCGGAAATGCCCGAGATGATCGAGGTCACGATCACCGACATCCCCAGGCTGCAGTACCAGTTGAGCTCCGCTTTTTCCTTGATGTGCATCCAGTTGGCACCGCAGCAACCGAGTAGAAAGCGTGCGATGGGGCCGGGTCGAGTGATCGTGTCCGGTCGGGTGGGGGTTGTCATGGCCGTGGCCTTTCCGAATGCTGCTGAACGCCGACGGGATCGGCATCACGATGGTCGCAGGTGTTGAAGTAACTAGAAGTCATCCGCGTCGGCCGCTCTGCACGAGAAACAACAGAGGTAGGAGATCCACGCTGACCAGAACGAAGAACAGCCCGACCACGACGAGCCAGACCGGGCCCGCGTTCTCGGAGTTCCACAGCAAGGAACCGAATGCCTCGAGGTGCGGGAGAAGCCCGTTGCTCGAGCGCGCGGGTGGGTGCTCCGGGGCGAGTTGGTCGACGCTCGATTCGACCAGCAGCATGCCCTGACAGCGGTCGGAATCGTAGGGCGTCAACTCGGTCGTCTGTTTCGAGTATCCGCACGTTGCAAGTTGGACTGCGTCGAAGGGGGCAGGCACCGGAAAGACGGTGTACTCGGCAAGCCGCTGCTGGGCCGAAGTGCGCTCAGTGGTGACAGCATCCAGCTCTTCATTGGCCGCCACCGACCGAGGGCCTATTCCTACTTCGCCTGTGCCGGAAAAACAATCGGGTGAAGACGTCATCTCGCACATCACCATTTGCCAGGCCCCGGCTTCGCGCATTTCAAGACCGGAGACTGCGTCCTGCAGGCTGTCTCGCATCTGCGCAGGCTGCGACAGTTGCTCGGCGTACATCCTCGACGCGACATCACGGTTGGCTTCTCGGCTGCGGTACCACTCGTTCAAGTCGTCTTGTTGATGCATCGCCACGTTCACCGCGACCTGAGAGCGAACCTCTTGCCCGAAGATCGCCATCCCGAACACCCAGGAACCCGTCCCGGCAGTGAGCACGCTCACGGACGCCATGACGGCCACACTGACGAGATGCGATCCGGTTCGTCGCGACCGCGCGAACACGGTGGACGCCACGGTCGCCACCACGAGGCGGCGATACGAAAAGTAGAGGGCGGCAACAACGACGCTGACGATCGATGCCCACACAGGACCCATGTCGGCAAGCCCCGCAATGATCGTCGCGCTCAGCGCGACGATCATTGTCGAGAACAAACCAGCTACTCCGACGCTCTGCAGCAGAGTCCATGTACCAACGGGCGCAGTACGTACGTACGTCGGGCCGGCGCACCACACGAGCGCCTGGGAGAAACGACTCGGCCCGTACTGGCCGCTCAATTCCTCACCCCCTCGCTCGACTCCGCCGCCGACCGACCCGTCCGGATAGACCGTTGGCTCCTCGTCGTCGTAGGACGTCACGCTGCCTTCCCCGCTCATTGCGCTGCCCGATCGGTAGTCCGTAACTGCGGCCGACTATCGGCCATCCGCGCTGCGAACACGGCGACACCCGAGCTGCGCTCGGACGCACGTGGGCCACGCCGCGCTGCGCTCGTCGAATGCGCGTTATGCGCCTCGACAACACGGTCCGATCCACGAAGACAGATCAGATCGTCACAGCTGCAGTACAGTTCGGCGCTCACACCGACGCCGGAGGCAACGACCTGAACGACTCGAACGCCGGCAGCCCGGAGCGCGCGTGCAAGCGGTGCGAAGATGTGGTCCCCGGACGCGATGATCACCTCATCGTGCTGGTGAGCCACCCTGCCCACATCCACCGAATCGAGCAACGCGAGGTCCGCGGCATCCGGCGCGGACGTGACACCGATACGCCGAGCGTTCGCCGGGACGGCGAAGAATGCCGGCGCGGCATGTCGCCAGGCTGCGGCGACCGTAATCTGGTCACGCTCTCCGACACCCACATCGGTGACGTAGTCCGCCCACCAGGCGGAGCATCGGACAGCGGAAACGTCGCCGGACACCATGTTCTCGATGTCGAGCAAGTGCAATCTGGATGGATCGATTCGGCTAGCCCGGTCGTCGCTCATGACTTCTCCGATCTCCGTCAGGACCCGCATATACGGGGTCTGACGATGATCAAACTGGAGGAGAGGCGACGACAACAGAATCGGTGCGTCCCCTTTGCCCGGGAACCATGAATGCAACTACAGAACGACTGTTTGGCCGATGTCAACGGCTCAAGCTCTGCACGCCGACTCCCACGATATCTCGCGAGGTCGGTGGGGTAACCGCGTTTCCGCACATCCGAACATTTCGCTGCTTGGTTCCCCCGCGTAGAACGTACGTCGACGCGAAGCCCATTGCGCCTTTGAGTTCCGGTACGTCGAGCATTCTGAAGGACAGGTCTTCGACAGCGATCGGTCGGCGTGTGGACTTTCGATGGTGAGCGGCAGCGGGCACGACCAAGCCATGGTGGTTACCCGATGCCGTCACGGTGCAGAGAGCGTCGCTGACCGATCGCGCAGTCGAACCTCCACCTCGCAGCTCTGCGATGAACGGGGTGATCACCGCATGATGGCGGCCGCCCGCGGATACGGTCGACAGCGCCTCCGAGGTTCGATGATTCTTCGACTGGCCCCGCAGCACCGACACGAACGGCTCGAACACCGGGGCCCGCCCCTCAGACGGCCGTGATCTTGCCTGCCGATACTCGAACAGCGTGCCCGCGGCTTCTCTCGCGTCCTCGGCATGCGGAGCTGCCCAATACCGGTCGATGCCGGCCTGGATTCGTGCGATCGTTTTCGGCTTCAACGGACGAGTGCGGTCCCCTATCCGCTGGCCGGTCTTGGTCCAGTCGATGATGGTCGAGGCAGGGAGCCAGTCGGGCTCGAGCACGGTGTCCGCACACGCACGTGCGGGGCACCGGTAGGAGTACTGGCTACGGTACTTACCCACAGCCACCCCTGGGTTCTTCCAGGCCTGCAACGCACGCACGGGCCCGCAGCGAGAGCAGGTTGCCGGCGGACGGACCACGGTCTCGAAGTCAGGTGCCCGGTTGCCGGCCTTCCAGAAGCACACATAGAGGCGATCGCGGGACTGCGGCGCTGGTGTCCCAAAAGTCCATGAGTGCATCGAATTCAGGCAGATAAGGCGATGTTCGTAACCGAGGGCGTGCATCGCCGCGATCCATGGCCTGTAGAGAGGCCATGAGTAGATCTCGACGACGTTCTCGACGAAAACCAATTCGTATCGGTGATACTCGGTGAACCGAACGACGTCCCACATCGTCGCCCTCGATCGCTCGGCGGCCTCGGACGGTAGGTCGTCGGACAGTAACGAGATCTGCGCGGCGAGGCGCTTGGCCCCGCGAGCATTCGAGTGCCAGGTGCATTCGGGGCTGAACCATCCGATTGTCGTGCGAGGAAACAGCTTCGGAGTGATCTGAGAGAGGTCCGCGAGGATGTGCTCGGTGTGCTGGTGGTTGTACTGGTGCGTCTCGATTGCCTTGTCCCAGTGGTTCGACGCTGCCGATACCCTCACCCCGGGGATGGCGATCATTCCGGTCGTAGATCCGCCGGCACCGCAGAAGAAGTCCGATGCCGTGATGTCGAGCGATCCTCTCATCGTCCGGCTCCGTCGGGCACGCTGTCCCACACCCGTCGGTCGAGGATCCGGCCGGCGGCCTTACGGCCGACTCGTCGAACTTCGGTGCCGTCGTCGAAGTGGTGGTAGTCGCGGAATCTGGCGATCACCTCCGCTGGTGCCCACTCGCCCCACTGCTTGAACAGAAAGGGCACATCGGCAGCGGTGCACTGGTCCCGGATCTCTCGTACCCATCGCGGATGCATAGGCCGTGCCCCGCGGCCGGACTCACCGCCAACGATCACCCAGTCGAGCGCTGGTTCGCGCTCGCCGCCGCATTTCGAGTCTTCGACCGAACGGAGCCCGTCGCGAGTCAGCGCTCCTCCGATTCTGCTGGGTCGTAGGCGCGTGAAGTCGATCGGTCCGAGGAGCGGTTCGGCAGAGACGAACCGAAGAGCTGCAGGCGTGTCCAGCAGCGCCCATACTCGCAGGTCTGCAGTCTTCTGGTCTTCGGCCGAGACGCCGATCCACAGGTTCGGCAGCGGCCAGCTCTGGTACCAGACATCGGCGGGGCGGAAGGCTGCGACGACGCCAGCGATGGCGTCGTCGACGGCGCGGCGGAAGGCATCGGACTGGAGCAGTGCCCGCATCCGAGCGGGTCTCTTGGTGAGCAATTGAAAGGTGTGCTGGCGGGCGAGCGCGATCACCGCGAACACCCGGGCGATGTAGTCGTCCGGGATTGCTGGATGGAAGAGGTCGCTCATCGAATTCACGAAGATCCGGCGTGGCCGGCTCCATCGCAGCGGCTGGTCGAGCTTGCCGGGGCGCATCTCGACGTCGAATCCGTGCTCGAAGTAGTGCCCCGGTGTGCCGCGGAACCGCTCAGCGAGGGTTTGGGCGTAGCAATGATCGCAGCCCGACGAGACTGCGGTGCAGCCGGTGACCGGGTTCCAGGTTGCGTCGGTCCATTCGATGGCCGTGGCGTCGCCCATCATCGCTCTTCCGGGTCGTGGAGGGCATCGAGGAGCTGGAATCGTAGATCGGCGTCAATCGCGAACGAGATCCCCCTGCTGGGCAATTCGATCGTGTAGCTGTTTCGATCAGGTGCGGTCGTGATGATCCATGGGTTGGGGTGGAGCGGGACAGCGTTTGTGTCGGTGGTGGGGTCGGTTTCGGTCATGGCGTCCTCCGAACGTTGGGTCATTGGCTGCAGACGCTCGACGCTGTTCGCGCATCGGCGCTGGTGATGTCGAGGTCGTATTTCGCGGCCACGGTGAGATACGAAGTGACGTAACGGCATTGGTATGGCGCGTTGGGTGGCAGCCAGGTGTCGATTCCCTTGTCCGACTTCTGCTGATTCGTACGTCCGTCCACCGCGAGCAAGTTGATGTCGACGTCGTTGGCGAAGGCGGTTCGCTGGTCGATCGACCAGGCCCACGCCCCTGCGTCCCACGCCCTCGCCAACGGGTACACGTGATCGATCTGAATCTTCCCGAGGTCGTCGATCGTCGATCCTGTGTAGGGGTCGTGGAGTATCCCTGCTGCGACTTTGCAGTCGCGGGTTCCGGGCTTGAACTCGACGTCGATCAGTTGGGTTGCCAGGACGTCGTTTCGAGTGTCACAGCCGTTGTGCGATCCAGGGGCGGACGAGTCATCGGTCCACGCCGGGCCGAACACGCACCCTGAGCCCTTCTTGCAGGATCGGTCGTATCCATCGACGTCTGCGAGCGAGTCCACCGTTTCGAGCTGAGCGAGGAGCTGCGCGATGGGTACAGGCGTGCTCGCCGCGGCTGGGTCTGGGGTGTTGACCACCGCTAGTCGTGAGAGCGGATCGGCGTGCGTTCCGAACGTGTACGTCCCGACCGCGAGTACGGCCATCACGATGGGCACCGCGATGCGGAGTCGTCCGCGCGCGCTCATCGAACCGCCTCCGCCGGCAAGTCGGCATGCCCGCAGCTTCCGCGCCGCCTACGGTCCGAACGGTCTGACCAACGATGCAGTAGTGCCAGAGTCAGAGCCGAGAAGGCAGCGAGCAACGTGCCGGCCAAGGAGATGACCAAACTGACGGTGACCAGATCCTTCACGATCGGCAGAGCCCCGTTGAAGATCGCGAGCATGCCGACGACGTAGCCGACACATGCAAGCGCAACAGTGCGAGCCTCGCGGCGGCCATCTTCGGCCGCGAGGTGGCGCTCTACGTCGTGGATGAGGCCGTCTCGGCCGGATTGTGGGTCCATCAGGGAGTCCTTTCGTAGTGAGCGCGATAGCAAACGCAGTCCTGCACGGGGTAGATAGCGTGGCGGTGAGGTCTGTGACAGCCGGCCACTGAATCGCAACCCAGGAGCGTTCTCCTGTGGCTGCACCGGGCGGGCAATATGCGCCCGGGTGTCACAAGCGTTGCGAGTTCGGGGCCGTCTGGTACTGGTCTAGTGGCCGGTCGCCGGGATGGACCGGGCCGACGTTGCGACGCCACGGCCCGGTCAGGTAGTCGTAGTGCTCTTGAGTGAAATCGGAACCGATCAGATCTCGTACGACCAAGCCTCGGCCGACATCGCGGGCAGCGACTCTGGCAGCCCCGCATCCGAGGACGCCGAGCAGGTTCATGGTCGCTGTGAGTTCGTGACGCCGATTGTCGCCGCAGGCCGCCGTGTGGGCAGCATGTGTCGCTTTCCGCCAGCCGGGTGCGCACCACCACGCGGCGCTGACCGTCTCCGGTGCGGTTTCCAGCAGATCGGACTCGACGTCGAGGGTGCGCGCCAAGTCGAACACCTGCCGCCACCGCAATCCGAAAACCACCTCGAAAACGTGGTCCGTCAGCTCATGGTCAGGAACGGTTGGTCGGAAGCGGTCGGCGGCGTTCGGAGTAGCAGCAAAGTACCTCTCAGACAGGCCGTGTTGCATCCGGCGATGGACTTCGCTGGCGATGGCGCTGTGCGCCTTACTGTTCGAGCTGCAGCCGGTACTGCCGGCAGCTCGTGCGTGCGGTGAGAGGTCGACCGAGGGCGGCCGCGTTGTCGAGATCGAGGATTGCATGGGTACTCCCGTTTCTGTGGGACAGATGGTCGGTCTGTCGATCAATTTCTGACTGGTCTCTGTGCCGCTATGCGACCAACAACGCGGCGCTATATCACTCTGCTGCTTAATTTTCCGACCTTTCAGCGCCGTCCAGCCAGTCACCGATCCTGCCGCGGACGGCGTCACCACCGGGGGGATCGTCGTAGGCGTCTTCGAGCGCTCCCCGCGCTCCGGATGAGATGACCGCGAGATCGCAGTCTCGTGTGTCGGCCCAGTCGCCCCACGTCCATCCCCTTCCTGCGTCGATGTGAAATTGTGTTGCTGCAGCCGGAACACCGTCGACGAAGACTTGGATGTGGGTAGGACCATCTGGATCGCGGACGACGATCACCTCGATCCGAAGTGCGGGGGCGAATCTTCTCGTCACGATGTCGCACCGGCCAGACGCTCGGGCCTGTCGAACTCCCCTGCCGCCCGACTATTCGAGTTCACAGTCCGGTGGTGGCGCGACGCAGCCTCTCTCGGTGGCCGTGCCCTGTGAACGGGCTTGGCATCCGTTGCGCCGCTACGCCGTCGAAGCAGCCACTCGATCCCGGTTGCTACAGCACACGCCACGGAGGAAACGGCGAACACCATCGCTACACGACGCGGATCTCCGTCGATGGCGGCATCGTCGGTCCGGCGCAGCAGTGCAGCCCAAGCCAAGCCGGCAAATGCAGCGAAGACAGCCAACACCCCCGCAACACCGCGCGCTACGGCTACCACGCAATATCGCGACGAACCCGAACTGCTCGCAGGTACATGATTCCTACCGTCGATCCGGACGAGGACTCTCATATTCGACACACCTCTGCACTTCTCGGAAGTCGGATGGTCAGTCCGCTCATCTGGTGAAAACGCCGACAACAACAGAAGTCGTCGTCGCCGCGGCTTCGTGGAACCACCCACCAAGCCGATACGCCAGGACACTACCCACCGGACCCGGAGTTCGCTAGGGCTCAGCAGCGAAAACGTCCCCGGCGCACCCAGTGCCGGGGACGGGCCTGGGGCGAGCAGCGACCCGGCGCACCGAACCGCCGCTCACTCCTCTCCCCAGAGCGTCCCCTACTCGGTCCCGTACAGCTCGCAGCGGTAGTGGTCTTGACCGCGTTCGTCTACGGCGTCCCAATCGACGCCGACGGCGTCGGCAAGGTGCCGCAGGTCGCTCAGAAAGTCTCCGAACACCGTTGTCAGTTCCTCGGTTTCGAGGCCGATCGGTCTGGCGTATGCGATCAGCCCTTCGGCAGCGTTGGCCGCTCGAACACCGTTGTCCCGGCTTTGGGTATCGAGGGTGTAGCCGATGCGCGGACGCTCGCGTCCCTCGACCGATGCGTGGAGTTCTTTCGGCGTCTCGATGCCGGATAGCCGCTCGGCCTTGTACTCGATACTTGTGTCGGACATGTTGTGTGCCTTTCTTTTTGGGGATCGCTACACGACGGGCGTGCAGTGCAGTGCGGCCATCAGGCCGGTGTGGGTGGCGTGAGCCGGGGATGGTTCGGCGTGTTCGAGGACGTGGGCGGTGGCGTCATCGATGACCACAGTCATGTGGGCTCGGTGGCGGGTGAGCATCACGCACGCTCTGCCGGGGTCGAGATTGAACGGCTCGGCTGTCCGGTACCCGGCAAGCGGGTGCAACACGACAACGGCGGCGCGTTCGAGGCCTTGCAGAGAGTTTGCGGTGCCGACCAGTACGTCGGGGTGATCCGAGAGCAAGGCCCGGACAGCGGCAGCCTGCGTGACATGAGGGACGACGACAGCCAGGTCCGCCGCTGTCATGGCCCGCTGTCCGTCCGGTGTGGTCACATCGGCGTCCAGCAGTTCTCGCGCGCGCAGGGCGCACTGTGTGGCCAGGACGGGGTCGGTTGGGCCTCCGATGACCCGCACTGGCCGATGCGCGAGTTCGGGCAGGCCGGGGCCGCTGGAATCGGTCAGATGCTCCGGTGGGCGACGGGAAGTGAAAGGCAGGCCGGGGTAGAACAGCGGTTGAATGAGGGCCGTTGTCCTCGCGCCGAGACGCCAGGTGTGTCGCAGACGGACCACGCCGACCGAATCGCCGTGAGCTGCTTGCAGAGCGAGGGGGGCAGGCAGGTTCGGTGCGGTCTCGCTGCCCTCCCACCGCGATACGTCTCCGGTGACCACCGGATCGATCTGTCCGGGGTCTCCGACGCAGACGACCTGTCGAGCCATCGCGCCGAGCGCCCCCAGATCGGCGTAGGTACATTGCCATGCTTCGTCCACGATCAACACATCGGCACCGATTCGGTCCGGGTCCGAGAAGAGCCACGGCGCCGTGGTACCGATGAGAATTGCGCCAGTCTCATTCGACCACCGCACTTTTCGTCCTGTCACTACGGGAGTGCTTCCACTGTCGGGGAGGGGTGCTTTCGCCTTCCAGATCAACGCTGCTCGATCTGTCAGCGCGCCGAGCCGACGCGCGATTTCCACGGCTTGTTCTCGGGTTTGCGCCGCGATACCCACCCGTAGGTCTGCGCGATGGGCCAAGGCGGCGGCGAGCAACGCGACCAGTCGAGTTTTTCCTGCGCCCGGTGGTGACGGGACGACGACAACGGGGTCTCCGGACCACACAGAGAACAGCACGCGTGCAGTGATCGGGTCGGCCATGATCTGTGATCCGGGCCAATGGGCGGGCGATGACGGTTCGGTTCCCTTGAAAGGTGTTGCGTCGGGGTTCGGGGTGTCCGCTCCGGGTGCGACGATACGCATTGTTGTCCCGTTCTTCTTCTAATGTGTTGTTCATGAATACTTTTGGTCGTCTTCTGATCACGGAGCGTCCTCTGCACCCGCTATCAGGACATCGAGCGGGACTTCGCGGCGCACGGCGCTCGGGGCTTGTCCGGTCGAAAGCCAGGAACGGCGAGCGCGGTACAGATTCCAGTACCTCGCCCGTCCTGCTCGCATCGTCGCCGGTGAAGGCGGTTGGGGCATCAAGGTCACCTGGTCTCCGTCGTTCGGTGCGTGCGCTCCGAACACCCCGATACCGAGCGTCAGTTTGCCGTTGACCACCTGTGCGGACGTGACGTCGGCAGAGAAGCGCTCGAAGGGTTGATCGAGCGGTGATCCGACCCATCCCGTAACTGCCGAATCAACCCGCATCCTTGAGTCCAGCCGGTCGCAGGTCACCGACACCGAAACGTTGCGGCGGCGTGAACCTGTCGGCGGTGCCGCCACCGATGCGATGCCCTGGGCCACGTGTCCTGTATGCAGCGCACGTACTCGCCACAGTGGATCACTCAGCAACGCAGCGGCTTTGAGGTCGGCGGCATCGCATCGGGTCCGTAGTCCCATGGCCGCACTAGCTGAGTTGTCCGGCCGTGACCAGTCGTGGCCCGCAGTCGTGGCCGACAATGTCCGATCCCAGGAGTATCGGTCATCGTCGTGTATCGGATCGAGAAGCGGCAACAGCGGTCCCGTTGCGATGCACGCTGCCCACTCATGCAGGCCTGCGACGCTCTCGTCGGTAATGCCGAGCCAGGAACGCCATGTTCGGGCCGCTCGCTCGGCGTCGGGCGCAGTGCCGAGGACCAGACGCGAGGACGACGCAGCAACCAGATCGATCACCGCCGACGTTCCGGGATGGTCGGCTCGATCGGCCCACCATCCGATCATGGCGGCAGCCCCCGCTATGTCCGGATCAGGGTGGTGGGCGTGCGCACGCGCCAGGGCCAGCAGGCTCGGTATCGTCGCGGCGTCATCGGTGAGCAGCATGGCCGGTTCAGCCGTACCCACCGTCGTTGCCCCGTTGCGAGCGAGCAGGGCCAGAGCCTCGGTGTCGTGCGCGGACTCTTCGGTGCATCCATCTCGAGCGACGGACACGGCCAGCGTTGTTCCTCGCGTGACCGCACGCACGGCCACGGCGGCTCTGGACGGCTTGAAGGTGGCATGTGCCAGCCGAGGGACCGGTTGCATCTTTTCGGCGGCATAGAGGCGTTGCGCGAGGTCGAACCACTCCACGCTCATCGCTCGTCACCGTCGACGAGGATCAGGGCGTTGCTCGCGCACTCCCACCCTGCGCGCAACGCCATTGTGGCGGCGTCGGCCGCTGCGCTGGCGACGACGATGCGGATATCGGCGGCGGCGATTCCAGTGCCGGTGAGCACCCTGTCTGCGTACTTGAGCAGTTCCACGGGTCCGCTTTCGTTCATCGTGTGGCCCCCGATCCGACTGGCACGTGCACCGTCGATGCCCATGCCGGTGTGACGCCCCTACCCTGGACGCCGCCGATGATTGCGCACACCAGGTGGGACCTCGTGGGCCGGTCGGGCCAGGGTGTATCGCCATCGGTCAGCACCACGACGACGTGGGGTGCAGGGCGCGCAGCGTTGGCTGCGGCGATTCCCACCCTCATATCGGTTCCGCCACCACCAACCAACGTCACATCAGCGACCGATCGTACGTGTTGTGCCGTAGTGGATTTGGCGTCACACGCCAGAATCCGAACCCGGTCGCGTGCTATGCCACCAGCTTTGAGAACTCCCGCCACTTCGCCCATCGCGGCATCGAGGTCTGCGGCGGGAGGGACGGGAGTACGAATAGTTCGTCCTACCCGCCTGCTCTGCCAACGCACGCCGAATTACGGCCCGTAGCAGACGATCCCACGCTACCGTGGGCGGGGCGAGAACATCAGCTGCCCACCGGACCAGTCCCGCCGGGGCACTACCTCGACCGGTACCAGCTGCTTCGCGAACTGCCTGCGCGATAGATCGGCGCACCAGGTCCGCTTCCGCATTGTCCAGTCCCTCCGTGATCACTTCTCCCGAGCCGATGAGTTCACCGGGGACCGCAGGGCACCCCGATCCTGATCCGCATCCCGGATCGCCCTCAGCGCCAACGAGTTCGGTGACAGTCTGATGCGCAATCGGGTCACGCAGGTAGTCGTAGTACTGCTCGGCTGTGTCTCCGGAAAGGCAGCCGAATGATTGAGGGGTGATCACCCCTTCGGGCAGGCTGACTCCCGCAGCCAACAGGTCGTCGTTGATTTCGGCGTCGGCCGCGAAGTTCCACACCAGATGATCGATGGGCTTCGCCAGAGCGGCGGCACGGTCGGCGTGTGCCCGTAACAAATGCCCGACCTCGTGCAGCAGCACTGCACCGACCATCGGCACCGGCCACGCGCAAGGCCCGACCAACAGATCCGGATCCAGGTACAGCCGCCACCGAGCGTCGACCGCAAACGTACCCAGGCCCGGTGCCGCCACGGGTTGCGCTGCGAACAGAGCGCGCATGAAGTACGGCATCTGCTCAGCCGACACCAGCCGCGCGAGTCGGAACGCTCGCATTTCAACCGGCTCGAGCTCACGCACGCCGCTCATGCCGCAGCCTCGACCAAACCCGCTGCCACCAGCATCGGCGCAAACCGGCGCGCGCTCGCAGGAACAGCGGCCTTCGCCGGTCGCGCTTTCGCCAGAGTGCGTGCCGCAGCCCCGGCCACGTCGGGTGCTCCTGCCTCGGCGGCGGCAATCAGCGGACCCCAGGCGTTGCGCCACGCTTCGACGGTGCCCCGCGAGGCCGCCCACGCCGTCACGCCGGACAGCACGGCCCACACCAGATCAGGACGCGAGCGCCAATCGAACGCCGTCTCGGGGTTTTCGATCACGGCAACGGGGTCTGGGAGGTCGGCCTTGCGACGCCATTCGAGGAATTCGACACCCGCGCCTTCCCCGATCAAGCCGAATACCACCGCGTTGGTCGCCGCATTGTCGTCGTCGCAAAGATGTGGCAACACCCGCGCAAGCATCGACCAGGTGCGCCGAGACGGCCATGCTCCACCTGTCTGCACTCCGACCTTCGGAAACGCATCGAGCGCCTCGGGCGCACGCTGGATGTACCCGATGATGGAACTGCGCACCAACGCCTCCCGCTGCTCGTCGCTGGTCACCGCACGCGAAGAGGCCGTGCTTGCCCAACCCGTGGCCATACCGTCGAGCCATTCATCGACAGACGGCGTGAACTCGATGTGGCAGAAGCGGTTTGCTAAGGGAGCCTCCAACTCGTACCCCCCTGCAGCGCAATCGGGCGGATTCGCACCTGCGATGACCCGAGTCCCCTTCGGCAGTTGCAGATCACCCACCTTCAAATCCAGTGCGACTGCCAGCATCGCCGCCTGAACGGCCGGTGGACTCGTGGTCAGCTCGTCCAGAAAGAGGTAGCCCCCACCCTCTGCATGTAGCCGTCGCGCCCAATCCGGGGCCTCCAATCTCACGCCACTCTCACGGACTACCGGTAGGCCTGCGAAGTCGGCGGGCTCCCGCAAGGACCCCAAGACCGTTTCGCACAACACCCCCTCGGATGCAGCAAGTGCTCGAACCAGGCTCGACTTCCCCATACCCGGACCCGAGATCAACAACGACGGGACACCAGCCCTCCCGCACGCATCCACAACAGTTACCGCAGTCGCCAAATCCGGCATCGCAAAACTCCTCGAAAGATGGGCAAGATGGTCAGTCTCACCAACAACAGGACGCCTCAATCTTACTGCGTCAGAACGCTTTTCACCCAGTCACACCAACCGTCAACGTCCCCGGCGCACTCAGTGCCGGGGACATTGACGGTCCGGGCTCAAAGAGCACCGGACCGCCACGTGTGCTGCGTGAAGTGTCCGGGTCCCTCGATATCGTCGAACCCACTCGAAAAAGGCCGGGTCGCCCGAAAGAAAGGACCCAACACGTGACACCGCTCGAAACAGCCATCGCCGCGCCACTGCCCCCGCCCGCGGCGGCGGACATTTCGTCATGGCGCTCGGACGCATTGTGCGCACAGACAGACCCCGAGGAGTTCTTCCCGCCCCCGGGTGGAGCAACCAGCAGAGCAAAGCGGGTCTGCGCAGAATGCCCCGCCAGAGCCGCTTGCCTCGCCCATGCACTGACGTACAACGAACAACACGGAATTTGGGGCGGAAAGACACCACGAGAGCGCCAAGAGCTTCAGCACACCACAGCCATAGAGAGCCGGCCTACCCGGCATCAACAACAGGCGCTCACGATAGCCACGCTTTCGGCCCAGAACGTCCCAGCCGAGTCCAGTGCAAGCCAGCTCGGAATCACGACCCGGCAGGTGTACCGAATACGCTCCCGCACAGCGTGAATCAACGCGCGATTCGCCGGTCAGACCTGCCTGGTGATGCCTACCCCGTTACAGTCGGCGCGATCAACCGCGGTTGATCGTCGAAGCGTCTCGACTTGCGTCGCTCCTCGCTGAAGGCTTCTCGCCGCAGGTGATGTCTTGGCCGGCGAGAAGGTCCGCAAGAACGACCGCGCGCGCCGCATGGGCCAAGATTTCGGCAGGTAGCGGTGGACCATCGAGGGTTCGGATTCGCATGGTTGTCAGTATGGCGTTCGGCTCCGACAAGTTGCTGTCCCGCAACGTTTCCGGTGCGTGTTCACGGGTCACTGGGGTGTCCATGGCATGCATAGCTCGCGCATTCTCGACCGGTGCATGTGCGGTGGCCGTATCGCGCCTCGGCCCAAACCGCCTGTTTCGACTGTTGGTTTGCCCTGCAGACAGATGCGTGGGCTCAGGCGGCCGAGGTGGCCGTTCGGATGGAGGTGGCCGGCCGACCAGTCATCGATGTCGACGGGCTGCACTTCCCATCTCAGCACCTGCCCCTCGCCCTGGCTGCGCTTCTTCCCGATCGCATCGATCGACGCCAGGGTTGCGCTCACCCGGTCGATGTCGCCGACACCTCTCCAGAGCACAGTCCGCGTGGAGGTCAGTAGGAGCGGCATTTGGCGTGCGCGATATCGGCCCTGCCGGTCGGAGATGACCGATGGTCGGTACCTCGCGAGTTGCTCGAGCGCACGGTGGTCGGGTCGTCCGCTCCAGTGATGGATTTCCGGGGCGTCGGCCAGGTCTTCGGGATAGGCGTATGTCGCGCACCAATGCCAGTCGTCGCCTCCCCCCAGAGTGCACCGAGCGAGTGGTAGATCCAGATCGGCGGGCACCTCGTCGGGGCCGGCGGCTTCGAGGTACTGTCCGCGGTCCCGAGCAGCGGCTTTTTCGTCTTCCCACATCTCGGATGCGAGCAAGCCATCGAGGCTCGTCGCCCACGGAGCTGCATGCGCAAGTCCGACCGCCAGGTGTGCTTTTACCTCGAACGGCCTCATCACGTCAACGCCTCCATGACTTCCAGCGCCTCGTCACGGCGCTCTCGAAGATGGGTTCGCCAGTCGAGCTCTTTCGGCTCGTCGCCGGCGAGAAGGGTCCGCTCGAATCTGGTGCGGACGAGGCCGTGTCCGATAGCTGTACGCCCGCCGATGGTTCCGGACTCGACGAACCTGCCAACGACGTCGGAGAAGAAGGCCACGTCCAGATCGGTTGCGCGATCGAGACGCAAAAAGGACTCGAATCGTGTACCGGCAGGCAGCGTTTCGATCTCATAACGCATCAGAGAGCTACCGTCGACGGTGGCTGCGTCGGTTCGGCCGACTGCGGGGAAGTCATGATCGGTGGAATCGTCGAACCGGCTGTACCGTTCGAGCGCCATGGTGTCGAATTGGCTCAAGACAGCACGGTCCGGTGCGGGACGGCTCATGAGGTGGTCGGTTTCGAGGACGTGCGGGATCACTTTGCCCACGCGGAGACAGCCGTCGATCATTCGACCGCCGCCGCTCCCGCCGAACACGCTGACCTGTGGGTTCAATGTACGGAGCCGGTGTAGCCGTTCGCCGGACAGCGGCTCTCCGGTGACCTTGGTCAGGCTGCCCCCGTTCCGAAGTGTGTGTGCTGCAGACAAGCTGAGAAGCCCTTCGTATGCGAGGACGTCCCGTAATAGCTCCTCCCCGATCCGCCGGAGCGCCCCTCGGAAGGAGTTCCCGGACACAATCGGAACCAAGGCTGCGGAACCGTTGGGCTGCAGTATTTTTTCGCGCCGGAACAAGGTCGTTGTGGTGGCGCTGTGTTCACCGCGGTGCGAGATTGCCGAGACCGCTGTGATGTCGAGCTGCCAGCGCATGGTCGAGGTCACTTCTGCCTCCTGGGCGATGTAGCAGTCGCTGCGGTGGACCGGCGCGCTTGAACAGCTTCGGCCACGATCCGTGTTCGGAGTACGAGGGCGGTGGTGTTTTCCCGTAAGAGGGTCAGGACCGGTATCGATTCCTCGCGTAGAAGGACCGATAGTTCGAGGCGTTGTTCTTTCGTCGACGGCGCTGACTCGAGATCGGTTGCCACGGTGCTCCACCATCGATCGAGGTCGGCTCCGCCGGTGTATGTCGCGACCCGGACTCGGTCTGGCAGGTGGTGGTCCCAGTACAGCTCTCTCCGGCGTCCCACCCACCCGGTGTCCCAGTTGATTCCGTAGTGCAGCAGCAACAACAGTCGTTCAGCTATTGCTGCCGCACCGGTGACGGGCGGCAGAAAGCTCGCTGCGTCCAGCCAGGTTCGGGTCGGTGTCGTAGCTCTGGTCGGGGTCATGCCGTGCCTCTGGTTGACGTTGAAGCCGTCGCTGCGAGGTCGAGGTACACAGGACGCTCTCGCCACGGATCGAGGCTGTCCCAATCCGCGAACACAGACGTCCACGTTCGATGAGGAATGTTCTTGAGCGTGCTGAATGCCGGCGCTGCGCGCGCAAGCGCTGCCAGGGAGAACCCTCGCCGTCGCAATCGCACGACTGCGCTCAGGCGTTCCGCGTCGTGCTCTGTCCATGGAAGCGCGACGTCGTCGACGGCGACCCGACCCCACCGGGCATGAGGAAGAATGTGCTTGCGCCCAGGGCGTAACGGAACCACGACGGCGGACGTCGGAGAGATCGCTTGTCCCAGAACGCGACGTAAGCGGGTCTTCGACAATTTTGTGGCGCACACTGGATCACTGGTGACCAGCAGGAGGTCCGAGCGAAGTGCCGTTGTCGTGTACACCCAGACGCAGACGTGACACATCGTAGGAGCCGCAACGTCTACCCACCCGTCGAACCCGGTGAACGTTCTCGACACAGTCTCACGCACTCGCCGTCCGGAACCTTCTGTCGCGCCACCGCACCGCGCGCACGCGGAGTCACCAGAAACGCCGGCTGGTGGCCACGAAACCGCGCATCCTGTTGCGGCCTTGTAGGCGGTCGTCACAACGTCGAGCGCCGCACTGCCCCTTGATAGTTCGACCATCTCTGCACTCTAACGGCGCGCCCGGACACCACGGACAGGCCAACTTTCACCGGCACGGTCCAACTCACCAAGGACTCGGGCCGGGCGCTGGTGCGTGCCGGCCGACGTTGGCAGGAAAGTCGTCGGCGAGGAGAGCAGCCAGCTCGACGAACGCGCGTTGTGCAGGCTTGCCCAGTAACTCGAGATCGATGGTGTCGCCTTCGGCAAGGTGGTCGTCGTACGGGACGACCTGGACGGCGCGAGTGCGTTCTGCGAAGTAGGACTTGAGTTGCTCGACATCGAGGGCCGTCGAGCCCTTCCGTGATTCGTTGATGACGACAACGGTGCGTTTGACCAGGTCGTCGAAGCCGTGTCGCGACAGCCATTCGAGGGTCGCCCCAGCGCTGCGCGCTCCGTCCTTGGCCGCGGAGGAGACCAGGACCAATGCGTCGGCTTCTTTGAGGACCCCTGCCATGGCCGAGTTCATGAGACCGGTGCCGCAATCGGTCAAGATGATGTTGTAGAACTGTTCGAGGATGCGCAGTGCGGCGGTGTAGTCGTGCTCGTTGAATGCCTCGGAAACGGACGGATCACGCTCGCTTGCAAGAACTTCGAGCCTGCTTCGCGCTTGCGAGGTGTAGCTCCGTACGTCGGAGTAGCTGTGTACTTCTTTGTCCGCGAGCAAGTCCCGCACTGTGCGGTCACTGTCTCGGTGAATGCGGTAGGCGAGCGTCCCGAAATCTGGGTTGGCGTCATAGGCAATGACGCGGTCGCCCCGCAGTGCTGCGAATGTCGATCCAAGCCCTGTTGTCGTGGTTGTTTTTCCGACCCCGCCCTTCATGGACAGGACTGCGATCTTGTAGTTCCCTCGAACCGGTTGCCGTACGCGGCGCAGGAGCTGCTCGTACTCGAGTTCAGCCGGCGACTGTCCGGGATTGGCTGAACCGAACGAGAGTCGGTAGAGCCACCGTCGCCAACCTTTGCTCGGAGGCAGTTGCGCACGGCGGATCAGCTCCAGTTCGTCGATCGACCGCGGAGGGGCAACAGCTGCTGTCGGCCTTGCTGTCGGAATTGCTGTCGGCACTGGTTCTACCAACTGAACGGGCTGCGAGGTGAAGGGGCGATGAGCTGTCACTGCCAGAGAGTCGGAGGCGCTTGTTGGCTCCGGGTGAGACGTCGGTGCTGAACTGTCGACCGACTTGTTGGTGTGCCATTGCTCAACAGCGGGTGCGGAGCCGCCCTGCCCTGGCCAGGCCGAGGGCCGGTCCGGCATTGGTGCCTGACCATCGTTGACGCGCGGCGGCCGTGAGGCCGGCTCCGAGGTGGGTCGATGTGCACCAGAATTGGGCTGGCTCGCCGAGGGGGAGCTGCTGGGTGCGGAGCTGGGCCGGTCTCTCTGCGCGAATTCTGATGCGACTTTGGACCGGGCTTGGGATACGTTTTTCGACACGTTTTCATCAGCGTTGTTGGCTGCGACTTTGGGTGCGTCGTTCGGCACGAATTCGCTGGCTACAGGCTGTTCACGGGCGGGTTCTGGATGGCCTACGCCCGAGTCCTGGACGAGGTCACCGTCCTGCCCATCGTGGCGATCTTCCGACCCCCCTTCCGGCTCGGAATGGTTCGACTGATCGGTCGCATTGTTCGCCGCCGACGGATCGACCACCCACCGGGGCAACGCGCTGCCTGGGTCGGACTCTGTGGGACTCATCGGTCGCCACCTCTTCCTCTTGCTCATTCAACGGACGATATCCGGGCGAACATAACACCGGCACCGGACACCTCGAACACCCCGAAAACTGCTGCCGAGCGGCCCCACGGACCGCCGTTGTGCAACCGGTAATTCCGCCTGTTCGGGTACAGCTTCTGCTTTGTCCAGTCTGAAGTGTCCGTGTCCCGACTATCGTTGTGGCGGTGCGTAGCAACGATTTCGACGGCCTCGATCTCACTCGACTACGGTCCCTTCGATCCTCGCGGCATGACATTTCGACGATCGTCGATCGCGTGGCCGAACACCTCGACGAATTCGATGGGTACGTCGCATTCAGCGGTGGAAAAGATTCCGTCGTTGCTGTCGATCTCGCCCGCCAGGCGGACCCAGATGTCCCGGTAGCCTTTTTCGATTCCGGTCTCGAATACCCCGAGACCTACGCCTACGTCGAGCAGATTGCGACGAAGCTGGGACTGGACCTGCACATCATTCGCGCTGAACCAACGCTGCTGACAGTGATGGCCCGGACCGGGGAATGGGACCACGGCGGTAGCCCGTCGGCTCATGTACCCGCACGAGGCTTCGAGACCTTGATTGCGCAGCCTGCCCGGGCTGCGCACACCAAGTTCGGTGACGGGGAGGTCTGGGGCGTGCGGGCAGACGAATCCAGGAAAGGAACCGGCAGGTGGTCGATGTACTACTCCGCTCTCGCACGTGAGATCAGCGAGCGCTGCCAAGGCGCGAGCTGCTGCAGCAACAAAGCGGAGCAGCGTCGACACCACGGGGGGACGGTTCGCCGCACCGATGGAACTGTGGCCTATGGGCCGGTATGGGACTGGTCCGCGGACGATGTGCTCGCCTATTCGCATCAGCACGACCTTCCGAGCAACCCTGTCTACGCCAAACTGGCCGCGCTGGGCGCACCTGCAGCGAATCTGCGGGTTTCACACATTCTCGACGGAAATTTCCTCGAATCGGGCAGGGTCACTCGTCTGCGTCGAGGTTGGCCGAGCCTGTTCGAGGAGATCGCCGCAGTGCTCCCGCGAATACGCGAGTTCGTGTAGATCGCCATATCGACTGTGCGCGTGTAGCATTCCTGGCACTGAGATTGCACAGGGTGAGTCGGAGGCACACCACACGGTGGCCTCCGACTACTTTTTTTGCATCAGAACCAAACGACCTCTTGTCGGCCGATCGGCGCTAGCTCAGGCGTAGGTTCATGAGGTCTGAACTTTCCGGGTTGAGCTCCAACAACAGGCGATACCCCGGCCCTGTCCGCTCGGTCTCGTCGGGCAGGTTCAGCATTCGACCCACCAGATCGTCTCTGCCGATCTCATGAGCGAATTGTTCGGCGCTCGCGAGGCGCTGAGCGTAACGCGCCTCATCGCGGGGGTCGAGAAATTTCCTCATCGTGTACATGCCGTAGGCGGCCTGCTCGGCTTCGCGAGACGGAATCGGGTAAGTCATTGCTTCGAAGGCATCGTCGGTGAGCGGCGATCTGTTTCCCTCCATGTGGTGCAGGTTCTCGGCCACCTGCCGCACAGTCGGAGCCGCGCCCGAAGGCCCGGAGTGAAGTAGATACGCCCAAGGGGTCGAATGCACGAGATACCGTGGGATATAGCGCTTGTTTCGGCGGGTAGCAGCTGGGATGAGAGCTGGCGGGAAGACTGATGTGGATGGGTTCTCATAAATTTCTTTGACCTTCTGCGCCGCGGAGACTGCGCACCCCCAATCCAACGAGCCCCACATCGGATACGGAACGTGCCCGCCGTGCACCGCCCTGAGGTTGCGTGCGATCGCATCGATGTACTGGCCCTTTACGAGAAATCTATCTTCGGGCCACCCGTTGAAGAAGACATACAACGGAGTTGCACCGTCGAGCCTGCTCTTCAAAATCAGCGTCTCGTACTGCTTGACTTCTTTAACTGAGTGTCCGAGCTGCTCATAGCGGTTGAATTTGTGGCTGGCGCGTTTTGCTTGAATACGAAGCTTGATCCACCGCTCGTCGGCCGAAGAACCGATCCACCACTCCCAATCCGCACCGTTGCCCGCCTCGACCGCCTTGGCGTATTTCGTCACTCTCAGCGCCGGAATACGCTGCTGAAGCTTGATCAAGTTGAGGTCGGTGAGCGTCTCTTCTCCAGGTCCGATGCCGCCTGCAATTCCCGTCTCCATCAGATCCCAGGTATCAGAGGCTGCTTCATTCATCGCGTGGACCATGTAATTGGCACTGAAGTGTGTACTCATCCCGGGGCCGACTTCAGGCGCTCTTGCGGTCGCGTCGCGATCCCAGTTCGTCGATTCGGGTGACCTTGTCGCTTCCCACAGAAACTGCAGGGAGCGCACGGATATCGGCAGCCACGTCCGCGACTGTATGTCCGATCGCGATGCCGAACACGCCCTGACCACCGTGTAGCAAGTCCACTATCTCGTCGTCAGATGTGCACTCGTACACCGAAATACCGTCGCAGAGCAGAGTTACAGACGCCAGCCCCTGGGCGTCACGCGCACGCAGGCACTCGATCGCAATGCGTACATTCTGCAAAGACACTCCGGCCTCGAGGAGACGACGAATCACTTTGACCACCACGATGTCGGAGAAGGCATACATCCTTTGCGATCCCGAACCGGATGCAGGGCGGATCGACGGTGACACAAGCCCTGTACGGGCCCAGTAGTCGAGCTGGCGGTACGTTACCCCAGTCACTTGCTGGACCTGGGGCGATTTGTACCCCAGACACCCGTTCACGGCGTCGGCGGCGGTGCCGTTCGAGGTCTTGAAAAGCCCCGGCACGATGTCCTCGAACGAACCCTGTTCGCTGCAGCTCACAACTCGCACCCACCCTTTAATCGATCGTTCGATGCACGATACCGCTCGACATCGCTCTGCTTTCTCTCCCGGCCAGCGGGCCACCTCTGCACGTCCGCCCCCACCGTTACTCGGCGGACAAACCGAGCAGCCATCCGATGAACGGCGTAAGACGAGGAACACCGAACCTGAAGAGCAGAAACACCGCGAGGAAGACGGCTATCGTGACCCGCTTGGATCGGAACTCCGTGAAGGAACGGATCGCTATAACGGCAGTGACTGCCACTACCAGGGAGCAGAAGTTCAGCACGTCGTCGCCGCTCATCCGAGCAAACCTGCCGATGCAATCGGGCTGAGTGGGGTCATTTCATGGGGCGTGATGCTGTTCATCGCCGCACCGTAACGATTATGGCACCGATGGCGGAGGTCTTGAACGGAACGTAGAATTCCCCGAATAGGGGAATTCTACGAAGCTTGATCCCACGGGCGTGTCGGACAGTGTTCGGCCACCACCGTCGCCCTGCTGACGTTCAGCATTCTCGATCTCCCCGCCTCCGGTGGCCGTGAACCCGGATCTAGCGCATACCTGCGCCCTGACAATCACTGCCATACAACCTGTTTCGCAGATGTCATGTGCCTGCCCGTTACCTTTTGAGCAGTCCTGATAACCGAGCGTTACGGGTGAGATCGGCCGCGGAATCAGCCTGCGAGAATCACGTTCATCGCATTCAGGAGCGCGCCGACTGCCGGGATTCGGGTCGAGCTCGCCGCACGTAGCGAACGTGTCACGGCCGGCTCGGTCGGCAGATACCGCACCCTGGCCGTTCGGACTCGCGCGGTGTCCGGAACCAGCGCGACGGCCAGACCTGCTTCGACGAGGGCCAGTTGGGTCGAGTAGTCGGACACCTCGTAGCGGATCGTCGGTTCGACTCCAGCTTCGCGCAATGCGTGCACGAGCGCGGAGTGCGCATCCGACCCTGATGGGCATACCGTCCAGATCGATTCCGTTTCGCCGGAGAGGGTTGCCATCTCACGGTTGTCCTCGATCGGTACCGCGAGGTGTACATCCTCGGTGTGGAGCGTGTGGACGTCGATACCTGCGGGGACCGTCGCCGGCCGATGGTCCCAGGACTCGAAGACGACGAGATCGAGGGTGCGGTGCTGGAGGCGGTCGAGCAAATCGATTCCTTCTCCGTCGACGACCTCGGGGCGCAGCAGTGGATACGTGCGAGCAAGGTCTGCCAGAGCTGGGACCACCAGCCGACGTAATGCACTTGCGACCGCGCCTACTCTCAGCGCTCCGGCAACGTCGGTGTCGATCGAGGCAAGGTCGTCTTCTGCGGCTTCGGCGAGAGCGGACATGGCGGCCGCACGTGTCGCCAGTGCGCGACCGGCGGGGGTCAGCCGTATCGACCTTCCCTCTCTCTCGACCAGGGTGGTGCCGGCTTCCTTCTCCAACTTGCGGATGTGTTGCGACACTCCGGGTCCGGTGAGGTGTAAAGATTCTGCAGCTCGAGTGACCGAACCTTGTTCGGCTACTGCGGCGAAAACTTTCATCCGATCCCACGACAACATATAAGTGATACTACTGTTTCAGCGGTAGAACTGGCTAGTAGACTTATCGGTTTGTAACTGGTTGCCTTGACCAGGTGACCAGAACCGCGATACCGAGAGCTGACGCCGCCGATCGGGGGGTGGGCGGGAATGCGGCGCTGGTCATCGCCGGTGCCGCGTCGCTGTCACTGTCCGCAACCTTCGTCAAACTCGCCGATGTCACCTCGGGGACGGCGGCATTTCTACGATGTCTGATCGCGCTGGCGGCTCTCGTTCCGATGGCGCTGTGGGAACTTCACCGACGCGGCGCAATGCCGACGAGGTTGTATCCCATGGCCATTGGTGCCGGAGTCTTCCTCGGAGCGGACTACGTGATGTGGACCGCGAGCATCCTCGACGTCGGTGCCTCGATCGCCACCGTCCTTATCAATGTCCAGGTCGTCGTGCTGCCGCTGATCGCGCTCGTCGTCGATCGAACCGCAATCCCCCGACGATTCCTCATGGCGGTGCCTTGCATGCTGCTCGGCGTTGCACTCGCCGGCGGACTCATCGGCGGAACAGGAGCCGACAACGCGCTCCGCGGGTCCATCCTGGGAATCTCCGCCGGTGCCGCGTACGCGGCCTACCTGTTCCTGAACCGCCGCTCCACCCAGCGAAGCCCCAGCCATCTGGTCACCCCGATCTGTGTGGCCACCGCATCGGCAACGGTCACTGCCGGCATTGTCTCGGCAGGCCTCGGAGACCTCGATCTCGACATCTCCGCGGCCGCGTGGGGATGGATGATCGCGCTCGCTTTGCTCGGACAGGTTGCCGCCTGGCTGTTCATCAGTTCGGGATCCCGATCGCTGGCGGCTAATACCGTCGCGGCCCTACTCCTGCTGCAGCCTGTGCTGGCTATCGCGTTCGGATTCGTTGTCCTCAGCGAGCGACCCACCTGGATTCAACTAGCCGGAGCCGCCGTCGTCGTCGGAGCCGTCTGGACCGCAACCCGACACCCCCACCACCCTGACTCCACTTCAAGCCACGGAAGAGGCCTTCATGACCCCATCTCCGACGAGCATCGATCGAGTCGTCCTACCCACCGATAGCACCATCCCTGTCGCCCGCAGCGCCGAATACGACACCTACTTCAGGATCTCCCGCAGCAACGACCCGCACGCGTGGGCGGTCAGCGCACTGACCGTCGTCACCGCCATCACCACAGATCTGCCGCAGTCCACTCTGGACAACGACTCACGACTCCGCCTACTCGACGCCCTGGCCGTAGTCGTCGGCGATGCCTCCGCCGCAGCAGCCGTGTCCGCACGGGAACGAGATCCTTCCCAATTGGCAGCGCCGACGGACCACAGTGCGGACAATCGCACCCCGCAGGCTCCGAACGACTCTGCACGACAAGCGATCACACGCTGGAAGAAGGGCCACCACCTGTTCCACCTGTTCGTCATATCCATGAACAGCCGGCTCGCGGCAGTGCTGGAGTGCCTTGCAAACAAGCAGTGGCCCACTCTCGCCCACCAACTCACCGAACTAGGGACTCTCTACGCCGGGGCGACCGAGAGCATGCGGTACGCGTCCGATTTCTCACCGGAGATCTACCGTGACTTCGTCCGGCCTTCCATGGAACCGCCCTGGCTCGAACCCGGGTTCTCCGCCGTGTTCAACCGGGATCACGACGTGATGCTCACCCGCGCCAAGATCGTCCGTACAACGCTCAAGACGGCTGAACTTCCCGGCGTCGCAGCAGATTCCGCACGACGGCTCTGGAAGAGCCAGGCCGAGAACCGGCGCGCCCACCAACTCATCTGCCAACGATTCGTCCCCGGCGGCGATTCACTGCTGCAAGAGCACTTCGACAGCACCGGTCAGAGCAACTGAAACAGAAAGGCTTCGCCCTCTCATGATCACCGTCATCGAAACCTGGCACCTGACCGCCGAAGCGGCCGAGAACGCCCTCTCGGTCCTGCAAGAAATGGACGAACTCCTCGACGACAACGCACACCACCACCCGGGGTGGGCGGGCCACGCGCGCTTCTTCCAGCACGCATCGGACCCCCAACGCGTAACGATGACCTACCCCTGGGAAAGCGCCGAGCACGCCACGCACCTCCTCGAATCGGAGACGCCACTACTCGAAGATTTCTACCGCCGGTACTGCGAACGCCCCCGCGAGGTCGTCTTCGCCCACGAGCTGCCGGTCGACGTCGAATGACCCCCGACCCAACAAAGCCGACTGGCGACTGGACTCCCGAGCAGCTCAAAGCCTTCGGCACCGACACCCTCGATCGAATATGTCGACACTTCGCCGCGCTCGACGACGTGCCCGTCACGACGCCGGCCGATGCGGCCGATGTCGCCGACGCGATCGACAGCGAGCTGCCGTCCGAGGCAACAGATTTCGCCGACATACTCGACGACACCTGGAACAACGTCGTTCCGCATTTGACGCACTGGAACCATCCACGATTCCACGCCTACTTCAGCAACAGTTCCTCCGGACCGGCCATCCTCGCCGAGATGACCGCTGCGGCATTGAACGTCAACGTCATGTTGTGGAAGAGCGCGCCCTCGGCTGCCGCCGTCGAAGACACCGTCACCAGATGGCTCGCCGAACTGCTCGACTACCCCGCCGCAGACGCACTGCTCGTCGACGGTGCATCACTGGGCACGTTCTACGCGTTGGCCACCGCCCGCCACCGGGCACAGCCCGAGGTTCGACATCACGGAACATCCGGCCAGAAACCCGGCCGGATCTACGCCTCCGACCAGGCCCACTCGTCGGTCGACAAAGCTGCGATCGCTCTCGGCATCGGGCTCGACAATGTCGTACGCCTACCCACCGACGCTAGCGGCCAACTCGATCCTGCTGCTCTGTCGACTCGCATTGGATCGGACGTCGCGGACGGTTACACACCGATCGCTGTTGTCGCCACCGTCGGTACGACCACTTCAGGTGCTCTCGACCCGGTCGAGGCGATTGCGGCCGTGTGCCGCGACCACCGAGTGTGGCTGCACGTCGACGCCGCGTACGGAGGCTTCTGGCGCATAGCCCCGGCCATCGCGCAGGTCCTTCCGTCACTCGCGGCCGCCGATTCTCTCGTCGCCAACCCACACAAAGTGCTCTTCACCCCTATGGAGTGCGGGGCACTGTTCTGCCGTCACCCCGGAGCACTCGAAGCCGCCTTCACACTGGTTCCCGAATACCTGCGTACCGACACCACCGGCGGTATCGACTACATGAATTACACCCTCAACCTTGGGCGACAATTCCGAGCTCTGAAACTGTGGTGGACCCTGCGCGCCTTCGGAATACGAGGCATCCGAACTCGACTCGAACACAGTCTCACCCTGGCGACGAGGCTGCGAGACGCCCTTGCCGCAGACCCGCGGTGGCATCTCGCGAACGATTCGCCGCTCCCCTTGCTCTGCCTCCGGATCTCCTCTGCCGACGGACAGGCGACGCGGAAGATCCTCGAGACCGTCAACAGCACCCACCGGACGCTGCTCTCCCACTCCGAGCTCGACGGCCACTACGTCATCCGAGTGTCCATCGGCAACATCCACACCACTGCCGACCACATCGACCAACTGGTTGCCGAACTTACCGAGGCAGCCGACGCCGTCGTCGGCACACCCCGACCACTCGCTTCAGTGACCGTCACCCAACAGGAGGTACCTGCATCGTGACCACCACCATTTCCACCGAGGCCATGCTGCACGAGAAGGCGGCAGCAATCTCCGCCATCGGGCGGTGGTCCGCGGCCAACGAGAACTTGCCGTGGGCCCCGGCCCCCGACTCCCATGCCGTGCACTGGAGTTATGCCGAGCTTCGACCGCTCGCGATCGCGGCCGCCGACATGGTCAAGGGCGACCGAGCAGCTCTACGGGTACTGACCCTCGCCAATCCGGGCCATGCCCGCGAGGCCGCCGTCGGATATCTCTATTCGGGGCTGCAGATCATCAACCGCGGTGAAGGTATGACCCCGCATCGGCACGCGCCGACGGCCCTGCGCTACATGCACGAGGGTGACGGGGCATGGACGGCCGTCGGTGGAACCAAGATGTATCTCGAGCCTCGCGACGTGGTGATCACCCCCGCCGGCGAATGGCATGAGCACGGCAACGACAGCCCCACCGACTCCCCCGCCATCTGGCAGGATTGCACCAACGACCCCCTCGTCGCCGCCCTCGCCGCGACACAGTTCGAGCTCCACACCGACAACACCCACCTCGAGCCCCACATTTTCGCGCAAGACAGACACCACCGAAACCTGAGCGAGCCGCTGCTCTACAAGTGGGACAACGTACTTCGCGCTCTCGGTGAGCAACAGCGGACCCACGAGGCCGACCCGCACCACGCATACCGACACACCCTGCACGCAGAAGGAACCCACGACCCTGTCACACCGGTCATCGATGCTGCATTCACACTCCTACCTGCAGGGATCCAAACACAACCGATGCGGCGCACCGCTTCCGCCGTCTTGATCGGGGCACAAGGGTTGTCCACCATCCACGTCGACGGAAAGCCGTTCCGGTGCAGCGAAGGAGACAGCCTCGCCGTTCCATCGTGGTCGACTGTCAGCTACGTCAACGACACCGACATTCCAGCCGTGCTGTTCGAGTTCAACGACGCGCCCGCGATGACCGCCCTCGGTCTCTACCGCGAAGAGAAAGACGCACAACGGTGACACCAACGTCGACCATCACGATCCTGCTGTCCGAAGCCCACATTCTGACGCTCAATGACGGCTCCACTCAACCATGCGGCTTCTGGGCCGAAGAGTTCATCACAGCCCATCGAATCTTCACGGCCGCAAACATACGGACGATCATCGCGACACCCGGCGGCGGCGCTGCGCACGTCGAGCCCGACAGCATGCACGCCCCTCACAGCCCAGACCCTGACGGGTACAGAACGTACCTATCCGGTCTGAGCGAAAATTTGCGCGCGCCGGCCGCGCTCGAAACGGTTGACCCCTCTACCGTCGACGGGATCTTTGTGCCCGGCGGCTACGGGCCAGTGGTGGACCTGCACAAGAACTCTCACGTTGGAGAGTTTCTCCGCGCGCTCCGACGGGAGGGGACCCCGATCGCGACGGTCTGCCATGGAACTGCGGCGTTGCTTGCCGACACAGCATCCGGAGCAACGTGGCCGTATGCAGCCCTGACGATGACGAGTTTCTCGGACCAAGAGGAAGCCGATGTAGGACTGCTCGGCACGCTCCCCTTCACCGTCGAGCAGGAAATCCAGCGCCGGGGCGGCACGTACACCGCAGGACACCCGTGGCAGCAGCACATCGAAATCACCGACACGCTCATCACCGGACAGAACCCCGCCTCCACCGAGGCGGTCGCAGAACAGCTGACCCAACGGATCGCAAACTACTCCAGTTCGACTACCCGTTCAGGAACTCGCTAGTTCACCGGCCGGTTGACCTCTCGGCTTTATCCCTGGATGGAACTGCTCGGAACGCTGTAACGTGCGTGGGATTTGGAATTTTAGAGGCCTATTCTGTCTGTCAGGATTGACGTCTTGGCCGAAGTCGCCACGACCAGCATTCTTAACCACTGACCGACCGAAACGAAAACACGACCATGAAAACCGACATTACAGATACAGAAAACCCGCCACCCTAGGTCGAGTGACGGGTCTTTCCATCGATTAAAGCGCCGCAATAATGCAAATCAACATTAATATCGAAGGGATCAATGTAGACGCTGCTACAACCAATCCCGTTGTTGCCTTAATTACTTCTGTCACGGCAACAATGATCGCCGCTAAGGTGTATAATTTATCTATCATGATTCAAATAGATCCTCCATTCAATAGATTTACCGATGCTTTTCCGGCATCCACCAATTATAGCAGGTAATTCACCTTTTCGCTTGAGCAACCCATTCCTCCAAACGATGAGAACGAACTCTGCGAAGAGTAGAAGGCAGATACTTTAAGTAGTCCTATTGTCGCATCAATTCTGCCGCGCCGCTGCCCGGCAGACCTTACGGAATTGACCGCTTCGATACCTGCGATAGCACTTCCCGGATCACCGGCCAAAACGATTCAAGACCTCGCCTCAATCACCCCGGAGGCGTCGTGCATGCTGGGACCACTCTACAGCTGGCTGACTGCATTCGGCGACCTAGCATTGCTCGACCTCGTAGGCTGCACGAATGGACAGAGCAAGCATTCCGTCGCCTGGCGATATGGACCATCTGAGCAGCGCAGAACGCAAAGCGAAGCGCAAAGATGACCGTGGACGGCGAGTCGGCACCAAAGTGCGCGATTACGAGCGCATGTGCGGATCTGGACCCGATCGATTGGCCGAGACTCTGATTGCGCGCCACAACGTCAGGATGAAGAACACGGAGAAGCTGCCGGATGGATTCCGATTCGAAGCAATCCTTTTTCTGGCACCGATAGCAATACTGGATATCGCGCATCGCAAGCTGAACCTCACTTTGGATCGCGCACCGTCAGCCTATTATGGCAAATGGCCTCACGACCTCGGTTGGGGAGTGGACAGCTGCGTCGCGGCCACCCGACTGCTTCTCGCAGGACAAGTGGTGGCCGCTGCCACGATCGCCCGACAACAACTCGAACGATGGACTGCGGTCATGGCACCTGTCGTCGGAGTCGAGCAACATCCGTCTGAAAAAGTGGAGGACTTCATCGCGCGTGCGTGGACCGCATACGCCGAGCGCATGCCAAATCCTGGCGCACCGCCGGAATCATCCAACATCGAGGGCGACGCAGACCCGACTACTGCGCAAGATATCGAGGGCGACGACAGCTCCGCAAGCACAGAGGAGCCAACCGCACCTCATAAGCACGTCGTCCTGGCGAACGGACGTGAAGTATGCCCAGCCGTCGTCTACGGCGTTCTCAGCGAAATAATGCATGCGCGACTCTTCGAGGAAGCCATGTGGTGGGAGTCGGCCGCGCTCCTGAGCAGATTCGATGTACCAAGTGTCGTATACGGCGCGGTGGACTGCATAGCGGACGCGTTGAGCTTGAGCCTTACCCAGATCCAGTACATGACGGCTGCTGGCCTGTATCGGCAGGGCGATCCCGAGGACGCCGTGACGTTGATAGCAAGTATCAACCTTGCCGTACGGCCGTCGGCTGACGTCGCGTGTGAAGAACCACCAGATGATGCCCTCCCTTATTCGGCATCGTTCGTACTGCCGAGATTGCCTACAGTCATGCCATTGTCGCCCGATGAAGGCCTCTTGCCGGTGTTTGTTCGCTACCTAGACGATCAACGATCCACGTACGAGTCGCTGGCCTGGAATCATCGGCCCGCAGGTCGCTTGTATCGGGACGACGAGCTTGCGACTTTAGCCTTCGGCGCTCATCGCCAGGCGAGTGCATCGTTTGCGCTACGAGCCCTCGCCGCCGAGCGAGACGAACTAGGCGACGATTTCAACATTGACTCGGTGGCCTCGCGCGGGACGAACTACATCGTGGTTGCCGAGTTGGCAGCTCTTGCTGCTCTGTGGACACGCAACGGTCCTCTGCTACCAGCAGCATCGACTCCACTGGCTCTGGTGTCGTCGACGTTGCGGTCCGCATACTGGCTGTGGTTGGAAGACGACGACCGGGCGATGGCCTCGCTTCGATGCACGCTCGAACAAATCGCTCGATCAAGAGTCCACCGGACGAAACCGGAGAAAGCGCAGCGCCTTGAAAAATCCGTACACAACAAGCCCCAGCGGTGGATAGAGACCGCCGGGTGGAGTCGACTGTCGGCTTGGAATCGAGTATTGGGCGCATACGCGCACGCCCACAAAAAGCCTAACTGGGAAGGCGCAAGAGAGCTCCTGAAGGACTTGCAGCTCGACGCTCACGAGCCGTACGCCTTGCAACGCGCGCGTGGTGACGCACTGAATGTGGTGACGACTCTGGTGGCGCACGAGTCAATCAGCATTCTGGCTCTATTCTCACAGAAGGTGGCGGCTACCGCCGCTGAACTGCTGGAAAACCACTCAGGCTTGGACATGACACGGGAATGGATGGATGCGTTGATGAGTAACGCACTTGCCCATCGGAAAACACCGATTACAGAACAAGACTGATCGGCCAGCCCGAACACCCCGCTCCGGTAGCTACTCGACGGGCTGGGCGGCGTCGGCGGGGCACCATTGGTGATCGAGGCGTTATGCGGTTCTGAACTTTGTCCGCAGGTATCGGTGATAGCTTGCGGCTGTGCATTCGGGGGGTTCCGGCGTATTGGGCTGGCGACTGTTTTTCACTCGTCAGCAGTTGCCTATACCTCGGTCAGTGAACGACCCGGGGGCTGAATCGGAGGATCTCGACAGATTGCCTCACACCGGCAAAACGCCGGATGGCACTCCGTACCTGATCGATCCGTCCGGACGATACGACGTACGCCTGAACGACTTTTTCACCACGGAGTTGATCAACGCACCGCCGACCACCCAGGCAGCGTATGCGTACGACCTGAAACGGTTCCTGAAATTCCTATGGGACAACCGATCCCAGAGATCATGGACTGATGCAACGCCAGGCGATCGTGATGCGTACAAGCATTGGCGATTGCTCGACCCGGCGGGCGCACGAGTAGAAGCTACGACGTGGGACCGTGAGGTAGCGACGGTGAACCAGTTCTATCGCTGGGCAGTCGTACGCGGGCACGCCGCATGTAACCCGTTCGTGCAGCGCCTATCTCGCAGCCGAGATCCACGGAGACCCCGCGGTCAAACACCGGCAGAGTCATCGCACAGGGGCCGAGTCAATGACGTCGCGTGGCTCCCACCGGCCACGTATCGGCGGTGGCGCGATATAGGTGTCCGAGGTTTCGACATGGCAGGGTTGCCGGATCCGGCGTTCCGCGGACGGTTTGCCTCACGGAACGGGGCTTATTGCGACCTGATGATTCGCACCGGTTTACGGTTGTCCGAGCAGACAAGCTTGAGTGTGTTCGAATTCCCTCACCCAGTAGCGGGCACGTTGAACGTTCGATCGTGGCTTCCGCGGAGTATCGCCAAGGGTGGATCGGCCCGCCACATCTACTTCCCGATGTCGACGTTGACCGAGGTATGGAACTACATCGCGATAGAGCGGGCGGAAGCCATCGAGATGGCCCAGGCGAACGGCGCGTACGAGCAGATTCGGAGTCCGCTGATCGTTGCCAATCGGCTTCGGCCGTTCGTTCGAATCGGCGGCGAACGGGTCGACGCTGCCAAGCTCACCCACGACGAGCGGCGCCGTACTTTCATCGAGTGCCGCGAGGGCTTGGAGCCAATTGCCCTGTGGATCAACGAGGACGGTCTTCCGAGCAAGCCGTCCGCGTGGCAGGAAGTGTTCAAGACAGCAAACCGCCGCTGTGTGCGCCGCGAGGTCCCGATCCGGTGTCATCCGCACATGCTTCGGCATTCGTTTGCCGTGATCACTCTCGAACAACTGTGGCGCGGGCATATCAAGGAGCTGACACCGATGTCGGGACCTCAGCGCGAGACGTACCAACGTGTGTTCGGCGACCCGCTGAACTGGATCCGCATTCGATTGGGGCATCGCTCGATCGAGACGACACAGATCTACCTGCACACCCTCTCGGAATTGGAGATGGAGACGCGCGTGGCGTTGGTCCCCGACGGGTGGGAGCCCACCGTTGTCGAGAAGCGAGTCGACCCCGACTTATCCGGCACGGACAATTGCGTTGTCTGAGCCGATCAACGGCCAAGTGCGCCGTGCGGGACTGCATCACGTGGCACCGCATCCAGATGGCTACTACCAGCCCGATGTCACCGAGCAATCAGCAGGCGACCCGCCGGTTGTGCGGTTCTACGGCGAGGACAACAGGACAGCGCACTATTCGTTCGCGCGGTTGCCCTGCCCTGAGCTTCACGCCGATCTGGCTGTCGCATGGGCGGCTCGAATCGGGCCGGTGGGTCAGGTGCGCACCCGTTCGGGTGCCGACAACGGGTGGATCACTCTGCAGCGTTTCCTGAGGTTCCTCGGCGATCTCCCACAGCCGCCTGTCTGTTTGGACCGAGTGACGGTGGCGAATCTCGAGCACTATCGCGCACTGCAGCTCAAAAGAACCACTGCGACGCGCGTGACCCAACAGATGGCTGCAGTGAAACTGATACTTCGCCACCTGCCGGTCACCCGATTGCACTGGGAGGTCGCAGAATACGTAGCGCGACCGGGTGACTTCCATGAACCTCACCGACCCGGGGCCGGCGCGGCTCCCGGATACTCGGACCGCGAGTTCATGGCGATCATGGCAGCGGCACGTTCGGACGTCGCTGCCCTTCGCGGGCGGCTGCGGTCGTCGCGGCGATTGCTGTCCGTGTTCGAGCTGCAGCCGCACACGCTTTCAGCGGCAGAACGCGAGCGAGCCGCGCATCTGGCGGAGATGGCGAGCACCGGTGCCGTCACACCACCGCAACGCCCGAGCACTGTCTCCGGATCTGTCACCGACCTGGCCGGATGGCTGACGAAGGCCGGTCAACTATTTCTCACGACCCGCGACGTGCTGCCCCTGCTCGTGCTGGGCGTCGGACTCAGTGGCCGTAACAGCGAAACAATCAAGGAGCTTTCGCCCGAGCACCGCGTTCTGGAGGATCGCGCGGTAGCGGTCAACGTGATCAAGCGCCGGCGAGGAAAGGCTCGTACCTGCGAAACAGTGCACTGGGAGGGCGGCCCGAACGACTCCGGACTGCACACCCCCGGCGGCTTCTTCCTACTGCTCCACGAGTTGACCAGCAGTAGCAGAGCATTCAGCGGTAGCCGACGGGTGTGGTCCATTTGGACACGTGACAACATGCGAGGAACAGCGGACTTCATCCGGACGCGCTCGGCAGCCAACGGTCACATCGACCCTTTCGATCTGCAGGTTGGCCGATGGCTCGAGCATCGCAAGTGGGTTGCGCAGCATGGTCTGACAGCCGACGGCAATGGTCCGGGGGCGGAACCGTTGGTGTTGTCGATGAACCGTCTGAAAACCACGGTGGAAGTGCGTCGAACACGCGCTGTCGGAGGGCATCTCAGGTCTGCGTCGAGAACGAACACGCCGGATGTGTCATTTCTGCACTACCTGCGTAGCGATCCTAGGGTGCGTGACTGGGCCGATGAGGTACTCACCGAAGCACTCCACGAGGCAGAACACAATGCTCATGCCTTCCGTGGGAGAATTCTCGGACCCACTGGGGCGGCTGCATTCGTGTCGGATCCAACTGGCACCGCCGCCGGACTGGGTGTTTCGGTCGATCAGATCCGGCGCGCAGTCGACGGCGAACTGGACACCTTGGTGAGTTCGTGTCTGGACTTCGAGCACAGCCCATTCAGCGGCGGCGGAGTGTGTGGGGTGTCCTTCCTGACCTGCCTGCGCTGCCCGAACGCGTTGGTCACCGAACGCCACCTCCCCCACCTTTTCTCGTTGCTCGACTGGCTTCAACGTGATCTCGACCAACGCGACATCGACGATTGGTGTGGTCGGCACGGCGTCACTTGGCTGATCATCACCCGCCTGATACTTCCCAAATTTACTGATGCGCAACAGGAACAGGCCCGCGCCGCGAAACCTGACGACCTACCCGCCGACCTGCTCGACGGATTGAAGGAACTCGCATGAGCTTGCCAGCACCCCACCCCGGGCCAGCACGGATATCTGCCGAAACGCTGGTGCTCGGGGACCGAACTTTGCGACCGGGCGCGGTACTCGAAGACACGGCACGCTTTTCGGACATGGTGTGGAGGCTGGGACCCGCACAGCGACAACAACACCAGAAGCAGATATCCATCGACTTCACCAATGTTCCTAAGAGTTTTCGCGAGGTCGCGAAACAGGTTACTTACGCATTGCTCCGGGCGGATCGTCCTCGCGGGTGCGAACGCATCAAGGCGATCGACACGGTCGCAAACCTGTCCGGGCAAGTGGGTGCGGTCCTGCGCTGGGTCGACAACCGTGGCCTACGCTCGATCTCCGCGATCACGCGCGACGACCTACGGGCCTTCAAGCAGCATGTGCACGAGCTCCGCCTCACCGACGGAAGCAGAGCGCACCTTCCGCGGGCCTTTCAGCTGCTGTGGCTCTGCCGTGCACACCTCGATGATCCTTTGACCTTCGATCCGGCCGCCGCCCTCGATACACCCCGGTCCGGACACTCCCAGCACGGACACGAGAACGAGACCGCCCGCATACCCGAGCAGGTGCACGCACCGCTACTGGTCTGGGCCATGCGATGGGTCGACGATTTCGCACCCGATGTGCTCCGCGCCGGGGCAGAGTGGCACACGCTGCAAAGACCCCCGGCCGCGCCGGGACAAGATCGCCGAGGGCCGCAGACAGACACACGGGCCAACGTCGCGGCGATCTCCCGGGTAATAGCTCGCTATCGCGGTGAACGACGCGCGCTTCCGGCCTACCAAGGAACGGTGAATTTGAGTCACCTGCGCCGCGAAGCCAATCTCGGCCGCTCGGTCGTCGGCCCGACCCGGCCCGCCGGCGCGGTCATCATCGCTGCCGTCGCCGAGCTCGGGATCGACGACGACACCTACCTGCGGGCACCGATCGACGGACTGTTGGACGGACAACTCTGGCGGGGACGGATCCGATATGCGGAACTCGAAGAACTCACCAGGATGCTGTACATCGCCTGCTACATCGTGATCATCTACCTCTCCGGCATGCGGGACAGCGAGGTCAAACACCTACAGCGAGGATGCGTATCGGTATGGCGGGACGACACCGGAAAGGTCGCAAGGCACCGGATAACCGGAGTGGCGTTCAAAGGTGAACGACAGGCCACCGGGGTCGCCGCCACCTGGGTCGTTACCGCGCCTGCACAACGGGCAGTTGCAGTCCTGGAACGGTTGCAACCCACGACGGAGAAATACCTGTTTGCGCTGCCCCCGACCTCGAGAAGAAGCGGCAGCCCGCGGCCCAACCATGTGAAATCTACCGCTGCCACGAACCGCGACCTGGCCGACTTCGTAAGTTGGATCGACAAATTCAGCAGCAAACTCGGTCACCGCGATCGGATTCCCGAGGTCAATGGCGCGGCATGGAAGCTGAGCAGCCGACAGTTCCGGCGAACCCTGGCCTGGTACATCGCGAGACGCCCCGGCGGGAGCATCGCCGGGGCACTGCAATATCGCCACGTGCGCGTCCAGATGTTCGAGGGCTACGCCGGCACCTCCCAGTCGGGGTTCCGCGACGAAGCCGAAGACGACATCGCCCGCGGCGACAAGCTCGCCGACCTGATCACCAACCCGGATCTGCACCGTCTGACCGGACCCGCCGCCGCCGAGGCAGAACGACGGCTCGCTGAATTCGAGCGTCACGTTCGATTCGACGGCACGGTCATCAACGACCCCAAACGAATGCAACGCCACATGGCACGTCACGACCCCCACATCTACCCAGGCGAATTCGTGACCTGCGTCCACAACCCCGACCGCGCGCTCTGCCGACGAAGCGACGGACGAGACGGACCGTCACTGCCGGACTGCCAACCACTGCGCTGCCGCAACGCAGCACTGACCACCGGCAACCGCGAGCAGATGAAGGAAGCGCTGCAGTCCTACGACCGCGAACTCTCCGACACCGTCCGTCTGGGCCCCTATGTTCGTCACCGCCTCCAACTCAAACGATCCGAAATCGCAGAATTCCTCACCGACGAGCACAACGTTTCACTCACAGCACCGTGAAGAAACCACTCCCCGATGACGCCGCAGTCCAGGCCGCGATGGATGGCGTGCTTACCGAATGCGAAACATCGGGGCGTCGAGCAACCGTCACCTCGGTAGAGGACCGTCTCGGCATTACCCACGCGACGTTCTACCGGAACTATCCCGCCCTCATCACCTGGTTCCAGCAACAAAACAAGAGTCGGGCAGCGACACAGGTCAGCCGAAAAGACAGTGCAGCAGACGATCTCGCTCGACTGCGGCGCGATAACTCCGACCTGAAAAAGCTAGTGGCGATCTACGCGAACGCAATCCGTCAACTCACCCTCGACAACGCAGCGATGACAGCGGAGCTCGATAAGACGTCCGGCGTCACCACACTCAGACCTCGATGAAGCTGGCACCTTCTCCAGCCCAACTCCGATCCGCGTCGGCCGTAGCCGTGACCTCGCTGGTCAGGTTGACATATCGCGTGCCCAAACGCTTCCCGGGCGGATACGCAAGCCAGTGGCCAACGCGAATGGAGCGAAGCCTTGAGCCCAATGCGACAATCTCACCCCACCTCGAAGCTCCGGCGACTCCGGTGTTGCAGCTCTCGTGCCCGGACCGGCTCACACCCGCCCCGAGTTACCGCCACCGCTCTGAGCTGTAGGTCTAGATCGCAGGGTCAGGCGGTTTTGCGAATCACTGTTGTGGCGTACTCGACCGATCCTGGCCGTCTGCCAGGACGTTCGGGAACAGAGCAGTGAGAAGAGTTGAATACGCGGTATTCCAAGTCCATTGCGCCGCAACCCAACTGCGTCCGCGTTCACCCATCGCGCGGGCGCGGACCGGGTTGTCGAGGAGTTCGACGATGGCTTGGGTCAATTGCTCGACGTCTTTGACTACATAGCCAGTTCGGCCTGCCTGCACGGTTTCGGGGGCACCTCCGGAATCACCCGCGATGATCGGCAGTCCCATGGCGGAGGCCTCCAGGTATGCGATACCGAGTCCCTCCTCTTCGAGTCCCAGGCGACGCGTTCGGCACGGCATCGCGAAGATCGTGGCGCCGGCGAGGACTTGCGCAACGAGCTCGTGCGGAAGTCCCCCAACGAAGGTCACCGCGTTCTCCACGCCCTTTGTCCGGGCCAGACGCTGCAGACGTCGACGGTCAGGGCCGTCGCCGACGAGAAGCAACGTGGTGTCGGGATGTCGTTCCAGAACCGCAGGAAGCGCACGAATCAACGAGTCCTGGCCTTTCCGCGGGACGAGACGCGCGGTGCACACGATCACGCCGCTGTTGCCGTCCGGGGATGGATCGGGGCCCGCCACGGAGCCGCGCACGGGGTTGAATTGTTCGACGTCGACGCCCGGGCTCAAACGCACCAACGCTGTATCGGGCGTAACCGCTGGCAGGATTGCGCGGTAGGTATGGCCGGAGATGTACGTCAGCACGTCGACCCAACGGCCAATTGTGTGCAATCCCCACCGCGTCAAAGGAACCTTGGCCCACCATGTTTCATGCCCGTGAGTGGTGGCGACGACCCGCTTCACCCCGCAGGCCCGAAGCGCGGGAGCGATCAGGCCCAGGGGAGCTGCGGCAGCGATCCACGCGGTATCGCAGCCGTGTTCGAGCGCGATTCGACCTGCCCTGCGCATCACCCGTCCCGTCGGAAGCAGGGTTCGGCTGCGGTCCCGTATGACCAAGAATGGAAGCGAAGCGTCGTATGCGGCTGCTCCGCGTTCCGCCGAGGTGTAGACCACGATCGACTCGGACGGAAAGCGGTGAGCCATTTCCGATGCGAACGTTTCGATGCCGCCCTGCCTCGGCGGGAAGTCGTTGGTCACGATCAAGGTCCGGCTCATGCCGCGACCCGCTCGCTTTCACGATTGGGACTCGAGACGGCGGTGTCCGTTCCGGGAACCCTCGCAATCCACGCCATTCCCCAGAACATCAAAGGGTAGGCGAAGTACCCGAACCTGGCCGAAGGGGCAAGAAGGAACAGCACGGTGAGCCCGAGTGCAGCGATCGAGCAGGCCGCCGCGAACGTGCGCGGTGGTTTCACGCACAGTCTGATTCCGATGACGATGGCACCGACGAAAAGTGCGAGCAAAGAAACGATGTGGCCGTACTCGCCCGCTTCCGCCAACGCGCCGCCGATCACCGACGAGCCTGCCGGAGTCGGAACGTCTGCGCGACCGAGTGGGAACAACACCGTGTGCTCCACCAGTGCGCCGCCATCGAGGATCACTGGAGGAACGACTACCGCTCCCGCCAGAGCAACGGACACCGCACTGACCCGCACTGCTGACCATGTACCGGCGCGTTGACGATGTAGTACCAACGCGACGATGGCTACCGGCCATGCGGTCCACTTCAGTGCGCATGCGAACGCCAACACAGCAGCCGCGGCCCATCGGCGGTCTGCCGCCATCAGCGCCAAACCGAGCAGACAAGCACCGATGACCGGCAGATCCACCCCACCTGTGCACAGCGGAATCGCGATGAGAGGGGACGCTGTGAGAAGCCCGAGCTTCCCGAACGACTCCTGATCGATTCGTCCCCGGTCGGATCTCGTCAGCCGAACAACGATGAGCACACAGGCGGCGAAGAACACTCCGAACCAGACTCTGGGGTCCCCGAGCGGACCCTCCAGGACGACGCCAGGCAGCCCGAACAACGCCATCGCCGGAAGGTACGGGTTGTACTGAGTCAGCTCGTGAGGGTCATTGACATATGGACTGCCGGTGTCGAGCAAGTGGCGGGCCGAGTCGATGACTACTGCAACCTCGAGCTGCGCGAGTGCGCCCCCGATCAGCACGATCATCGGAACCAACACAGCGCCCAACACAGCGACACCAGCCGCTCGAGGTCGATTACGTGATCGCAACAGGACCGCACCCGCAGCGAGATAGCCAGTGACAGCGCACACTCCCCACACCCGATGCGTGGTCAATTCGGTGGTCATCACGTACACGGCCGTGTACGCGGCGAGTGCCACGTAGATCCCGACGAGTAGGCGGTCCCGACCGACAATGCTACGAGAATCCCTCTGTAAGAGCATGTTTCGACGCTACAAAGACAGTGGGACTATGTCGTCACGCATCGGAGCCAAACTCGGCATCCCCCGGAGGAGCTAGTCGAGTCGGTGGGAGAGTTCATTTTCGTAGTAGAAAACGACAGCCTGCGTCCGGTCACGAAGGTCGAGCTTGGTGAGAATCCGCCCGACGTGGGTCTTCACTGTCTCCTCCGCCAGCACGAGATCGGACGCGATCTCTCGATTCGACAGACCCGTGGCCAGAGCGTCCAACACGTCGAGCTCTCGGGGAGTCAACGCCGACACTGCGGCGGTGTTCGGGCGACCGCGCCGACGCCGGGCGAACTCCGAGATGAGCCGGGTTGTGACAGTCGGTGCCAGCATCGATTCCCCGGACGCGACTGTGCGGACGCCCCGGACGAAATCCGCTGCGGTGGATTGCTTGAGCAGAAACCCGCTTGCACCGACACTGAGCGCTTCGTACACGTAATCGTCGAGGTCGAACGTCGTGAGCATCAGCACGCGGATCGAGTTCGTCCTCTCGCCCTGTGATGCGAGGATCTGCTCGGTCGCCCGGATTCCATCGAGCACTGGCATTCGGATGTCCATCACGACAACGTCGGGCCGCAGGCTGACAGCAAGATCGACGGCCTCCGCACCGTTCGCGGCCTCACCGACCACGACGATGTCAGGTTCGGCCCTGAGTACGGCTGCGATTCCGTCGCGCACCAATTCCTGGTCGTCCGCCAGCAGAACCCTGATGGTCATCGGCGGCGCTCCACTGCGCTCGGATCATCGCCAATGTTACTGCGTGGTGGGATGTTTCGTCCGCGAACTGGGAAGATTACAGACACCTCGAATCGTCCGTTCTTCGTCATCCCGGCAGTCATGCTTCCGCCGAATGCGGCTGCCCGCTCGGAGATACCGACAAGTCCGTGTCCTCGGCCTCTCGAATCGGCGGACACCTGTTCGGTTTCGTTGCCGACAGTCACCCGAAGCTCGTCGTTCGTGCGGGTCACGCGTATCTCAACCTTCGTGCCGGGTGCGTGACGTGCTGCATTGGCGAGCGATTCCTGGAGGATGCGGTAGACGGTAGTGGACAGCGCTTCCGGCAGCGTGTCGAGCTCCCCGTCCGTATACAACGTGACGTGGGCTCCGGCCGCGCTCCATTGGCTCACAAGGGCGCCGATGTCGGACAGGTTCGGTGCCGGTGAGTGTTCAGTTGCCTCGTCCGGGTCACGAAGGACCTCGATAACCTGGCGCATCTCGGTCAGTGCGGTTGCCGATGCGCGATGTATGTCGTCGAACGTCGCAATCGCCTCGGGTGGGAGGTCGGGGCTCTTGAACCGTGCGGCCTGTGCCTGCACCGCGATCATCGACATGTGGTGCGCCACTACATCGTGCAGTTCCCGTGCGATCCGCGCCCGCTCTTCGATCACCGCCTGACGCCGCTCCTGTCCCATGCGGAGCTGCTGTTCGTCCGCCAGGGCGGTTTCCGCCGACGACAGTCGCATCATGACCACTCCCGCGACGGTGATCGCAGCCAACGTCGCGGCAATGATCAGCAAAGCGAACGGTGGCATCTTCACCGTCAAGACAGTCGGGACCACGACCGCCAGGAAGGACACGAGGGCGACCGCGGCTCCCACGTTCGGCGGATGCACTCGGGCCACTCGATACAGGGCGAGCCCCGCCGCAATGCAACTTGCCGCCGGCCATGGGAAAACCTCTTCCTGAACCAGCCCTGACAGCGTTCCGGCGAACATCCCGAGTGCGATCAACTGCCAGGTCAGCAGAGGTGCCACCCGGATCAGAAGGAGGGGAAGTGTCTGAACAGCGCCGAGGACGTAACTGGCGGCGACCGAGTTGACCATACTCGTCAGTTGACCTATCGCAGTACCGAACAGCACGGCGACAAGCACCGCTCCAGCTGCAAGCGCCATGAATCTCGGCCGACTACCAGGCTCGTCGGTCCGCCCTCTCATTGTGGGCAACGTCGGGCGCAGGGCCGTTTTGATTCCGGCTGTCAGTTCGGCAATCACCGACACGACCCTACTTTGAGAAGATCCGCTTCAAATCGAAGATTGCGCGGCCGCCCACGATGCAGTCGTGGGCGCGCGGCGAAGCTGATCGCAGACAGCTTCTAGATCGACTGTGGACGGTGACACAGGTTGAACGACCTACGGCGAGCCGGACATAGCCCTTGTCGTTGCCCTCAGCCACGTTCGGGTGACATACTCGAATGGTCAGGAGCGACGCCGTGGTGGTGCTACGGGGTTTCCGGCAAATCCTCCACTATTTCGGCTGTCCCTGCTTGGCAACCAGTCCGGCAGTGCCACGTGCACTCCTGGTCGCCCGGCTCGGCCCGGCTCTCAAACGAGAAGGCGGCACCATCATGACCAGCTACAGCGTAATGAAGGCATCACACGACCGGGCAGCGGTAATCGCGACGTGGCCGGGCTTCGACTCAGAAGAACATTCCATCAAGATCACCACCGTCGCCAGCGCCTCGTACGCTCACAGCCTTGCTTTTTACCTCACTCAACTATCGGAATCCGCATGGGACGCAGCTATGTGGCTCGACACCTACCCAGAGATAGCCACGGCCATATCGAAATTGATCGTGCAGCTCCGAACATCCAATAGAATTGGGCCACAAACAGTTTCGACCGACGGCCTGCGCCATGGAGAAACGTGGACGTCCTCGGCACTGGCAGAGCAGCTCGTCGACGACTACTTCATCTCCCTACTCGACGACCTGACCACCACACAACGACTCTCTGTTGCCGATGAACTCGAAACCGACGCTGACGAACGACGCGACCTACTCGACCACACTCGCGACGAATACGAAACCGACAGCAGAGTCAATCAAGCCGGCCTGGTCACCCGCGTTCAAGAATTCGGCTCCATAGGACCTCTACCCGAAGGCGCATCCGGCTACCTACGCACCTGCTACAGCGAAGGACTCGATTTCGGAGACCGATTGAGGGCCGCGAAACAAATCCGACGGATGGAACAACTCGTCGCTGCATGCAACCATCACGGCGGACGCGCACGGGCACATACCGATCCCTGCGAGGCACACTGCGTTGTCGCTGTGCACCCCGGGAAAATCAGCGACGGCGACACACCGTGCTACATCACTCCCGTTCGCTTCGGACCGCACACACATTCCCCGGGCAGACCCAACCCGTACGGCAAGCTGCGCATACGTCGCGGCCACGAGTGGATCGCCGAGGTCGACCCAGATGACACTGCAGGTTTTGTCACCGCCCTTGGTGACTGGGCTGGAACCTTCGCGTCGTAGTGCCTGAGGCCCAAAATCGGCTCTGCGGCCAACTGCCCGAGGGCGGCAAGGGAAGGAGACCTCGTCGACGCCCGCAATCACCTCGCACACGGCGATGAACCCCGCATTTGCAAACGGCCAGAGAACGAATGGTTCGCACTCTACGAATCCACCCTCACGTTGTTGGCATTGGTGGCGATGACGAAGCCGGCGTATTCGAGGCGGTGCAACTTCGTGCACTTCGACGCGGTGCTCTACGACGAGCAGGTGTCGATCGCAGAGAACGCGCGTTGAACCGTCCGTTGGGTAAGGCCCGGCCAGGCTGCCGATCGTGCTGGGGCGGGCTCTAGGGGTGCTGTGTAGCTGTCTGGTGCGCGAGTGCCACGGTGCTTACGGCCTAGCTTCCAGGGCGGCTGGGGTCGTTGTGCGGCCTTGCCCCTGCTGCGCCAGTCTGCCTGTTCGTGGTCAGTTCGGAAGTTCGCAGTCGATGGTTGCACTGCACACCAACCCGGCCAGGCGCGAGGGTGCCTGCAGGCGGCACAGGTGGGCTCACCTCCTTAGGGTGATTGGGTGAAAGCAATGCGTGGAGATCGCCCCTGGAGCCGCATCGCAGGCCTGGTGTGCGGTGCACTCGCCGTCATTTTCGGCACCTTTTCCCTCCACCGGACGGGGTGGACCGTAGATCGGGTCTTCCAGGAGTTCTGGGTAGCCACAGCTCTCATAGGCCTTGTATTGGGCTGTGCCGCGATCGGGTGCCCCATCAGCGATTTCTGGCGTGCACGTCCACGCAAAAGAGACTGGGCATGGTCCATGGCCGTAGCGCTCGGCCTGGTCGCCGTCCTTGCTCTGACGAGTACCCACACCAACGTGGATCTGGGCTCGCTGCCGGCATGGGTCTCGGCAGGTGGTGCTCTGTTCACCGCCGCAGGCGTCGTACTCGCCCTCCGGTCGTACCAATCGACGCGGCATTCGGACCTGGAGGACCAGGCGAACCAGGTCCGACTACTGCACATGCTCCCGTGGCCCGACGGCCTCGACGCGAACCGAAAGCAACAGTGGCGCACAGAATTCACCAATCGCAGCAAGGACCCGCTGTACGAGATCGAAATTCACGGCTTCCGCGCCCAGGTCGAAGACGACGCTGACGCGGTGAATATGCGGGCGTTCGCAGAGACAGCCCTGTCGGAGGACACACCGATCAGATCGGGTGGTTGGCGGAGGCAGGCCGTGCTCGAGGCGGGTGAAACGTTCAATATCCGGTGGGAATCAGACGATCCCGCCGAGCAGAACCCGGCTCCCGCATTCGTTAGCATCTGGTACTCGGCAATGGACGCCAACGGCCGCTACTGGAACGTCGTCGACAACAACGAACCCGAGAAAGTGCCCCGCCCGTCCCGTCGCCTCGGATGACACGAGCAAAGGCTCACACCCCCAGCCGCGGAAGCACACTCGACGATGTCAGCCCTCTGCTTCTCCCCCTGGGCGGCTCAGACACCATCCGAGGTAACCGGAAGAACGTCGAACTCAGCGTCGCGGATCACCGATAGATCGAACGCGTCCGAACCGTCGACCGGTGCAACGAGAATCGTCTGACCCTCATCTGGGGCTGTGATGATCCGCCCCCACTTCTCAGGCTCGTAGCGGACGAGCCCGAAGCGATAATTCCCGAGGTGACGGCCTCGGGCGGTGACGACACGAGCCGGGTCGATAAGCATGTTCGTAGCCATAATCGCACCGTACCCGAACACGGAAAGCCATAGTGCACAACACCATCAAGCATCAAAGACCTGCCGAACAATGGCAAGTTGCTGGTCGCGTTGTGTTCGCGATGACCCGAGGCTTCTACCGTCGAAATCCCCGCCGAGGGTCACGTGGCTCGTGTCCGTCCATGGCCGTGAACCACGTATCGCATGGAAAGACACGTAGACCGTGTGCCGCTGTCGCCGGGTGATAGAACACCTCGACATCGCGGTCGCCCATCAGAACGTCTGTGACGGCGTCCCAGTCGACGTCCCGCGGATGGGACGCCAGTACGGCAACATCGTCGCCATACACCTCATCGGCCAGCGCTGCGGCGGCTTGGGCGATGACGATCATGAGCGCGAGCTGTTCGGCGATCGTGTGAGGCCGGGGTAGCCGACCAGCGTCGAGGTCCTGAGCCAAGTCGTCGAAAGATCGGGCCATCTGACGTCGCCACAGAGCGGACTCGGCGAATGTGCATTCGGGAAGTCGGTTCAACAAATACCACCACCGCACCGTGTCGACCGGATCATCACCGCGCTCCTCGACGTCGTCGTACGCCATGTCGGCGCACACCCACGCGTGGATCCGTAACAACTCCCGCTGCCGATCAGTCAGTGAGAACCGCGGCACAAACTCGATGACATCGCCCATGGTCGTCCATGCTGCCCGCCCCAGAACTGATCTGCGCACGGATCGACCACATCCGCACGTCGACCCGTGCATGCAGGAATACGCGCACGTCTGCATGCAGATCGGATACCACGTACCAGCCAGGGTCACTCGGCAGTGAGCTACCAGGACAGCCGGAAGCTCCTCAGATCATTCGATTCGATGGTGTCACCGTCCCACGCGAATCGATCGTCGGGCAGTTCAGCGTGTTCGGTCAGTTTCTCGAGGTGGAGCGCCTTGCTGTGATCGCGGCTGCTTAGGCTCGCGATGAGGCCGGTTCCATCGTCGATGACGATTGTCGTGGTGAGTCCAGTGGGCGATGTCAGCTCGGTCGACCATGCCGGACGGTCAGCGTGGTCGATCGCCGTCGGGCCCTGGGTGACGTGCTGAGGTGGTGTGCGCCGAGTCAGGAGTGAACGCGGGCCGAAGAGATCTCGCGGGGTGAACAGTGCGCCGAGGCGGATCAGGCTGGTGGTGCGTTGGTGGACCATCTGTCCATCGATGCGGGCGACGGGGACCGTATCAGTGGAGCTCGACGATGAGTAGACGATCTCGCCATTGCGTTCGACCCACCAGCGGTCACCCCGGCCGTAGCGGAACTCGAAACGGTCGTCGACGAAGCCTGTGTCGGTCACACCGACAACGTGCAGCGAGCCTGACATGTTGAGGTCGGTCGCCGCGGCATTGCGCGCTGTGAGTTGTTGCCACGTCGGGACATTCACCGTCTCGAATTTACACTTGACCTCGTTCGCTTCGACCTCCCCGAGCAGGGGCGCATCTTCCAGCCGGCGGCACGCTTCTCCCGGGCAGGCGATCGAGTCCGCACACAACCGCCGGAGTCGTTGATCGCAGGCAGCCTCTAAATCAACCTTGGACAATAGACACAAGATGAACGACCGTCATAAGAGCTGAAGGTACCCCTTGCCGTTCCCGATCGGAATTTTGAAACTTAGGCAGCAAATCTTGTGCATACTCGGTCACTGACCGGATCATGAGCGGCGATGACAAGCAGCCGATGGCATGTTCGCACTACTGCCGCAGAGCTACCCAATTCCCGCTCTTCACCTACTGCAGACAACCGCACCCGCGCCGATGACTGGACGGACTGGCTCGCAGAGACTCGCCAGACTCAGGGCACTCCCTTCTTGCTCTCGCCCGCTTTCGACTACGACACCGACCTGAACGATTTCTTTCGCACCACAGCGATGGTCACCATGGCCGCAACGACACAGATCGGGTACGCACGCGACCTCGCGAGCTTCCTCACTTTCGTCAACCACATTGACTGCAAACGTCATTGGCGGGACATCACCGACAGTGATCACCTCTCGTATCTGCATTGGCGTCGACACGATCCCCGCGGCCCACGCGTGTCCGGCAACACATGGAACCGTGAAGTGGCGGCAGTGAACAGGTTCTACCGCTGGGCACACGCCGCCGGCCACGTTCCAGTCAATCCGATCCCCCAGACCTGGCGACGGCCCGCTCCTGCACACACCGGCTACGCGGTCTCGCGGCGGTCCGACGAGCTCCGCCCGGCGACCTACAGTCACGACGGCGGCCGGGACCGCATCCAATGGCTCCCCCTTGCCGACTATCGCAGATGGCGCGACGTCGGTATTCGCGGATTCGACAGCTGGGGGATGCCGCGAGAAGGTTTTCGTGGCCGGTGGTCGGGGCGTAACGCGACCTACTGCGACGTGATGGTCCGGACAGGACTTCGGATCTCGGAACAATCTGCTCTCACCGTGCTGGAGCTTCCACACATCGATACGAATCAGAATGGTTATCAACGATTTTGGCTTCCCGGTGCTATTGCAAAAGGCCGCTCCGCACGGTGGGTCTACGTCCCGGCATCCCTCGTCCGTGATCTGGCTACTTACAGTGCCTTCGACCGAGCCAACGTCATCGCCGCAGCCCAGGAAAAGCAACGGTACGAGCGCATCCGGCACCCTCTGGTGGTGGAAGATCCGGAACATGCGATCGCCACGCACATCACGGGTGCAGCACTGAAACGGACCATTAAAGTCTCGGAACTGAATTGGTCGGAGCGACAAAGTTTGTTGATCGCGCGCCCCGGCGGTCTCGAACCCGCCGCGTTCTGGCTCGGCGAGCACGGTATGCCACTGTCGGTTGCCGCCTGGAAGAAGATGTTCGCCGAGGCCAACACCCGCTGCCAGCGCGCCGGTGTCCCGCTGGCAGCGCACGCCCACATGCTCAGGCACACGTTCGCCGTCATCACCCTCGAACAGCTTCAACGCGGTCACATCGCTGCCCTCGGCGCGCTGGGACCGGAGCAGCGCGGGCACTACACCCGCATCTTCGGCGACCCGCTCGACTGGGTACGGTGCCGACTCGGTCATCGATCCGTGGTGACCACACAGATCTACCTCCACGCACTCGCCGAACTCGAGATGGAGACGAGAATGGCACTTGTGCCCGATGATTGGGACGTCTTCACCCCGGACCCGGCCAGTACCGACGACGTAACGACTCTCCCGGCCAGCGGTGTCGTGCTGTGACCGAATCGCGAACTCACCCCGGGATGCACGCCCCACTTCCTACGCCCGGAAGCTACGCCCCGCCATCCGTTGCGTCCTCGGTTTCGTCTCTGGTCGTCGACTTTCACGGCGACGACGGACGCACCGAAACGTTCGACGTCGAGGTCCTGGCCATGCCGAGCTGGCACGTTCCGGTCGCGGAAGCCTTGGCGCTCCGTATCGGTCCTGCCGGCGACAGACGGACCCACAGTTCGGCAACGACCGTGTTCTCGTTTGCCGCACGGCTAATGCGTTTCCTCGAGAGTCTCGACAACAGCCCCGCTGCACCGGCTGACTTGACCGTGGCACACGTCGATATGTTCCTCACCAGGATCGACACCCCGCGAACAGTCGCCACGTGCACAGCCGAACTCAGTGAGCTCCGCCTGCTTCTTCGGCTGCCTCCGCTAGCAAACCAACTCAATGCCGAGGTGCTCGACCATCTCAGCACCCCGGCGGGGAAAGGCACGTTCACTTCTCTGACCGGGTATTCCGACGGCGAGTTCGCGCGCATCCTCGATGCCGCTCGTACCGACGTCGCGCAAATTCGTAGACGCATCACTGCAGGAAACGACGCAGTCACGGCTATGGCTGCGTCAGGTGTGGAGCCGTCGACGGAGTTCGAGCACATGGTCTCGCGTATGGCGGCCACCGGCATCGTCCCGGTAACCGGCGGACGAATCGTCGCGCACCGTCACCGCCGCACAGCGTGGGCCGGCCAGCTGTTCGTCACACGCGACGATCTCGCACCCTTGCTGACCTTGTTCGTTGCAGTCACCGGCCGCAACGTCGAAGCCCTCAAAGAACTACCCGCCGAGCATCGGATCGTCGGTGACCGAGCGGTAGAAGTCCAGTTGAGCAAACGACGCAACGGCCCGAACCGATGGCACGACACCGTGACCTGGGAAATCGGACCGCCGCACCGAGAACTGCACACCCCCGGCGGTCTGTACCTGCTGCTGCACCGCCTCATGGAACGTGGACGGGCACTGAGCGATACGGCCGCACTCTGGTCGTCGTGGCGCAACACCAACCACGATCGTGGAACCGTCTCCGAACATCACAACCCGTTCGCGCAATCCCTCGCCGGCCGCGCCACCTTCGCGAAATGGAGCAGACTGCGAGAACTGCACTTCGACCCAGACGTTTCCGGACACAGCGCACCGCTGGGGCTGGACATGCGCCGCGTTCGCACCAGTGTCGAAGTACGCCGCACTCGATCCGTCGGTGGACATCTGCCCTCGGCTGCCCGATCGAACAGCGTCGAAGTGCTGTTCAGCCACTACCTTCGTGGTGATCCCACCGCCAAAGAGTGGGCGCGCCAGACGATGTCCGAGGCTCTCCGCGATGCCGAATCAGCGGCCCTGTCCGCACATACCCACATCCTGGCCGAACACGGCGTCACGGAACTCGAGGTGCTCGCCGACACCGACGCCGATGAACCATCTGCAGGAGAGGAGGGTGCCTGGACAGCATGCGCCGACTCCTCCGCGCACCCTGTCACCGGACGTGCGTGTCGACGGGTGTCGTTCCTGGACTGCTTCCACTGCGGCAACTGCGTCGTCACCACGACGCATCTACCCGCTATCACCGCGCTGACGTCGACCTTGTCCACGCGACGCACCGAACTCGACGAGCAGACCTGGTGGACGCGCTACGGGCCGACCTGGACTGCGATCCACCACGACATCTACCCGAAGTTCACTGCCGCACAACTCGACTCGGCGAAAGACGAGGCACCCGAGTGCCTCCTCGAACTCGCCGAAGACCCCTGGGAGCACCCATGAGCAACCCGATCGCCGTCACCCCGGTACCAGCTAGCGACCCGCTCCTGTCCGATCCGGTACTCGGCGAGCATCACGTCCTGGCCGGCTTGTGGCTTCGTCCCGGCTACTCCCTCACAGAGACGTCGCAATTCCGCGACGACGCCTGGCGATTGGAACCTGCTGTTGCACAGGCACATGTCCGATCCTTGGTCGTCTCATTCGACACCCTCGCCGACCGCTACCGTCTGCCGGCCAAAGAGTTGTGCCTGGCGATGCTGTCCGGGCCGCTACCCGCAGGCGAGCGGCGGCAGTCTGCCGTCGGAATCCGCGGCACCTTCATCGAAGTGCGCAAGTTCCTGCACTGGCTCGCCGAACGCACACCGGCACACTCTGATCGAGAGCAGACGCCGGCATTGAGTTCGCTCACCGCTGCCGACGTCCTCGACTACCACCACTACTTGATGACTTTGCCCGTCGGAGTCGGATCGCGCGAGAACTCCCGACGGGCGGTATGCATGCTCTGGCGTTATCGCACATGCCTGACCGACACGCTCACCTTCGATCCGCGCCGCGTCGACGGCTGGACCATGTCCAAAACTGGAGCCACCGAGAACGCCACCGGTCGCATCCCCGAACCTGTCCTGGGCCCGCTGATCACCTGGGCGATCCGCTTCGTCGACGACTTCTCCGGCGACATCCTCACCGCCGCCGCACACCGAGATCACCACCGATCCAAGCGCACCAACGGACGGTACGGGCGCAACAGCGGTGCCGCCGAAGCGCTCGAACACTACCTCGCGCAACACGAGGCCGACGGCGACCCGCTCCCCGGACATCAAGGCCGCCCGAACTTACGACAGATCGCCGCTGAGATCGGCACGAGCAGACACGGTCTCGACACCAACCCAGCAATCCGCAACCGTCTCTTTGCCTGCGCGGCACTAGTCGGAGTCACCGACCACACCTGGATACCGCTGACCATCGAGGGCCGACTTCACGGCCGTCCGTGGATCGCGGGCATCGTGCACCAGCACTCCAGCAGCGGATACCTGCAGCTACAACGTATGTTGCACATCGCTTGCTACATCGTCATCGCGTTCCTCTCCGGAATGCGGGACGCCGAGATAAAACACCTACGCCGCGGTTGCCTTAGCACCGCACGCGATCCCGGCGGCACCCCCTATCGGTGGATACTGACCGGGCTGGCGTTCAAGGGCGAAACCGATCCTCGGGGAGTCGCTGCCGAGTGGACCGTCGGGGCTCCCGCCGCCAGGGCGATCGCGGTCCTCGAGAAGATGCACCCTCCCGGCCAGGATCTGCTGTTCTCGCATCCGCCAGGCTCGGAGCAAATCCGCCCCCGAAACGACGCCAGAATCGGGGCCTTGACCACCAATGCCACCTCCAGCCAACTGAAAAGCTTCGCCCTCTGGATCAATTCTTACTGCACCGAACATGCTCTTGCGGAATCGATTCCGTTGGTGAACGGCCAGCAGTGGGTTCTGAGTACTCGCCAGTTCCGCAGGACGCTGGCATGGTTCATTGCCCGCCGGCCGGGTGGGTCGATCGCCGGTGCCATCGCCTACCGCCATCTGAGCGTTCAAATGTTCGAGGGCTACGCAGGCACCTCGGATTCAGGGTTCCGCGCCGAGGTCGAAGCCGAACAGGCTCTCGCTCGCGGTGAAGACTTGATGAGCATTGCCACCGACCATCCCCACACGGTCACCGGTCCTGCTGCCGATCTCGCCCACCGCCGACTGGATGCGTTCGCCACTGCCGCTGCATTCGCTGGAGCAGTCGTCACCGACGGCACTCGCCTCAAGCGCCTGATGAAGCGATCTGAGCCCGCCATCTATCCCGGCACGTTCGCACTGTGCGTGTTCGATCAGGACAAAGCGATGTGCCAGCCCCGTCCGGATCAGGGAGGCAACAGTCGACCACAACTCGGTCACTGCCAGCCCTTGGATTGCAGCAACGTTGCACTGACCGCAGACAACATCGACGCGCTACGCACCGAACATCGATCGTTGCAGCAAGAACTGGCCACCGGGACAACCCTTCCGCCGCTCTTGGTGCACCGACTACGTGAGCGACTGAGCCGACTGACCAACTTCCTCGACCTCTACGTAGATCCCGACCCGGCACCGATCCGCACCCAGACGGTCAACCCGAAACGATGACCGATCAAGCAGATCAATCGGATGCAGCGCTCATCGACGAAGCGATCGAGCGCCTCGAAGCCGCCGCCGGCCGCACACCGTCGGTGCTGACCTTGGCGCGGCACCTGGGTCTTGCGAACACCACATTTCGGCGGCGTTACCCCGACATCGTCGATCGGCTGCGTGCCTCGGGCCCGGCATCGACTGCACCTGCCGTAGACCCTCTGAAGGTCGATTCGGACATTGTTCGACTTCGGCAACGGAACCGACAACTCACCGATGACCTCACGCTGGCGATGTCGAGTATCCAGCGCCTTTCCATCGACAACCGTTCCCTGCGGCGGCAGCTCGACGCTGCCGCTGCCGTCACGCACCTCCCGAGAAGGGGTGACGAGATCGGATTCTGATAGGTATCGCCACACACCTCAGTGCGCCCTTTTCAGTAGGCAACGGCTGATAAGCACATCGCCGCGATTCGAGGGAATTACCGCGCTGTTCGAGGCGACCTGGGGTTTTGTCGCGGATTTTGGACAGACTTCTCCCAGGTAAGGGCGATGGGTGTTGTTGCTAGCGCTGTCTGCGGTGTGCCTTGGCGAGTCGGACTTGGCGTGTGCACGCCCGGTCCGAGACCAAGGGCAGCAGCAACCGAAGTTCGCGAAGAACTCCGGCGACTGCGCCGAGCAGAACAGCGTTCAGGACGAGGTCCATGACGCCACCTCCGCTTCTGGGGTGGAATGGCTGGCGCTGAAGTGCCAGCGTGACCTGCCGCGTTCTCGGGGCAGGAGCTTGCGGCCCGACAACGGGCACGAAAAAACCCGGCCTCACGAATCGGGAGCCGGGTTGTCGTTGTCGGACGAGATTTGGGCACGAAAATACCGCGCGGTGGACATTACCCTGTGGATAACTCGATCCGCGGCCCTTCCGGCTGTGCGTTCGCAGATATTTCGGTTCGGGCAGTTGAACGATCACCGCCGTGACTGCTCGACCGGAGAGTCACGATCAGCCGACATCCGGAGCTCCATCGGACGCGGTCAACGCTCCGCGTGGCGACTGCCGACGATCGCTGATCAGGCCCCTGACTACTTCAGGCGTGCGACGAAGTCGGTGATACAGATGCGCGCTTGCTGTTGTGTCGTGTGCCCGGCCATGACCAGCGACCCCAGTCCGTGCATGAACGCCATGCACTCCGTTGCCAGATCCGTCGCCCGACGTCCGCTGATGCCCGGGCTTCGGGTGTGGCACAGATCGGTGAGGTGGTCATGGATCGCTGTGAGGTGCGCGCGATACGCATCGGCGACTAGGGATTCGGTTGTGATGGAAAGTAGTTCGAGCGACACCCCGACGCGGTGGAGCGAGCGGCTGGCGTCGTCGGTCGGTAGGGCTTCGAGAAGGAACTCCTCGATCGAGGGGTTCGGGTCCGCAGAGGCGTGCTGCCACCGTTCGACGCTGCGCCGGGACAGCCGGCTGAGTGCCGAGTGGAGGAGCTCGTCTTTGCTGTTGCCGTAGTACTGCACCAGCCGGAGCGAGACACCTGCTTCGGCCGCGGCGGCACGCATGGTGACCGCGTCGAGTCCTCCGCGGGCCAGTAGTCGTTCGACCGCGTCGAGAATCTGCGTTGTTCGTTCCTCGGTGGCCATTCCACACACCTCCCGTCCTTGATACATTCGTATCACTTATACGGATGTATCAAAGGGGGGAAGATGAGCTCGCGTCGTGCTCTGTGGGTCGCATCGATCGCTCAACTCGTCGTCGTGGTGGACGTGTCGGTCGTCAATGTGGCACTGCCCTCCATCCAGGACGACTTGGGTCTGGGTACTGCGATGACGTCATGGGTGGCCACCGGGTACAGCGTGGCGTTCGCGGGAGCGTTGTTGGCGGCCGCGCGGCTGGCGGACTCGTTCGGTGCGGCTCGGGTCGTGTTGTGGAGCACGGTCGCGTTCACGTGCGCCAGCATCCTGGGTGGCCTGGCTGTGACCGGACCGATGCTGGTCGCTGCTCGTATAGGCCAGGGAATGGCTGCTGCAGCGTTGTCTCCGGCCACGTTCACGTTGCTGACCGTGACGTTTCGCGAGGGCCCTGATCGGACTCGGGCGATCGCCCTGTGGACTGCGGTCAGTGTCGCAGGCGGCGGGGTCGGCAACATCCTCAGCGGTGCACTGACCGAAGTGTTCTCCTGGCGTGCAGTGCTGTTGATCAATGTGCCGGTCGGGATGTTCGTCGCCGCCGCCGCCCGCCGCCTGCTCGCCGCACGAGGACCGGTCGCTGGCACCGGGGTGAGGTGGTCGTCGGCGGCAGCATCGATGTTCGCATTCGGTTCGGTCGTGTATTCGCTGTCGATGTTCGCCGACGACGGCCGACTCTCCGGTCCTGTGCTGGCGGCGTTCGCGATCGGTGTCGCCTCGGCCGCGACCTGGATGCGTCTGGACCGACGAAGTGAGTCACCGTTGATCCCGTCGAGTCTGTGGCGTCGACGGAACATAGCCTTGGGGACGACTGCGACGGCGCTGACCGCGGTCTGTTTCCAGGTGGGTATCTGGTACTTCCTGACGTTCCGATTGCAGCAGGACTGGCAGTACAGCCCGATCCAGACAGGTCTCGCGTTCCTTCCATTGACGGTATCGCTGATGGCGGTGAACCTTGCGCTCGTGCCTCGACTTCTCGACCACATCGGTGCCCGCATACTGATCTTCACCGGGGCTGCGGTTGCCGCGGCGGGGGTGTGGTGGATCGCGGACGCGCAGACAGGTGCGTTCTGGAGTGCCGTAGCCGGTCCCTCGATTATCATCGGAATCGGTGGAGGCCTGATGAATACGCCACTCGCTACTGTCGTGACCTCGGGAGTACCGACAGAGCAAGCAGGGGCGGCATCGGGCCTGATGAACACCGCCAAACAATTCGGCGGCGCGGTCGGACTGTCCGCTGCAGCGGCCGCGACCACGATCTCCCACAACGAACGAGCACCGTATCTGGTGATGGTGGCCGCACTGGCAGCAACGGCTGCGATCATCTTGCTCACGCGAGCCCCTGCTGCAGGCGATCTCACGCCGCGCCCGAACGTGAGATAACAACAGTGGCAAAGTCATTCGGCCCTGAGGGTAAGCGAGGGTACCGGTGTGAGTGCAACGAGCACTGCCACCGCTGCGGGAATCACCGCGAATGCGAGGACGACGGGGTGTAGCTCCCTGCCACGTCATGGCCCACTGACAGTGCGAGCGGCCCGAACGCGGTGAATCCCACAGCGATCATCGTCGATACTCCGCGTATTCCGCCGACGTGCGCGGCACCCGCCCACCCGAGTCGGCCGTATCATACGATGCCCGCGAACCATGACAATCTCTGCTGTAGAGCGACTTTCATTCGGCATGGAACTGGTCGCGCAGTTGATGCTGAACGCAATCACCCGTCGTCCATGCGGTCTGGGACTGGCCCGTGAACGGTTGCGTGTGCAAACGAACCATGTTTCACTGAGGGAAATAAACCGCTCGGTCTGGCGGGGGATGTGGATGAGTGCAGCTACCGCCTCACGGCCCAGCCGTCCGCGTTCGATACCGGATATCGCCCGCAGGATCTCGGTTTCAGCCGTGTACAGGCCACCACAGCAGGGGTGATGCATGTCGCAATTGATACTTGGATACGACGCCTCGTGCGGATCGTGCTCTCGGGCAAGCGCACGTATACAGGATCTGCTGGGCTCGAAACTGACGATCAAGCCGTTGACCTCGTTGTGGGACGAGCGCCGCGAGGTGTTCGGGGATACCCCGCCGTGGGCTCCTACCCTCATTGAGTTGCAACCGAGCGGGCAAGTTCGTGGGTGGGCGGGTGTAAGGATGGGACCCCGCCTCACTCGTGAATTCGGTGTCAAACGCTCGATGCAAGCACTTCAGGTTATCGGCGAAGAGATGCCCGCGCGCAACAGACGGTTCGACAAGACTGCCACGCACGGTCGAAGAAGATTTTTGGGAGGCGTTGCGGCTGCCGTAGCAGGCTTGACGCTACTGAGCCCGATAGCATCCGCTCGAACGCCGTCTCGGGCACCGCCGAAGGCGACATCCAAACAATTGACCTATTCCGAAATCAACCCGGACGACGTCAATAGGATTCTCAACGCCCCGGATTCGCGCCGGATCCTCGATCCGACAGGCTTGTTCGATGAGATCAGCACCGCAAGTAGCGACCCGAGTTCATGGTGGGTCACCGATAGCGGATCCGAGTACCCCGCAAGCCAACGTTGGGTATTCGGTATGAGTCTCGACGAGAGTGGTACAACGCTGGCAATCGCTGACAATACAAGTAGCCAAATATATCGGCTTTATGAAACGTCCTCAGCGGCGACCGCAGATCGTGGAGCGGAGGCTCTCCAGTTCGGCGACGGTGCGAGCGGCGAGGGTTTGACTGTGCTCGGTGTAAGTCACAACGGTGAACAACCCGGAACCGGCAACCTCGAACGGGCAGCCACAACCGGCTCGTCATGTACCGGATGCGTGGGTTCCGGCGGTCCGGGAGATTTTTCGACGCGGGAAGTGCCTGTATGCAACTCCAGCATCAATGCAGGCTGTATCTTGAGCACACTCGGGTGCGCGGCATGTGTCGCCTCGTGCGCAGGCAGCCCTTTGTCTTGTGGGTTCTGCCTCGCCGTGTCCTGCGGAGGCGCAATCGCATCAGCGTCCGCTTGTTGTGACGGAACGAGACCTCAATTCAGTGTTACCGGTGCTCGAGTTCCCTCTAGAGTCCGAGGAGTTGACGGTGAATTTTCCGAGCGGGAAAAAGTGGATTTTCTTCTGGTCGGCGCTGGCGTTGCTGTGGGCCGTTGTCGCGGTGATTCGAGCTCAGGGCGGTGAGTTTGCGGTCTGGCCATGGGTGGCTACTGGCTTGTTTGCTGCGGCCGCAATTCTGACCGGGCTTCGCACATTTCGCCGCAGAGGTGAAACGAGCATGAACTCGTGAATCTGTAGGGAGCATCCCCGACGCGGGCATTCATCGTCGATGCCCCCAAATCCGTTGTCTCCAATGCTCGCCACCGCTGGGCCGCTCCCGTCCGGACCGGCCTGAGTGTGGGAATGGAAGCGGGACGGCCAACGCGGGGTCAGCGTTGTCGACGGCACATCCCGGGTGAAACTAGTCTTGCGCAACGGAACCGACATGTCCGCCTCGTTCCCGGATGTGGCGGCGACCTGACAGATCACATCCCCTCCCCCGCGCAAAGACCGGTCAATTGGTCAACGGGAAACCGTAGCTACAAGCAAGCCAATCGCCGGTCCCGGTGCGTGCCCATGCGAACAAGGTGCCCTCGACGGTGGTATCCATGGCGAGGCCTTCGGATCTCTCGCCTGTCCGTCACAGTTGCTGGGGTTTGACTGTTCAGCGACAAAATCGCCGTCCAACCTACCTTGTCGGTAACCACACACGCGCAGCGCTAACGGAGGCAGGCGGACGACCACCACAAACTTGTAGTCGAGAAATTCCGCTGATCGCGGTTAGACCTCGATAGTACGACCTCAAAGATGCCCATGATCGTGGGACTGAGCGTCGTTAATCCAAAATTCGAGCGTCACCAGCGTTTTGCTCGATCGTCACCGGGGTTTGATCGCCAATTAATATGGTCGCGAACTTTAGCGCCGGTGGCCCTGCTCGCCCGACGAGGACATAGACCTCATCACCGTCGACCATCGCTACTCTACGAAAGCTCGAACGAACCAGGTGCCTGGTTGGCCTTCAGAAAAGTTGCACCCTCTCACGCGACTAATTTCAGTAGCTTTTGAGATCCTCGACTGGCGGCTTGGTCCCCATGAGCGCTTATCCAGGCCTCGACGATATCCAATATGGATGTACCAAAACTGAGCTCCATGTGGGACGTCATTGCCGGAATCTCCAATATTTGGCGCGCTATCGATTCCGCATCATCACCCGGTTTCAAGCTCACCTGAATACGCGGGCCGCTCGGTCCAGACATATCCAAAGACTTACGTCCAGTCCGACTATGGATTTGCATCTCTAAGGGGCGTGGATCGGATCCCGGGGGGATACCGTTTACCATCAATTGGCCATCAATGAGCGCGACACGGCCGTAGAAGGAAAATTTCACCTTTTCGCCCGCAAACAGCTCCGGCCAATCGCCGTCAGCATGGGCGTTAGCAGGAGTCCACATCGCGTTAAGTTCGATAGCCTTCGCAGGATCGCTCCCTGCTTTACCGGCAAGCAACATAGCGACCGTACGCGGGTCAAGAGGAGGCCTGCTTCCACCTCGATGTAGATCCCCGTTGATTAAGTCGAAGGGGATTGGCGCTTCGCCAGACTGCTCGGCTTTCAAAGCGTGTTTACCACTTGGCGAGAGGCTGCATCTGGTGTATTCAGGCGGCGCAGCAGGTTCGCTCCATAACCCCATATTGCCGTCGGCTACGATGAGCGGCAGTGGCATGAGGTAGTCGTGGCTAAGTGCACATAGAGCGGCATATGTCGATGCCGGCTGGTAAGCAGGAACACCTCGGGCCATGGCCGACAGTACTTCCATACTTCCTTTTTTACCGTTGCGGTCAACCGCTCCGGCGAGCGATAGCTCGAAAAGATCGAGCCCAGCCTTTCCCAGCGCAATCGGGATCGTATCAGTCATTGTGCATTCCTACGGTTGCCATACGCGACTCGTGTGGGCCCGGGTGGCGATATCGACACCCGGGCCCACACCTTCAACACATCGACAGTCTACGTGTTTCCTTCAACGAATCGGCACGGCCTGACGGGGCCACAGGTCACGCGGTCAGATTGCGACGATCCCAATCCGAACAGATTTGCTGTCAGCCAACCCCTTCCCTCCGCCGCGATGTAGATATGGTGGATGTCCCAGAAGTATCTCTTATCCTCGGACGGATAGGGCAGCTTGTCGAAACCTTCGTCCCAGTAGGGCTCAAAAACAGTCCCGTTCAAAGCGGGCACGCCGAGGTTGTATTCGGTGTCATCGGCGTACTCATATATGTCGAGATCACTCATAAACGGCCGACGATCCTCTCGGATCCTCAACTGAAATCTGAGTTCGATAGGTACCTCATCTTGGAATCCTACCGAGATATTCCCGCTATGGTTATAGATGGAAACACGCATACTAATCGAGGTCGACCCGTTTGTACCGTCTGAATAATTCCAGATTATTTGTTCGTAGTTTGTCACGGAGTGCGAGTCATCAATTCGAGCGCGCGGCATTATTTCAGGTCCCTCACGCCCCTCCGGAAGCGTGCCCCTGCCGTCTGGGGTCTGTGCCGGATCGTCGGGATTAATCTCCTCACCAGTAGATGTGTCGATCACAGTCGCACTCGGGTCCGAATCATTCTCAGTGGGGACGGTGACAGTCAAGGTGTCGCCGAAACACGTCCAATCAAATCCAGTCCCATAATTTTCCATGGCGTAGTCGGTGCAAGGAGTTTGCATTGGCGTTGCATCTGGCTCCTGCTGTGCAGTGGCCATCGGAGCACTGAGGGCAAGCATCGACGCGCATACTGAGCTTTTCAGAACAGTTGCGCATCAACATGCGCAGAGCGCGTCATCGACGCGACACGTCATCGAATGATCACCAATGCAGTTGGTCTGGCGTAGCGACGGTGGCGGTGAACTGCGTCGTTTCGAGCAGCTCGCGTGTGATTCGGACACCGGTGAGTCGTTCCGCGAGCGCGAACGATCCCGCGACGTGGTGGAATTCTCTACCCGGCGTCTCGTCGAGGTCGATTCCGCCCACCTCACCGATCAGCGCGATGATCTCGGCGCGTGCATCAGGTGCCTGGCGGTCGGCGAGTACCCCCACTAGGTCCGACTGCGGCAACAGTGGCTCGAACGTGATTCTCAGAACACCCCGCGACCACCACTCGAATCTGTCCGCCCCGTGGACCACAACGTCGTGGGTCGTGACGATCTCGGACATCGCCGCCGAGATGCCGAGAAACCCCGGCGTCTGGAGCAGCATCGTCCACCCGCCGGCGACCTCGGCGACTGACAACAGTTGGGTGTTCACGCCATCGACATCGTGCCGCTCTCTCAGGCCGGAGCCCTTCCGATATGCGGCTTGGGCGCCGACTACCGTCAGTCGGTCGTCGGATGCCTCGAGGCTGGCCAGAACTTCTTCGGGCGTGCTTGTTGCGATGAGCGCCAAGCAGTAGCCGTCGGAGGTGAAGACCCCGAAGTCCTCGACCCAGAGGTAATCACGATAGTTGGTCACATTCACTCCTTATCAGGTCCTGCAGCAATAAGCCGTCAGAATCGAAGAGGCCGACGGCATCACCGATCCCACGCGTAGTCGTGAGGCTCACATCGTTCACCTGCTGGATCGATAACCTGATGGCCGTCCTTGAGTTCATGCGGTTCGGCCCACGCAATCGGTGCGGAAACTGCTGAACAGGATTGAGGAGTTCAGAGCTGCTTGCGCATCTTCACACTTGTGGTTTCATAACCGGCTGACTCGTAAAGCCCGCGCGCGACCGCATTGAAGCCGAACACGCTCAGTCCCAGCGTCCGCGCGCCCTGCGCCCGTGCATGGTCTTCGGCGAGCTGCATCGCTGCTCGCCCATAGCCCCGGCCTCGGTGCTCGGGCTCGATTACGACATCCCACACCCACCAAGAGCTGGCGTCGTCTGAGTTGTCACGGCCAATCCAGAGGTATCCGACGATCTGGCCGATGTCGTCAACGAGGTCGAACACAGTGTTACCCGGTGTGGGAGCACCCGCTGGGAAAGCACGCTCGAGAGCATCACTGGAGTGCTCTTCAGCGGCGCGTGGCGTCTCACCTGTAGCGATCAGGTCCGTCTTGTACTCGCTCTGGCTCCGTTTCAGCCATGAGGGAAACCGTTGAAGAGTGATCGGGACGAGTGTGATCGACATGTCGACAGTCTGACAGCGGCCTCGCGCCGACCCTCGACAGTGGTAGAACGAACATGCGAAAAGGACAAACGATGCAGAACGGACAGTTGCCACAGCGATAGGGGTCGGCCGAATAGTCTGGGGTGCGACCACAGCGCTCGTACCGGCCCGTGTTCATGGTGCCCTCGGGGTCCACTACCCGGGACCAGACCGCGGCATCTGGATCAAGGCATTCGGCGTCCGCGACATTGCGCTTGGCGCGGCGGCCCTTCACCCCGATCAGACCGTCAGGCGATTAGTCCTGCAGGCAGGTATTGCGATTGATCTCATAGACGCGGGGGTAGTGATCGCGGCCGCCCGCAATGGCGTCCCCTCTCGAGCGGCCGGGATAGGGGTCCTACTCGCGGGCGGTACTGCGGTGGTTGCAGCCCTAGGCCCGTCACTGCTTCGCCGATCAGGGCAAGGCACGCGCTGACACCGCAACCCTCCGTGCGCGTTGTCACCTACTGGGGTTACAACTGGTTCCTAACAGTTGCTCAATTCGAGCAGATCATACGTCGACTGAACGCGATCGTGACTTCATTTTCAACGAAACTAGTTCTCCTGAAACCAGATTGGCGTAGGTGGCGTATCCTCCTTCGTGCTTTTCGGTGATCTGGTAGCGGTAGCCGAGCATGGTCGAAACGACGGTCAGGGGGCTTGGTCGAGCTCCCCGTCGCCAAGTACACGGTCGAGTGTGGTGCGCCCGATTCGACTCATGGTCGGGTTACTGTCGAGGTAGTACCACACCAACCCGATTGCTTGTTCGAACGCCCATGCTTTGCCGCGTCGCCATTGCTCGTCGTCGACACCGAGTCTGCGCCGCAACACCTCTCGCGGTCCGGCGTCGAGCAGGTGCCATGCTCCCACGAGATCGAGGGCTGGATCCGCAGCGGCCAAACCCCCGACATCGAGCACACCCGCGAGGCGACCGTCGGCAACCAGGACGTTTCCGGGCATCAGATCGCAGTGGTTCATCACATCCGGGCTGTCTCCGCGAGGTAGCTCACGCCATTGTGCCCACGCCTGCGACAGCGACGCCACATCCATCAGTCCGGCGCTGCGTGAGATGCACTCTCGTACCCAGTCGTCGTGAGATGCGAGGTCGCCGCCACGCCCGCAGCCGTTGTAGGTCCGACCGCCTGAGGCGATACCTCGCACCTGCATGATGAACTCGGCGAGGTCCTCGGCGAAAGGCTCCGACTGAGAGAGATCGCCGGTCGTTGCGGGGTCCCCGTCGATCCATGTCTGTACCGACCACGGCAGTGGGTAGTCACCGCCGGGCTCGCCCAGGGCCACGGGTTCAGGCGTGGCGAAGCGCGTGCTGCCGGCAAGCTCGCGAGCGGCCTCCAACTCTGCGAGTACTTCCGCTCGCGTCGTGTCGACATCATGGGCTTCGAGCCGGAACCGGGCCACGAGATCGGTACCGATCCGGAAGATCGCGTTTTCCGTGCCGCCGGCATGCACCTGGTCGAGCGCGAGGTCGCGCCAGTCGGAGAACTGCGTGTCGATCAGTGCGCGCACGGTCGAGATCGAGATCGTCACCTGGTTCGGATGCATGTCCACTCGTGCCAGTCTTGCGACCGACGGATTAGCCGTGCAACTGGTTTTGCCCGCTCGGCCCGGTTGCGCTGCCACGGTTTGTTGCGACGCACACAACGGCAGGGCCGTGCGACGTGGCGGGTGGACGCCAGTTCGATAGCGTGCGGGACCGGATCGTCGAGCCCGGCCACGTATCACGTTGTGCGGCAATCCCTGTCGCTCGACACGCGTTGTGCAGAATTGCGCACAGGCTTCTTAAGTCGACTGGGCGCGTGACGCTACGGGCACCCGGCGGTGCAGGGCGACACAGGTAATGACGGTGACGACCATGATGGCGGCGCCGATGCAGGATGCGATCGTGTACGCGCCGTCGATTGGGAAGGTGTCGGTGGTGCCCGCCGCGAGGACGAGTCCGCCGACGGCGCTTCCGAGTGAGAACCCGACACTGCGGACGACCTGGTTGACGCTCATCGCGCTCGACGTCTCTTCCGGGTCCGTGACCGCGAGGATGACGCCGGGCATCGCGGAGGAGAAGGATCCGACTCCGAACCCGAGCACCGCCATCGCGACGAGGAGTTCGGCGATGTTCGACCGAGCGGCGGCGAAGACGACGAAGCCGGCGAGTACGACGGCAGCCCCGGCCGCGAGGGTCAGTGGGGCACCGAGGCGACGGGCCAGGTGTGGGGTGAGTTTGCCGGCGGCGAATCCGAGTGCGGAGAACGGGACGAGGACGAGCCCGGCGACGAAAACGGTCAGCCCGAATCCGTAGCCGGCAGACAGTGGTGTTTGGGCGTAGCGGGTGATCAGCGTCAGCAGCAGGTACATCCCGACCCCGCCGACGAACATGGCGACATTCGCCCCGGCGACGGCGGGGTGCGCGAGCAGCCGAACGTCGACCAGTGGTGCCGCGGTGCGCCTTTCGACGATCACCCAGACTGCGAGTAGGACGGCGGCGGCGAGGGCCAGGAGCGCAGCGAGCGGGAGGTGCTCGGTCCACAAGTGCGTCTGACTGGCCAGGAACAGGACCAGGAACAGAGCCGCTGCCAGCAGGAGAGCGCCGGGTATGTCGACGCGGGCGGGCCGTCCCGGCGGCGGCGACGGGATGGTGCGCAGCGCCGCGGCGAAAGCGATGATGGTGACGAGGACGCCCAGGCCGTACGCGGTGCGGAGACCACCGATCTCGGTGAGCAGTCCGGCAAGCGGGTAACCGATACCGATACCGATGGTGGAGGCGACGGACAGCAGCGCAATGGTGGAGGACGCTCGGTGGTCGGGGAGGTGATCGCGGGCGACGCCCATCATCAACGCGGTCAGGCCCAGTCCGGTGCCCTGGGCGGCGCGGCCGACGAGCAGCCACCCGAACGGTAACGGGAGCACGGTGAGGACGCTGCCGGCCACGACTACGGCCAGGGTGATCAGAATCGTGGTCCGGCGGTGCGGTCCTGCGCCGAGCCGGCCCAGCACCGGGCCGGCGATCGCGCCGGTGAACAGGGTGATCGTCAGCGTCCACTGGGCGGAGGCCAACGACACGTCGAGTGTGGTTGCGACACTGGTGATCAGTGGTGCACCGAGGCTGCCGACAGCGGCGACGACGAGCGCGATGAACATCAGCGTCGGGATGAGCGCTCGCGGCGGCGTACCGGCTGCGGGGGTGTTCATCGGTTCGTCTCGGTGGTGATGTGGTCGAAGAGCCCGGGTTGGATGCGGGTCTGGATAGCTGTGGCCCACGGTTCGTCAAGATTCGGAACCTGGAGGGCAGCAGCGTTGTTGAGGAGCATGCCGAAGGCGAGGAATGCTTTGACGGTGACGTCGTCGAGGCCGGTGATGCCGGCGACGGTGGTCCACATGCGTCCGAAGCTGTCGCGGACCGCACCCTGGACGTCGGGGTCGCCGCACGCGGCGAAGCCCTGCAGCTGCAGCAGCAGAGCCGTGCGGTCGCTGAGCATGTCGTGGTAGCGCGCGCCCATGGCCGCCAACGCGTCTCGGCCCGTGTCGTCGCCGGCCGCCTCGCGCATCGCTTCTGTCAACCGGTCGAACGAGGCGACCATCACTTCGGCGAACAGTGCCTTCTTGGTGCCGAAGATTCGGAAGATGTACGCCTGGGTGATCCCGGCTCGCCGGGCCATCGATTCGGTGGACGCCCCGTGCAGTCCACCGGCGGCGAACTCCTCGGCGGCGATGTCGAGGATCTGGGCGCGCCGGTCGGAGCCGGTCATCTTTCGTTGCTGCCTCACAGGAGCGAGAATACACCCGTTAGTTACTGGTCACTAACTAGTCACACGGCCGCCAGCCAGGATGCTGTTTCCCTGCCCAGACGCTGCGCACACCCCGGCGCAGGCCACGTCGTGGGTGCGCCGAGTGTCGGTTGGCGGTCCATACGGCGCCGACGACGACGGCGGCGCCGAGGAGTTGCAGCCAGGTGGGGCGTTCGTGAAGAACGAGGAATCCGAAGACGATGGCCAGGACCGGTTGCAGGAGAAGCAGTCCCGCGATCGTGTTCGTCGGGAGATCGCGGGATCCGACGCTGACGAACAGCCACGCCGCGACCTGACCCAGCAAGGCCAGGGCGATCATCCACGCCCAGGCTCCGGCGGTGATCGTCAGGTCGAGATCACCGAGCGGAGCCGAGATGACCCCAGCCGTCACCGCCGCGGAGGCAGTGGCGACACAGATCGGGGTAATCGTGTGCTTCGGGCTGCGTTGCCCGGAGCGCCGATTGAGAAACAGATACCCCGCATACGCGACCCCTGCCGCGATGCCGAGGATCGATCCGCGCACCGCGCTGCCGCCGCCGGTGTCACCCGCCGGCCCGATCACCGCGCCGGCGAGGGCGACACCGAGCACCATCGCGGGTGCCGTCACCACGAACCGTCGAGGAACAGCCGTCTTGTCGACCACCAGGGCGAGCAACGGGAGGACGACGACCTGCACGTTGATCAACACGGTTGCGATGGACGCTCCGACGTCGAGGATCGACTTGGTCCACATCACGTAGTCGGCACCCAAGAAAACCCCGGCGACGATCGCCAACGGGTACAGCGGTATCGGCATCGCGCCGCGACGACGCACCTCCCACACCGCCAACGGGACGAGAACGACCAGCGCCAGCGCGCAGCGCAGGAACGCTGCGGTACCGGAGGTGACGTCGGCGAGCTTGACGAACGTCGCCGACAACGACAGCGACGCCGCGCCGAGCACGACCAAGGTCGTCGAACGTCCGAACCGCGGTTCGCTGTCAAGGGTGGCGCTGGCTGTGTATGTCACGTGTTCAGCGAACCAGCACCCCAATTGGTAAGTCTAATTCGTATTACTCGGTTCGATTGCGTAGTCTCGCTTCGATGTTGACCTGGGATCGTATGCGCGTGTTCGCCGCCGTCGCCGAACACGGATCGGTGACGAAAGCCGGGCACGCGTTGCACATGAGCGGATCCGGGGTCACCCAGCACATCCGCAAACTTGAACGCGAAGCCGGCACCGCACTCGTCGAACCCGACGGCCGCACGATCCGCCTCACACCCGCCGGCCGCGTGTTGGCCGTACGGGCCCTCGAGATGGTCCAGGTGGCAGACGCCGCTGCCAGTGACGTTGCCCGCATCGACACCGAGATCGCCGGACTTGTGCGGATCGGCGCAGTGGCGAGCGCTCTACGCCGGCTGGTCGTCCCCGCCCTCGCCGAGATAGTGCTTACCAATCCGATGCTGACCCCGCAGGTCGTCGACGGCGAAGGCGTCCACCTTCTAGCGCAGTTGGAACGACGCGCGCTCGATATCGTCGTCTTCGAATCCTGGGACATCCGGCCCACGGCACTCCCGAAAGGTGTGCACGTGCAGACCCTGCACACCGAGGAAGTCCACCTTGCGCTGCCATCAGCGAGCGGATCTGCGGCGCGGGTGGATCTTTCGGGGCTCGGCGACGCCGTGTGGACAGTGTGTCCGCAGGGATCGGACGCATACGCAGCGACGACACAGGCGCTGCGCGATTGTGGGGTCGAGCCGCGGATCGCGTACGAAGTGTCCGACTACGCAACCCAACTCGCCTTGGTCGAAGCGAACCTGGCCGTCGCACTCTTCCCGGTGACGGCACGCGTCCCCACCGCGGCGGTCACCTACGCACCCACCACGCCGGTCATCACCCGGTCACTGCGCATCGCCACCTCGACCGACCTGCCGGCCGTCACCGCACTGATCGCCGCGCTCACACGGTCACTCGAGACCAACTGAACGACCTTTGAAAGCTCACACGACGATCGCAGGACCAACAACAGTGCGAAACTGCTTCTCAGCAAACCGTTTTCGGCCAATCGAACCGCTCAGGCCAGGGTACGCACTAAAGGTTACCCATCGCGTCCCCGGATACGATTCTGGTCGTGAGGCAACAGCGGCTCGCCAGCGTGAAAATATCCCATGCCGTTCTCACAGTGCTTGTCTCAGTGGCTCTGCTGGTAATGGTAGGCATGCGCTACGACCAGCCGCAGATCCTGTCGGGCATGAGTGGACCCGATGAACTCGTGGTCGGCGGCATGTCGGCCCTGCTCCTGTCTGCGTGCGGGCTTGCCTGGTTCTTAAAGACGCTCGGCTTGGTCGAGCGGCGAGAGCGGTCATGGTAGACCGTTGTTCCCCCTGTCTTGGTAGGCCTCGCCCTGGTTGTGTGCACTGCGGTGCCGACCGAGTAGTCGGACCCAACCTCGTTTTTGACGCTGGTCGCGGTGCGAAACTGCTGGGCCAAGTATCTTTCAGTGATGACGCTACGAGGGATGGTGTTCTTCGATATCGACGGAACGTTGGTGCCCTCGATGTCGAGCGGGAGCTTTCTGGCGGCACACATGGGACACCAGCACGAACTCGATGACGCTGAACGACGTTACGCAGTCGGGGAATTGACAAACGAACAGGTCAGCGTCATCGACGCCCGAGGATGGCGCGGAGTGGACACGAGCACCGTCGATCGGTGGCTCGACGACTTACCGGTGATCGACGGGGTCGACGACGTCACGTCGTGGTGCCGCAGTCGTCGGATCGAGCCGGTGCTTGCCTCGTTGGCGTGGCAGCCGGTCAGCAGCGCGATCGCGAGGCGGTACGGTTTCACCACCAATGGCGGTCCACAGGTGGGGATTTCAGAATCGGTCTATGACGGCACGGTGGCCGAGCATTTCGACGAGTTCGACAAACGTGACCGCGCGGTAGCGCTGGCGGGCGAACGGGGGATACCACTGCACCGGTGCTGCGCTATCGGTGACAGCCGTTCGGACATTCCCTTGTTCGAGGTTCTTCCCGAATCGCTAGCTCTGAACGCGAATACCGCCGCCCGTGAGGCGGCGACCGCAGCACTCGATACCCGTGATCTCACTGCGCTGCTGCCGTGGTTGCAGCAGTGGGAACAACACCTCGATTGACGTCCTGACCTGCGACCGGTGTTGGTGGTGGCCGAGTACGGTATGGCCATGAGTGATGCATGGAGCAACATCTCGCTGGCCATGCACGCGACGTTGACCGGTCAGTGCCTATGAGTGGTTATGTGCGAAAGCTTGCCCGAAGGTGACTGTTGACTTGTTCTGTTGCGTTCGGTGGTCAGTTCGTGGATGACCTGCGCGTAGATGTTGACTTGTTTCCGCAGCCGATTGTTTTCTTGCCGAAGGCGATCGTTCGCCGCTTCAGCTGTTTTCGCGCGTCTATCGAGGTCTTGGAACGCAGCTGGCATCTTGCCCTGTGTTCGTACCCGTTGTGTGAACTGTTCGGCGAGGTCGGTGTGTTTGTGTGTCAGGACCCATCGCTTGACGTCGGCTTCGACGGCAAGCTGGACGATGCTCAGGGCACCGGTCGAGCGTTGCGGTGTGCCGTCGAGCAGCCGCGTGATGGCTGCCTCGATCGCATGGCGTTCCGTCGTATTCTCATAAGTCATGATCGTTGCCTTCGCGGCGATTGTGTTGAATGACAGCGTCTTCGAGTCGGAGTAGTTGTTGTCGTTCACGTGCAGCACGTATCGGTGGTGCCAGAGGATCGTCGACCAGGATGCGGAGAGTTTCGATATCGGTGGTGAGTTCGTCGATATCGCGGTCCGTGCGGGCGATGTTGACGCAGTTGGGTCGGCAATCGGTGAGGTCGGGGGTGCGGCGGGTGTCGGTGTCGTCTCGGCTGAGGTGGCATGCCGCCCGGCGCGGGTCGAAAACGCAGGTCATCCCGTGTCCCGGGTAGATTTGCAGGTCTGGGTTGGCGAGCAAGGTGCGTGCATCGCTGCTGGTGCGTAGGACGTGTCCGGCGAATCGTTGCGCGCCGTCGACGCGGTGCCGGTAGGTGTGTGCAGCCGGGCCGCTGACATGTTCACCGTGTCGAAGGTGCTCGTCCGCGTCGGCGAGGAGGTCGAGTCGGGCGAGCCACTCCTCGAACGCCAGGTCGTCGGGGAACCCGGAGGCGTAGCTGCCGGCGTAGCCGACGGTCATCTGCACTTTCAGGTGACCGTATTGGATCGCGGCAGCGACGAGGCCGCGTGGTTTGCGGGCGATGAACCAGGCCAGAGTGCGTCTCAGACGGCGGGCTGGAATGCTCGGATCGGTCGGATCGGGTGGTATGACGTCGGTGCGGCCGGTGGCTGCGCAGTAGGAGTCGACCCAGCCGATCATGTGGGCGATGTCGGTGTTGATGCTGCCGGTGGTGCGGGCTTGTCCGGTCCGGAACTGTCGTGGCCCTGAGTTGTGTTCGCCGAGCATGTGCGGGAACAGCAGCTGGTCGTGGTGAAGGTTTTCCAGCACACCGATTGCGGTCGCGACGGGTTCGGCGACCACCCAGGGGTCGGGACGAATCTGTCCTTGCGGCACGGTGGAGCCGCTGGCGTCGTGTACCCCCTTCCAGTGTCGACCACGAATGAGCAGCAAGCCACTGTCGGGATCACGCTGCAGGCATCCGCGTTCGAGGGTGAGTACCTCACCGGTCCGCATGCCGGAGAGGTAGCCGATGACGATGAAGCAGGCGGCGGTGAGGTGGCGGGCCAGCTGGTGGGCTTCGCGTTCGTCGATGGAGTCCCTGCACCATAGCTGCCCGTCGAGCGTGCCGGTGGCCGGTATCAGCAACGGTGCACCTTCGCAGATCGGCAGCCCCGACCGGCTCAGAATGTCGAGGATCTCCGGACGGCGGAGTGCGTCGGGCGCGGTGTCGAGGAGCCGGGCCAGATAGGGCAGGTGATGGATCAGTTCACCGCTGCGACTACGGATGCCCGGTAACGGGCGACCCATATCGCGATACCTATCGATCAGGGTCTTCAGATCGGTGACTAGCTCACCTGGGCGGCGCCGCACCCGGTCAGGCCGTAGACGGGCCGGCAGCATGCGTCGGTGGAGCCGTTCGTATTCACCAAAGCCGGCCGTGATGTCGTCGGCGAAGTCCTCTACGAACCGCAGTGACCACGCCAACAAGCTGTTCATGGTGTCAGGATGAATGCGTGGGGTTCGGATCTCCACATGGCGTGAGGCTTCGAGCAGCCGGTAGATACGTTCGCCATTCCACGGCGGTGTCGGCGGGAGACGATTGGATCTCGGGACGAGTGCCCGGTAGCCCCACATCTTGATCACCGCGGCGAGGAGGTCCTCACGCTTGGCGTACGTCGTCTCCGCGGTTTTGACGTGCACCAGGTAGTCGTCGAGATCGGCGGGGCTGACCTGTGTCAGCGAGTGACATCCACGCGATGCCAGCCAGTCGGTGAAGGCGCGGGTGAACCGGAACATAGTCGAGATCGTCAGCATCGCGGGTGTGCCCCCACGATGATGTCTGTTGACAGTGGCGTCGTCACCACCAGGGTTGATCATTGCCCAGTACAGGTGTTTGAGAGCGAGCACGAAATCGGGGTGCACGGACCCGAAGTTGAGCGAGGTGCTTCGTGCGTGCGGAGCCAACAACGCAGGTGTCAGAGTCCACCGTTCGTCACCGAAACGGGAGAGTGCGGTTACATCGGTATCGGCCCGTAATGGACGGTTTTGCAGCACAACGGTTTCCGGTCCCGGGAACCTCGCATCGCCATTGTCGGTGAGGACGCTGGTCGCGGTCATCGGATGTCCAGGTTGCGCGCTAGAAACATGGTGACCAGAGTTCGTTGTTCCTCACTCACGTTTATGCGCGCCTCCTCGATGACGGTGTCGGGGTATCGGCTCATCACATCGGCGAGTTGAGCCACGGGGCCTGCGAATCGCTGCGCCCACCGCAGCGGCGTCATCTCCTTCGCCTTGTTTTGCAGTCTGTCGTGGACTTCGGCGATGACCGGTAGGTGCTGTGGAGTTGCCCGCGCGCACGGGCACGACAAGCACAGCAGAAACGATGCCGTGCACGGCTGCCCCACGGGGGCGTGTGGACTGTGGGTGTTGTCGACACAACCGGCAACAACGGTGTCGAGACGGCCACCCAACAGGTCAGTCAGCACGCTGGCGGTCAGCCCGACTTGAGCGGCGACTGCGCTCGGATCGGTGCGAGCGTGTTCGATTTGTTTCGCGGTCAGGCTGCGCATCACCGCAGTGCGCCGCGCTTCGGTGACCTGCTCGTCGAGGGTGGTAGCCACGATCTGCTGATATTCCGCGAGATTGCCGCGATGCCGGGCGAGATAGTCGTTGGCGAGTGTCTGCTCGGTGTGTGCGACCGGTTGCTGGTGCTGTTCGAGCCAGTTCATCCGTAGTCGTCTGCTGTCGAGTCGCCGCGGTACAGGCTGACCGGTCTCGTCGACCGTATCACCGAGCACACCGCGTGCTTGTGCCCATTCGCCGAGCACGTTGCGGCGTAACCCTGGCAGGAACAGCATGCCGTTCTTCGGCGTGAAATAGGCGAACAGCACCTCGGTTTCGGCGCGAGCGCGCACCGGTCCGCAAATATCGTGAACGACCTGATACACCGCGTACGCACTGGACAAGTCGAGCCGGGCTGGAGCGGACGCGGCCGCTTCGTGCAAGGCGATGCTCTGGTGGGCGTGATGTCGACCGCGTCGGGGTTTGATCGTCTCCACGATCGCCGTGCGGGAGGCTCCGGCGTCGCCGTCGGGCCTGTGATGCCGTGCTGGGAGCGTGGCGATCGCGGACAGGTTGTGCCCGGTCAGACAGATCAACAACGCTGCCGCAGCGGCGACATCCTGGGGTGTGGGATACAACTCGGCGAACAACACCGCCGTCCCTCCATGGGCGGTGGAAAGATTGTGTCTCGAACCGTTCGCGTACCGGGGCACTTGGTCGTGGCGGTCGATGTGATCGAGTAGCCACCCTCGCTCCCAGCCGTGTTTGTCGAGGTCCCGATCGATCTCCCCGGCCCTCCACCGAGCCAACAGAACACGACCTCCATGAATCCGGTGGACGCATTCGCGCACATGCGATTTCGCTGCTGCCGTAATCCGTGTGAACTCTGCAGCACTGTAGGCCTGGAACTTCTGATTTCTCGAACTGATCTGGGTGCGATGCATCCTCGCAGCGAAATCGTCGGGCACATCGCTGGCATGTCGCAGCAAGCTGCGCAGATTGATCACCTGTGTTCGACGGTTCGACACCCGTTGCGCCAGTACATACTGATCCCAATATGTCCCGTGCAGCTGCGCCGGCGTCGCCGGTGACCGATCTGCCGAGTCCAAGTATCGAGCGAACGACCGTGCTGCGCCGAGCAATGTCCGTGCCGATGCCAATGTTCGGGCGGACCCGCTCGGCCCGGTTCCTTTCGCGAGCGCTGCGGTAAGCCACTCACGCATCGCCTCCCCAACCGGCAGGTCGGAGAGGTCGAACGTGGTCGGGCGGCCACCACGCTCTGGATGGAAAACGACCCGACAACGGTTGTCCCCCAACGGATCTTGCCGTCCGGGAGACGTGTAGCCCAGGCCGGGCAGCTGGGCTCGACGGCCTTGTGCGCTCACGAGAGCCCTGCATCGGCGAGCGGGTCGGTGATCACCCGAGGGTCGGTTCGGAACAGATCCGTCAGCACCCGGTCCATGGCCGCACCGTGCGCATGCTCGATCAGTAACGAGACGTCCAGATCGCGGAACGGCTCCAGATAGGTGTTCATCGTGGTGGCAACATCGGCGTGCCCGAGAAGCGTCATCACGAAGTACCAGGTGTCACCGAACTGTGCCCGGTAGTCCCTCATCTCCTCGGCATCGAGGTGCGCGAAGCGCCGCTCGTACAACAACCGACCGACCGAGAACCACCGCAAAGCGAACGAGTGCCGCAACATGTGCGCGGTCGCGGCCAACCCGATCAAACCTTCACGCTCGACTCGCCGGTTTGCGGTGACGAACGTGTGCTGCCAACCATGCGGTATCCGCGGCATGCCGTCCTCGTTCACCCACAGCGACGCCGGGCTCAGCCCGCCTGCATCGTCGTGAAACAGATACAGCCGTGCGGCCGGGTCGAGTGCGTCCAACGACACCACGGATTTGGCACCGCCACGGTCACGGAGTTCGAGCCGCCGACCACCGAGCAATCGAACCACGATCCGGCGCTCCAGGATCCGGTCGTAACGGCCCTCCCGACGTGCTCGCCGTACTGCTCGGGCTCGTTCGCCCTCCACATAGGCACGTACGTCAGTCAACGTTTCGCGAGGCATCCAGAACCTGCGACCTCGGCTGCCCTTCGCACAGGCCGCCGCCAACCGGCACGTCGTGAACCCCCGGCTGGCATCGTCGACCGGCAGCTCGACCATCAACACACTCGCCCACTCCGACAACCGCAGCCCCGTTCCGTACAGGCCGTCGGCGAACGCGGTGTCGCGCTGCGCGTTCCGGCCACGCCACCCCTCCGCTTCTCGACCACGCCGGTCCAGACCACGCAATCCGATGTCACGCCATCGCCGGTACCCTGCTGGGTCGAGCCACTTCACGTCACGATCACGCACCACGTGCGGAGTCGCCTGATATGCCTCGGTAGCTATTTCTCTGGGTCGGTGACCGCGGACTGCCACGCGTAGCACCGGATTCGTTACACCATAAGTGCGGTGTGCCCACTCGTAGAACGTGCTGATCGCGACCAGATCCGATCTGACGGTGCCACCTGCAACGCGTACCGGGTTTGCCGCATCGGTCATCCGCCAGAACTTGAACGCATCGATCTGGTCGGAACCTGCCTCGTGCCAACGACATTCGATCGCGTCGAGAAAGCCCACCCACGTCGCGAGTGTGAACGCATACTTGCGGACCGTCCCATGCTTGCAGCTCCGCATCCGGGGCGAAGCGAAGAACTCGTCGACCTCCGGCACACAGTGGCCATCCGTACGCAGCAGAAACGGTTGTCCCGCACGCGTCCCATGCCGGCGGGCCCACTCCGGCAACGAGGGCAACCCTGCAAGCACCGGATCGTCGACGGCATCAGCCGACGAACCGGCTGGATCGCACCAGAACACCTGCCACCGACAAAGATCGACCATTGCGATCCACCGTATCTGCAAGCACCACGCTGGCGGCCCGAAATCAGTCAAATCGATTGCAACAACAACACTTCACTGGCTAGAGACCTTCGGACCGGACTTTGAGCGGCACCCCGTCACGGAAGGATCCTCCAGACGAGCCAGCCACGGTGAGCGCGACGCTGACCAAGACTCTCTGAGGGGGATCGACAACGAGGCGTGTGGGCGGATCGAAAGTGACGGGCCAGTTCTCGTACATCTCGGGGCTCACTGCACGACCGCCAGACCGTGTGGCCGGTGCAGGACGGCCGCGTCGACGCTGCTCGGGATCCACCGCAGGCCCTGTTCGCCGAACGTGGGCGCGGTGAGGGTGTAGCGGCCGGTGCGCTCGGCGATACCGCGCCCGTGCACGGTGGTCTCGAGGGTGATCGACCGGATACGGCCCCTGCCCTGCTCGATTCCGCCGTACGCGACAGGCCGCGAGGAGACTGCCAGGTCGAGACCGGGCATGCGTCCGTTCGTGATCGCGAGAATTCCTGCGTGCGTACGGTTTCGGGCCAACAGGGCACGCGCCCGGGTTGGCGGAACATCGCGTCCGTGCACGGTCGTCACGACCAGATCGAGGCCCTCGATACAGAGGCTCGCAGCGTCGAGGGGGTCTGTTTGGCCTGGGTCGATCAGGTGGATTTTCGACAGGTCGCCGCCCTGCTCGTGGACGGCGAGGAGTCCGAACTTCGACTGCCCGATCAATGCGACGTGGTGGCCGGCCGCGCTGGCTGTAGCGACGAGACCGACGAGGATCGATCCGGCACCAGTAATCGAGATGGCCGTTCCGCGGGCCAGCGCACCGCGTGGGAGGAGTTCCGACAGTGGCGTGGGCACGGGGATGGTGCGCAGGGTCTGTGAACGCACAGGGCCGCTGAGGGTCTGTTCGTCGGCGGGCGGGGCCGTTGGCTGAGATGGGGCGAACAGGGATGCGTCGACGGGCTCGATGGGTGCGTGGACACGTCGTCCGGGGATCGCGGCCATGCTGCGTCGGAGCGCGGCGAGCTGTTCGGCCTTGCCCAAGCCGGTGAGGTCCCCGATTGCGTCGACGGTGGCCATGTGGATCGACCTTTCGCGCGCCGATAGGAACCACCACACCGTATCGAACGCATGTTCGATTGTCGAACGTGCAGGTGGGCGCGTTCAGCGGTGGAGGGTGCGAGTGTCGAGGGCGTCTGCCGTGAAGGTCCAGGCGAGATGCCGGTATAGGTGAAGCGTTCGTTTCACCTGGTCGAGGGCGCTTACGACGGCCGGGTCGCTGGGGTCGCGCCCCTCGTCACGGATGGCTGCGCACTCGTCGTCGTCCATGCTGTGTTGGACGCACAGCGCTGCTTTGTGGTTCCCAGGCAACAATCATTCATGTGAATGACTGGACGAGCTGCGTCGTTCTTTCCGGCATGACGGTGCATCGGTCTTCTCGAGCCTGCGCCGAGGAGTTCCAATCTACGTCTAGTTCGACGCGTCGGCCTCGGGGGCGGTTGCTCCGTCGTAGATCAGGTCGTCCGAGCCGTGGTAGCGGTAAGCACGCTGTCCACTGGGCAGAGTCACCCAGCCCGCCTGGCCGTGATCGGCGTCCGGATCGAAACTACGGTCGTTGGTCATTCAACACTCTCATTCTCCGCAGGCGGGCGCACCACAGTCACCTTGCTCTTGACGACAATCGGGGCATCCGCGGGCCCCTGCAAATGCTCATCGATCCACATGGGTAGATGACGCTTCTGCGATGGATACCAATGCCGACGCCAATGCCCCCGAACGACGTGGCGGTGCGAGAGCTTGCCAGATCCTTCCGACGATGAAGCACTGGATGCAGACCGCGGCTGCCGGTACGACAAATACGTCACCTCACGCATCCGCTTGACTACGCCGTCGTTGTCTCGCATGCGCGCCGACTGCTGGCGGGTGGACTCCACGAACTTGTTGCCTCGCAGCATGTTCACCATCGAGAAGAACGTTCGCGCAACGTAATCCAGGTCATTCATGGCGGTCACGGAATGCGCAGGTTCGTCGGGACCGACGTCCGTGAAACCCGCGCCTCCTGATCGGTTCGGTGCACTGGGCGCAGCATCGAATTCGGCTGGGCTGAGCTGGACCTCGGCGAAAGGAAACACCGGTAGGTAGTCGTTGACGACGCGGTACAACCGGTTTCCGTCAGTAGGAAGTGCCCCGTCGGCCCGCGCCAACCACCACCGCAAAGCAGGAACGGTAAGCATGGCTATCAGGAGAACATCGGTTCCACTTCCACTGTCGCGACCTGTCTCGTTCCACACCAGGACCCGCCCGTGGTCGGGCACTCCATCCGCTGGAGCGAGATAGAGAACTCCTCTGCTCGAGGGAAGATCGGCCACGGTCACAGCAACATCATGGTCTCGATCGGCACTCTGGCCGGCCTCGATCAACGCAGACATCTCCGGCGTCGCATAGTAGGCATACCGGTCCGCCGTCGACGCGCGCAGAAGGAAGTGGCTGTAGTAAAGCATCTGGAACCAACGGAAGGGCTGCAGGCCGACATCGTGCGATTCCGGTTCGTCATCGAGCCAGAAGGGCAAGTGCTTGTGGGGCTCCCGCGCAACAGCTTCGACCGGCAGCTTCGTCATCCGGGACAACCTATGGAGCATCTCGCCCACGTCGGCCGGGTCGGACCGAAACCGGATCACGTCGTAGCCGCCCTTAAGGAATTTTCCCAGGTAGGTCTCCACCGGCCAGGCTGCGGCCTCGATGGCCTCGAGCACAAGGGGCCACCGCGCCGCGGTGACCTTTGCTTCCAGCACCTCGGCGGCCTGACGGCGGATACGCATGTCGACCGAAAATTGTTGCCCTGGAACGAACTCACCGTCGAATCCATCACGGCGAACCCGAGTGCCCTTCGCATTCCGAGGCTTCTGCCCTCTTCTATCCGAACGCCGCGCCAATTTTCCCATCCCGCCCCCTCGTCTACCACTCCATGGCACAAATCCGCATCAACACTCTGACGATATGGACCATCGCAACATTAACTGGCAGTTGTCATTCGGAGTCTGGTGTTGCGGCGGTGACGAGTTCAGTCAAGACCCCGTGGCAATCCTTTGGGTGCAGGAAGTTGATTCGGGACCCCATTGAACCTTGTCTCGGCTCGTCGTAGAGTGCCCGGACGCCCTTACTCCGTATGGCTTCTGTTTCGCCACTCACGTCGTTCGTGCCGAATGCGATGTGGTGGACGCCTTCTCCGTTCTTGGCCAGCCACTTGCCTACTACTGAGTCGTCCCGGGTCGAGCCCAGCAGCTGGAGGTACGAGGCGTAACCGTCCGGGGTCTCGTTGATCTTCAACATCGCTTCACGGATACCCTCCTCCTCGTTCGATTCCAGGTGAGTAACCTCGAATCCATAGGTGGCACTGTAGAATTCGACGGTTTTGTCGAGGTCGAAACAAACAATCCCGATATGGTCAATTCGAGTCAGCATGCCTACAGTCCACCGCATAACTGCTCGCTATGCAACATGCTGACATGACCGAATCCGCTTGTCTGACTGATATTTACAAGATCAGTCAATCTGAACTCTGCCAACAGTCCCTACTTTGCTTGGTTGCCTAGGTCGTCAAATTCAGCCCAACCCTTGACTCGGGCCCAGTTCAAGCCGCTGCGCAGGTGATTTCGTGCCATGCAGGTGTCCCCGTCGATGTCGCAGACTTCGATCACCTAACGGTGGCCCAAAGCTTCGCTGCTTTGCAAAGCGCGGCAGAGGTAATGACTGGAGGAACGATCTGCTCCAGCTCTACGTCATAGGAGATTTTCGCTTGGCCTCAAGGGCTCTAACTACCTCGGCGGCCCCTTCTTGACGGCTGGCGGTAGTCGTCACAATGGGGACGTCGCGTTGACCAAGCTCGATCACGGCCTGGAGTTCGCGAAGTACTGCGTGGACTCCGTTCTGATCTGCCTTGTTTACGACGTAGAGGTCGGCGATTTCCAGAACACCAGCCTTGGCCATTTGGATGCCGTCACCTGCTCCAGGCGCTAGAACAACGATGGTGTCGTCCGCGATTGATGCGATTTCCACCTCTGACTGCCCGGTTCCGACCGTCTCGATCAAGATCCTGTCAAATTCGATCTCAGACAGGATCGCGATCATTGTCCTGGCCGTGGCCGAAAGTCCTCCGAGATGGCCACGACTGGACACTGACCGAATGAAAACTCCGGGATCATCTGAGTGCTCCTGCATACGGATGCGGTCACCGAGGAGCGCACCGCCGGTTATCGGCGATGACGGATCAAAGCAGAGCACTGCCACGCGCTGACCCCGCTTGCGGTACTCGGCGATAAGACATGAAATCAACGTCGACTTTCCGACACCAGGAGGACCTGTCAAGCCAATCACCGTACAGGCGGTTCGGGGGTGGTCCGGTGCAGCCGGAGAGATGACGTCAACCTCAGTGATGGCGTAGTTCTCCGCGCGAGTCATTAGTTGCGCCAGCGCCCTGATATTGCCTTGCCGTGCAGACTCCAAGGTCTGACAGTTCTGGTGCCTCGTCACTCCGTCTCCTTGAGCGGATGTAGGTTCGTTTGTGCCCAACGGGTGATCTCCTGAAGGGAATCCCGAGAGGTAAAGACCCGGAGCACTCCCATTTCAGCGAGCTTGCGTGCGTCTCCAGGTGGAATGACGCCGCCACAGAAGATGGGTATCTCCATCGCGTTATTCTCGGCCAACAGCTCGATTACGCGGGGTACCAGTTCCATGTGAGCGCCCGATAGCAGTGACAGACCGACAGCGTCGGCACCCTCTTCCAAAGTGGTGCGGACGATTTGCTCGGGTGTCTGACGCAATCCGGTGTAGATAACTTCCATGCCGGCATCACGAAGTGCGCGCGCCACCACTTTGGCACCGCGATCGTGGCCATCCAGCCCAGGTTTGGCAACCACCACTCGGACACGATGCACGCGGCCTTCGGCCTTTCCTGCGTCGAAGCTCGGGTTCGGAGCTGTCATGCCGTCACCAGCGGTGTGATCCGCGCCTCGCCGATCCGGGAACGCAGGTCGACGTCGGTGACACCGAGCCCACTCGAGGGTGCTAGGCAAAGTATGCCAACTTTGCCGAGGTGCTCGTTTAGTTGAATCCTGCGTGCGGCTTCTGGTGTCTCTTGAAACGGGTGCACTTCAGACAACATAGGTTGCACTTGGCCGCGCTGGATGAGGCGGTTCGTCTGCCACTGCTCGTACAAATTCGCCCCGTGGCTGCCTACTATTCTTTTCAGGCGCATCCACAAGTAGCGGTTGTCGAACGTGTGTTGGTAACCCGTGCTCGATCCACAGGTGACGATTGTGCCGCCGCGGCGGGCCACGAATACCGAGAGGCCGAAGGTCTCGCGGCCAACGTGCTCGAAGACGATGTTCGGATCCTCTCCGATCTCTCGCCTGATGATCTTGCCCAGCAGTTTTCCTGCCGCGACGGTGGCGTCCGGGTCAGCGGAAATCTCACCGATCTCGCGCCGATCGATGACCAGCTCACAGCCAAGCTTGCGGGCGACCTCGGCTTTTGCGTCCGAGCTGACTATGCCGATTGGTATGCCGCCGCCGTTGCGGACGAATTGCACGGCGTAGCCACCGAGGCCACCCGCCGCGCCCCAAATGAGGACTACATCGCCTTGACGCATGTTGGCACCGCGCTCGCTGACGAGCATCCGGTAGGCCGTTCCCGCGCACAATGGGTTGCTGGCAGCCTCTTCCCAGGTGAGGTGCGCTGCCTTGGGTAGTAATTGACTCGCGCGGACGACCGCATAGTCAGCGAGGCCTCCGAAGTTTGTCTCAAACCCCCATGCTCGCTGCTCGTGGCCGAGCATGCCGTCGTGATGGGTGAGCGGTTCCTGGTCATCGACATGAGCCGTCCCTACGGCGACATGGTCCCCGACCTTCCACTTGCGCACACCGGCCCCGACGCGCACGATCACCCCGGCTGCGTCCGACCCCAGTACGTGGTACGGCTGGTCGTGACGAGAGGCCCAGCCGCCCTGTTTTGCGTAGTGCCGCAGGAAGTTGAAAGTGGGGATCGGCTCGAAGGTAGCGGACCAGATTGTGTTGTAGTTCATCGCCGCTGCCATAACAGCGACCAACACCTCATCAGGAGCAAGTTCCGGCATGGGCACACTGCCGAGGTGAATCGACTTTCGAACGTCTTTGTCCTCGACGCCGGCGAAAATCTGGATGTCTTCTACATCTAGGTAGGCGGCGTTGTATTCAGGTGGGACGGGAAGGCTCTCAAGTACGTCCGGAGAGGCACCCGCGATTACAGCAGCTTCAGAGAGTTCGTTCATTGTCATCCTTGTTCGTCGGTAGGGTGTCGGTACAGGTGATTTTGATACGTCCAGGCAGATCACTGGCGTGCAGAAAAGTCCGCAGATGTGCTCGGATTTCTCGTGCGCTCGGGACATTGCGAGTTGGTCCAGACACACTGAGCACCGCGGTGTCGGTACGGCCCCTCACCAGCTGCACTTCCGCCTCTCGTACCCAAGTGTGGGTTCGGGCGACGCGGGCGACTGCGGAGGCATCAATGAGGCTTCGGGTGCGGATCCACCGACCCTCCCGAGGTCCTAGGTGTCGCATCTCGCCGTCTGCCGCGACGTACCCACAGTCGTCGGTGCAAACCTCGCGGCCGTCGGCGAGATGAACCCAGATCGTGCCCGCTATACAACAGGGCAGTAACTGTTCCGACCGGCCACGCACGGTGAATCTCACACCGTCCGATGGCATCAAGCGCGGAGGGTGGGGAGCGTCGTCGTTACATAGTGTCCCCGCGCGGACGCCAGCACAGATGTACGGGGTCCCCGCGCCGGCTGCTCGGGGCCGGACTTTGCTCGTAGAGCTGACCAAGGATGTTTCTCGGTCTGAAGCGAGATCTGTGACAGCAGTGCGAAAATCGGCAAGAAATATTTCTGCTTCCGCTGCACCCATCAGATCCTGGCGATAGTCGAGCCGCACCCGGCACTGCGGCCAGTGCGCACGGATCTGCAGCGTTCTGGCCAAAGCAGCGTTTGTGTTTGGCGTGAAAAACTCCCACTCCGAACGTAGGCCGGGGATTTCCAGGTCAAGTTGGGCTGGCGGACGGGGAAATGACAGGCCGAGCTCAGTACTGAGCCGAGCGAGGGGTCTGCCGGGCACACCGGACACCAGGTCCACGAACGGGACGCGGCGATAGCGAGCCAAGTGTGTGAGCGCCCGGCGGGCCGAGGCAACGGATTTTTCCGTCGCCATCTGGCGGGAGGTTTCGATGGATACGGGGACCACGTTGGTTTGCAAGCCGGCGACATGTCCGGTGTGTTCGTCACTGACGTCCGAAGCCACAGACAACACCGGATCAATGTTGTCGTAAGCCGTCATTTGTCGAGTGAGCGCTGCGAAAAGCATCGTGAATGTGCTCACCTGCAGGTTTTGAGCGATCGCGCGAAGGGCGGCAACCGCTGAGGGCTCCAGTTCGATTGTCGGCGAGGCAGCAATGGACCGCTGCCCCAGACGGCCGCCCTCGGGAAGTGTCAAGGGCATCCGTTTGTCGATAGCAGTACGCCAAAATTCGATGGCCTCCGCGGTGACTGCCTCCGTGGCAACGGGCGTACTGGGCGCGGCCAGCGGCGTCGGATTCACTTGATGGCCGATTCTCAGTTTCCCCAGATAGTTCGAGAAATCGCGGGCGACAATAAACTTGCTGCGCCCGTCAAAGCCGGCGTGATGAGCCTCGAAGACCATCGAGCAGCGGTTGGGAGCATGGGTTAGAAGTTGGAAACGAATTGGTGCCTCGGTGGCTAGGTCCCAGCGCTTGTCCTGTTCGCGCTGCTTGCACCATTCTCGGACCGCCGCCGACTCGGAGCCGTCTTCGCATGGGATAGTGGCGCGCTCGAAAGAACATGCCTCAAGTGCCGGCAGGACGCACTGGCGCAACTGTCCCCGCACAAGCCGCAGCACCGACCGCAGCGGCTCGTGTCGTTCAAGCACGGCGCGCGCAGCGGCCTCGAGGTGATGCTCGTCAAGTACACCGCGAAAGGTCGCCACGAAATATCCGCCGCCACTAATCGAGGGATCAATCGTGGCTTCGGCCCAGAGTGCGTATTGGCCCGCATCGGCGGGCCTATCGTGCAGGATTGTGGTCATTCGTCACCGCCCTGACTGTGTCGGCGACGCCGCCGGCAGTCATCTGCGATGAGCTCAGCGACTCTCTCACGATTAACCTTCCCGCTGGGGGTCCTGGGCAGTTCGGGCAGTTCCGTCACCGAAACAGGGACCGAAACCTCGGGCAGTACCTTGCGTAGTCGCTTAAGAGCGTTGGCCTCGACTGGGCCGGTGCAGCCCTCACGAAGGACTACTGCGGCGCGCAGGCTGGCATGGCCGGACTTAGTCACCACCATGACCGTCGCCGCTGCAGCGAAGTCGGGAGCTGTTAGCAACTGCGCATCGATTTCTAGGAGATCAACGCGGATTCCCCGCACTTTGATCTGGCTGTCCATTCGGGATAGGAAGCGCAAGCCGCTGTCTGTCAGCTCCACCAGGTCACCGGTACGGAAGGCTCGGGTGTTACCGGCTGGTGAGGGAAGGATGCTGACGTAGCGCTCCACTGTCAGCTCGGGACGCCCCAGATATCCATCCGACAATGGATTTCCGGATACGAGAAGCTCTCCGATGTTCGGAGTTTCTGGAACTTCCGGCGCGATGAGTAGTTCGCATCCCGGCAGGGGTTCGCCGATTGGTGGCAGATTGGGCCAGGCATACGGATCGGGCCCCAGGATGTGCGAGGTCACCATGGCGGATTCGCTTTGTCCGTAGTGGTTGACCAGCCGGCAGCCGGGCATACATGCGAACATTGCGCGAATATCTTCCGAGCACACTACTTGCTCACCGGCGGTATTTACCTCGACCAAGCACAGTTGCGCCAGCATGTCCCGCTGGGCCGTCACTGCCAGCATCTGCAACGCAACGAATGGGACGAACAGCCGCTCGATTCGTTGATCGGAGAGCCATCGAAGCAATTGGGCTGGTTCACGGCGTAGCTTCTCCGGCATGATCGCAAGCGTGCCGCCGCCGCACAGCGTGCCCAATATCTCCTGGAACGAGACGTCGAAATTTAGCGGGGCGAACTGTGCGGTGCGTAGTTCGGGGTGGGGTGAGTGGGATGTTTGCCAATCGACCATTGTGTCGATGCAGAGATGGTTCAGCGCTACGCCCTTCGGCCAGCCGGTCGATCCGGATGTGTAGATGATGTAGACCGGAAGTGCGGCATCGCACGCGACGGCGCGCAGGTCGATCGGTTGGGTTACTCCGGGGGGCAGCCCGATGTCGACCAGCGGGGCGTGGTGGTTCACACGTGATCGCGTGGTGGCGATTAGGGCGCGAGGTGCGCAGTCATCCACCATGAACTGAATCCGTTCCACGGGGTACTCGGGGTCCAACGGGACGTACGTCGCTCCATGCAGCAGCACCCCGAGTAATGCAGCGACTGCACCCGCGCCTCGCGGAAGCGATACCGCAACCCGGTCTCCTACGTTCACGCCGGCCAGCGTCAAGTTGGACGACACCGTTTGCGCCCAAGCTGCCAGTTCTCCGTAGGTGTACGAACGATCGGCGTCGACTACAGCCGTACGCCCCGGATCGTGGGTGACACGGCGAACAAATCCAGTTAAGTGACAATCGGGTGTCGCCGGACCTCCCCACAGTGACTTGAATTTTGGGGCGGTCATGCATCTTCTCCCCGCGGCGCTACCCCTGCTAGTTCTTCATCAACGGCCTCCACGAATTCTTCGATGGTGGGGTTGTTAAAAATTAGATGCAATTCCGCTTGCAGCCCATACTCCCGCTGGATAAGGGCAAGGATTTTCGCGGCCGTGAGCGAATCACCGCCCAAATCGAAGAAATTGTCATCGAGCGTGAGATTTTCTTCGCCGAGAGCCCGTTCCCAGAAACTCGTAATAGTGGTAGCCATCCGTTGTTTGCTCATATTTCTCTGCTCCCCATCCGAGTGGTCAGTTGGCTGCACCCTTGAGTGTGTTTGGGTACGGGATTGACCCGGACTGCTGCTGCTCCGGTTAGATGCGGTCATTTCGATTCGAGCCCTTCTGCCACCGCCCGTTGCATTTGGCCGATGCTGGCCCGAGCCCGTGCTGCTGCGATCATCGAATTCATGACATTGCGGCCCGCGGCCACGTCATCGGTCACAGCACGTAGTTCTGCGCTACAAACCCCGCGCTCGAAGGGACGGCGGCGGCCCGGTACGACACCCGAACGCAGTTGCCTTTCAGTGAGCCACTCCTCTTCTTCGGAACTCTCGGCTTCGACGACGCCGACGACGGGGCCGCGGGTGGCGTAGGCCATGTCGTCAATGCGCGATTCCAGCCAGCCACTGCGCAGACAGTCCAACAAGCCACCATGGGCAGCGATGTCATCTAGCCACCCCGTAGCCTCTGCTTCGATTTCATCGGCGATGCGAGCTATTGCCTCGGACCCGCCGAGGGGGTCGACGTATCTGGCTAGATCGGTTTCCTTCAAGATGATCTGCTGAATCCTCAGCGCAATGCGTGCCGATAGCTGCCCAGGCGTTTGTTCGGCCTCGTCGAAGCCGCACACATGCAGAGACTGCACCCCGCCGAGGACGGCCGCTACGGCCTGAATGGTCGTACGCGCGATGTTGTTGAGCGGTTCGGAGGCGGCGAGAGCGGAGCCGAAAGTATTGACCTGAACACGCATGCGGCTCGACTTCGCGTCAGCAGCGCCGAAGAGGTCCACCATGCGGCGGGCATACATCCTGCGTAGGACACGGAACTTGGCCGCCTCGGCAAGAACCTCCATATGGGTCCCAAAGATGAAGCTGAGCCGGGGTGCGACCTCGTCGACGGTAAACCCCCGCTCCAGCATCCCTTGCAAGTACGTCTCCGCATCAGCGATGCCGAGCGCCACTTCCATTGCTCGGCTCGCACCGGCTTCACGGGCGTGTCCACCCGAGATCGATACCGGATTGACCTTGGGCAAGTTGCGTATGCAGTACTCGATAACGTCTAACGAGAAGCGGAAGCTGTCGTCCAAGTCGAACACGAACGCCTTGCGAGCCGCGTGCTCTTTCAGCATTTCGTTCTGCAAAGTGCCACGTAATAGCGCAGGGTTGACGCCTGATTCTTCGGCAACCACGATCCATAGGGCCAAGATCATCGGTGCGGTCGCATTGATGGTGAAAGAGACTGACACCTGATCCAGCGGTATTCCGTCGAACACTGCGGCCAAGTCGTCGACGGTGGACACCGAGACCCCGGCGCGACCGACCTCACCGGCAGCCGTTGGATCGTCCGGGTCGAGTCCGAGCTGGGTGGGCAGGTCGAAAGCCAACGAAAGACCTGTCTCGCCTTGGTCGAGGAGATAATGGAACCGCCTATTGGTGTCTACGCCGTCGCCAAGCCCAGCCAATTGCCTGATCGTCCATGGCCTAGACACATAGCCCTTGGGATGAATACCTGCCTCATAAGGAAACTCGCCTGGTTTACTCATAATCGTCGCCTTCCAGTTCTGCACGCAGCCGGTCGCCGTAGGCGTCCAACGCATCGGGACTCAACATGTCGTTGTGTTCGCACTCCACTGCGATCTCCGTGACTGGACGAGCGATAAAACGTGTCCAGTCTCTTGAATAACCTGGATCGCGTTCGTGATCGCTTCCCTGGAACACCACAGCGCCGCCCCCGAATAGGTCCGGTGTGTGGCCGTGCCAGAGGTCAGAATTGAATCGGAGATTGCGAACGACGTGGCTGATCATCCAAGCTGGCGGAATAGCTGCGCCGAGTGACGAATGAGTTTCCAGCCATTCCGTGGCCTGCTCGTAAGAGGTCAATTCTTTCAGATCGGGCAGGTCGACGTTCTTGGACACGAAATGCCGCAGGACGTCGGTCTCATTGAAATCCGCGTCTGGCGAGCGTGTCGTACCGGGTTCTACTAGAGCTGCGTCCAACAGTATTAGCCGACGTACGTGCGCCCCTCTCCGTTCCAGCACGGTAGCCATCTGGTGGGCGACGACACCACCGAAGGACCATCCCAGCAGGTCGTAGGGCCCATCGGGCTGGACTGACTGGACGAGGTCGGCATACTCGCCGGCCATTTCGCGGACCGTACGCGGACGTTCGCCGTCGACGGTTTGCTGAATAGCGAATATTGGGCGCTGCACGATGCTTCCCAAGGCGCGGTACGCCCAGCTGACGCCCCCACCAGGGTGTATGCAGAAAAGTGGACGCCCTGGCCCTCGGCACAACTTCACGACCTGAGGTATCTCGTCGGAACTGGACCAGTTGAAGAGTTGTTTGCTCAGGCCCGCTACGGTGGGGGCTTCCATGAGTGCACGGACGCTGATTTCACAGTCGAAGGTTTCCTGCACGGCGGCTACGACACGCATCGCAGAGAGCGAGTTGCCGCCCAGGTCGAAGAAGGAGTCGTCCACGCTGACTCGCGGCAGGTCGAGAACCTTCGTGAAAATGCCGGAGATAATTTCTTCAACCGGAGATGACGGCGCTCTGTGAACGCCGCTGGCGAATTGCGGCTCGGGCAACGCCCGTTTGTCCAGCTTGCCGTTGACAGTTAACGGCAACTCGTCGATGACCATCACCACGGCCGGAACCATGTACGCAGGCAATCGCGCGGCAACTCGTTCGCGCAGCGCCCCACCATCGATTCCCGCAGACACCTCGGTAGGTACGACGTAGCCAATCAACTGCTTGCCGGTATCGGTATCACGGGCCACCACTGCCGCACGCTCCACTCCGGTCAAGGCAGCGAGTGTTGCTTCCACTTCACCGATTTCGATGCGGTAACCACGAATCTTCACCTGATCGTCAGAGCGACCCACATACTCCAGCTCGCCGTCGTGATTCCAACGAACCAGATCGCCGGTGCGATACATCCGCGAACCCAAAGGGCCGAGCGGACACGCGACGAATCGCGATGCCGTCAAGCCCGGCCGTCGCACATAACCGCGTGCCACACCCCGCCCCGCGACATACAACTCACCAACCACACCGATCGGAACCCGCCGCAAACCGGAATCCAACACAAACAACGCATCACCCGGCACCGGCGTACCGATAGGAGCTCCATGACCAGGCTTCATGGGCGCACTCATAGAGGCGTAAACGGTGCTTTCGGTAGGACCGTAGGAGTTGATCATTTCTCGGCCTGAAGCCCACCGATCGACAAGTTCGGGCGAGCACGCCTCACCCCCCACAAAAATGGTCCTCAATGCGCTCAGCCGCTGCGGTGACAGCCGGCCGAGGGCGGACGGGGTCTGGGTCAGAACCGAAACACTTTCGTTCACAAGTAGGTCATGAAAGTCGGTGGCAGAGTTGGCCGTGTCCTCAGAGGCTATGACTAAGCGGCCACCGTGCAGCAGAGCGCCCCACATCTCCCACACCGACACATCGAACGAGTACGAATGGAACATCGACCACACCTGTCCTGGCGACAATTCGGACGTCCGTGCGGGTCTGGTGAACAGTTGCGTCACGTTCTGGTGGGTGACCGAGACGCCTTTGGGTGTGCCTGTCGTTCCTGAGGTGTAGATGACATAGGCCGTCAGTTCTGGATGGGGGAATGGAAAGGTGACAGTGGGAGGTTCGACGGTGACCCTGCCCCCGAGGGTCACGACTGCCACTTTGCTCTCATCGACCCGGTGCAATTGCGCTACCGTTGTCACTATTGCTGCTGGTTTGGCGTCTTGTAGAACGAATGCCAGGCGCTCGTCAGGGGTGTTGATGTCGATCGGCAAGTAAGCAGAACCCAGCTTCAGCACCGAAAGTATGGCTATCACAGTGTGTTCCGAACGTGGCAGCAACAGTGCAACAACGTCCTCTACTCCCACCCCACGCCCAGCCAACAAATGAGCCAACTGCGTCGATGTGTCGTCCAACTCCTGATACGTCCACGACCGACCCTCGAACACCACCGCTATGACGTCCGGCCGCACCCTCACCTGCTCGGCGAACAACTCCGGAATCGACACGCCAGCAACGGACTCCGTCACAGCCGACCTGTTACCCAGTACGTCCAGCTGCGTCAGCTCATCCTCACCCAGGATGTCGAACGAAGCCAAAGGACGATCCGGGCCCGCCGCCATCGCAATCAATAGTGTCTGGAGCCATACCAGGATTTGCTTGGCCAACCGCTCGTCGAGGACCGCCATGCGGTATTCCAGCCGCACCCTCAGCTGTGGACCGGGCCAGATCTGTAAGGCGATTGGATAGTGAGTGAACTCGCGACTTGAGGCTATGCGTACGCTCAGTCCGTTTGTCTCGAGCTGCCCGCCGGACATCCTCAGTGGGTAGTTCTCGTAGACGAAGAGGGTGTCGAACAGTTGTTGATGTCCCGCGGCGCGCTGGATATCGGCCAGGGCCACGAACTGGTGGTCTAGCCCATCGTGGTAGTCGTCCCGCAGCATGCCGATCAGTTCAGCCGTGGTCGTCGTCGCGGTCAGGGATGCTCTTACCGGGACGGTGTTGATGAACATGCCCACCGCCGACTCGCTGCCGAACAGTTCTGCTGGCCGCCCCGATACGGTAGTGCCGAAGACGACGTCTCCGCTGCCAGTCAATGCGCCCAGCAGACGGCCCCAGGCGGCCTGTAGCACGATGTTCATGGTCGTGTTTTGCGAGCGAGCCAACTGCTCAACAGAACGCGTGACGTCGATAGGGAGGTCGACTCGCAACAGCGATCGCGCATCAGTGAAGCGATCTCCTGGATCTAACAAGGTCGGCGTTTGAAGTCCCGCCAGCAGCTTCTGCCAATGCCGCCGCGCCGCGCTCCAGTCCTGGGCGGATAGCCACTCGACGTAATTTCGGAAGGTGGGCGCGGGTGCCAGAGTCTCCCGTTCGTAGACGGCGAACATCTCTTTGAGCAGAATCTGGATTGACCAACCGTCCACCACGATGTGATGGACGGATAGCACCAGCGTGTGCTTATTCGTCCCAGTCTGATGAAGGAGAATCCGTAGCGGTGCCTCATCTACGAGGTTGCCGCAGGCGGCGAGCTCTGCATCCAGCAGCCTCTGATCGCACTCGTAGCCGTTAACTACCGTCCACGGTATGTCTGGGCGTGTCGGAATGATCTGCACCGGCTCGGGGAAACCCTCGGAGACGAACCGAGCCATTAGGTTGGGGTGGCGTCCGACGACTGTATGAGCGGCCTCGCGCAAGCGCGGCACGTCGAGTACGCCAGCAATCTCGATACCCAGTTGCACGGTGTACAGCTCTACGGGTTCATTACTGCCGGAACGGCGATGGAAAAGCAGCCCGGTTTGAAGCGGAGTCAGCGGGAGAAGGTCTGCTGGTTCCACGATTTGTGCGAGTTGATCGATCTGCCGCTGATTGACCACCGCCGGCAGGACGTCGGAGGGAGTCAGTCCTCCGCCGCCGTTCTGCACGTACGCCGCAATTCCAGCTAGAACGTCATACCAGCGCGCGTACAGCTCGGTGATATAGGAGCGATCCACCTGTGTGCTCGTCCAACTCCAGGACACGTGTAGTTCTGACTGCGAACCTTCGGCTAGCACGGCTGCATTGATGCCGACTGTGTGCGGCAACAGCATCGAGCGGGAACCAAAGCGTCGAGCATCAGGCGATTCAGTCGGTCCGAGGATCCGCCAATCTTCGAGGGGTGCGTCGAGCTGGCTCACGCTGCGCCGGCCGAGGTAGTTGAAGCCGATGGCGGGATCTACGCCAGACAGATTGTTGGTGCCTAGATACTTGAGAAGACCGTAGGTGATTCCGTCGGGGTGGGCACGCAGCTGTTCCTTGGCGTCCTTTATCCAGATACCCATGTCCGAGCCCCCGGTCAGAACAGTGTCACGGTCCATGGGTACGACGTTCAAAGCGACCGGGTGCTTTGCGGTGAACCATCCGACGGTGTTGGTCAAATCGATCCCACTGCCGATTTCATCGCGACGTCCGTGGCTCTCCACGTCGATGCGGAAAGGGACGTCGAAGTGCTGGTGCTGTTCAGCGAGGGCAGAACCGAGTGCGATGAGCAGCAGATCCTGAACGTTGATGTGCAGAGCCGCAGTCACGTCGGTTACCAGCACTTCGGTTAGCTCCGTGTCGATGCTGACCGACAGATGCTCCACATCGCGCCAGATACCAGGAGTCGGGTGCGGGCTGGGCAGCAGGGTGGCAACGGCTTCAATGCGCTGCCAATGCGGAAGCTGGTCAGTGACTTTCCGCTCGGCAGCGTACTGCGCCAACATCGTTGACCACTCACGGAACGAGGTGCCGCTGGCATCCAGGGTAATTTCTCGCCGCTCGGTGAGGCAGCGCCAACCCGTTGCGAGATCCCTTTGGATGATTCCCCAGGAGACCGCGTCGACCGCGAGGTGGTGGACGATGAGCAACAGCTGGCGGGTGCGCTCAGCCCACAGCCCATGCACCATGGCTCCTCGACGCGGGTCAAGACGGCTCAAGGCATTGGCAAACGTGGTATCGGAGAAGTCCACGACGGGGGTTACACAGTCGGCTGCGCTGATCGAGCCTGTTGGTAGGACGATGCAGTTGTCCGCGTCCTCAGTCGGGGCGTTGTCCACCTGCAACCGGAGCATGGCGTGCCGATCGACCAATGCCTGTAGTAACAACACCACGTCGCTGTACTTCGCCTGCTGCGGCCCCTGGAACAACATGGTTTGGTTGAACTCGTCTGTCGGTGCCGTGAGAGATGCCAGCCACCGCATGATCGGCGTTGCCGTGACGGGCCCAGCCTCAGCCGGCCGAAGGAGAGACTGCTCCGGGACCGAGAGCTGGAGAGCGTGGGCAAGTCGTGCCACGGTTCGCTCCACCAGGATGTCGCGGGGCTTGCAGTACAAACCGACTTGCCGGGCCCGGGACACCACCTGAATGGACGAGATGCTGTCGCCGCCTAGATCGAAGAACGAATCGTCGACTCCAACTTTCTCCACATTCAGTACGCGCGCGTAGATGTCAACCAGGCTCTCCTCGAGTGGAGTAGTCGGTGCTCGGTATTGGTTCGATTGTCCTAGTTGAGGTACCGGAAGCCTCTTTTTGTCAAGCTTGCCGTTACTCGTCATGGGCAATGCATCGAGGACCACGACCGCCGCAAGCGACATATATTCGGGCAGCCACGCGTCGGTCAAGCGGCGCAATTGGTTGCCATCCAACTCGCCCGCCCAGTCTGTGTGGGGAACGACGTAGCCGATCAGCCGTTTGTACCCTGGGTGGTCCTCATGGACGACGACCGCAGCCTGTCCTACTCCGGGGGCCGTCCGGAGCACCGATTCGATCTCACCGATTTCGATGCGGTAACCACGAATCTTCACCTGATCGTCAGAGCGACCCACATACTCCAGCTCGCCGTCGTGATTCCAACGAACCAGATCGCCGGTGCGATACATCCGCGAACCCAAAGGGCCGAGCGGACACGCGACGAATCGCGATGCCGTCAAGCCCGGCCGTCGCACATAACCGCGTGCCACACCCCGCCCCGCGACATACAACTCACCAACCACACCGATCGGAACCCGCCGCAAACCGGAATCCAACACAAACAACGCAGTGCCGGAGCCAGCGGCACCGATCGGCACTGCCCCTGTAGGGACTAGCGGTTCGGTCATCGAAACGTAGACGGTGCACTCGGTCGGGCCATAAGCATTGATCACGGCTCGCTCAGGCGTCACCCATCGCTCGATTAGCTGGGCTGGGCACGTCTCTCCCCCGAGTAGAAGTAGCGCGATCGACGGTAGCCCCTCGGGAGACAGCCGTGCCAACGCCGACGGTGTCTGGGTCAGCACCGTTACTTCTTCGTTTACGAGCAGGTTATGGAAATCGGAAGGAGAGTAGGCAACCTCTTCGGGAACCACGACCAGCCGTCCCCCGTGCAGAAGCGCGCCGCACATCTCCCAGACCGCGAAGTCGAATGCGTATGAATGGAACAGCGTCCATACGTGGTGGTGGGGTTCCAGAGTGCCGGTGGTCGGGTCCTCGACATTGGCGAGGCGCGCGATGTGGGTAGCGATGAGGTCATTGACGCCGCGGTGGGTGACCGAGACGCCTTTGGGTGTGCCTGTCGTTCCTGAGGTGTAGATGATGTACGCGAGGAGGTCAGCATTCGGCACCGGCAACGTCGTCGTCGGCTGTTCAGCGACCTTGGGATCCTCGACATCTATCAGTGGGACCCCGGACTTACTGACGCGACCAGCGAGGCTCACCGTGGTCAAAATCGCGGCCGGCGCAGCGTCTTGTAGAACGAATGCCAGGCGCTCGTCAGGGGTGTTGATGTCGATCGGCAAGTAAGCAGAACCCAGCTTCAGCACCGAAAGTATGGCTATCACAGTGTGTTCCGAACGTGGCAGCAACAGTGCAACAACGTCCTCTACTCCCACCCCACGCCCAGCCAACAAATGAGCCAACTGCGTCGATGTGTCGTCCAACTCCTGATACGTCCACGACCGACCCTCGAACACCACCGCTATGACGTCCGGCCGCACCCTCACCTGCTCGGCGAACAACTCCGGAATCGACACGCCAGCAACGGACTCCGTCACAGCCGACCTGTTACCCAGTACGTCCAGCTGCGTCAGCTCATCCTCACCCAGGATGTCGAACGAAGCCAAAGGACGATCCGGGCCCGCCGCCATCGCAATCAATAGCTGCTGCCACCGAGCCGCCATGCGCTTTACGGTCTCGGCGTTGAAGATGTCGGTGCGGTACTCGACGATTCCGCTGATCCCATCGGGCTGACCGTCCGCAGTGAACCGCTCGCGCAGGCTGAATGCCAGGTCCATTCGAGCGGCTCCGATGTCGACTGACGCCGTCTCCACGTCGAGACCCGGCACCGAGATGTCGGGGACCGGGTCGTTCTGCCAGGCGAACAGGATTTGGATCAACGGATGGTGAGCCTGCGTACGGACCGGATTGAGGCGCTCGACAAGCGCATCGAACGGCACATCTTGGTTCGCGAACGCGTCCAGGCTCCGCTCCCGTACCTCCTCCAACAAATCACCGAAGTTCATCTCGGCTGAAACCCGCGTACGCAACACCAGCGTGTTGACGAAAAACCCGACCATGCCGTCAAACTCGGTTCGCCCCCGCCCCGCCGTCGGCACCCCGAACGCCACATCCGCGCTCCCGCTCAAACGCGCCAACAGCACCGAAAGCGCCGCCGACATCACCATGAACGTCGTCGCATTGCGTTCCCGCGCGATCCGCTGCGCCAATTCATGGAAATCCGCGGGCAGGTCGACGACGACTCGACCCCCATTCGTGTCGGTCTCCGCCGGGTACGACCGGTCCGTGGGAAGCTCCAACCTGCTGGGTAGATCTTTCAGGGCGTGTTCCCAGAATTTCAACTGCCCGGCGAGCACGCTTTGCGAATCCGCTTCGTCACCCAGCAGAGCGTGTTGCCAAAGCGTGTAGTCGGCGTACTGGACGGGAAGTGGCGACCAGGAAGGCGACTCGCCCGCAGCGCGGACTCCGTAGGCGCTCCATAGGTCACGCAGGAGCGGAGGAAGTGACCCCCCGTCGACTGCAATGTGGTGCATGACCACGACCAGACGATGGTCAGTGGCAGACACGACAAACAGCGCCGCGCGGAAAGGAAGGTCTTCGGCTAGGTCGAAAGCATGCTGACCCCGAACACGCGCTGCGTCGGATATTTGAAGTTCCGTCCAGGTGGTGGCGTCAATGATGTCCCAGTCGAAGTCAGTCTCAGCTGCAAGGACACGCTGCTCCGGCACACCAGCCACCGCTGGAAACACTGTCCGCAGACTCTCGTGCCGCTCCACAACATCAGCGATCGCCGCGCGCAGCGCACAGACATCCAAAGAACCGGTAATCTGAATCAGTAGCGGTATGTTGTACGTCGCCGACTGCCCTTCCATCTGGTGGATGAACCACAGCCGACGCTGAGCGAACGACAACGGCAATCGCTTGGGACGAGCTACTGGGACCCATGCCACGCCGCCACCCGGCGATCCACCCACCAACCGTGCGAACCCCGATACCGTTGAGGCTTCCCAGAGCGCCTTCACGCCGATCGATGAATCAAACGACTCCTGCACGGCCGCGATCACTCGCATCGCCGATAGCGAATTTCCGCCGAGGTCGAAGAACGAGTCGTCCACCCCTACCCGCGGTAGGTCCAGCACACGCGCAAAGATTTCAGCCAAAATTCCCTCAACCAAGGTCGACGGATTTCGGTAGGATCCGCCTGCGAACTCTGGATTCGGCAATGCCTGCTTGTCTAACTTGCCGTTGACCGTAAGCGGTAGGTCATCGACGATCATCACCACTGTGGGGACCATGTACTCCGGTAGGTGCGCGGCCACATCACCACGCACCACAGCACCATTTACTTTTGGACCGGTCTCCGCAGGTACGACGTAGCCGATCAGCTGCTTGCCCGAACTCGAAGACCTCACCACGACCGCGGCGCGCTCCACCCCCGCGACACGGGAAAGAGCAGCCTCGACCTCACCCGGTTCAACACGAAAACCACGGATCTTCACCTGGTCGTCCGAGCGGCCCACATACTCCAGCTCGCCCTCGCGGTTCCACCGCACTACGTCACCCGTCCGGTACATCCGCGAGCCCGGCGGGCCGAGCGGAGAAGCAACAAACCGCGACGCCGTCAGCCCCATGCGTTTCAAGTAGCCCAGGCCGACACCATGACCTGCCACATACAACTCTCCGACTACTCCTACCGGCACGCGGCGGAGACCGGTATTCAATACGAAGAAGGCAAGGTCAGCAAGCGGACCGCCCACGGGACTGACATGGCTGTCGAGGTCAGAAGAAACGATCCTCCGGAACGATGCGTGGACGGTGGTCTCTGTGGTGCCGTACATGTTGATCAGGTGCGGCCAGGAATCCAGCTGATCTAGCCAAGGTCGCAACTTCGACGGTTCGAGAGCTTCGCCTGCGAAGACAATCGCTTCTAGACCGCTCAGCCGAGACTCGCCCGGCCGGCGCATGTCGACTGCCTGCAGAGCATAAAATGCTGACGGTGTCTGACTCAGAACGGATACGTTCTGGTCTCGCAGTAGTTGATGAAAGTCGTTGGCGGACTGGGCAATTTCTCCAGGTACGACAACCAGTCGGCCACCGTGTAGCAGCGCGCCCCACATCTCCCATACCGACACATCGAACGCGTAGGAGTGGAAGAGTGACCACACCTGGTTTGAGGACGGCACGAACCCCGGAGCCGTCGAGCTGAACAATCGCGTGACGCTCGCCTGGGTAACGGCAACCCCTTTGGGGACACCGGTGGTACCGGAGGTGTAGATGATGTACGCGACTTGGCCGGCCTCTGGCGCAGGCAGAGCCGTAACCGGCTGCACGGCAATCGCGTCGTCGTCGACATCCACAACTTCGATACCAAAACAGTCTACCCGGCAAGTCAGTTCGGCAGTGGTCACGAGGGCAGCTGGAGCGGCATCGCCCAAGATGAACGCCACCCGCTCATCGGGGTGCTTGATGTCAATGGGTACATAGGTTGCGCCCAGTTTCAACACTGCCAGGATCGCGATTACTGTCTTGTTGGAACGCGGGAGCATGAGAGCAACAACTTCTCCTCCGCGTACCCCACGAACGGCTAGTAGATGTGCCAGTTGCGTGGAGGCCTCGTCAACTTCCCTGTAAGTCCATACCTGATCCTCGAAAACCATGGCGTGCGCTTCCGGCGCTCGATTCGCCTGTGCTGCAAACAGTTCGGCTATGGATATACTGGCGGCAGTCTGAGAGTGCGCAGAACGATTGCCCAGGCGGTCAAGATGAGTGTGTTCGTTTCTGTCTAGTACGTCGATCGAGATGACTGGCTGGTCGATCACGGCGATCATCTCGGCGATGATTCGCCCAAGCCTGACGATCATGGTCTCGACCGATGCAGCGTCGTAGACATCAGAGCGGTACTCGACCACTCCGTCGATTCCCTGCGGCTCGCCGAACTCGGAGTACCGCTCCCGGAGACTGAAGGTCAAGTCCATCCGGGCCTGTCGAGAAATGGTGGGTACCGCCTCTGCCAGCACCCCCGGCAAGTCCAACTCCGTGGAGATCTGGTTCTGCCATCCGAGCATGACCTGGACCAGTGGGTGATGCGATTGTGACCGAGCAGGTTTGACGAGATCCACCAGCGCGTCGAACGGGACATCCTGGTGGGCCAATGCGTCCAAAACCGCGTCCCGTACTTTTTGCAAGAGGCGACGGAACGTCGAACTGGCAGACACATCAACGCGGAGCACTACTGTGTTGGCGAAGAAACCGACCATCTCCGCAAGATCAGCGTCACGTCGGCCCGTAGTTGGAACACCGAAAGCGACATCGGAGGTGCCGCTTAGTTCGGACAACAGCACCGCCAGCGCCGTCGAAATCACCATGAAGCCGGTAGAACGATGCTCCCGGGCCAACTGTCGCACCTGCTCTTGCATCGACACGGGCCATTCGATGGGGATTCGATTGCCTCGATAGTCGGCCACGACCGGATAAGGGCGGTCGGTTGGGAGCTCAAGCCGCCCCTCGTATCCGGCTAGCGTGTTCTTCCAGTAAAGGAGGTGCCGGCTCAGCGCACTGTCGGGGTCGGACTCGTCGCCGAGCGACTCACGCTGACGGAGCGTGTAATCCCGATATCGCAATGGCAACGGCACCCAGGCAGGCACCTCTACGCCCACATGGGCCCTGTACGCCAGCCCGACGTCGCGTACGAGGGGCGTGAGGGACTGGCCGTCTGACGCGATGTGATGCATCAGGAGCACCAATACATGCTGATCGGCCGATAGTCTGAAGAGCTGCGCTCGGAACGGAATCTCAAAGCTGAGGTCGAATTTGTATCCCACTGCCTGTGCGACTGCATCGTTCAACGCGTCTGTCGACCATCCTGACGCTTCGACTACGTCCCAGCCGAAGTCTGCGTCGGCCGAGCCAAGAACACGCTGCTCCGGCACACCCTCATGGGAGGGGAAAACAGTCCGCAAACTTTCGTGTCGACTCACGACATCGCCGATTGCCCTGCCCAGCGAATGAACACTGAGCTCACCAGTCAGGCGTAAGACCAGAGGAATATTGTAAGTTGACGACAATCCCTCCAACTGGTGGATAAACCACAGCCTACGCTGCGCAAAAGACAACGGGATCAATGCTCAACCCTTTCAGCGCCCAGCAAAACACTTCCTTGCGAACCACTCGGGTGACCACCCTCAGCGTTAGATTCAGACCCGAAATATTTCATCAGCAAGCTACAACAAGTCGACGAGCTCGGCCGACATAAATTCGCGCATCCCGATGGCCCCCGAAACCAAACCGAAGTACCGAGATGTAAGTTCGGGCGAATTGGCAATGGCATGCAGCATGCGCAACCGGGACTTCGTCGGTTGAAGCTTCGCCAGGGCGAGAGTACTCATGTACGGCTCCTCTAGAACAGCTCCTGTCGACAGTGCAAAGTGCACCATCGCCTCATCTACTGCGACCGAGTTCCCGACATCCACCCCGGAAATAGAATCGGTGAGCAGGTCGGCTTGAATCAGCGCATTGGTGATGCCGCGGGCGCTGATCGAGTCAAGGTGGTGAGCCGCATCCCCCGTCAATGCCCAGCCCGGACCGTGCGATTTACGGAAATAGTTGCGTTGGTCCCCCGTACCCCACCACCGATCCACTCGGTCGAGTGCCATAATTTGTTCGTATAAATCCGGCGCTGTCGATTCGATCGCGGACAAGTACGCCCTCTGCGGGTCCCGCCGAACGACCGAGAATTCGCTCTGCGGCAGGTAAGCTGCCACAATTGTCAGGTCGTCATGTGTTGGAATACGGGCTATCCAGCGGCCGACTCGCTCATGGAATCCGAATCCTGTTCGCAAGCCTTGCCAGAAGGTGTAGTACACGCAGCTTGCTATGGGTGCCGATCGGAGGATCGGTGCCTGAACAAGTTCCGCGACCTTTGATCGCATACCGTCGGCCCCAATAACCAATCGAGCAGACACCGATGTGGTCGAATTTCCACTCCGGAGGCGAACTCCGGCGACGCGTTCGTCGTGCCAAATCAATTCTAGGACCGACGTCCGATCCGAGAACTCCGCGCCCGCTGACACGGCAGCTCGAATGAGTAGATCGTCGAGTATGTACCGCCGTGGTGCGTAAGCGGCATTAACACCGTCCTTCGCCGGGGTAGCAGCGATCAGACTCAGTCCATCCACATCGTGACTAATAGTGCCCAAAGGCGGACAACCGGAGGCCACAACATCATCGAGCATCCCCCACTGTGCGAGTCTCACGACCCCAGGGTGCTGGATATACAACGTGGACATGGTGTCCGCCGGAAAGGAGGCCCTATCGACCAGCAGAACACTTCGCCCCTGTCTGGCTAACAGCAGTGCCACCGAAGCGCCGGCACATCGCGCCCCAACAACAACAACGTCGTAATCCATTACCAACCTTCTGGCTTTCTCTGGCGATGACACCGACTTGGTCACGTTCGCCGGTCGGCTCTTTTGCCGGATTTTGGTCCGGAAGCAATCCCCCGGAATCCCAACTTCATTCCGAAGGTTGAACGATTGACCTGCTCGACGAGTCGGAATGGCGGCGGACAAGGTGCGTGAGAGCAGTAGCACAATTTATAAACTCCGCTTGCATCCGTAAACCGATGAACAGACCAGGCCGAAATGGCTGAGCCGGTGCGAAATTGAAGGTTTACAAATGGCGGGCACGGAATGCTCTTTTGGCGCAAAAGGCTCCCGGGCCGTGGGTTCCGTCGGTGCGTCCGACATGTCCCCATCAGAAGTTGTTGTAGTCACCATGGCTGTACTCCCGCATGAACGAAGCTAGTTCTTTGCCTCGCCCGGCGTGGTTCGCGCTGAAGTGGTCCGCCACCCGTCGCCTGGTCTCGAGGTTCTGCTCCTGGCTGAGCTTGAACATGCCATCCGCCGATTCCACCTCAAAACTGAATGCACCCACAGCCGGACCGATCCTTCGGTAGTGGTCCAGCGAACTGTCCATCTCCCACCCGCTGCCGAATTTCTGCTCGTACGTACTGACTGTCAATTGAACGACCTTGAGCGTCTCCTCGAAATCGGCAACAGGTTGCAGCTTTCCTCGGAGATGTACCGAGACGTAGTTCCAGGTCGGTGCTACAGAATCGCGTTGGTAGACACTTGGGGTGACATACCCATGAGGCCCGGTGAAAATAAGTTGGGCATCCGCACCGTCGACGAGCGAGTCCCAGTGGGGATTGGCCCGGTTCATGTGCCCAAACAGTGTCGATCCTTCTAAGTCCTCGCTCTCTGAAGGGGCGCAGGGAGCACAGATGACTGGCAAATGGGTGGCGTACGGGGCCTTGGGGCCGTTTGAGATCAGAGCCGCAAAAGGGTACTGCGCAACCACGCGGCGCAGCCATGTCCGATCACTTGCCTTGTAGATCCGGGGGACGTACATGGTCATCTCCTGAGAATGGATTGGGCGATTTCACCGGATCTGACTGCAGTGTTGGACAGGAGACCAGCAGAAAGTCCATGGCTGTGTTCGGTACTGGCACCGTGCACATAGATACCGGCGCGCACCGCATCCGACGTCGTCACTCGGTAGTCGCGTCCCACGCTGAGCCGTCCCTGCTCGTCGTGCTTACATTCGCGCATCAGGCCCTGGAGTAGCGGTGCCGGGTCACTTGGCCGGTAGCCGGTGGCGTAGACGATCACGTCTGCTTCGATGGTATGGGTCAGACCGGTGGCCGAGGATGTGACCTCGACCCGTACGCCGTCTGTGTCCTCGTCGACGGATGTGACGCGCGAGGTGTTGATCATCCGTAACCGCTGTTTGCCCAGGACCTTCTCCTGGTAGCTCTTGAGATACAGCGACTGTGAAATATCGAGATCGACCACTGAGTAATTGGTGTTGGCGTGGTATTCGAGGAGCCTCTGCTTCTCGTCGGTCGGAGCGGAGAAGAACCGGTCAACTCCCTCCGGATCGAAAATTCCATTCGCATACGGGCTGTCATCGGCGACGCTGTAGCCGTAGCGGGACAGGACGGTGTGCACATTGGCGCGAGGGAAAGTCCGATGAAGGTAGTCAGCAACTTCGGCGGCACTTTGGCCAGAGCCCACGACGACAAAATTTTGAGGGACGTATGTAACTGCGGCTGCTCTGCCCAGCAGTTGGGAGCTGTGCCAGATCCGCTCAGATCTGTTGACACCATCGGGAAGTCGAGGCGTCAAACCCATTCCGATCACGATGTTCCGCGCCCGCTGAACAACGTCATCTGGGCCGACTACATCGACGTACTCCACCACGCCATTCTCGACTACTGGTCGGATGTCTTTGATCTCGGACCCGTACGAGACGTTTGACTGAAATTGGCTAGCTGCCCACTCCAGGTAGTCATGAAACTCCACCCGCAGTGGGTAGAGAGTTTTGCTGTTGATGAACTCAGCAATTCTCTCTTTCTCTCGGAGGTAGGACACAAACGTATACCGACTCATCGGATTGCGCATGGTGGCAAGGTCTTTGAGAAAAGAGACCTGCATGGTCGCATCCTCCATGAGCATCCCACGGTGCCAGCCGAAACGAGGCTGGAGCTCGTAGAACTTCATGCTGAACTTTGCCGGCACCGGTCCGGGCTGGATGGACTCTTGAAGAGCTATCGCGAGAGCGAGGTTGGAGGGTCCAAAACCGACCCCAACAACGTCCGCGACGGACGAGCCTGACTGTGCTCCCATCGAGCTACGACCTAATTTCGTTGTGGTAGGCATCGGCTGGGATGCCCTCAACCGAATTGGTCGTTCCCGGCCGCATAGTTGGTCCGACATTAGTTGTCTGGCTGCGGTTTTCGGCCTGAGCAATGGCGAGTGACTTGGGGCGCAAATCGGTCCAGTGGGTGTCGACGTACTCCAGACAAGCAGTCCGCTTGGCCTCGCCGAACACTCTTGACCAACCGGCCGGGACGTCGATAAAGACCGGCCAGAGAGAGTGCTGCCCCTCCTCGTTGGTGAGAACGAAATAGCTGCCGTCTTCATCGTCGAACGGATTGCTCATGGTCCTCGCTTACTCGGAGAGTTGCAGTACGCCTGCTGTGCATTTCGGTACCAGTCGAGTCTGCCTAGCAGCGAATACGTTGGTCCCCTTTGTGGCACGAAGGGAGTAGGTAATACCTCAGAAAACTACAACTTTGGATGTAGTTTTAGCGAAGACAAGTCCGGGCAGAAACCTTCGTGCACTGCGACAGCTAGGCTCCGGCTGTGTCAGATGGGTGGTCGTATCGGTGTGAGTCGGTCAAGCACGGCACACAGGTAGGTCGTCCTGGGGGCGCGTCGAGTCCCGCAAGAAATGCATGGTTGTGCTTCGTGGAGGCCAGACCGCAGGTCCAAGGTGTCTATCTGCTTCGATTCGCGGTTGGAATTGCCGGCGTATCAGCGACTGCAGGGCCTGTCGGTGTCGGACAATTAGCGGCCGGCGCGTTGACCTGGTGGGCCGTCGTGATATCGACGTACTTGTTCAATGGTGTGACTGACGTCCTTGAGGATGTGGCAAACGCGTCGCAGCGACCGATTGCGCGGGGGGAACTGGCAGTCCGTACAGCCCGGTGGGTCAGCGTGGCTACGGCGATCACAGCCCTGCTGATGGCTGCAGTTGCGGGGCGCGAGATGTGGTGCTGGACCTTCGCCTTCCTGACGCTTGGGTGGGTGTACTCGGCACCGCCACTGGCTGCCAAGCGTTGGAGTTTGTCTTCTTCTGTAGTGATATTCGGCCTCGGCTGGGCAAGTTATGCTGCCGGAGCGGCCGCCGGCGGCGGAGGATTTGGGCGTACGGAACAAGTCTTCTGCGCATCGATGGCAACATGGATGGCGTTGGTGGGAGCGGTCGTGAAGGACCTATCCGATGCCCACGGGGACGCCATTGGTGGGAGGCGCACTCTGGCAGCGCAACGTGGACTCAGCTCTGCACGGCGGCTGGCCATATTCGGAACGACTGTCGTTGGAGTATGCGCACCGATCGCCTCACTGCTATGGGCACCGCTCGCACTGTTCGGAACATTGCCGTTGACTGCTGGAGCTCTCTGGGTGATGGCGCTATGCGCGCGGGCGAACGACTATGACCTGAAGGCACGGCGCTGCGGGTACCGCGCTTTCATGGCCACCCAGTACGCAGCAAACCTCGCGATGCTCGGCACCCTCCTGGTGCGCGCGGTATGAAATTGCGGGCCGCTAGATGCGGCTGCCGAATAGCCTGTGCAACGCGTCCATACGGGACGACGCCCCAAGTTTCAGATAGGCGTTGGACAGATGCCGCTTGACTGTGAGCTCTGAAATATTCAGAGTGCGAGCGATCTGCCGGTTGGTCATCGCGAACGCCACAGCCTCCAACACTTCAAGCTCCCGGTTGGTCAAAGATGCGTCTGACGCGGCCTCAAGCACTCGAAGTTGCCTGTCCCTCAAATGGCCTCGGGTCTCCTCGTAGCTGAGCATGCCCGTGTGAAGGCGGCCACCGGCAGCAAGGCGAAAAGCGGCGTTGATGCGTCTCCAGACCCCAGGTCGGTGTGTCAAGGGTGCCTCTTTGGCGGCCAGCTCTATTGCAGGCTCAAGGGATGACCACAGAATCTCCACAGCTCGCACGGACTCCGAAGCCGGTATTGCCTGTAGGGCTCGATGCGAGCCGAGCAACCGGGTGTACTCGTCTGGAATCGCCGACCGAGTAGTCGAAGACGTGGGAAGGCCTAATGCATCTACGCACTCGTTGAGGATTGCCAGTGCTTGGCGGCGGCACTGTGACCACACCCCCGGATTGATCCCGAGGGGACTATTCTCGCGTAGCAAAGTGGTTCTGTACGCCGTCACTACCTCTGGAATCGCGGCCCGTAGCGACGCCGCAGCCATTGCGTAAGGCATATGTTCCCCGAACTCCTGTTCCCTAGCCCAGGATACAAGACCATATGGTCCGTTGCCGTGCAATAGCGAGCCATGGATGCGTTGAGGGTTCGACCTACTGTTTCGTGTAGATGAATGTCAGGCTTCGTGAAGGTCTTGACGTCACCGGGTGGGTAGGCGGAGCAGAGCGGTCACTGCTTCCGGAGCAGAATCTATCGTGTTGGCCAATCGTTGCTGTACTGCTCAGAGACCGTCTCGTGGTCACGATAGAGCTGTTTACGTTTGCGCTTCGAGAGGCGGTCGCCGAAAACGATACCGTTGATGTGATCGGTTTCGTGTTGGAAACAACGCCCGAGCGTGCCGCCTGCGTTGAGTTCGATCTGGTTACCGTACTGGTCCTGTCCTCGACAGATAGAGAACTCTGGCCGTGCGAGGTCGGTGTATGCGCCGGGGAGGGACAAGCATCCTTCACCGAAATCGATGAGGTGTCGATCGTTTCCTTCGGCGAGTTCGACTACCGGATTGCAGACGACACCAGTTCGCCGTGTCCCGGTCTCGTCACTGCAATCGTAGATGAACACCGCAAGGTCGATGCCTACCTGCTGAGCGGCGAGGCCGGCACCGTCCGCAGCAGTATTGGTCGCGAACATATCGGCAAGCAGACTTTGCAGATCAGGACCGAAGTCGGTCACCGGTCGAGCCGATGTGTGCAGGACAGGGTCGCCCCATCGGACGATTGGTCGAGCATTGCCGAGGCGCAGAAGTTCAGAGACAGGCATGACTCGTATGCTCCACCCTGGCTACGTTAGAAGCAACCGATGAGGTTTGTTTTGGGCGCGTATCACGTTTTGTGGCCGTCATCATGGTGCGGAGTGGCTCGACGAGAGCATCCGATCGCGCAGGGCCCATGACAAGTGACCGTCTCTATTCCGATTCTTCGCCGGTGTCGATGGCTCCGTCGATGGGTCCGGTCTGGGGGTCTTCGGCTTGGACGGCGCGAAAGTCGGCGCGCGGCATGATGTCTGGATGAAATTGCCATGGTGCGCGGCGTTCTCGTCGGTGTGGTGGCGGTGAGGCCTTTTCGGTGGGCATGTCTGTTTGTTCCTTTCGCTGATGGTCAGTCCGTGTCGATGTCTTCGAGTTGCACGACGAGCCTTTCCCTGACCCTCTGACCTGGTCGCTCGTAGGGGACGAAGTGCGAGTTGACGACTCGGTAGCGGGTGCCCCGTGGGAGGAGGTGGCTCGTGTCGTCGCCCTTGTCCGATGCTCCGAGGTACAGCCCTCGTGTTGTTTGGATCTCGAATACGGCGTCCGTCGGATGGCTGTGTGCGTCGAGTTCGTGGATCGAGTGGCGGGCGCCGGTGAAGCGGTCGAAAGCTATGACCGAGCCGGGTGAGAGGGTCTCGGGTAGCTCGGATGGATGGATGACGGCGTGGGGCAAGCTCACAACGGTGTAGACCAGGTGTCCACGTCCGGACTCACGCTCGTATCGCTGGATTGCGCGGTCGACTCTCTGGATGTGGCGGCGCTGGTCGTCGTCGAGCCGAACTGCATCACCGTTGACATCGGACAATGCGTCGTTGGTGCGTTTCCAATTTTCTGGATCTCCGATCAGTGTGCTCATCGCACGGTGCTGGGCTCGGGGAACGCTCTGCTCGACAGTCCTTTTGGTGGCTGATCGCGCATTGCGCTGGCGGGCGCTGAGGCTTCGACGGAGTTCGATCGCGGCCGGCAGCGAACGTCTTTTTCGTTCGTTCGTGATCGGCGCGGCGGTGTTGCGGGGGAAGGCGCGTTCGAGGTCGCGGCGCGCGCGTGTCAGACCGGGCAGTCCTTCGATGTCGGTATCGAGGCCGCGGGCATGCTCGCGATTCGCGGCTCGGTCGGCGAAGGATGCGTGCGGGAGCACCACCCCTTGCTTCTTCTCCAGCTCTCCGCTGGATCCTCGATCGGGGTCGAACGCGCCCCCGTCTGGGGTGACGCGGTTACGACTACGGCGCGCGGAGGACATCGGACCTCACCCGGAGGGGGTCTTGCGGTCCCGGATACAGAGTCGGTACTGCGGCCCCGCGGGGGGCGGCGGTACCGACTCGACCTGCAGCGCCGCCGAAGTATTCGACAGCGCTGCAGCAAGTGCACGCTCGGCGGACGCCTCCACCGAGCAGTGCGACAGCTTGGGTCATCGTCCCGGCCGGCCGGGCAGGTCGGTTCCGGTTCCTATCGTCCATGCGACATCGACGACGTCGGACAGGGTCCGGCTCAGGTGGCCACAACTCGTGCATACGCCGGGCAGCTTCTGTGAAATCAGATCGAAGAAGTGCTCGTCGCACGCGAGGTGGGCCATGAGCTGTCCGCCGGCGCAGCAATCTTTCATGGCCACCGCCCACCATGCGCCCCGCGGTCCCGCTCCCCCGTCCCGGGGTTCCAGCGCGCAGACGTCGCAGGCCAGCTCGATATGGGTGATCGCGTCGGTTCGGTCGGTGCTCATCGCACAGCCCCCTCTGGTTGTCGACGGGATGTCATGTCAGCTCGCCATGGCGTCGTGCTCGCCGTGCTCGTTGTGGTGATCACTCCGGTGTTCCTCCGACGCCGGTGCGGCATGGTTCTGCTGCCCACTGTCGTGCCCGTGGGGTTCGCCGCCGGTGGCGGCGGTTTCTGCCGGCGGGGTCTGCGTGGGTTCTTTCTTGCTGGTGGCCGGTTTTGCGACTCCCTTCAGTGATGGCCGGACGTAGCCGCCCTTCTTCAGTTGGGCGGTGGTGAAGCCTGCAGCTTTGGCGGCGTCGTAGGCCACGATGAATTCGGCGGTCGAGTCGACATGTTCGGCCTGCGCTTTGGCGACTGCTTCGGCCTTCTGCCGGCTGTTCTCGGCTGCTTCGACAAGGTTGCGCATTGCGGTGAACTGCGGGCCGAGGATCTCGCGGGTGGTTGCATCGGCCTGGTCGGCGGTCTTGGGCATGAGATTCCTTCTTTCATGTTGTGTGCGAGGGACTTTCATTTCCTCTTGGGGAGGAGATTTGTGTGGCCGATCGTGTGGTCAGTTCGCCGGTTCGGTCTCGCCCGCAGTTGTCACCGCGGTGTTGCCGAGACCGCAGAGTTGCGTGGCCGCGACAGCATCACCGCGGGTGATGGGCAAGGCGTATGTCTGCGCCACACGAAGATATTTCGCCGCAAATGCACATGCGAGGTCGTCGTTGCTCGGATGCCACTGAGAAAGCCCACGTTGGGCTCGATGTTCAACTGCCTGCGCGCTGGCGACGATGATGTTGGTCTGTACGTCGCTGACAAAGCGTTGCTGCTGTTCGGGTGCCCATGCAGCAGCACCCAACGCCCACGCCGCGTCCAGCGGGTAGACGTAATCGCTTGCTGCAGCATCTTTCTCAGATGCTGCATCGAATTCGACGGTGACACCGGTGTATGGATCATTCAACACGCCCTGTGCCACAACGCAATTGTCCGTTCCGGCAGCGAATGTGACGGCCTCGAGCTCCGCTGCCAATGCGATGTTCCTGGTGTCGCATCCGTGATCGCTGCCTGGCGGCCGCACGAGAAGTTCCGCCAAGCGCTGACCGTCGGGCCACCTGGCCGTGCTGTCGATATCGTCGACGACGGGCAGGGCGTCGAGAAGGCTCGCAACGGTGATGACGTCGTGGAAGACCTGGGGTGGTGGTGGCGCAGTGTCGGCCTCGTGGTGATCCGTCGTGATCACCACGGCAGCCGCGGCCGCCACAGCGACCATCACGGCTGCGGCAATGGCTGTCCATGCGGTCTGATGTGTCTTCGCCATGATGGCAATCACCTCTTCGGGAGCTGTCGAGTTCGGGGAGGGAAGAAAAAGCAGGACGCAACTGCGCGCAGGCGGATCAGGATGCGACGAGAGTGAGCGCGGTGCCGAGTGCGAGGTACGGGCCCAGCGCGATATGCGACCGTGCAGGCTCGGATCTGATCGCTCGAAGGACCCGCACGACTATCACTCCGACGAAAGCCGTCAGGATCGAGAACACCAGCGCCGCACCGAGGGATGTCCAGCCGACGTAGCCTAGGACCATCGCGAGTGAGACCACCAGTCGCGCATCGCCGATACCGATTCCGCCGCGCAGAAGCACTGCAAGCGCGAAGAACAATATGCCGGCGGCCAGGCCGGCCAGAAGGGCGCGACCGACCGCGCCCCAGGTGCCGTGAACGACACCGGTGAGCAAGATCATTGCTGCAGTTCCGCTGGCGGCCAGATACGCAAGAGCAGTCGGAATCCGTTGCACGCGTTGGTCGATCCACGCAATCCAGGGCACTACCAGAGCCAAGAACAGCATTGCCGCCGGCGGCGCACTCGTCGGAGTACTGACGAAAGCGGAGATGACGCCCCACACGACACCGGAGACGATGACGGGAATTTTCGTCCCCAGCGCCGCCTCGTCGACGGAGATCTCGACCCGTGCACACACCGCGATGACGGTGGTCCGCAGCGCGGCCGACAGAGCTACCCCGACGATCACTGCTATCGCGACAATCGAGACGCGGCCGACAGTCGCAGCAGTTGATGCCTGAGTGCTGGCCCAGGATGCCGACGACGCCGCGATCAAGGCCCATAGGACGCCTGCCGCCAGAGCGACCACGACACTTCTGACGTAGTCGCTACGCAACATCGGCTTCTCGTTCACCATCGGAGCGAGCGGCGTGCACGGCCATCCGGGCACGGTAGCGGACCTTCTTTTTCACCGCTGAGTCGAGATCGATTCCGAGTACGTCGGCCAGGTGCTCGGTTGACCACCGCCGACGGAGCGAAATTCCTACGATCTCGGCTTGCTCTGCAAGAGTGAGCGGCAGTCTCCATTCGCCGCACAGGCGACGGTAGACGGCCGCCTCGTCCACGCCGCGGATGCCTCGGGGCGAATGTGGACGTGCTCGGGGGTCGTCGATTTCGTCATCGTCCCAAGCAAGAGGCGTCGCCCATCCCTGCTCACGGGCTGCATTCCGGACCTGCTCGTCGGGGCCGGGTGTCATGGAGATCTGGTCGTAGACGTCGTTGATGACGGACCAGAGTTCACTGGGGACAACTTGATCCGATGGCAACGTCGAAAGCTTGGGCACCGACAGCCCGGTCAGTTCGGACAGCGCTTGCACCGAGTAGCCCATCGCGACGAGGGCCCGGATCCGTCGCTGAGCTCCGACACCTAAGGTCATCGCCCGTCCCCGGGTGGGGTGGAAGGTGACGTCGAGAATAGCTTTCGAGATGCTTGCGGTGGTCTCGAAGCATTTGTGGTTGGCGACTGTCTCCACATCACTGAGGCTGAGCTTCGTGAGATCGAGGATCATTTGGTCGGGCATACCGCCGAGCCGCAACGACAGCAGGTGGCGGCGGGCGGGTCCGGAGGGTACCGACGAGGCACTCCCGCGGCGGGATGTTCTGTTAGATCCCGCCGCGGGAGTGGAGCGACGTCGCGCACGCGCAGCGTCACTGCCGTCGCTCGTCGGGCCGAAGGAACCACCCCTCGGCGTCGTCGAGCGACTCCATGAACCGGTATTCCGGTCAGGATTCATTGTATTGCTATCGGGCACTGCATCACACAGTGCGGGGGAAAGATTGTTTTGCGTACGCGAAACCACGTCGACGTCAGTCATGGTGCATCCCTTTTCAGTTGATGCGGTTGGTCAGACCGCACATCAGATGTTGGGGACACTACCTCGCGGGAGTGCATCGCGTCCAGACCGTCGGGTCGTTTTTCTTCGGTGATGAGAGTTCCTCGGTCGTACAGTCCGCCTGCCGCGACGCCGGTATAGCTATCTGCCTCGGCTCTTGTGCGGCATGCGACGAAGGCCGCGAGCGGGCAGGTCTCGCACGATTCGAGGAGATGCGCTGCAGCGACGGTTGCTTTCCGGCGCCGTTCGAGACGTGGGATCCGTGACTGCAGCAGCTCTGCGACCGCCGTTTCGCGGGCGGCCCAGTTGCTGTCTCGGACACACTGACCGAGCGGCATCGTGAACGATTCTCTGCTCGCGATCGCGCGTAGTTCTGCGCGGCGACCACTGGTGGCTTTCGTTCTCATCCCCGGTCTCCTCGGTGCAGTCGAGCCTGTCGGGCTGAGTAGGCCGAGCGGCCGGCGCTGATCGCGACGGCACCGAGGGCGACGACGACGGCGAGAGCGATGATCAGTCGTCGACCGTCGAGCCCGGCACCGTCCGATGCTGGGATCTGCACCATCGGGGATGCCTCGCTGGCGATCAGAATGGAGTGCTCGACCAGCCAGGCGATTGCCGTCGACCACCACAGGCCTGCGGATCCGAGAGCCATGGTGGCTGCGAGTGGGGCGATCCAGATCAGCGCCATCTGATCGTCGTCGGAGAGGGCTTTGCTGTTGTTGCCGTGTTGGGACATGTGGTTGTTCCTCTTCTGATCGTGTGTGTCGCAGAGTGATTCAGGTGGCGAGGGCAAGGGGGCGACGAACTTGAACAGTCGCGTCGAGAGGAATGTCGAGCACCCCCTCGTCGTCGCCGTCGCCACGCCAGGTCAGCCCGACCATGTCGTCACCCGACTCGTCTCCGTAGATGTCGGGTTCGTTGTCGACGACGACCCAGATCCCGGCGTCCTCGTCGAGGAGAACTAGGTCGCCGGCAACGAGGTCGACCGGAGCAGTGTCTTCGGATTCGCCGTAGCCCTCCCAGTCGTCGACGTCGGTACCGGCGTCGGGGACCACCTGCAGGTGCGGGCGGTCCTTGTGCATCGGAGAGCCCGGGACGCCGGACACGGCTTTTTCTTTCGGCGTCTGCGCGTCGGGCTTGGGCTGGCGAACGGTGGGGGTGTCGAGATTGAGCATTGCCATCGGCGACGATGCGCGACGAGCTGAATCACTGTCCGCGCGCGTCTTTCGCCTGGCGACGGGATCGAGATTGGGATGGTCCGACGCGCGCGCCCAGGGCGCGCCGGAGACGTGATGGAAACGGATCTCTTCGTCGCCGTCCACGGTGCCGCCGGGATCCGGGTCGAGGATCACCAACCGCTCGTGCCGCACTTCGAGAGGACGCAGGCGGTCCAGCACCGCTGCGTCGTCGGCCCCGGGCTCAGTCTTGCGGGGGTCGGGAGTGAAGTAGGTCTGAATTTCGACCGCTTGGTTGTGGTCGTTGACACTGGTCGCCCGCCCACGACATCCGCGCGGGATACCGACTCCAGTGGTTGCCGATTCCCACATCATCAACGCGCCCTGCGGACTCAGACGGCCCATCGATACGCGCTGGCGAAAGTTGTCTCGCATGTCGCCGCCGAAGTACTCGGCATCGGGTCGCTGCGTTCCCAGCACCATGTGGCACTTCGCTGTGCGGCCTTTTCGTCCGATCGACGCCACTTCCTGGAGGGTCTTCGGCTTGGTGGGATCACCCTTACCTTTGATGCTCGAGTACCAGTTGAGCAGGTTGCCTCGGAAGTCGGCGTACTCGTCGATGAACAGAACGACGGGCTCAAAGTCGGCCTCGGTAGCTTCTCCGTTGACGATCAGCGAGTACCGGGTTTCCATGAGATTCCAGAACCGATAGATGACCGCGACCTGGTGCTCCATGTGGCTGGCGACGATCTGTACATTCGGCCAGTCCTGGAAGCCCAAGAACTCGACCCCTTTTCCGTCGACGACCCATACCGGCCAACCGTGCGCGGTGAGCTGTGTCAGCAGGGTGTGTGCGGTGACGGTCTTTCCGGTTCCGGATGCACCGACGAGCATGAAGTGTGGGTCGATCGCCGGCCGCCACACCATGGGGTTGCCGTCCTCGTCCTCGCCGTACGAAATCGCGACCGAGTCGTAGTCGGAGTGCGCGAGGTCGCCGAGATCGGTCGTGGATTCCGCGTCGCCGAGGCCGGCCGGGTTGTAGAGCTTCTTCGGAAAGGTCGGGCGCACCTCGAAACGCACCCAGTCCGTTTCGAGGTTCCAGCGAGCACGCCACCGACCGGGCAGATTGACGCTCACTACTCGTTGTACTCGGGCCCGATAGCCCTCGGACTCGAGTCGATGTCCGACCTCATGGGTGGCTTCGACAGCTACAAGATCCCCGGTGCTCGGGTCCGTCTCGTGTCTGGTGATCTTTCCGGTCGGCCCTAGCAGCGCGAGAATCGTGCGCGTGGCTTTGACGAGTTCGGGCGAGACATGCGTCTCGGAGACGGACCGTGTGTCCGGGACGAGAACGAGACGGCGTTTGCGTGTGTTGTGCTTCTGGATCCGGTACCGGCCCCAGCTCTGCTGGGAGAGCAATTCGACGACGCGGGGCTCCCACTGTTCGTCGAGAAGGAGCGCGGCCGACTGGTAGCGGACGGTGATTCTGCCCGGACGGCCGGGCCACTGGCCGCTCCACCGAGTCGCCGTCAGGACATCACGGGTCGGCGGTGACGCGGTCAGCCGGCAGAGCTGCTCGATCGCACGATCGGTCTCTTCGGCTCGGATCGTGGCGCGATAGCCGTTGTAGCTGACGGCCGCGCCCGCGCCGACGCCGAGTGCTGCTCCACCCCATGCGATCGCTGTGTCGAGGTTCAGGATCGGGCCCAGTGCTGCCGACACGACTCCACCGGCAACGTAGAGCACACAGTTGCGGATCCACGGATTGTTCTGGGGGTCGAGCGAGGGTGCATCACGTAGCGACCGGTATCCGTCGAGGGGTGCCTGAGTCGGGTTGGGTAGCGCGCACATCATGCATCCCGGGTGATCGTGATCAGGATCCCGTCACCGGAAGTTGGGCGCATCGTTGCGGTCAAGGCCACGCTGCGTCGGCCGACTTCGTTGTTGAGATGGGTCGGGTTGTAGTCGAGGGTGAAACGGCACGCGGCGTGAGGCTGGCAGTGCGCAGCGCGGAGAGCCGCATCGACAAGTCTGATCAATCGTTCGTCTTCGGTGTCGACGAGCAGGTTGCTCGAATTCCACTCGACGACGAGCGACCAGACCTCGTCGGTGGTTGCGAGGGTCACGATCCGGTTGGTGGGATCGTCGAGCCTGAGGGTCTCGATCCGAGCGAAGTTCGGCAGCGCTCCTCGATCGATGACAGGACTCAGGGGGCCGGCCGTAGATCGACTGCTCCTCGAACGTGCCCTCGCTACGTGTAGTCGTGTCGGTGCGCTCATGGGGACTCCCTGTCTCGTCGTGCCTTCTCGAGAACAGGTAGATCCAGGTGCGTCGACTTCTGTGACAGCCGCGGTGAATCTTTTTCCGACAACCTTTCATCTCGCGCTGCAGCGCATGCGTTCATGGCCCCATCAGTGGCGCACCGATCGGTCACCAGTGCTCTATCGGTGAGGGTGCGATTGGGGACGGGCAAGTCGCGTTCCGTGTTGCGACTGACCGTCGCGGGAACAGCTATGTGCGCTCGACACCCCTTGACATGGGGGGTACGCTGCAAACGGCGATGCGAAGCGAGTAAGGCTTGCAGCGACCTTCCCACATCCGGGGCATATAACCACCAATTCGCGGCAGCATCGGCGCCTCATCAACTGCTCATCGGATGCGGTTCGATTCCTCTCTTACGCACCCTCGGGCAACGTCCATCCGCCAACCCCAGCGTCGGCGTGACTGCCACGAGATTCGGTATACGCAAGCCACCCCGACCGGCCTGGGGTGGGGCTCCTCCTCGCGGATCCGCGAGCTAAGGGCCGACGGAAGCCGGTTGTCACGTAGCGCGACAGGGCTATGAACGGCGGCACCGATCACGGGAAATAGTGCGTTCCATGTTGCCTGTACAGGGCGATCGGTTCAGTGGCCGGCGACCCTCTCCGGGTCATGTGCGGCGAGGGTCAGAAATCGAGAGTGTCCACACTCCACCCGGCTGCGGTCGGCACTGCCGATACCCACACGGTCGTGGTGGAGTCGACGGGGACCGTGGCATCCGAGGTGACGGCCGATTGCGTTATCTCCGCGACTCGATAGATGCGCTCGGCGGTATCTGCCGGGCATCCGGAGCAGCCGATCGAGACGGTTGCGGTGATTTCGGCGTCTTCTTTCTTCCACTGTTCCCACTGGGCACCGGGGCCTCGCTCGGTCGTTGCAGGGGTGGAGAGTTTTGCAGCGAGGTTGTCGGTGAACCATCGGCGGGCGCGTAGAAACGCGTCGGTCGAGCTCGTGTCGGTGCTGGGGTACCAGGTGAAGGCGGTCGTCAGTGCTTGACGGATTGCGGTCTCCGCGTCTGTGGCGGCGCTGCTGATCGGAGCGGGTACAGCGGTTGTCTCGGTTGGCTGTGTGTTGATTTCGGGTAGCGACGGCGCGGTTGGCGCGCTCGTTGTCTCCGGTGCCGATTCCGGCTCATCGGTGGCGGGTGAGCTGCAGGACCAGGCGATGGTCACCACGGCTACAACGACGAGGAGGACGGCTATAAGACGTCGGCCGGCAAGGGACATCAGATCCTCCGGGCTTTCATTCCAGCCATGAGTGGAGCTTGTTTGACGACGTCTCCGGTGGTGGGGGCGTGGATCATCTGACCGCCGCCGATGTAGATACCGACGTGCCCAGGGCCGTTCGCCTCGAACGATCCGAAGACGAGATCACCGGGCATCGCTTGATCGATCGGGATCTCCGAACCCACTCCCCATTGGGCCTCGGATGTGCGGGGCAGGGTGATGTGCTTGCCCGCGAAGTAGGCGAAACTGGTCAGTCCTGAGCAGTCGAATCCTCCTCGGGAGGGGCCGTTGATATCTCCGCCGCCCCAGACGTAGGGGGTTCCGAGGTACTGGCGTGCAGCCTCGACGACATTGTCTCCGTCAGCTCCGGTCGGCACGAACCGGCCTGTGGAACCTTCGGATGTGTACTGCGCTTGGCCGGCCAGAATCTTCGCCACATAGGGCTGTGTTTGTGTGGTGTAGTCACCGCCGGATGGCATTCCACCGGCTGCGAGCACCGCGGCGGGGCCCGCGTTGTAGGCGGCAATCGTCAGTGCAGTTGGGTCGCCCTTCACTTTTCTCGCGGCGATGGCTGCGGTGATATCTCCGTTGATGGCGCACATGAAGTGGGCTTGTGAGATCACTGCATCTCCGATGGAGTTCGGGTCGGCTCGCCCGTCTCCGTCGTAATCCTTGCCCCACGTTGCCCAGGTTCCCGGCATGAATTGTGCGGGCCCCAACGCTCCGGTGCTCGATACCGGAGCGGACGGGCCGTAGCGGAAACCGTTCTCGGCGGAGAGTTGGGATGCGATCAGGGGAGCACCCACGCCTGGGCACACGGCTCCTGCTTTGCGGATCCACGGCTCGAACTCCGGCGGCACGGATCCGGTTCGGAGATCTCCGCCGGCCGTGCCGAAGCCACAATCGACAGCGGTACCGGCGCCGGTCGGTGAATCAGCGCCGGACGATTGGGGGCTTCCCGCCTGACCGAGTTTGCTCATCGGGTCGATAGCGGTTCCGCCCTGTAAACGGCCGCCTTCCCAGTACTCGAAGTGCAGATGTGGTCCGGTGGAGCCGCCGGCGTTGCCGATGTCGGCGATGTGGTCGCCGACCTTGACCTGTTGTCCCTCCTTGACGAGGACGCCGTTGGGATACATGTGCCCGTACACGGTGGAGACCGGTTTTCCGTCGACGATCGAGTCGAGGACGATCCACATTCCGAAGCCTTGAGCGGGTCCGGCTTTGACCACAGTGCCGTCGAGGGCTGCGTAGATCGGGGTGCCGATCGGGCCCGCGAAGTCGACGCCTTGGTGCATCGTGCCCCACCGCTGCCCGAAGGGGGACGTCATCGTGGTCGTGCCATCGCGGGTCGGCTTGCCGATGGGACCGGACGGGGTCAACGGCGATGCATCATCACCACCGGTACCGGACGAGACCGTGGGGGCACAACCGCTGGAACCTGACGATGTGACGAGTACGACGACCATCAATGGAATGACGACGAGTACACCGAGAGCGGCGATACCGACCGCCAGGGCGAGTTTCCACCATCGACGTGGCGCTTTCGAGTTCGGCGACACCGCTGTCTCAGGCGGGGCCACCAAGGTCATCGCCGTGCGCCTGACGCAGCTCGATGGAGGATTTCCGTCGGATTCGTGGTGGCACCTGGTTGGACGGTCGGTCGGGCACGACGCGGAGCACTCGACGGCCGCGTGGACCGGTCGGGAAGCAGAAGCGGCGAGCCCTCATCGGTGGAGTACTCACGGAATCGTCCGCCTCCAGGGCCGGTCACCGTGGCGCGGCTGGCCCGAACTTCTCGGTTTCCTGGAGTCGACAGTGCGGGAGCGGTGGCCACCGGCCGCTTGATACCGGGTGCGTTCGTTGTCTTGTCGCCGTGAGAGCGGACCGCCGATCGGTCTCCGACGGGGCTGGAGACCGGAGTGTGGGAGTGACCGGAGCCGACGACCGACTGCGTCGGGGGAAGGTCGATGTTGATCGGTTTGCGAAGGCTGGGGTGGGTTTCGGAAGCATTGGTGGTGTCGGTGGCCGCCTGGGTAGCTTTGGCGTCGCTCCGTCGACCGACGACCTTCTTGACGCCCGCGGTTGCAATCTTCCCGGCCGAGTAGACCACGGCAGCAGTTCCAAGTGTGGCTGCGCTGCTGGCGGCTGCCGTCCCGTCGACGAGAGCTTTACTCGCCTTGGCGGTTCGGGCCGTTGCATGGCTGGCTGTCTTGGCCAGTCCCTTTCCACCTTGATAGGCCTGGCGGGCCACTTGTCCGGCGTAGGCAGCTTGGGCGAGGGGGCTGGTCGGTGTCTTGGTCGATATCGCGGTGGGCGCGGCTCCTGGTCTGCTTCCGAGCTTGCGTGCGAGGGCGTCGGAAGCTTTGCGTAGTCCTTTCACTGCGCGGCGGTAGAGAATGATGCCCGCGATCAGAACGATGTCGGTCAGGATGAATTTCATCATCAGCGGAGAGTCGCCGTCTCCTCTGAACAACTGTCCGATCACGATCATGTATCCGACGAGGAACACCACCGCGAAGATAACGATGACCATCGACATCAGCACCGCGGCGAGGGCTTTCCACAATGCTCCGCGGCCGGATCCGGGCAGAATTCCAACGACGGTCACCACAATTCCCTTGACGGCCGATGCGAGGGCGGTGAGTACCGCGAGGATGAGGGTGAACGCCAGAATTGTGGCGAATCCGAGCAGGATGACACCGGCCAGTAGCATCGCGACCCCGGACCCGACCTGTCCCGGTCCGGGGTGATCGGCGAAGTCCTTCATCTGTTTTGCGCCTTCGCCGCCGCAGCCTTTGATGTTGTCTTTGAGGGTGTCTCGTGTGTTGCCGTCTGCTTTTTCGTGGCCGGCGTCCCAGGCTTGAGTGCAACGTTCTCCGTCGGGCGAGCCGTCGATGACTCGGCCGAAGTTCAGCAGTTGGGTGGGTTGCCTGATGAACGTGTCGGCCATCTGTTCCGAGATCTGGTCGATGAGTTCGTCGGAACTCGACGTCGTGTCTCCCTTGTTGGCCAGGCCTGCCGCAAGCTGCACGCCGGCGTCGCGCGCCTGCATGATCAGGCCGTTTTGTCCTGCGACCCGTTCGACTGGATTGGACAGGATCCCCACTGCCGCAGCGGCGATCGCTGCTGCCATCAGGAGTTCGTACACTCCCGTCGTCCACCGTCCGCGAATGACCCACCACGCTCCGATGCCTGCAGCAGCGGTGAGAAGAAGGCCCGTGAGCTGGAACTGATCGGTGACCGTTTGCATGGCATCGCCGATCGAACGGAACGGCGCAGTCAACAATTCGAGCCACTCGAACCGCAAGGCGTAGGTGACGAACCAAATCGCGAAGCCGGTCACCCCGCGGTACACCTCGTACTCGAGCATGATGAAGGTGGAGAACACGGTGTACATCGGGTGCCCGACCGAGCCTTCGTCGATGGACATGAAGTAGTCCCAGACCAGAATTCCGTGAGAGTCACGGACTTCCATCCAGCTGAATGTGCTGTTGGTGGGCAGGGTTTCACCCGGGTCGGCATGAGCCGGTGACGCCAGGGCGATCGCCAGCAGACCGATCATGTGCCAGACAGCGACACCTGTGACGATCGCGCGGCGGATTCGAGATGCCACTACCCACTTGAAGACAGGGCCGAGGAAGCGAGCGAGAACACTGCACCACGACCGCGGGATCCACGACCACAGCACGAGCTCGAGAACCATCTTGACGCCGCCGCCAATCGAACCTGGCCGGCGCACAACTCGTTTCGACATCACCATGTCGCCAACTCCGCAGCGCGCTCGGTAGTCGATTCTTTCGGAGTCGTACTCGCCGCTTGGTATCTCGCTTCCGATGCCGGAAGTAAGACCTTGATGCGGCCGACGTTGCCGGCGGGATCGCGCATGTAGCCCTCTCCGCGGCGATGCGGTGCGACGTATCCGTCTTTGCCTTCGACGGGCGATGTGTTCTCCATCAGCTCTTTGAGCAGTCCGAGATCGTCTTCCCCGACGCCGAGCCACTTCAACGATTTTTGCGCTAGTCGTCGATCCGTCTGCCGGAACACGAGCCGGGTGGGGATGAGCCCTCGCAGCGTCTCGGAGCCGAAGTCTGCTTCGGGGTCGTGCGATCCGAGCATCACCGCGGCGTCGTGTTTGCGGCCGTCTCGAATGAAGTCGATGATGATCTCGACACCTTCGCTCGAGCGCGTCAGGTGATGGCATTCGTCGAGCAGGAAGACCGCGAGGGTGTTGGGGTCCGCGAAGCAAATGCCGCGGGCGATCTGCGCGATGAGGGTGTACATCATTCGCCCTACCCGCTTCTGGAGCGACATCTGCTTGAACAGATGCTCGTTCTCCACTTCTCGCTCCGAGGGCAATTCCAGTGTGTGAGTGCGGAAGACGATGGCTCCTGCGCGTGGATTGAACGGCTCTAGGTCCGGCCGAAACAGCGCTGCTGCATAGGATTTGGTCGCGTAGACCTTCAACTTTCCGGCAAGCTCGGCAGCTCCGTCGAGGGTGCAGTCCTTCTCGAGGTGCGAAACCAGGCCTGGGGTAGTGAAATTGCCGAAGCGAGCGCGGTATTCCGGCTCGAGCACTTGAGACAGCAGTACCCCCAAACGGTCGTCGGGCTGAAGTTGCAACAGCGGCAACAGAATAGACACCGCAACTTCCCCTCCTCGTGCGGGCGAGAACAGCCGAAGAGGGTCCATCGTGACGTCCGGTGCTGCGGTATCGACGACCACCGCGTCGGTGATCGCTTCGGCCCACAGTGCGTATTCGCCCAGAGGGGTCCGGTCGACCACGATGACTTGGCCGCCGCGGTCGACGACCTGGTTACCGGTTGTTTTCAAGTAGCCGGACTTGCCTGATCCCAAGTTGCCACACACTCCCACCGAACCCGAAACGTCACGTGACGCTTTCTTGGCGATGTCGTGGTGCACGACGCCAGTGCGGGCCGAGGAAATGTTGAGTGCGATCAGCGGGCCGTCTCCGTCGCCGAGATCGTTGCGGGTGACCGGTACGTACGCGGCGAAATGTTCGGATGTGGTGATCTGCGCGAACTCGTTGCAGATCGCCGGCGTCGGCACGCCGGGTGTCATTGCCCAGAACAGCTCCTCCTGGAATCCGATCGGTGACTGCAACCTGTAGGTCGAACCCTCGAACTCCTTCGCCAGCTCGCGCTGATATGCGATGGCCGTCTCTTCGTCCGCGGCGGCGACACAGAAGACGGTGGTGGATTGCACTTCCATCTCCATTGCGTCCGCCTCCAGAAGCGCGTTGTATTCCGCGAGGGCGACGGCAGCGTCGTCGAGGACGCTGCCGGTGCTCAATTCGTCTTCTCGCTGGGTGTATTGATCGTTCATCTGCACCAAGGCGCGGCGGTTCTTCTTCAGAACCTCCGATGCAGCGGAGTTCTTGAACCGAATTGCCCAGTCGACATCGACGCCGCCCAGGTTGTCCGCGAGGGTCAGGTACTCCGAGCCTGGAAACAGCGTGCCGCCCGAAGGAGTGGCGGCGAGCACCAGGAAGCACTGATAGCTGGCCGGCGGTGGCGTTACCTCCCACGGCTGGTCGACTTTGAGCACACGCGACAAGGTCGGCGCCTTGGCCCGCCAGCCCGATTCGGGGCGATCGCTTTGAGCCCCTTCGTCGAGCCGCGCGGCAGTGAAGGATCCTCGAGCAGTGCCTGCCGGATGATCTAGAGCGGTGGGCATGTCGGTATCGAGGCCGAGGCCGCGCTGCAGAGCATGTTGGTGCAGCCACACCATCTGGGAGGGGGTTGCGGGGGTCGCATCGTAGAAGGCAGGGATGGCCGCGGCGATCTGCGCGGCCTGAGCTGCGCGGCGTTCTCTCTCCTCGACGGGAATCGACGAGGGCGGCATCCCCAGCAGATCGGCCACCGAGGACCATGCGGCGGACGTTGCGGCCTTGACGGTGTCACCGAAGCCGTGGTTGGCCAGGGGGATGGACAGCCAGTAGATTCGCTGGCCGGGTCGGATCTCCTCCAGGCGGTCGATCGTGGCGTCGCATTCGTCTGCCCACGCGGGATGGAGATCGAGATCGACACCCCGTTCCATGCGCTCGACGATGGTCATTGGGTCCAGACTGACCGCGACACTGAGCAGGAGAGATTCGCCAGGAAGAGCGCGCAGCAACATCTTGTGCATCGCCCGCGCGGTCTGTCGGTCTTCGATCGGCCGGTACCCGTACGGGATTCCGGTCAGGACGTAGTCCGCCCAGACGACTCCGGAGCGGGTCCAGCGCAAGTTCGAGGTGACGAGCCGGTTCGGTTGTTGCATTACGCCTTCTCTCGGGTCGGGGTGGGGGCCGCTGCAGCCATGGCAAGCAGCTGCTGAACGCTGCTCGCCGGTGCCAGGTTGGCGACGCCGAACGCTTCGGCCAGGGCTGGACTCTGCGAGCGCTGGCGTTCGCCGTCCGATCGCGGCCGGGCTGGCGCTGGTGCGATCTTTCGCTCCGGCCGCGGTTGGGTCAGAGGTCTGAATGCTGGTGCGGCCGGCGCTGCGTTGTCGTCGAGCTCCACCGGTGCCGCGGCGTTCTCTACTCGATCGCTGGATGCTCTGATGACTGCTGGTTCACTGATAGCAGCGTCGTGGCTTGGCGGGGTGTCGAGGATGATCACCGACCCCAGTACCGCGTGAGGGCGTTTGATCCGGATCGGCTCGCCATTGATCCTCGACGGTGACATCGCCCCGGTAGCCGCGCGCCCGACACCCCGGACTACTGAGATCGGATTCCGTGCTCCCTGCGGCAGCCTCCCCAACGCCCACAGGGTGCCGCCGGTGACACCGAGGAAGATGACACCGTTGGTGATGACACTGCCCTGCGCCCACAGCGACTGGGTCAGCCACAGCAGTCCGCCTGCAATACCCGCGCCGACGAACTGGGTCAGGGTGTAGGGGCCACCGGGGATCTTTCGGCCGTCTGGCGCTTTGCCGATCAGCTGCGGAAAATTGCGCGCTTTGGTGAACATCTTGACCACGCTCCGCGAGGAGGCCTGCTGTTCGGTCATGGTCGGTCACACTCCTGCGGGGGTCGTTGAATCGAGGTGTTCGTGAGTTGGCCGAGCAGTGTCAGATGAACGCCGCGATCGGATCGGGCACCACGACGACCTCGCTGCTTTGTGGCGAGGCGGAGCCGGGAAGCTCGTCGCCGACACTGTCTTTGACGGCGGTGATGTTCCACATCACCCAGATCAGTGCCCCGCCGACCACGATCGCCACCAGTGTTTTGGCAATGGCGAAGTGACTTTTGAAAGCAATCGCGGCGATGAACCCGGCGACGCCGACGCCCACGAGAGTGCGGATGAGGCCCTGCACCTCCGCACCTTTGTTGTTGGCCCATTCGATGATTCCTTCGGCGACGACGGTCGACGACGGATCGGCCAGGATCGAGGTAATGGTCATTGTTCGTACCTTTCGGATAGGGGGAGCAGAGCGTCAGTTCGGTTGAACGGGCGCTGCGGGAACGGAGGAGGTAGTGCTGGCACCAGTCGAGGTCGGCACCGCAATGGTTGGGGTTGCTGCGCTGAGTCCGGTCGAGTTCGCGAGCAACGGCATCGGGTCGAGCGCGGATACTTCCCACCGGCCACCCCGGGCGATCGCTGTCAGCGGGTATTGCACGGTCGAGGTCTGCGCTCGGTCCGTGGCTGTGACGGTCGCGGTGGCGAGCACCCGTACCGTCGCACCATCTGCCGGGGATCCGGACGCACCCGCCGAGAAGTCGGTGTCCGAGACGAGGTCGGTGATCTGGACACTGGTGTACGGCGCGGGGGTGACGGCACGGATCGGTGTGCCGGGTGAGGTGTAGCGAGAAATTTCTCCGGCACCGGCAACCATTGCCGAGAGGAACTGGCTGATCGACTGGGTGAGCGAGTGATCGAGGCCGACTCGGAATCGGTAGCCGAGTGTGAGGTCACCGCCGGTTGCCGGGGCCGCCACAGCAGCAGGGACTGCTGCAGCCCGCGCGTCGTCTCCCACGAACACGACAGGGACCGAGAAGTATCGACGTTCCGGCTTCGTCGCCGGGTCTGCCCCGATCGGAACCACCGAGACCGACACAACGATCGCGTAGTTCTGGCCGGCCGCCTGTAGCGGTCCTCCTTGCGATGTCGATCCTGTGGGACCCTGATTTCGCGCCGGCGGGTCGATTGCTTTCACGCTCGCGATTCGAGGTTCGGACGCGGTATAGCTCGCCTGAGCCGGAAGCGACATGCCGTCGGTGCGGACGAAGCGCGCGAGGGCTTTCTCGTCTCCTCGCTTGGATTGCAACCACGTCAACACGAAGTCCTGCGCGAGGTCGGTCGCTGCTGCTTCGCGGGCTGTGTCGATGACCGTCTGAGGGTTTGCCTTGCTCTGGATCGGCGTCGTGGACCCGACGCCGGCCAAGACGAGAACCAGTGCCACCACTCCGGAGCCGATCGCCGCGAACAGACCCCACTTCATCGCCTTGGTCGCGACCGCTTGCTTGCCGGCCCACTGATGAAGCTCGGTGGCCGGCGCAGCTTCTGTCGGCTTGTTCGAGCCCTTCTTACGGAGATGGATCTTCATGAGATCTCCTCGTGCCGAGACGGCTCGACCGTGGCGGGTACGAAGCCCTCGTCGACCAATCGCAGAGCGCCTCGACCCCGGGTCGCCATCATCCGTTCGAGCGCTGCCCGCGCCTGCTCGGCCGGCTCACCGAGCACGACCTCGCGGACGCGGCTGGCGATCTCTGCGCTGAGCGGATTGTCGCCGAGTTGCGCCGCGAGGCCGCGGATCTCTTCGGACACCGAGTGCACGCGAGCGGTGTCCGAGAGCAATGCGGCCGACGGATCGTGGTCGTCCATCCGGGGTCCTCCTGTCGGTAGCCCGCCGTGTACGGGCTTCTGAGAACAGGTAGATCCCTTCGCGGGCGGGTCTGTGACAGAGGCGACCGGAAATTTCTCGAACTTTTTTTCACCGCCCCGCTGCGATTCGTCGGGCTGTTATCACCGTCGCCGTGTAACCGCAGGTCACAGCGGTCTATGTCGAACGCGGGGCGCTGCCGTTTTCTGGTTCCGCCGGACCCGGCGGGTATAACAGCTCCGCCTTTTCGAGTAAGAATCCGCAGCTCAGCGGATATAAGGCGCTGTTTGTGTCAGAGGCGATCGAACTTCAGTTGCCTCTATCAGGAGCGCCCCAGTGACCTCGCCGCAGCCTTCCTCGCATTCCTCCACCCCACTCGGATACAGCACATCGCTGTTTACGACGATCAACGCCGAGTGGACCAATCTCTGTGTCGACGCTCTCGCAGGCCGCGAAGTCCGCACGTGGGCCGATCGACACCCCGCATGGTCGTCCGCTCGCTCCGTGGCCGACATCGCTGAGCTTGCCGCTCAGGACAGTGACGCCACCCTGTCCCTTCTGCTCACCGAGCACAGTGCAGGCAGCGCCCTCGCCGGCACAGTTTTGGTCCGGTTGATGCTCCCCAAGCTGGTCCGAATCCATCGCTACGCGCGGCTGGACGGAACCGATCACAGCCGCGAAGAACGTGCCTCGCGTACCATCGCCGCGTTCTACGAGGTGATCGCTTCGCACCGTCCCGGCGGCACTGGGATTGCCGGGGCACTCTCGCTTCGGACGCTGGGTCTGATCACCAAGACCTGCGAATCTGCGGTGGAAACGCCGGCCGAACCCGACCAGCTCCACCGGGTTGCCGACGGATCCGATGACCGCACGACCAGCAATCCGGGGGAGGTATCGGCACGGGAATTGCATTCGGTTCTTGCATGGGCAGTGCAGTCCAAGACCATCACTGCCGACGAGCACTCACTTCTGATCCGTGCATATCTCGTCACCGAAGGTGCCGATCTCGCATCGCTCGCCGTCGAGGAGAACTGCTCACCGGCAGCCCTTCGACAGCGCTTGAGCCGCGCTGTCGCGCGAGTCCGCGACGGAGTAGCAGCACGCACCGGCAACACTCCCTCGCCGGGAAAGCGGACGTTCTTCTACACCCGATCACACCATGAGTCCGCCTTGGCGAGCTGAAGTCCACCTGCACCAACCCCGCTCTCACCTACAAAGGACGCACATCATGACCGCATCTCGTACACGCAAGAGGATCGTTGTCAGCGCAGTCGGGCTCGCCGTCGCTGCCAGCATCGTCGTCATTCCCTCCGCCATTGCCGATCCGCAAGCCGGTGCTCCGGCATGCCCGGACAACATCTTGGTGGCCATACCCGGCACCACGGAAACCAACGAGCAGGCCGATCCGAATGTGCCGGTCGGAATGCTCCGCAACGTCGTGGACCCACTCGACTCCGAGTTCTCATCCCAGGAACTGCAGACATACACAGTTCCCTACGTCGCGACGATCGTGAACGACAAGGCCCAGACCTACGGAACCAGTAAGAAGGAAGCGATCGATCGCGCATCGCAACACATCTCCGAGAAGGCAGCCGAATGCCCGAGCACCAAGTTCGGGCTGACCGGCTTCTCCCAAGGGGCCGACGCCGCGGGAGATCTAGCCAGCAAGATCGGAAACGGCGAGGGCCCGGTGAGCGCCGATCGCATCTTTGCCGTGGGCCTGATGGCCGACCCCGGCCAGAGCCCGACCGCCGGCGTTCAACTCGGAACCAAGACCACCGGCAACGGCTTCGTCGGTGCGCGACCCAAGGGATTCGGAGCTCTCAACAACGTCACCGCCAGCGTGTGCGATCCCGACGACACGTACTGCAACACCCCCGACGACGCCATCGCCACACAGTTCATCGGGCAACTCGGATCGAAGATCGACGCCACCGATCCCGCGTCTTCGGTCGCCGGAGTCGTCACCACGCTTCTCGGTCTCGACGGCCAACCCCTGACCGACACGCTCGGCAAACTGAACACCGCAGTGACCACAGGCAACATGCTCACCGTGCCGCAGCTCGCACTCGACCTCGCCGGCAACGTCTCAACACTGAGCGCAAAGGTCGCAGAAATGACCATCCCCGGGGCAGACATCGCCCCGATGGCCACCACCGTCTCGCAGCTCACCGATGCAATCCACCGCGGTGACATGTTCGCCGTTCCGGCACTGCTGGCGACCCTCACACCCCAAGTCATCAGCTTCGCGAGCCAATTCAGTTCGATGATCGGGACCGTGGTGTCCAAGCTGCCTATCAACGAGTACATCGCGATCGGCACCACCGCAGCGCGGATCTCCACCAACGCCGCGGCCCAGAACTATGTGGCTCTACCGGCCGATCTCGGCAAACTCGTGGGCCAGGTCAACAACGCGGTCCGCAAGACCCTCCGCGCACTCCCCCTCGACGAGTTCCCCCTTTTGAACCGGCTGGCCGATAATCTCACCCCAGGCCGCGTGCTCGACGAGGTGCTCAACTACGCCACCTCGCTCGCCACCGATTCGCACAACTCCTACGCGAACGAACCGATGGCCGACAACGGTCGAACCGGAGCGGACGAGCTCACCAACCTCTTCCGCACCCGCATCACCAACCCCACGGCACAGATTGCTTCGTAGCCGACCCACCTCCCTACTCGAACACAAGGAACCGTCACGATGCTGACAGAGCTGGACGACCCCGACACCGACATCGCTGTCCGCATCGACGTGCACGACGCTGGGGGTACCAAAACGTGGCACCCCCAGCGCGACGGTCATCTCCTCCTGAACGCCGATCCCGCGGCGTCGACGCACCTCGCACACACCCTCGCCGACACCCTCAGCGGCCACTCTCCGCACGTATGGATGATCACTGGCCCGTCCAGAACCCCCACGTTCTCGACCACCGCGGACACCGACCCGGACCCTGTCGACATCATGGATTCCGTTTGGCGATTCACAACCCAACGCAAAACTCTGATCGACAACGGTCAAGCCACAACCCACGACTTCACCCCCGCATACCTCGTCATCGACTCCCTCGAAGGCGTCGTAGACACCCTCCGCCTCACCTGCAACCGCAGTCTCCAACTCCTGTCCGTCCTCGCTCACCGCGGACACCGCGCCAACGTCTACCTCGCCACGATCACCGATCTCAACGCCCCACGCATCTCCGAAGCGTTGCGGAATTTCGCTGAGCCTCGTCTGCGAGACCGGGACTGTCTGAATAACGGTTGATCCGCTGACCTTGCGTGGCGCGGCCTCACGGAACCGGTGCCTGGTCAATCACGCCACGGAACGAAGGTGGGATTCGAGCGTTCTGATCCGTTCCCGGCCTCGGCCGATGTCGTAGCGGGAAGCTCCGTGCGGCAAAGCAAACTCGATGTTCAGTCGACCGCCATACCCATGGACGATGTAAACAGGAAAGGAAAACCCAGCTGGCGCGGGCCGGCAGTCCTCGAGTTTGAGTCCTGCGGGCGATCGCAATGGTGGAACCGTGCCTCCATTGGTGCAACGAACCTCGTTGGGTTCAGGCAACAGCACTGCCATCTTCGCGGCTGTCAGGGCTTCACTTTGGAGGTGGCCGGCGGCGAGATCGATGTGCAATTCCTCATTTAAACTGCGAGCCAGATCCACGATTTCTACGGACTCGGCCGTAGCCCGATAGACGGGGAAGCCGACAATATTTGTTCCCGCGGTGGAATCCACTGCAGGTGTGACGTGAGGCCTGAGGTCCACAATAAAATGGTAGGCGATGTCGGCGAGCCGAACACTTCTCAGATCTGACTCGGTCCGCATGATAGCGGCAGATACTAGGCCGTTTACCGTAACTCCATGGTGACGTCCGAAGTCGATGAGCCCGGTCGTGACTCGCCTGCTCAAACGACAACGCAGTTGGGTCATCGCACGATGTGGCTCGGTATAGCCAGCCGTCGGCGGCCTGTTTAATGCCGACTCTAATGGTTCGTCATTGCCGACATCGGGTGTGTCGATTCCTCTCTCGGAGAACAGCTTTTCCAGCGACTCGGGATAGCCATGAACAACCGCGTCAGGGGTCTTTCCTTCCACAATGTCGGTGTAGAAAGACCACAGATCGCTGAGCAAATCTACAGAATGGCGACCGTCGGCTATGCAGTGGTGGGTTAGTAAAGTCACACTCGCGCAGGCGGAATCGCCGACGACGTGTAGCCCGGAAAGGGCGCGGCCCGCACTGAGGTTCACCCCGCTCAGCGGCTGACCGGGATCCCCTGTGTGCACGCTGAGGCCGGGCAGCGGACCGGATGGTTTGACGATCATATGGTCTCCATCGATCGTCTCCACGTGCGCAGCCAACACAGGATACGAGCGTCGCAATGTCGCAAATGCCGCCGAGAGCCCCGATATGTTCAAATCGCCGCGAGCCCGCACCGAATACCCGATGAAAACTCCCAAGTCGACGTAGAGCGCCTCACTGGGAGCGAGCCCCCGAATAGAGTAATCCACAGTCACCACAAATTCCTGTCACTTAAATTGCTGTTCGATAGGGGACGTGCAGCTCGATGATCACGAGCCCGGCACCACCAGGAGCGTTTCTGATCATGGGATGGCCTCGGGAGATGGCGCGAACGAGCACCAAAACTAGAACTCACGAAGGTTGTCACGTAGATACACCGACGAATATCCCACCCGCGTTCGCCCAATTCGTTGTAAAGCTGGCACGAGGCCGTCGGTAATCTCAGCGATGAATCGGCGGGTGAGCGAGTTCGACCCGGTATAAATCAAGAATCCGTCACCGCCTACCTCGTCGACGATCTCCCCCATGCGCTCCGCTACGTGATCAGGCGTCCCCACCAGTTCGATAGACGGAGCGAGGTAATCAATGGTCAGCTCGCGCAGAGTTTTACCGCTACCGTGCTGCAGGAAGCTCTCCAGTGATGACTGCTCGCCATTGGTTGTCAAGTCTTGCGGAGGTACTTCGTCGAGCGGAAACTGAGAGAAGTCGATGTCGGTGACGAAAGACAGTTGCAAAAGAATGTTTTCGATGGCCCGGTCGCTGGTCATTCTCCGTTTATTCGCGGCCTGAGCCTCATCCATAGTGGCACCGAGTACTGGCATCGCGATGAAGAGAACCTTGATGTCGTCAGGGTCTCGACCGTGTGCCTGCGCCCGGTTACGGACATCGTCACGAAACTCCCGCATCGTCTCCACGGTGTTGACGTTGGCAACAATCGAGTCGGCGTACTTCGCGGCGAAGTCGCGGCCCTTGGGGGATCCGCCAGCTTGGACGAAAACTGGTTGCCCATTGGGTGGGTGCACCGTGTTGAGCGGACCCGCCGAACGGAAATGCTCCCCAGTGTGGTTCACTGCCCGAACAGTGCCGGGCGCAACATAAGTCCCTGACTCGCGGTCACGGACGATGTTGTCTCGATCCCAGGAATTCCATAGATCTCGGACAAGGTCGACGTACTCATGTGCTACCTCGTAGCGCTTGTCGTGCGGCAGCAGACGATCCATGCCGAAGTTGCGCGCGGCCTGATCTTGACCGGTGGTGACGATGTTCCATCCAAAGCGCCCACCAGCGATGTGGTCGACCGTAGAGACAGTGCGTGCCAGCATGTATGGGGGATAGAAGGCCGTCGACATCGTAGCGATTACGCCTATGCGGTCGGTCGCGGCCGCGATCACCGACGCCAACGGCACTGGGTCGTGTTTCGGCACCCACAGGGCGTGTTTCAGGTACGCATCGAAGGATCGCCCGTATGCATCGGGTACCGACACCGTGTCCTCGAACATCATGTAGTCGAATCCTGCGCGCTCTAGCGACTTCGCCATCTCGACATAGAATCGGCCATCCCATGGCTCTTCAGGCGGCGAGAAGTCGCCGGTGAAATCGTTAGCAAAGAAACCGACAAACCAGCCTAGGTGAAATTTTCGTACAGACATCGACGTGCCTCCAAATTTCGTATACGGACGAACTGGGTGGAACGTGAGCGATATAGAATGCACCGAGGACGGAGCAGATCTACCGGCCAGGCAGAAGTCCCACTAATTAGGGTGAGCGAATGGCCGCGATAGCCCCCTCGATGTCTTTGCAGACGATTACGCGAGACCGGGTTGCGGGGGTGATAAATCCTTCGACGGCAGCGTGCTCGATGTAGGAGAGCAAGGGGCGGTAATACTCGTTGTCGTTCAGCAGTACACAGGGTTTATTGTGAAGCCCCAGGTGTGACCACGTAAGGACCTCGAAGAACTCTTCTGCGGTTCCGACACCGCCGGGGAGGGCAATGAATGCGTCACCGAGTTCGGCCATGAGAGCTTTGCGTTGGTGCATGTCATGGACGACGTGTAGTTCTGTCAGTCCATGATGCGCAGCCTCGGGTATCGCAGTGAAGCTCTCAGGGATCACGCCAACGACGGTTCCGCCGGAGTCCAAGGCCGCGTTCGCGAGGGTGCCCATGAGGCCGACTCGGGCGCCACCATAAACGAGGCGCAGCTTCGATCTAGCAATCGCACGCCCCATCCCCTCTGCGAGCTGTCCATATTTGGTCCCGCGCCCTGGCATAGCTCCGCAGAAGACCGTGACGCTCTTGGGGGTCGGGCGGGCCTGTGCCGAGACCGTAGTCGCGGGCATTGGTCGAAGGTTCATCAGTCGAATGACATTCTGTATCCAGGGGCGAGGATCCTGTATGGGTCGAAGCGACGCTTAGCCCGTGCGATGGCCTGCCATCGCGAACCGAAGTGCGTACACCAATCTCCCGGTGACATGGGGACAGCATTGACTGCGTAGGCCACCCCGCCTACATCCCGAGCCTGTTCATAGAGCAGGCGGTTGCTGGCAATCATTCGGGCTTCGGCCCCTGGGGATGCTGTTCGAAGTACGGCCAACATGAAGAATGTGTCGCAGTGAGGAATCGGAATGAACGGTGCGGTGATCGGTGTTGTTGGAATCGGGTAAACCATGATCAGCCCGGAGTTTCCTAGGTCATCCGTCAATGAGGAGCTGGTAGTTTCGATGAACTGCTCGATCTTGTCTGCCGGGATCAGCAGGCTGGCCCATGGATGTGGATAGAACCACTCACCTGTGTGCCGAAGATCAAGCTCCTGATCCGCCATACGGTTGATAAAGTCACCATAATCTACGTCCGAGTTGTATTCGGCGCACGAATCGTATTGGAGCGATGACAACAGCGCATCGTCGTCTGGCCTTCGTGGTGGGGTGAAGTACTTGGCTAGGTCCAGTCGATAACGTAAGTGGCCGTCGGCATCGACACGAATTCGTCCTTGTACATGGTCGAATAGTCTGTTGGACATGGCGCGGAGTTGGTCGCCAAGGAATACGCCGAGGTTGGAATACTGCAATTTGTACTGTCGAACCGACTCGTGAGCAGCGGTCAGACGGATTGTCGCGTTGACGATTACGCCGAATTGACCGAGGCCGCCGCGCACGGCGTCGAAAAGTTCACTGTTCGATACGGCGGAGCATTCCCGAAAATCTCCCGATCCGGTAACTACAGCAAGAGAGTCCACGTTGTCGGTTTGCAAGCCAAAGCCGTGACTCGATCCCCCGAAGCCTCCGACCGAAAGCGTTCCGCCGACGGTGGTCCCGAGATAGTCGGTGAGTACCGGAGGGGCTTGCTGGCGGCTGAGCGTGGCAGCGACCACGTCGCTCCATCGCACACCCGCATCGATCGTGGCCTGCCCCGATCGAACGTCGTGGACGGTGTTGAACCTTTTCATGTCCAGCACGACTCCGCCATCTGCCTGGCATTGCCCGTAAGTCGAGTGTCCGGATCCGCGCACCGCGAGCGATAGGTTCCGCGCCGCGGTGTAGCGCAGGGCTTCCTGCACGTCGGCCACGGTCCGTGGCACGACAACGACGGACGGTTTCGCATGGATGCAGTTTCCGAAATCAGCCCCGGCGGATGTCAGGTGCACGTCGTCGGTGTGCCAGATCCCGCTCATCTGGCGGTCACACCTGGGGCACCGAAGGTTCTTAAAAATATTTCCTGCTGAAGGACGCCGTGCTCGACATACCGGCCACCCATTGATGCCGCCAGTTCGTCGAGCACCTCCGTGGTGAGGTCTCGGTTGGCCAACTCCTCTGGTGTTACGGAATGCGTGGCGCACCAGTCGAGTACACAGTCCAGACCCGCAACCGAGGCTATGAAGTTGTGCTGATCGCCTAGAACCCACGCTTCCGCCAGTTCGGTGAGTAAATTCCTGCCCGTTGAATCTCCCCGTAACATTTGTCGTGCCCTTGCGCACTGCTGGGCAAAGTAGTGTTGCCTATCAGGAATAGGCATAACATTCACGACAGCTGGGAACGGTAGGTTGGATATCGTTTGCGCGAATCGAAGAATGAGCGATATCGAACCGCCCTCCATTACCACCGCTTCGCCGCGATCAACGTACGAGGTCAGTACTTTTATCAGCCGGTCAAAGGCCTCGTCCGGATCGAAGTTGCCCTGATGTATGGTCCGGTTGTCGAGCCAAACGCGGTTGAGCCCTTCCACTTTCGCGTCGAACGCTCGACCACTGGTGACCAGGAGATCGGAGTAACACTGGATACGGTCGGCAACAACAATCGGAGCCGAGTGACTCAATGCCAACTTGCTCGCTTCGGCGCTCTTTCCAATTCCGGTGGCACCGACGATTGCGTATACGCCGGGTTCCCATCGCACCCGATCAAACCTTGCTTGCGTCTGTGCCATGGTTGATTCCTTCATCCCGATTCCTTTCTCTCGCGGGTCGTGCTCAGCCGAGGAAGGAATTGATCGAATTACTCAGGGAACGGGCGTCAAGTCCGTGAATGTGGTCGTGGTCGTCGGGGGTTCCGTAGTGGCGATCTTCCATCTCACGTCGAACGCCCAGGGAGAGCAGCCGATGGGGATGGCTGACGAGACTGGACGAGACTTGGTGCGCCGAGGTGCCTGCCAGATAGGGCTCGACCAACACGACGTTCGGACGGTTCACGGCTTGCACCGCGGCACACAGGCCCGTGGCGTCGAAGGGGCGAATCGTCGCCGCGTAGAGGATGGTTACGTCGAGCATGGAGGTTGCCGACAGCACCGCATCTAAACAGGGCCCGACTGCGAGGACGACTCCGCGGGTGCCGTACTTGATAGGTGTGAACGATGTCCCTCGGACCGCATGGGGGTAACGGTTGACCTGACTCGACAGCCGTAGGTAGACCCGTCCATCGCCTGGTAGCGATTCGAGGAGAAGATCGGCGGCCTCCTGTGGATGGCCTGGCACGTGAACTGTCCAGTTGGGCATCGAATCGATGACGGTGATATCGCCCGGGGTGAAATGGGAGAAGGCGAACTCCGACAAGTCGTAGGAGGCTCCCCAACTGACCAGGACTGCGCCGACATCTTGCTGGGCGAAGTTCAGCTTTATTTGTTCAAGAGGCCGCTCGACGAGAAAGGCGGCGACTGTGTGTACCACGGGTCGCATGCCACACATGGCGAGCCCGCCGGCTACCCCCATCATCAGCTGTTCCCTGATCCCTACGTTGATCACGCGGTTGGGATCTGCGATCGCGGCCGCTTTGAAGAGGTGGGCTCCGATGTCGGCCAGCACAACTACGGCGCGGGGGTCTGTTTCCAATGCACCAGACATGGTCGTTCCGAATGCGGTCCACATGTCAGTGTGGTTGAAGGACTTTGGTTCTTGCGTGTCTGCGGAATTCATGGCGATTCATCTCTGCTGAATGGACGAACGGGCCGATTGCCGAGTAACGGTGGCGACCACCGCGAGCGGTCTGTCGTTGTGATCTCGATTCAGTGCCGCAGCGATCTCCTCATGGTCAGCACCGTTGATGTTGATTGTGTCCCAACCCTCACCGTCGAACCGTTTATCGATTCCATGCGGCCAACCCATACTTGCCGTGCCGTTGTCCAGGACGATGACCGTCAGTTGGTTCAAGCGCGCGCGTCCTGCAAAAGCCATCGCCTCGTGGTTGCTGCCCTCATCGAACTCTCCATCGCCGATGAGCACGAAGACTCTCGGTGCGTGACGATTTTGTATACGGAGTCCCATCGCGACGCCCACTGCGAGCGGCAAGCCATGGCCGAGCGAGCCACCCGACATTTCTACACCCGAGATTTTGGTTCGATCCGGCGCGAAGCCGAGTGGTGAGTTCTTTGTCGCCCAGGTATCGAGGAGCTCTGGTCGGAGGAACCCTTTGGCCGCAAGTACCGCGTAGTAGGCCATCGGGCCGTGACCTTTGGACAGCAAGAAGCGGTCCCTGTCGTCGTCGTCGGGGCTCTCGGGGGATACGTTGAGGATTTCGTCGTAGAGTACCCACAGCACGTCCATCGTCGATGAGGATGAGAACGAGTGCCTTTCGTCTCCCCGCATACGGGAGATCAGAGCAGGCAGATCGTCATAGCTGAATTCGGTTGGCTCTTGTCGCATCGCATTCTCTTCGAAGCGGATAGCAGTAGCTGGGCAGGAACGTGCAGCCGCGCGTACCAGCGAATGGTTGTCTGGGGAAGGTTTGTCCACGAGCAATGTGACTGTGCCGTCGTTACTCTGCTCGAAGACCTCGGGCGCGACGAGCACGCACTGACCGGAGCCGAAACACCTCCGCTCGTTCACGACGACTTTCATGACCGCTCGCTTCTCACCACGTCAGCTGTAGTTCTTCGAGGCCGAGAACAATGCTGGCGGAGCGGAGCCGAACGTCGTGCGAGGGTGAGAGGGCTAGGTCGGGAAAGCGCCTCAGTACCGCCGGCACGGCCGTGCGCAGGGTCATCCGAGCGAGTGAATGCCCAAGACAGAAATGGACGCCATGCCCGAAGGCGAGGTGACCGGCTACTCCCCTGGTGATATCGAGGTCGTCGGGTCTGTCCGTCAGATTGCTGTCGCGATTAGCGGCCAATAGGGACGGGATGACGAAAGATCCTGCCGGAATGGTCACCCCGGCGATTTGCACCTCGGTTACTGCCATGCGCGGTGGCTGCGAATGGGCGACCGACAACCACCGCAATAATTCCTCAATTCCGGAATTGACGCAGTTCGGGTCCTCGATCATCATGGCGGCTTGTTCCGGGTGATGCAAAAGGGCCAGTACACTGAGGCCGATCATGCTTGCTGTGGTCTCGTGTCCACCGAGCATGATCAGACTGATGATACTGATAAGTTCGTCGGTGCTGAGGTTGTCGCCAATCTTGCGCGCCAGAATTCCCAACAAGTCGTCACCGGGTTGTTCCTGCGCACGGGTAACCAGGGTGGCCATGTATCGACGGTCTTCTCGCTGGGCAACCGCTCGTTGTTCTGCAGATGCCGACAGATCCAGGAGGCGTGCTGTTCGATCTCGCAATTCGTCGCGATCGGCATAGGGCACTCCCAACAGCTCACACAGTACGAGCAAAGAGACTGGTAGCGCGTAACGGTCCATAAGGTCGGCGGGTTGCCCGGCTTGCTCGAGACCATCCAATGCACTGTCCACTATCTCTGCGATGCGCGGCTGCAGGCGACTGAGCCGGTGCACTGAGAACTCCGCAGCAAGGATATGACGCAAGCGGGTGTGGTCGGGGGGATCGAGTCCGATGAGGTTACCGGCGCGCATGGCGGCTAGTTCATCTTCAATCACATCGCCGCCGCTGGGTATTGCGAACATTGGCGTGTGGGCGTTGCTGAACCGGTTTGAGTCTGCGAAGATTCGCCGGACGTCTTCGTAACGGCAGACGAGAAAAGCCGGGGCCCCGTAGAGTTCTCCTACTGGGATAACACCGTCGCGGTCACGGACCTGGGCGAGCTCTTCGGTCGGGTTCAGGCCGTTGCGTCGCATTTCTAAAGGTAAATCAGCCGTTCCGGCCATACCGGAATCCCTTCGATTGTTTGTAGAAGGACGAAGTGGCGCGCCGATGCCGAGGATCGCTGGCGCGTGGATAACTCGGATATCTCAGGCCACCGCTACAGACGCTCGCACGCGATAACCAAGTAGTCGATGCTGCGTTCGCGGAAGCCCTGGAGGAATGGTTCCTCGACACCTGTGCGCAACGCTGCCTGGTTGCGCAGGTCCCAGTACGGGATGGCTTCGTCGGTGTATCGCTGAACGTGATACGGCACCAGACCATTTGCTGCCAGAGTTTGGAAATAAGTACTGCGGGTGTGCATAGCGCACTGATATTCTTCGTCGATCAACCGTGATGCCTCGGAACGCTCAGCAACTACGTCGTTGCGGCACCAGGTGACTGCGACATAGCGGCCGCCGGGGCGCAGCAACCGGGCGAACTCGGTGAACGCCTCCCCTAGGTCGACACACATCGTGGTTTCGTTGGAGACGATGTAATCGAAGGTGTTGTCCTCGAAGGGGGCCTGAACCATGTTTGCGAAGTGGAATTGCACACGGTCCGAGCTCCCGCGTTCACGGGCCAACTTCTCTGCGAACTCGACATGGTGAGCGCAGTAGTTCACCCCGTCTACCCGGCAGCCGAATCGATCAGCGATTGTGAAGGTCGTTCCGCCTCGCCCCGATCCCGCGTCCATGACACGAGAGCTCGGTGAGACCTCCCCTAATGCATCGACGATAAGGTTGATTTCCAGCGACTCCATCCGGTGAAGTTCGCGCAGGATCAGTGACTCCCGCAGCTCCGCAGGTGCAGCGAGTACAGAGTGATCGTAGTCACCGATTCCGTAGTGGTGGTGGTACAAGCCGTCTTCAGTGCCCAGCAGCAGGTTGATATCGTCGGATTTTTTGGCATCCCAGTAGCGGCGCTGCTGTACGTCATGCTGGCCGAGGACTGCCACGTCGAGGTTCGGCATTTCAGGCTCCTTCAAGTTTGTGGTTTCCGGGTGGATGTCTCAGATGCGTTCGGCCGCAATCACTAGGTAGTTCAGTGAACCGTCGCTGTAGCCGCTGAGGAACGCATCCTCAACGCCGGTGCGGAGTTTGCTGTTGTTGCGTAGCTCCCAGTACGGCATAGCTTCGTGTGTGTACTGAGCCACGCGGTACGGAATCAGGCCGTTTGCCGCGAAGGCCTTGAAGTAAGTGCTTCGGCGGTGCATTCGGCATACGTAATGTTCATCGATCTGCCTTGTCGCGTCCGAGCGTGGGTCGACTGCGTCGTTGCGGCACCAGGTGGTCATTACGTAGCGACCGCCCCGTCGCAGTAGGCGGGAGAACTCGGCCATTGCTTCGTACGCGTCGGCGTACATCGTCGTCTCGTTTGAGACCACGAAATCGAAAGTGTGATCAGGAAATGGTGCCTGCAGCATGTTCCCGAGGTGGAATTGAACGCGGCTATCCCAACCGCGTTTGCGTGCGATCTGCTCGGCGAACGCGACGTGATGTTCGCAAAAATTGACGCCGTCGATTCGGCTCTCCGTCGCTCCAGCGAGACGAAAAGATGTTCCCCCGCGACCTGACCCGGCATCCATGCCGCGAGAGTTGGGCGGCAAAGGACCGAGGGCGTCGAGGATCAGTCCGACTTGATCATTCTCCATTCGATGCAACTCTCGCAAAATCGCGTTCTCTCGCTCCTCACCTACGGAATCCAGAATAGAGCGGTCGAAATCGCCAATCGCGTAGTGATGGTGGTAAAGATCATCATCAGCGCCCAGTAGGAGATTGATGTCATCGGTTGTTTTAGCGTCCCAGTGAGCTTTCAACTCACGTTCATAGCTATCGCGCGCATATTGATCTGCCGAGATCATCACAGTCTCCTTCTTCGGTTCTCCCCATCATTTCTGTATCTCAAGTCGACATGTCGAATGAACCATTGCGACCTGCAAGGTCGGCGACTTGATGATGTCTTCGACGCTACTTATCGAAATTAATTGCGGAAATACCTCCACAGCTCTTCGTCGCGAAGCGACAAAACTTTGGCACCGTGCGACAAGTGGGGTCGAAGTCCCCTACGGGGTCCAGTGCAGGTAGGCACCCATCTGCGCCGGCCGTGAGGAGACCATGGAAGCCGCAACCGGCCAACGATCAAGTCCTCGGAGTCGGGCCCTCCAAAGTCGACAACGACTACAGCCACGTCTACCGCGAGAACCCGCAGATCAATCGTCTTATGCCGTGAAGGCGATGCCCCGATCGGCGCGAGTGCGCGCGGACGTGACGGAGTTGCGTGGTAGCTACCGTGGACGGATAGCCGGACCGTCACTACCTCGAGCAAGGTCAAGAATTTTGTCTTGATGAATCCGTCACCCGGTCGTGTACTTGTTGCCCAGCGAGTTCGATCACGTCGACGCGGCGCGCCGGTACGAGAACCTTCGTTCCGGTCTTGACCACTCGGAATTGATCGGTGGATGTGTTCTCGAATTAGCTGGGTTCCGCGTAAAACCTTCTGAATTCCGAAGGCGAGCAACCCTTCAACTCGCGAAATAGCCGAGAAAGTCTCGACTGGTCACTAAGCCCCCACCGCGCACTGATGTCGCCTATCGGTATCTGTTGTAAGCTTGGGTCGATCAAATCGGCAGCGCACCTTTCAATGCGCTCATATGCTATATAAGCGGACAGAGTTCGCTCCTCTCGCTCGAAAGCGCGATGCAGCTGACGAACCGATACATGTAGTTTGCGCGCGAGTAGGTCGGGATTGAGCGTGGGATCAGAAAGATTCTTCTCGATCATCAAGCGCGCCGTCGCTACGAGGCCGGATTGCTGGTCAGGCGGTGCGTGGCCATGGGGCGGGTGCATTCCTTCCCACGCCAGTAATCGAACGGCTGAGATGACATTATGAGCCGTGAACGTGTTCAGCATTCCAATTTCTCTCGAAGTAGAATGTAAAGTATCTGAGAGTATTTTCCCCGTACCTTCAGCGTTTGGCACAACGCGAAGACCTCGACCCGAGGCGGCGTCGAAGTCTTCTCTTGAGCCCACCCTCTGCCGTAACGTGACTACCGCTAAACAGCTGGCACGGGTTACAGTCATTGTATAACTGTAATCGCTATAGTATAGGCCAATGCCTCCACTCTTCAGCGATATTTGGACGCCGTTCTGCGACAGAATTACTTCGCCCGATAAGACGTATTGAATCCTCACGGAGAATCGTGGATCGGCTTCGAGATCAACCTGTCGACGAGTAATTTCTCCTGGTCCGCACCGAATCGACGCTAAGCTGTCCCCATCGACTATTCGCGCAGTGAGTCGTGTCATACACTGTCGTTCAGGCGCGTGACACGCGGTTCCGTACACGGTGTACAGCTCGTGACTACGCTCTTCGCTAGATGCGTGGTCGGAAGTTTTGATCAGAGTTGTGGCATTGCGGTCGTTATGGGCATTGTCTCGGAACCTTTTTGAAGGTTCTCTATCGGTTGCAGCCATTTTCGCCCCCCGGCGCGAATCGTGTTCGGTCTTTAATTTGCTCATGTCCAGAGTCCGGCAGAACCGGCAACATCAACGGCCACAGGCGACGTGCTGTAACGGCTTCGACAGGTCGAGGCGTCGAGGCCGGATGCCCACTCCACGTTACTGCGGCCTGTTGGTGAAGTGATTGGAGTGATCTCTATGTGGTGTAGTCCGCGTTTATTCGAATGTATTCATCGGTGAGGTCGCAACCGAACACTCTCCAGGTGTCGGTGCCGATTCCGAGGTCTACGTTGATCTCGACGGTGGCAGTTGCAAGGTGTTCACGAACCACCTCGACGGTGTCGTGCTGGTCGAGTGACGAGCTCGGATACACATCGATGTCCGCGAATGCGACTCGGATTCTGTCGGGTTCTATGTCCACCTCGTTGCTACATTTTCCGATAGCCATGAGAACTCGACCCCAGTTGGGGTCTTCACCGTGGATCATCGTCTTGACCAAGGGAGAGTTGATGATCGACTTCCCGACCACGCGCGCTTGGCGCTCGCTCGATGCACCCGAGACCGTAGTGACGATCAGCTTGGTCGCACCTTCGCCGTCGCTGGCAATCATTTTCACCAGATCCGTGCACACTTCCTCGAGAGCCTGCTCGAACTCGGTATCGGGTACCGGGCCGGCGGCACCATTGGCGAAGACCGCCGCTGTGTCGCTGGTGGAGGTGTCGGTGTCGATCGAGACCGAGTTGTAGGTGCGGTCGACAACGTCACGAAAGATTCGGTTGAGCGTGTCCTGGGGGACGTCGGCGTCGGTGAAGACAAACGACAGCATGGTCGCCATGTCCGGTTCTATCATCCCGACGCCCTTCGCGATTCCAACGATGGTGCTGGTGCCGACGGCTCGTTCGGAGACCTTGGCGCGGGTGTCGGTGGTCATGATCGCTCGGGCCACCGCGTGCGCGTCGAGTGGTGTTCCCTGGCCGAGCCCGTCGAGTCCGGCGCGGATGGTGTCCATCGGATATTGCACTCCGATGACTCCGGTGGAGGCCATTATCAGGGCATCGGGTTCGATTCCTACGGTTCGTGCGACGGATGCGCGTATCTCGCTGGCGTTGCGGAGCCCTTCCGCGCCGGTCGCGACGTTGGCGTTCTTCGCCAACACGAGGACCCCGCGCGGACTGGTCTGCTCGATCGAGGTCTTGCTCAAGGTGACGCAGGGGCCCGCGAACAGTGACTTCGTGAAAACGACCGACGAGGTGCACGGCCTGTCGGAGATGACCATGGAGAAGTCGTCTTTACCTTCGTCTGCCAGTCCTAAATGGGTTGTCCAGCAGTGAAACCCTTGTGGGGACGCGGCGCTCATGTCTGCCCTTTCTGATCCGTGTGATGTCGAACTCAGGACGCTCTGCACCATGCCAGCAATGCGCGCCGGTCGGGCTTGCCGACAGACGTTTTCGGCCAGTCGGACATCAGAGTGATCTTTCCGATGAGACCGCAGCTGTTCATCACTTCGGTGACGCGAAGGTGGATTCGTCCGAGGTCTGCCCCGGTGGGTGCCAGGCGGCACAGTACTGTCGTCGGTGTGTCTGCTCCTGTGGCCGTTGGGGCGAAGACGACGACCTCGTCGACCTCGTCGAGTGCGGTGATCTCGTCGACCAGGACGCCTGCCGAACAGAGTTGACCGTGGTTGTTTGTCCATACGTCATCGATGCGGCCCAGGACGTTGATGGCACCGTTGTCGTGGACCATCACCGCGTCCCCGCTTCGATACCAGCCGTCCGTGAATGCGCTCTGTGTACGGTCCGGGTGTCCCCAGTAGCCTTCGGCTCGGTGCGCTCGGCGGAATTCGGGCTCGCCCACTCGATAGGTATCTGCGTCGATTCCGTGGATGGGGCGCACTCGCATCTCCACCCCGGGTAGGGGCCGCAGTTCGGCCGCGCTCTGCAACTGTGGCCGCAGATCTGCGCACATGATGCCGCACTCGGTGGCCCCGTAGAGCCTGCGTAGGTGGACCCCGCACCGCTGGTGGATCAGTCGCGCAGTGGTCGGCGTCAGGAGAGCCCCGCCCGTCAGTGCGGTGGTCAGGTGTTCACCCATTCGCTCCGATGCCGCCGGTGACGCTGCGATCGCGTCGTAGTGCGAGGGAAGGGCGCTCATATAGGTACCGTTCCAGTCGCAAATCGCTCTCGCGTGGGCAGAGGCCGGGAGACCGGCGTCGAGGTGCACCGTGGGTGCTCCCGAGAGCAAGCCCGCGAGAACGTGAACGTCCATCCCGTGCGCGAAATCGAGGGGGTGGATGTTGATGATCACATCGTCGGCTGTCAGACCGAGCTGCTGGCACCAGTCGGTGCGGTCGGCGAACAGCGATTCCTCGGTCCAGTACACCCATTTCGGCTCACCACTCGATCCGGATGTTTCGAGGATTCTTCCTCGCACGGTGTCGTGCTCGGTCACGTCGCATTGACGCGTTGGGTTGCAGTATCGGAGCTTTCGGGTTGCTGCATCGAACACGGAGGCCAGTTCGGGCAGGTCGGGGTCGATGTCGTGGTCGGTAATGGCGTGCCAGCGGCGGCCCAGTGCGCTCAGTCGGTCCCATGCTGGATGCCGCGTCCGGCTCGCCAGGTGCACGCCGCCGGCGGCCATCGTTCCCAGTAGTGCTGCAACGAAGTCTGCGGCCCCGGGGTGATGATCGACGACGACCACGTCGCCTTCGTCGATCACCGGTGCCAGTGCATCACGCCATGCCATCGCCGCGGCCGACAGCTCCCCGAACGTCGTATGGCGTCGTCCCTGGTGAAGTGCGTCCTGATCCTGTTGGGGCATGCTGTTCAGTGCGGCGAGGAACCCTCGCGCGTCAGACATTGATCTGTCCTCGGAACAAGTGTCTGACGCTGCCCGGTTCGATCGTTGTCCGCCCGTGCAGAACCTGTTCGTTGTCGAGGACGAGAAGATCACCCGGGGCCCAGTCGTGCGAGTAGAAGCTGGTACTGCCCCGCAGGTAGGAGTCGAGCCGTGCGAAGACGGCCCGGCTGTCTTCTTCGGTCGAGCCCGCCAGACGGACCGACCATCCTGCGGGGGTGGTCCGTTCCTCGGTGAACGGGAGTGCCACGTTCAACCGCGTTGTCCCCGTTGCTGATCGCACTGCAGGTGGAATCGACAGCCAGCGGTGCGCGACGTCGGGAAAGTGGGATTGGTCGGTGACGTAGTACTCCCAATCCACGTCGGTCACCGTGCTCAGGTCCGGTGGGAGTGTTGCATCGAGTAGATCCGATTGCAGACAGAGTTCTGTGCGTCCGGATCCTGTGGGCTGATCGACTGCATTGCAATACAGCGCAATGTATTTGGGACAGGTCCCGACAAGTGTGCCGTCGGTGTGCAGAGGCAGGGCACTGCGCCCGGTGACGACGCGGTCCGGTAGCGGGCTTGCGTCGAGATCGAGCAGACCTGCGCTTCCGGTGCCGAACCGATGTGTGGCGAGAGTCCCGAGCCCCTGCACGAAGACCTCGAAGTCGCTTCTGCCGAAGTCGACGTCGCCGACCAGAGCGAATCCATCCCGGGTGGCCACTGCCGCGAGATCTCCGGGATCGGTGGCCGTCACCGCTGCTCACCGCCGACCGCAACATCGTGGTTTCCCAGAGGGACCTCATCGAGGGTCTGTGCCCGGATTTGGGCACAGACGGCAGCCAGTTGTTCTCCGAGCGCGCCGTCCAACCCTGCTGACAAACCCGCCCCTTGGTGGATTGCGACTTTTCTCCCGAACGCAGTCTCACGGGGCAGTTGGTAGGCCGCGAGCTCGCGGAGGTAGTACTTTTCGATGCCGTCGACGGTCTTCAGCTGAGCGGGGACACTCTGTTGAAGGTGCAGTAGAGCAGGACTCCAGTACGGGTGGTACATGCGCGGCCCTGGGGTGAATTGGCCGGTCACCATCATTCCTGATGCGCTGGCGTCGTCGATACGTTCGTTCAGATCGCCGGCGACTGCGCCCATACCGAAATCGCTTCCGGCGTTGAGCAGATCGCTGCCGAGTCCGGTCACGAGGTCGGCACCACATGCTCGCGCCAACTCGAAGGCCACTGTCACCAGCAGATGCACGGTGATGACTTCTGCATCATCGGATTGAGTGTGCTGCATGCACGGGTAGATCGCCGCTGTCGATTCCTGTGCGGTGACGTCGATGACGTCGAGCGGCAGACCGACGTGGCGCGCTGTTCGAGAGGCACCGTCGATTTCGTCACCCCAGGGTGTGCGGAGGGTCAGTGCACGGACGTCGGCACCGGCCCTCCACAAGTAGGAGGCGAGGAGTCCGGAGTCGACACCACCGGAGAGCAGTAAGCGAATGGGACGACCCGACGATGCGATTTCCGTTGCTGCAGTGCGTAATCCATGGTCGAGCCACCCCATGGCCTGTTCGAGCGAACACCCTGGGACACCGCCCGACGGCGACGATCGGGGGACAGCGCGGTGCACCGACAACTCTCCGTCGGCGGAGCAGACCAGAGTCGTCCCGGGGCGAAGTGCCGTGGTGGTTCCTGCGCGGTGACCGACACTCGCGGCGGTCGCCGCGAATTGCGCTCCCACCGCCCATGTCCGTGCATCATCGGTGCGGGAGAGAAAGACTCGGCATTCGCCGTGCAGCGGCGTCGTGATCATGACTGTTCCGTCGTTGCGGTTCAGAACGGGGCCGGTATGTCCGCCAACACGGCGGATGCGGCCGCTGTGCGAAAAGACGACCCACCCATGATCGGTTGGGGTCATGGGTTGTCTCCGACAATTGTGCGCATCTTCTGTTGGGCCGCATCGCCTGCAGCGAACCCCGCTCGGTGGCCGGCTATTGCTGCAATACGGGCTCGTTCCATGTCGAGCAGCAGATCGTGGTTGACGAACGCCTTGGTGCGGGCAAACGGCACCGATTGGTACTCGGCCAGTGCCTGTGCTCGGGTGCATCCTGCAGCGAGCGGGTCACTATGGGCTGCAACGAGTTCATCGAGGAGGCCGTCGGAGAGTGCGGTGGTACCGAGCCATCGATCGCACCCGATGATCATTCGATTCGCCACGGCAGGCCCTACTCGGCGTTGCAGGAGCGGAGCTCCGAGTATGCAGGAGATACCCAACTTGAGCTCGGGCATACGGAGGTCCGACGTCGACGTTCCGATGCGCCAGTCGGCGCACAGTGCCAACTGAAGACCGATGCCGATGCAGTATTTGTCGATGACTGCCACGGTCGGTTTCGAGATCGACAGAACTGCTCGATACATGTCCACGCAGGCGTCGATCCATCGGTTGACCTCGGAGCCTCCCGTGAAGTCCTTGACTTCGTTGAAGTCACCGCCGACACCGAAGGATCGACCGTCTCCCCCGTACAGAACCAGCCCCTCGACATCCGGGGTGTCCCCTAGCTGCCAGACCAACTCGGTGATGCCGCGCATCTTGTCTGTGGAGAACGTGTTGTGTCCTTCACCGTCGAATTCGATGATCGCCAAGGGGCCGTTGCGAACTGCAGTACCGCCATGGGCTTCGGGCGACCTGGGCCGATCGTGGGGCTCGTGGGTGGCGGAGGGTGAGTGCAGTGTTCTCACGCTTCGACCAGCTCCCCACGCTTTCGGCGGTCTGCGTCGAGGGCGCGGCGTGTGTAGAGACGTTGTCCCCATTGTTCGCTGTGATCGGCGCTGATAGCGGTGCCGTTGCATATTGTGGTGACGATTCGATGGAATTGAGCCAGTGCGGCGGCGGCGGTGCGTTCGCTCAAGCTCGTCTCGGATTCGCCTGGGACGATGTCGAATCGGTCGACTGCGATGATCGGACCGCCATCTACCTTCGGGGTGATGATGTGGCAGGTGGCCCCGAATTGCGTCTGGTTGTCGTCGATCGCGTAGCGATATCCGCCGATCCCTCGGTAGTTCGGGGTCGCCGGGTGGAAGTTCACGGCCAGTTCCCGCACTCGATCGAGTGTGGCCTCGGACAGGATGAAGTCCGATTTGAAGGACAGAAGCAGGTCGCACCCGTGCCACTGATCGAACGATCGAGTTACTGGATCGCCGTAGTCCCAGGCAAACCAGTCGACGTCGGCGAATCTGCGGCGGAGAAAGTCGTGGGCGAGTTCGCCCCACCGTGATCCGTCGGAGATGAGCAGAACAGAGCGGGTGTCTTTCATCGAGTGACAACTCCTTCGGTGAGTGGGAGAGCCCAGCAGTACGCGAATCCGGCACCTGCTTCGTGTAGAAAGGTGTCTGCCTCTTCGTAATCGGCCAGAGCCGAGCTGTATCGGCCGTATTTCGGGGACGTCCGGCCGATGCATCGAGCGGAGCCCTTGTACAGCTCGACGGTCACTGTGCCCGTCACGCGGTGAGCCAGACGGGCGCAGTAAGCATCGAGTGCTGCACGCAGATCGGTGAACCAGTAGCCGTAGTAGACCAACTCTGCGTACTGGTCGGCGATGGACCGCTTGTGGTGGAGCGTCTCTCGGTCCAGTACGAGTGCTTCGAGATCGGTTCGTGCAGCGAGAAGAACTGTTGCAGCGGGTGCTTCGTAGATTCCGCGGCTCTTGAATCCGACGATGCGGCTCTCGAGAATTTCGGTACGCCCGATACCGTTCGCGGCCGCTGTGTCCCCGAGTTCGCTGACCAGGTCGATCAGGTCGAGCTTGCGGCCGTCGAGAGCGACGGGGATGCCTGCTTCGAACTCGATCGTGATCGTTGTTGGACGATCCGGTGCCTGCACCGGCGCGGTCGTGATCTGCCATGCATCGGGCGGTGGAGCGTGGTCGATGAGGTCGAGATCCCCGCACTCGATGCTGGTGCCCCAGATATTGGTGTCGATGCTGTACGGCGTCGTCTTGCTGACACCCACATCGATACCGTGACGATCGGCGTAGGCAATTTCGCTACCGCGGGAGGTCATTTCCCAATCGATGACAGGTGCGAGGATGTCGAGCTCGGGAGCCAACGCCCGCACGGAGGTGTAGAACCGGACCTGATCGTTTCCCTTGCCCGTGGCACCGTGAGCGACTGCGGATGCACCGCGTTCGCGAGCGATGCTGACCAGCCGCTCGGCGATCAACGGTCGAGACAACGGTGCAGCCAGAAGATATTTTCCCTCGTATGCAGCGCCGGCGGCGAGAGCCGGGATTGCATAGTCGTGGAGGAACAGGTCTCGGACGTCTTCGACGATAACTTCCGACGCGCCGGCCGCGGTTGCGCGCTTCGAGACGGCCTCGAGGTCCTCGATTTGGCCGAGGTTCGCGCAGTACGCGATGACCTCGGTCTGATAGCGCTCTTTGAGCCAGTGCACGGCAACGGATGTGTCCAATCCGCCGGAATATGCCAGGACGATGCTCATACCCCGACCTCCATCGCGAGTTCGGGCACGCTCACGCCGCCGACGACGGATCGCGCTGCTCGTAGGCATTCCGCCTTCGCCTCCCAGAGGCGGGTTCTGGCTTGCCGGATTTCGGCGAGTCTGTCGGTCACGTCGGCCAGGCCTTGCTCCTGCTGTTCGGAGACCCGCGTCGGTCCGGTGGATCCGGCAGAGATGTAGCTGCGCAGTGTGTGGAGCGGATCGCATATCTGCTTCATGTCGACCTCACTGATGTCGATGTCGTGTTCCTCGCGGAGGAAAGTGGTGGTGAACGCGACGTTGCGCAGGGTGTGACCGGCTGCGAGGGCGGCGTTGACGAGGTCACCGGTGATGCGGTGGGCTGTGCGGAAAGGAACGTCGAACCGAGAGACCAAGATGTTGGCGATCTCTGTCGCGGTCGAGAAGTTGTCCCAGCACAGGGCTCTGCCGCGAGCACCGTCGAACGCGGTGTGCAGGTTCTGGCGTCGGCACAGGCGAATGGTGTCGAGGTACGTATCGAGGGCGCCCCAGTAAACCGGTTTGTCCTCCTGCAGGTCGCAGCTGTACCCGAGACCGACCGACTTCTCCATCACCAGCAGTTGCACCAGCGCACCCACCGCGCGACCGGACTTCCCTCGCGCCAGTTCTGCAACCACCGGATTCTTCTTCTGCGGCATGATCGAGCTACCGGTCGCGAACGAATCGTGCACTTCGGCGAGAGCGTATTCGTTCGAGCTCCAGGTGACGATCTCTTCCTGCATGCGAGATAGATTCACAGCACCGCTGGCAGCTGCGCCCGCTACTTCGACTGTCCAGTCCCTCGTCGACGTCGCATCGAGCGCATTGACCATCGGTGCATCGAACCCGAGAAGCCGGGAGGTGTAATCGCGGTCCAGGGCGAATGTAGTTCCGGCGAGCGCACACGCGCCGAGCGGATTGATGTTGATGCGCTTCCAGGCATCCATCAGTCGGGAGGCATCACGCAGCAAGGCCTGTGCGTGCGCAGCCTTCCAAAATGCTACCGAAATCGGTTGCGCTGCCTGCGAATGCGTGTAGCCGGGTAGAACTGCTTCTCGTTCCGACTCGGGGCACCCGAGCAGATCCTGCACGAACATGAGCAGTTCTTCGCTGGCATCGAGCAGCCACTCGCGGGTGACCATGCGTGCGTCGGTCTGCACCTGATCGTTTCGGGACCGTGCGGTGTGCATGCGGCCGCCGACGGGTCCGATCCGTTCGATGAGCATGAATTCGGTGTTGAGGTGCACATCTTCTTGTCGGACGTCGAGCTGCAATCCACCGTCGGCTCGGCTGCTCTCCATGTCGAGCAGCCCAGCGAGAAGCGCTTTGGTGTCGGGTTCGGTGTTGATTCCCGCGCGACCGAGCATCAGAACATGAGCGATGTTCTGCCACAGGTCGTGTTCGAGCATTCTGCTGTCTACCGATGCTGTCTCTGTGTAGCGAAGTACATCGTCGGTGATATCGGTGGAGAATCTTCCACCCCAGAGCTTTTCGCTCATTGATCGGTACCCCTCTGTGTGCGTGATGGTTCGGTTTCGGTACAGGAAAGTTCGGGTTAGGGCACGGCAAAGCCAAGACCTGGCGGGATTGGACGGCCCGGGGCGCGGACCCGGGCCAAGGCGTCGTTACACAATCAAGTCAGGTCGGGCTCGGGTCGAGTAGTTGAAAGAGCGAAGGGAGAAGGGCTCGGACGGCGGGGGTGTTTACTCGAAGGCCAGCCGGACGCCGAATCCCACCAGAACAACACCCAGTCCACGCTCGAGCCACGCCCCCAAGCGGCCCTTCTCCAAGAACCGGCGAGCGGACGAGGCAAGAAGTGCGTACGAGGACAGACATATCAGCGCCACCACGAACTCGATCGACATGAGCAGCATGGACCAAACGAAAACGTTCCCGTCGCGCGGAATGAACTGCGGCAGCACCGCCAGGTAGAACGCACCCATTTTCGGATTCAACAGGTCCGCGACGAAACCGGTCATGAACGCTCGCGACCACTTCGGCTGGTGCGCGTTGTAAGTCGCGGCATCGACGTCGGTGAAGCTGCCCTTGCGCTGCCAGATACTCTGAATTCCTAGAAACACCAGGTAGGCGGCACCTGCGATACGTACCGCGTCGAATGCCCCGGGGACGCTGGTGAGCAAGGACGCCAACCCCACGGCCGCAGCGATGCCCCAGGCCATCGACCCCGTCGCCGCACCCAAAGCTACGGCGATGCCGTGACGCACACCGCCGGTAAGCGAGTGCTTGACCGCCAACATGACGTCAGGACCTGGGATTATTCCGAAGACGATAGCGACGGGGAGATAGGCCAGAACGGGGTTGTTCACGGCAAGAACGGTACGACCGCTCCAGCATCGATGCACGTTTCCTAAGTATCGCTGATCTAGGTTTAGTATTTGTGGATGTACAACCACGATCAGCTCGCCACACTTGCCGCGATCTGCGATTCAGGGTCGTTCGAGGGAGCTGCAACGGCGTTGCACATCTCGTCTTCTGCAGTCAGCCAACGCATTACCGCGCTCGAACGAGCGTCGGGGGCCGCGCTGCTACAGCGAACCAGGCCGGTACTACCCACCAGAAACGGGCAAGCCCTGCTCCGACTCGCGCGGCAGATCGAAGTCCTCACCGTCGACGCCGACGCTGAGCTACGCGGCGGCTCAACGACAACGAATACTGCTGCACCGCTGCGCTTTTCACTTGCTATCAATGCCGATTCGGTCTCGACGTGGTTCCAACCGGTGATGAAAGCGATAGCCGTCGACCGACGGATACTGCTGGACCTCCACATCGAAGATCAGGACCATACAGACGCTCTACTGCGTCAAGGCGCGGTCATGGCCGCCGTGACGACCTCACGCACCGCAGCACCTGGCTGTACGGTCGAACCGCTCGGAGCCATGGTCTATTGGCCCGCGTGCGCACCCTCACTCATTCGCGACGCCGACTCCGACGGTTGCGATCCCAGCCGCCTCCCGATGCTGCGATTCGACAAAAAGGACGACCTGCAACACGCCTATCTACGCAAGATCAAGGCGCACCGTGAGCCCCCGATCCACTACCTCCCATCGAACCGCGAATTCCTGACTGCAGCTCGACTCGGACTCGGGTGGGGCGTGCTACCGGAAGGACAAATCGCACGCGACCTCGCCGACGGGACACTCGTTCACCTCGACCCCGACCACAACGTCACCATTCCCCTGTATTGGCAACGATGGCACCTGCCATCCGAAACCCTCGACAGAATCACAGGCTGGGTACGCGATGCTGCACATAACGCATTGATCGACACACCCAAAGAACGAAAAACAGCGAACCGTCCCCCAGGTCATGCGGTGACCGGCGCGGCAACACCGGAACCTGCGTGAGTCCGGCGGTCATCGGTCCAGCTGTGACGGCTAATTGCACACCCTGATTGGACCAAAGTTGCGGCGATGCACGCCGGTCGCATGGTCCGCCGCCGGGTGCGCGCCTAAGGTCGCCGATCGCTGACCGAGCATACGACGCGGGGCGTTGAGCCTCGACCGAATGCTCCACCACGCATCGAAGTATCGATCGGCGCGGATCCCATAGTGTACGAAAAGCAGTGATTGCTGGCAGCACAACTGAAAAACGTCAAAACAGCTACTGCTGCAGCTTTTTTCAGACTGGGAGTACGCACGGCCTGCGGCGGCGCGGGTCTCTGTTCCGTCAGGGTGAGGCGAGTGCCTCGGACAGGTAACGAATCAGTGCCGCCTTGAGCTCGGTCACGAGCTGGTCCTTCTTGTTAGTTTTTTCTGCGGCGATGACGGGCATCATTCCGCGGGTGATCTGCAAGGCCACCAGCGCGTGGAGGTCGATGCGTTCGCTGGACAGGGTCGGTGCGAGTGCGGCCAAGGTCTGGGCGACCCTCTGGGAGAGTTCGCTCTGCAATGGTACGACTGCGGTATACAGGGCAGGCTGGGTATCTGCTCGCGAGAACAGTTGCAGGAAAGCCGGATTGGCCGCATTGAAGGCGACCATATTGTCGACGGCCCGGTCGATGAACTGCGGTAGAGATTCCACGAAGCCGTCCGGTCGCGGATCGACCGCGGCCGATTGGGCGTCGGTCAACTCCACGACGTAGCGTTCCGCCAATGCTGCGGCGATGTCTTCCTTGTTTCTGAAGAACTGGTACAGCGAACCCGGTGACATGCCCGATTTGCTGGCGATAGCGTTCGTGGTCGCTGCGTCGAACCCGACTTCTCCGAACAACTCCTCCGCACCGTCGAGGATCGCAGCGATGCGCTTGAGTCCGCGATCCTGACGCTTGGGTGCAGGAGAGGTAGTTGGCGTCGAGGTATTCGGCATGTGAACTCCAGGCTTTCCGGTAGACAAGACGAGCTTTCGCTCGTATTCTCGCAAATCACGAGCAATCGCTCGTATCCACGGTAGCAGGGGGACCCGCGATGCCCACCCGATTCGCCACAACTCGACCCGGCCTCACCCTCGTAGTGGCCGGCGTCCTCTTCCTCGTGCTCGCAGCAGTCGCTGCCGGTGCGATGAATGCACTGTCCCTGAACAGGTTCGAGGCGACCAACGCCCCGTCTGCGGCAGCCGAGGCGCTGCTCAACGACACCTTTCAGACCGGCACACCCAACATCACCATCCTCGTCACCGCGAAGACCGGCGACGTCGACAGCTCGGCCGTCGCCGCGGACGGGTTACGTCTGACCGAGTTCGTCGACACCTTCCCCGGCATCGACGACACATGGTCCTACTGGACCGAAGAGGTTCCGACCCTCGCCGCCGGGGACGGCAGCTCGGCGCTGATCCAGGCGTGGGCACCGGGCGACGCCACCGAAATCCGGCAACAGGTCCTTCCCGCTCTCGACGAGGCACTCAGCCGGTCGGCTACCTCGAACATCGACATCGCTCTCGGCGGCAGCGACGAGGTGTTCCGCTCCGTCGCAGAACAATCCAGGACCGACTTTCTCCGAGCAGAGCTGATCATCGCCCCGCTGGTGATCGCACTGTTGTGGGCCGTCCTACGGCGGCTCCGTCTCGCCGCAGTGGTCTTCGCAACCGGACTGTTCTCCGTCGTCGGCACCCTGGCCATCATGCGCGTGGTGGCAGCCTTCACCGAAGTATCGACCTTCGCGGCGAACATCGCGCTGGTGATGGGCATTGCACTCGGCGTCGATTACGGACTGTTCCTGATCTACCGCTTCCGAGAGGAAGCCCGCCGCACCGCTGACCTGACGTTGGCCGTGCAGCGAGCAGCGCAGGCAGCCGGACGCACCATCATGTTCTCCGGCGCCACCGTCGCCGCGTCACTGGCCGTTCTGCTGGTCTTCCCGTTCCCGTTCCTGGCCTCGTTCGCCTACGCCGGGATAGCCGTCGTCGCCACCGCCGTGCTCGCCGCTACGGTCGTACTCCCGGCCGCATTGGTGCTGCTCGGGCACCGCGCCTTACGGCGCAAGGAACCGGACACCGACGGAAGTACCGTGTGGCGGCGGATCACCGTGGCCACGACCGGCCGACCTGCAGTGTTCGCGATCGCCGGTGTGGTGATCTTGATACTGCTCGGAGCGCCGGTACTAGGCGTTCGGTTCGGCGCACCGGACGATCGCATCCTGCCGCAGTCGGTTCCGGTCCGCGCCCTGTACGACACCATCCGCGACGACTACGCCAGCGAGGATGCAGACGCAATTCTGCTCGTCGCACCGACCATCGCACCGGACGGCCTCGCTCGGTACGCCTCCGATCTCGCAGCACTGCCCCAGGTGCTACGAGTGGACAGCGCACTGGGCACCGTCGAACCCGACAGGGCGCTCACTGCTCCACCGAACGGCGCCGTCCGTTTCACTCCCGACACCGCAGGCAGCTACCTCTCGGTGGTACCGACTCGCGAATCACTGGACGACAGAGCCGGATTCGTCTCCGCGGTACGGTCGGTGGAGCCTCCCGGCCAGGTACTCGTCGGCGGCTCACCCGCGATGCTCGACGACTACACCGACGGCGTCACCGCCCGGCTCCCGCTCGTGGCCGTGCTCATTGCACTGATCACCTTCGCCATTCTGTTCGTGATGACCGGATCGATCATCGCCCCCATCAAAGCCACCATTCTGAATCTGCTGTCACTGACGGTCATGTTCGGTGTCCTGGTGTGGGGTTTTCAGAACGGCAATCTTGCTGGGCTGCTGGGTTTCACCCCTACCGGTGCCATCGAGCCGAGCATCCCCATCCTGATGTTCTGCATCGCCTACGGCCTGTCGATGGACTACGAAGTCTTCCTGCTCTCGCGCATCAAAGAAGAATTCGACCGTACCGGAGACAATCGCCAATCCATCATCGATGGCATCTCACGCTCCGCACCCGTCGTCACCGCAGCAGCTCTCATCCTGGCCGCATCCTTCGCCACCTACGCCACTTCCGGGGTGACCTTCCTTCAGCAACTCGGAATCGGCATGGCACTGGCGGTCCTGATCGACGCCACCGTCATCCGAGCGATCCTCGTCCCCTCCATCATGGCCCTGACCGGCCGCTGGAACTGGTGGGCACCGCGCCCACTGGCACGCCTGCACCAGCTCATCGGCATCACCGATGCTCCACGCGTCGATACACCTGGTACCGAAGTCGACCCTGGAAGACCCAAAACCCCTGTATGAGCACTGCACTCGCACGCTCCCAGCCACCACATCCCCGCCCCGATCGGAGTACCCCATGCTCGACAGCCGCCATCACCCCCTCTCACGGCTCCTCGCCGCGATTGCGATAACCGTCGCGTCGACCGCCATCTTTCTCGGTGGAACGGCCATCGCCTCCGCGCAGCCGACCCGATCGGACGTGATCGACGTACCGGTGTCCTTCACAGTCCGCAACACCAACGACACAGCCGTCCCGTGCACCGCCGACGGCGGAACCTACACCATCCGTGGCCATCTCACCGCTCCCGCAGAGGGTTTCGGCAACGCCATCACCCTCTACGAACACGGCATCGCAGCCGGCGAATGGTACTGGCGTCTTCCAGTCGAGGGATACCACCACACCTACGAAATGGCCGCTCGCGGACAGACCTCACTGACGATCGACAGACTCGGATACGACACGAGCGACGCTCCGGCAGGCGGGGCCATGTGCGTGGGGTCCCAAGCAACGATGGCCCATCAGATCGTCCAAGCGCTGCGTACCGGCACCTATCAATGGGATGCATCCGGAACGGCCCCCACCTTCGGGCACATCACCCTCGCCGGCCAGTCGAACGGCGGGCAGATCGTCCAGATCGAGGCCTACACCTTCGACGACGTCGACGCTCTCGTCGTCATGGACTGGGCCGATCGCGGACTGACACCCGAGGCCTACGTCAGATTCTTCGCCGCCACACCACGCTGCCTCACCGGAGGCTCGGCATCGGAAAACAATCCCGCCGCCAAGGGCTACACCTTTTACGACCAAGGAACCACTGAATTCGTGACAGGAAACTATGCCGATACCGAACAACAAGTAATCGATACAGCAGCGCCCTATCAGAACCAACACCCGTGCGGCGACATGCTTTCACAAGGCCCCGGAATTCTTCTCGACCTGGCCAAAATGTCGAGCATAGACATTCCAGTTCTCGGCCTCTACGGACAGGACGACGCACGCGTGCAATTCGGTGACGAACATATTGCATCGTTCACCGGAACATCGGACAGAAAGGCGATCACGATTCCTCACGCAGGCCATTACATGGGCCACGCACGGAACGCCGCCATCGTCTTCGACTCGCTCGACCAGTGGCTCGACGCCCGACAACCCCACTGACCGCATCAGATCGGCATCAAATAGCTGAACGCACTATTGCGAGCCTGTGCACTTAACCGTGTGCACAGGCTCACAATAGTGCTCGAATTACTGGCGGTATATCTGCGCTCGAACTGAAATTATATTGTTACGGGAATCACTTTCCGAACATTTGGAATTAACGTGAAAAGAATTGACTTATCGAAAACGTGGCGCTGTACTTGAAACCACGTACCGATCGGTGCGTTTCGCACAAAGCAGAAAATCTGCGACCACCTTCCTGGGGGAAGAAATGACTGTCACCACACCACCGTTCGATATCGCCAGTGAACTGACATTCGATCGCACTGTGCCGCGAAGCCTCGTCCACCGCGCAGCTGTCAGCGAGGTCTTCCTCACCGACGCTGCTGCGACGGGCGAGAACCGATTCGTCGTCGCCGCGCAGCTACCGCGAGGGCATGCCCTCTACAGCGACCGACTCGACGACCGGTACGACCCCATGATCCTCGTGGAGGCATGCAGGCAGGCCTCGATCCTGATCAGTCACCAGTTCTACGGAGTACCCAAGGACTGGGCGTTCGTCTTCCGCAAGGCCTCGGTGTCGGTGACCGACCTCGCTGCCCTCCAGGTCGGGGAAACACCGGGCCGGTTGGTCATCCGAGTCGAATTCGAGAAGCGGTTCCACGTCGAGGGGTACCTGACCGGGGCGGTCGGTAGGTACCAGACCGTTCTCGACGGCGTGCCTGTCGGCGAATTCGTCGGATCCCTGAGCTTCATGCCCAAGCAGATGTTCGCCGAGATGCGCGCGGCCGGGCGGGCAGCGAAGAACACCCCCGATCAGCCGTATACCTCTGCCGCCGTGCCGCTTCCGCCTGCACGCGTTGCCCGGCGGGACTCGAAGAACGTCGTCATCGCCTCCACCGGCACCGAACACCCCGACACGACGTACGAGGTCGTCGTCGACAACAACCACCCGTCGCTCTCCGATCACAAGGTCGACCACGTCTCGGGGATGCTCTTGACCGAAGCGTGCAGGCAGGCATCGGTGTGCGCCGTCCTCGACACCCACTCACTGCCGGAATCGTCGGTCGGTTCCCCGGTGCGCTACGACATCCAGTTCCTCGACTTCGCCGAACACGAGCTTCCTGTCTACTGCCGCTTGATCGACACCGCACCCACCGAGTCCGGGACTGGGATCGTCGCATCTTTCGAACTCGTCCAGGGTGACGTCGTCATCGTCCGCTCGCAGGTCGAGGTGGGATGACGATGTCCGACAACAGTATCGACACCGGTCCCCTCGTTCTCGTCGTCGACTACGGCGGCGTCCTGACCAACCCCATCGCCGACACCATCGCGGCGTTCACCGAGTACATGTCCGTGCAACCGGAGGACCTGATGGGTGCCCTGTTCACCGCGCACGATGACCCGGACGAAACGATCATGGCCCCGCTCGAACGCGGCGAAATCACCGAAGCGGCCTTCCTCGACCGAGTCGGATCGGCACTGGAAACCATGACCGGACGCGCTATCGACCTGTCACAGTTCCGGCCGGCATGGTTCTCCGGCCGGGTCCCCAACTCGGAACTTCTCGACTACTTGCACACGCTGAAATCCGAAGGACGAACTCTGGGACTGTTGACCAACAACGTCCGAGAATGGGAACCCGAGTGGCGAGGAATCGTCCCCACAGGCCTGTTCAGCGTCGAGGTCGTCTCCGCGAACGAAGGTGTCCGCAAACCCGAACCCGAAATCTACCGCCGGACGACCGAACGACTCGGCGTCCCTGCCGCTCGATGCCTGTTCGTCGACGACGACCTACGCAATTGCCAAGCCGCCCGAGCGCACGGAATGCAGATACATCACTTCACCGACACCGCGGGAGCCATCGAGGCAATCGACGCCTGGTTCGGACGCCAGCAGCCGGCCGCGCAACCCACCGCGGACGCGCTCCTCGAGGAGTCCGCATGAGCACCCCCGAACCGCTGCAGTCGGCCCCCGAACGCTGGTGGACGCTGACAGCGGTCTGCCTCGGAACATTCATGCTGTTCTTGGACCTCACCGTCGTCAACGTCGCACTGCCCGCGATACAACGAGACCTCTCGGCCAGCTTCGAGCAGTTGCAATGGGTGATCGACGCCTACGCCCTGGCACTGGCCGCGTTTCTGCTCACCGCCGGCTCGATCGCGGACAGACTGGGCCGCACCCGGATCTTCGCCGTCGGCGCGCTGGCCTTCACCCTCGCGTCCGTGGCTTGCGGTCTCGCTGGGTCAGCAACTCTGCTCAACGCAGCACGTGGAGTTCAAGGCCTCGGCGCGGCCATCATGTACGCCGTCGGCCCAGCGATGATCGCAGCGACGTTCCACGGCCGCCAACGAGGAACCGCCTTCGGCATCTTCGGGGCCACCTCGGGCATCGCCATCGCTGCGGGACCGTTGATCGGAGGCATCCTCACCGAAGTGGACTGGCGATGGGTGTTCTACCTCAATATCCCTGTGGGACTGATCATTCTGGCCGTCGTCGCTCTGAAAGTCCGGGACCACCAGACATCGACCGCGCGCCGCGGTCTCGACCCCCTCGGTCTGGCACTGTTCTCCGCAGGTCTGTTCGCGTTGATCTTTGCAATCATCCGGGCACCCGTCGTGGGATGGACCGACCCACGTACCGCGGTAGCGTTGGCGGTCGGTGTGCTCGCCCTCCTCGGCTTCGCTGTGGTCGAGCGCCGCGTCCGCAATCCCATGCTCGACATGGTCCTGTTCGGAAACCGTTCCTTCAACGGCCTGTCCGCGGCAACGTTTGCGATCAACTTCGCCGTCACGGCCACCATCTTGTTCTCGGTGCTGTGGATGCAAGGCGTGCTGGGCTACTCGGCTATCGAGACCGGATTGAGGTTCCTGCCGCTTACCGGCGTCCTGCTGATATCCGGTGCCGTGGGCGGAATACTGAGCGCCCGGATCTCGACATCGATTCTGATCGGAATCTCGCTGTTGTGCACAGGAATCGGGTTTCTGTTGTTTCGATTCGCGGACGTCGGTGACAGCTGGACGGCGTTGTTACCGGGGTTTGTGATCGCGGGACTCGGTATGGGACTACACAATCCACCCCGTGCGAGCGCGGCAGTGGCTCTCGTTCGGGCCGAAGACTCAGGGATGGGAGCTGGGATCAACGAGACATTCCAGCAGGTCGGTGCGGCATTGGGCGTGGCGGTACTCGGAGCTTTGGCTCATCGCACCATCGAATCCGAACTCGACACCGCGTACGGATCCGCCCTGACTCCGGCCCAGCTCGACGCCACCGTCGACGCCGTGGCCTCCGGGGCCGTCGCGGCGCTGCAAGAGACCGGGCAGGACGTTGGGGTGGCAGCAGAAATCGCGTTCATCTCGGCGCTGCATCAGGTCACGACGATCGCGGGAATCGTCACCCTCATCGGTGCGATCGCGGCATTCACCCTCATCAGACGCAAGGACTTCCTCGTCGACCCCGCGGCAGCAGACCCGCACGCAGCGGCCTCTCCCCTACCCCGCGACGCGCCGTCCACCGGATACGAGGACGTGATCTCGGCCGAACAATCCAGCCTCGCCCCGCCTCGCCCGTCAGGAGTCCGGACATGACCGAGCACACCGTCCTCATCGTCGGCGCGGGCCCCACAGGTCTGACGCTTGCTTGCGAGCTCGCCCGCAGGAACGTCGACCACATGATTATCGACGGCAAGTCGGGGCCCTCGACCGAACCGAAAGCCCTCGTACTCTGGAGTGCCGCCCAGGAGAGCCTGCGCATCCTCGGTGTCGATCCCGCGGTATTCGATGCCGGCGTCACTCTCGACCGAGCGTCGTACTGGTCGAAAGGGTCACAGATCGGCCACGTCGACTTCACCGGCCTCGACCAGCCCGGCCTGCACAAACCACTGTCCCTTCCGCAGCCCCTCGTCGAGGCAGCTCTCCTCGAGCTCTACCAGGCGCTGGGAGGTACGGTCCGCTGGCGGCACAAGTTCCTCGGTGCCCTCGATCCGGACCCTGCCGGGCCCAGCGACGGGGCGAGGGCGTCATTGGTCGGTCCGAGCGGAATCCGCTTCACCACAACAGCAGAGTGGATCGTGGGCACCGACGGTGCACACAGCACCGTGCGGAAAACAGCGGCCATCGACTTCGACGGCGACAGCTACGACGACGCTTTTCTGCTGGTGGACGGCACCCTAGAAACCGATGGGTCGGTCGGGGAGGCTCAGTACCATCTCCACCCGGACGGGGTGACGGTCGTCGTCCCGCTCCCAGGTGGTGGACACCGGGTATTTCTCGGACACCGTCAGTCCGCTTCCCCTGCGCTCATACCGCCGACTCAGATCACCGATCGCGCCAACATCATGCTCGGCCAACGCGGCCTCGGCCGCTTCCGGGTCAGTAATGTGCTTTGGCAGAGCGACTTTCGAGTACACCGGAGACTGTCCTCGCGCTACGTGTCGGGCCGATTCATCCTTGCCGGCGACGCTGCACATATTCACAGTCCTGCGGGAGGTCAAGGTATGAACACCGGAATACAGGACGCGGCGAATCTCGCGTGGAAACTTGCAGCAGTAGCGGTCGACGGAGCCGATGCAGCACTACTCGAAACATATGAACTCGAACGACGACCCGTCGCAGAATCGGTCGCCGCGATGACCGATCTTCAGACGAAACTGTGGACAACTCGTGCTGCCGTTTCGCGGTGGATCCGCGACCGAATCCTCGGAATCCTCTCGGCGACAGGGCTCCTCACCCGGCGTGTCGTTCCTCAACTGGCGCAGATCGATACGGCCTACGGCCCGTCAGTGGCCCGCGGGGGCGGGCGCGGTCGAACCATCTCGCCGGGCAAGTTCCTGCCCCCGCATCCCGTCCAGTTCGACGGAGAGGTCGACAAGTTGCTGCCCGACCTCCTCGATGACCGACGAGTCCTGGCGCTGGCCACCATCACCAGTATCGACGAACTCCGGGCCTTACATGCCATCCTCGACTCGTGGGGGTCGCGGCTGCACGTCGTGGTCGTGGTCCACTCCCCCACCACACTTCTGAGCGCAACTCCCACCGTGATCGACACCCACGAGATCGTTTCGAGCGAGCTCGGACAGGGCGGTGTCGCTGTCGTGCGTCCCGACCGCATAGTGGGCATGACCGGCTCGCTGCAGAACCCTGCAGCCATACGGACCTACCTCACCGCAGTGGCCGGACCCGCGGACACACAGGCAGTCGAACGCGGTCGACCCGAAACGAGCGCCTCCAAGGAGACAGCATCATGACCGACTTCCCACACGTGAACCTCGGAACAGGCCTCGAAGTATCCGCACTCGGATTCGGCGGCATGGCATTGACCTCGATGTACGGCGAATCCGACCCCGACCAAGCACTGAAGACCCTGCATCACGCCGTCAACCTCGGCATCGACTTCATCGACACCGCAGATGTGTACGGCCTCGGGACCAACGAGGAACTGATCGGCAGACTCCTCGCCGACCGTCGCGACGAGGTCACCGTCGCCACCAAATTCGGTATCGATACCTCCGTAACCGAACCCGGCCGCAGAAGCCGCGGAGACAGGGCTTACGTCCGCCAGTGCATCGACAACAGCCTGCGTCGCCTCGACGTGGACGTCGTCGACCTCTACTACCTTCACCGGGTCGACCCACACATCCCGATCGACGACACCATCGGAGCGATGGCCGAGCTCATCGCCGACGGAAAAGTCCGGCACATCGGAGTATCGGAAGTAACCGCCCCCGAACTAGAACGAGCGCACCGGACCCATCCGCTCGCCGCGGTCCAGTCCGAATGGAGCTTGTTCAGCCGCGACGTCGAGAACGCCATCGTCCCGACCGCAGCTCGACTCGGCATCGGATTCGTTCCCTACTCCCCACTGGGACGCGGAATGCTCACCGGAAAAGTGAAACAGGAACAGCTCGGCGACAACGACTTTCGGCGGTATCTACCCCGCTTTCAACTCGACGCATTCGAAACGAACACCGACGCCCTCGCCCCATTGACAGACATCGCGTCACAGCACGGATCCACGCCCGCCCAGATCGCATTGGCGTGGCTACGGGTGAAAGGTACACAGTTCGCGCTGCCCGTCGTTCCGATACCCGGCACTCGGAATGCGGATCGGGTCACCGAAAACGCGGGCTCGGTGCACATCGAACTCACCGCGGACCAGCTCGCCGTCCTCGACACCCTCGCCGACGCCGTCACCGGAACCCGAGCACCCGACATGAGTTGGGTATCAGCCGGCCGCGAATGACACGGGCACAACTGCACGGCACAGCCGCATTCCCGCCCCGTCGATCAGATCGACGGGCGGGAATTGTGCCGCCGGGAACCGGAGCGTCACTGCGCCGAAATGCCCGAATTGCGATGACTCCAACTACGGCCACGACGAAAGCGCCAGTGGCCCAGGGGATCCACGCGGGGTTGGCTCCCAACACGCTTCCCGTGGTCAACAGAAGAGTGACCCACACGGTTGCGGCGACGATATTCAACACCGCGAACCTCGAGAACGACAACGAGGAACCCGCAGCGAGACGTGGCCCCAAGGTCCTCGCGCCTCCGACGAAATGCGTGGTCACTGTCCCGACGCGCGCATCCCCCGAAAACAACTGACGTGCCCGAGCAAGCACCCTGTTGATCAGGCGCGCAAAGCGGCCTGCGCCGGCGATATCAGCGCGACACGATCCACGCCTGATGGACCGAAAGGCCAGCTGAGCCCCTGCTGTCGACGAAGCGATCAGGACGATCGCCGTCACGACGGGATCAAGTTCGCCCAGCCCCACGAGAGCACCGACCGCCAGAACCGTGCCAGTACCCGGGAGGAGAAACCCGACGAGCAAGCCGGATTCCACCAAGAGGATTGCGGCAGCCACGAGCAGAACCATCGGAGCACACCAGGAAGCGATTGAGGCTATGACATCGATGAACAGATCCATCAGATCCCCACGTCCAACGGTGACGGCCGCTGCCATCAAATACGAGTATTAACTCGTAGAATACCATTCGTCTGGATTCGCCGCCTGCGATAGCGTGACTACCGAGACAGAACTGCGGGGCTCAGGTGTGGCCCAGCGCAATAAGCGGCTGCTTCAACACCTACTCGCCTCTGAGCGTTGCCGACACCGATTCCCGTCCGCTTCTGCGGTCGAACGCCGCGAAGCAATCGGCGACAGCGTGCGCCCGATCCAGCGCCGAAGGAAATTCCGCGAGCTGCACATTCCACAATTCGCAGCACACCTCCAGCCGCGGAATGTTGGTTGCGGGGATCCCATGGGCACCGGCGGTCAACGCCGCGATATCTGCGGGCAGGTGGTGCCAACGCGACCGGACACCATGCCGGTGAAAGACCTTGCTCAAAAATGCCGCATGGATCTCCGGATCTGCGCCGCCGAGCGTGTTTCCAGCCAACACATCACTGAGCGCCGCGAGCTCCGTTCCAATGGTCAACGCGTCATGCTGCGCCTTTTCCACCAGCCGTCGACGGTGGTATCCGCTGAGCTGCAGGAATGTTGAATCCGCCCGTTCGAGCTGTGCCGATGTCAAAGGCAGCGCGAGATCCCACACCCTCCCGGATGCACCGTCGATCGCGGCGAGCTCGAAGGCCTCGTGAGCCTCGAACGACGGCCCCGTGGTGTGGACGTCAACAACGACGAGCTGCCGGCCCCTCATCCCCGCAACTCCCCCTGCCACACCGAATCGATACACGGCACACCCACGCCGGCAGTATCGACGTCGAATTCGGTCATCACCGCGGCGAACCTGTCCACGACGTGTCCTACGGCGTCCCCGCTTCCGTCGACGTTCACATCTCCACCGCTCTTGTCTCGCATGATCATTCACCCCCACCGATAGGCCAAGGCCCCTGTTGGCTGTCTCTGTCGATGCACACTAGCGTCAGGACCGGACACCACGAACAGCTCGAATTCTCATCCGCAGGCCAACGGGTCTGCCGTTCAAACGGTTGTCAGCCCTAACTACCAGTGACATCGCCCCCCAACACGAGGACCATCAGAAGCGGCCTGGCCGCAACGACCAGCTCAGCGGGTTCGCGGTTGCACCTCAGGTATCTCCACCCGTCGATTTGAGTCAAGGACGACGAGTTACAGCGGGGGCATGTGCCTGCTGCGACGAACACTCGTGGAGGTTCAGATGGGCGAAATAAAATGCCGACCGTTAATCCTGATCAGGGGGTTCGGCGGCGTCGATGTCGCTGATGATCAGCGTAGTGCGTATCAGGGATACAACGACGGCACGGTCTACCCCACCAAGCGTGGTGACAACTACATCTACGAGGGCTTCCTGCTCCGCGCACTGAAAGCGAAGAGGTACCGCTACACAGACGCGACCAACGTTGTGGGCTACTACGCGCAGAATGTCGAAGGACCCGCCGACACGGGCGAATACGACCCCTCTGATGTAGGCGGCAGCGTTGTCATCGATCCGCGCACGGCCGCGCGCGTTCTCAACGAGGCCACTTCCGGGACGATATGGGTGTACCGATTTTACGACCTCTCGCCGCGGACCCTGGCCCGATACGCGGAAGGGCTGGTCCGCCTCATTTCCCTGATCGAACGGTCGTCAGAACAGCACAACCAGACATTCGACGGCGTCGACGTCATCGCCCACAGCATGGGTGGGCTGGTTATGCGGGAGGCCCTGTTGGCGATGGAAGAGAACGCACACCATTCAGCTCAAAGACTGGTGCATCGCGTCGTCACCCTCGGCACACCGCACCGCGGGATTGCCTTTCAACGCGTGCCCCGCTGGTTGCTCGACCTGCTGCCGGGCGCGCGCGACGCAAGCGACGAACTGGCCTCGTTCTCGCCGTCGAGCACGAGGTTCTTGAAGGTCTTGGACGCGTTTCCGATCCAGCGGATCCTGACTGTCGTCGGCACCAACTACCGCACCTACGGCGCGAGCGGAGCTTCGTTGGCAAATCGGCTGTCCACCCTGTTCGACGGAGGTTCGCTAAGTACGAACCGCAGCGATGGGCTCGTCAAACAGTCCGCCGCGCAGCTTCCCGGCGCGCCCCGCACCTTCGTACACAAGTGCCACGGCGGGGTGGACTCACTGGTGACGTGCAGGGAATCCTACGAGATAGCGATGCGGTTCCTGCACGGGTCGCATCGCATCCAGCTCTGGCTCGACGAGGCAAAAGTCGAGCGGGGACAGGACTGTTTCGGAAAAAGTGAGTTCTACTTCGGGGTGACGATCAAACCGCGGTACGTGGACTTCGAGCTGTTTCACCAAAGCCCGGAGGCGGAGAACTGCTACGGCCCGTTCGACCGTCCGGACCTGCTCGGCGGGCCACCCGACCTGGAAGGTGAACTCAGGAATCCCCTGGACGATGCCGGCGATCGCACCACGGGGTGGGCTGGGCCGGATCGGTTGGTCTGGGAAGGCTGGGTCGATCAGGATGACAAACCTGACACGGACGTGCCGGGTCTGGTCTTCCGCCTCGATGTATACGTCGGCGAGAGAGACAGCTACGGCGTCGGGTTCTCCGACAACGTGATCTTCCGAAAGCAGTATTACGTACAGGTGTTCCCTCGCGCTGGTGGACCGGCCGTGTTCGTGCACACCGGTGAACGGTTTCTCGGCAGCAACGACCCGCAATACGAGGCCGAGCTGGGACTTCTCGCCGACAACACGGCCAACGGCGTGCAACAGCTGGCACGGAACGACGCCGGTGACTGGACGTTTGCCGTCGACGGAACCGGATTCGCAGGAGAATTTCGCATCGCAATCAATGCCGAACAATGATCGGACGACCGGCTGTTCGTACTGGTCGTGGCTGTCCGCTCCTAGACCTCAGTCACGATGACTGCAGGCTGACCCCGATCAAGCACGACTGCATCGTCGTCGAAATGGCCCCGCAGCATACTTAGCGGAACCAGCATCGACCTGCCGATAGCACCCGTAGCGTCGGCAGCTATCGCTCAAACTCAGCGAGTCGGAAACCCTGAAACAACATGGGAGTTCGCAGGTACAGTCGAAAGCCGCTGGGCTCGACGAAGGGTATGTGACGTTGACGATCGATGGCACCGTGCCGGACTTCGCAAACCGCATGACTGCGTTGGGATCTGCACGTTTCATCGGGCTACGTCCCAGCCAGAGCCAAGTTCTCAGCGCATATGCCGCAGAACATTTGGCCACTCCGGACCTGGCAATCGAAATGGGCACCGGCGAGGGCAAGACACTAGTTGCTCTGCTGATCGCTGACTACGCGCTTGATCAAGGCCGCACTGTCGCCTATCTGGCCGGAACACGTCAACTCGCCGAGCGGGTTCGAGCGGAAGCGGAGGAGCTCGGGTTGGAGGTGGTCCTTTTCGCGGGCAAGTCCTACGGCGGGACCACGCTCGACGACTACAACCAGGGTCAGGTCGTCGGCGTAATGAACTACTGGGTCTACTTCAACTCCAGCCCAGTCCCCGAGCCCGCCGACCTCGTTATCTTCGACGATGCTCACCTCGCCGAACAACCGTTGAGTTCTATGCAGACCTTTCGCATCCCCGACGAAAGCGGTGCGGCCAGGTCGCTCTATCGGACGATCTGCGGGTTCGTGATCACATACACATCGTCATACCCCGGACTGCACGCCATGCAGGACGGAACAGCCCGGTCTGGTACTCCGCCAGAACTACTGTCCTTCAAGGACTGGAAGACTCTTGAGGAACGTATACGTAACGCCATTGAAGCATCGCCGTACGTCGAGGCCCAAGAAGCCAAATATGTGTGGCCCACCATCCGAGACCACCTCGGGCATTGCGGGGTACTGATCGGGCCTTCCGGGATCGAGATCCGGCCCTATCATCCGCCGACAACCCTCAACAAGTGGTACTCACGTGCCAAGCAGCGTATCTACCTGTCGGCAACGCTCGGAACCATGGACGACCTGCAACGACGAGTAGGCGGCCGACAGATTATGGCCCTGTCAACCGCCGACCCGTTGAATGCGGCATCCACTGGTGAGCGTCTGTTCGTACTCAACCCCAGCCCAGACGAAGCGCTCGGTCCGAACACACTTGCCTGGGCGCTCGAACAGTCGGCCGAAGCGGGCGGCAGAACGGCGTGGCTGTGCTCGAGCCACGCAGAAGCCGACGCCCTACAGACCAAATTGTTGGCGGAAAAGCTCACTGTATTTAGGCTGAAGCCCAGTGACGACTCCGCATTCGACAGTTGGACTCACGCACCCTCTGGCCACCTCATCGCCGCCGGCCGCTACGACGGTCTCGACCTCGCCGGCGACCTGTGCAAGCTCGTCATCATCACATCGGTACCCCAAGCAAGCAGCGAATTCGAGCGCTTCGTCGTCGCTTATCTCGGTGATGCCAGCTTCATGCGACACCGCGTCGGCCAGCGCGTCACGCAAGCACTCGGCCGCGCCAACCGCGAGCCCTCGGACCGATCGATGTACCTGGGCTTGGACCCACTGTTCGCTCGTGTGCTGGCCGACAACCGTCGTTCGACAATCCATCCCCGACGGCACCCAAGACACCATCAAGGGAGCACTGGAAATCTACGACACCGGCTGGGCCGGCACACGGGAAGCCTGTGACAAGTTCTGGACCGCAGCGACGTCGACCGCGTCACCAGCGTCTACGCGGCCTCGCCGGCGACGACCAGGAAAGAAGACAGGCGGCAGCAGCACCGTATCGAGCGCCGACCTCGAAGTGACCGCCGTCGCTGACATGTGGATCAGCGACCACACAGCAGCGGCACAACACGCACGCGAAGCATCGGACAAACTCGCGGCCGCGGACGAAACCGAACACGCCGCGTTCTGGCGGTACGTCGAAGCCCACGCACACTTCACCGGCGGCACCCCCAAAGACTTCGCAGCGGCCCGTAATGCATTGGAGGATGCCACCCACGACGGACCCCGGACCGCATGGTTCCAGAGGCTTCGTCGCACAATCTCGGACCTCGACGGCTTCACCAATCCCGCAGATGACACCGACCAGCTGTTCCTCGCGTGGGATGAGTGGCGTCGAGAGGCCGGTACCCGACTGGCAAAGGAAATATCGGCCGGACGCGCCTTGCTGGCCGGAATGACGAGGCTCAGCGAAATTCCCCAACCGCGCTCACCGAAATTCCCCACTCGTGAGCGGTCTTCACTGTAGTGGTTGGCGGGTTCCGGTGGTGGCTTTACGGAGCTTCTCCGATCTGGCGTTGTGGTCCCGTAACCGGTAGGAATCGCCGTCGAGGTTGAGCACGACCGAGCGATGCAGGAGCCGGTCGAGCATGGCTGCGGCGACCGTGTTGTCACCGAGCACTTCACCCCACGATCCGACACCACGGTTTGTGGTCATCACGATCGATGTCTTCATATACCGTTGCGAGACAACCTGAAACAGCGCCGACGCAGCCTCGCCGGGCAGCGGTAGGTAGCCGAGCTCGTCGATCACCAGCAGCGTCGGGCCGGCATAGAATCGCATCGTCGTAGCCCACCGACCCTCCAGCGCTGCCCGATGGCAGCGGGCAGCGAGATCGGCAGCGGTGGTGAAATACGTCCGATACCCCGCATGCGCAGCAGCCCTCGCGAGCCCGACCGACAGGTGCGTCTTGCCGACCCCGGGCGGGCCGATGAGCAGCACATTCGTCGCCGTCTCCAAGTAGCGGCAGGTCGCGAGTTCGTCGATGAGCTTGCGGTCGATACCGGCTGCGACGTCGTAGTCGAAGTCCTCGAGCGATGCCGGCGTCGGCAGACACGCGAACCGCAACCTGCCGGTCAAACGCCGTGCCTCGGTGGCCTCGACTTCGATCGACAGCAACCGATCCAACGCCGCGGTCATCGACAGCTCCTCCGCAGCTGCTTGGTCGAGGACCGAGGGCAACGCTTCGGCGGCGTCGTGCAGCTTCAGGACCGCCAGATGCCCACGCAGGCGTTGATAGAGACTCGCCGCTTCGGCGGTGTTCGGTGCCGGCACCCGGTCGCCTGTTTTCTTGTCGACCATCAGAGGGTGTTCCTTCCGTGTGCGGCCCGTTCGTAGACCGACAGGTCGTAGATGACCGCGCCGGTGTCAGTGGATTCGGTTGCATGACTCCCGCTTTCGCGCTGACCATCTCCGGAGGGCAGTGCCGATTCGGCCGACGCTCGGAGTTTCTCGGCAGCGGCGAGAGCGTCGGGACCGGGTGGGATCCGTTCTTTCCGGCGGTGCGGGCGGCCGGTGTTCGCACCAGCCATCGCTGCTTGTTCGAGAGCGTAGACATGTCCGTGATCGCGGACCATCGCCCCAGTCCCATCGGCAGCCAACCGGTGCCGGGCAATGGTGATGCCGGATGTGGTGACGATGTCGATGACATCGACGCCCAGAACATGCGTCACTGTCACAGTGGCACAGGCGAGTTCGGGTGGGACCGAATACCGGTTACCGCGATAGGACACCAACGCTTGGCGCGAGACGACCCGGTCGGTGCTCAGGATCGCCGGATACGCAGCCGCCGGCAACGTATGCAACCCCTCGGTGGTGGCGATCGTCCCCACCGACGCCCGTCCATCTTTGGTGGCCCGCAGCCGGGTGTCGCCGCGCAGGCTGCAGAACCGGTCGAGGCTTGCTTGGGCTTGCTCGACGGTCAGATCGTCGGCGACAGTGCGCCACCACCGTTGCGCTGCAGTGTGATTGGACTTCTCCACCGCGCCTTTGCGGTTGCCGCGGCGGGGTGGGCAGATCGCGACGGAGACACCGTAGTGTTTCGCGACGCCGGCGAAGCTGGCCGTGATGCAGCCGGAGTCGGGGTGGCAGACTGTCGCCATCCGATCGAACCGCCACACGCGGCTGACGCCGCCGAGGCCTCGGCAGATGCGGTCGAGCCCGTCGACGACATGGGGTTGGGTCATGTTCGGGGCCAGGATCCCGCGCCATTTGGCCGAGCAGGCCAGCGTTCCGACGAACAGATGTGCCATCGAGCCCCATCCCCAGGAAGCGGGCGGGTTGGGTAGATCGACCCAATCCCATTGTGTCTCTTCACCCGGCGGGTGATCGATCACTGCGTTGGGTCTTTCGGTTGCGGTGAGGCAGGCTTTGCAGATCGGGCGAAGTTTCAGTTCTCGGATCTTGCGGTGCAGCGTTTGATACGACATCGAATATCCGAGGTCTTCGAGCTCGTCGCAGAGGGTGCGGACCCACAGGTGTGGGTCTTCGGACAGGCGTGCGGTGACGTAGGCGAGGAACACCTCGAAGGGGTCCGGGATGCTGCGTTTACGCACTCCGGGTGTGGTGGTCCCGTTGAGGTAGGACCGGATGGTCTTGCGGTCGCGGCCGGTGTGTCTCGCGATGTCGGCGATCTTCCAGCCTCGTTGATGCAGGGCGTGTATTTCCACGTCTTCCTCCCGTGTAAGCATGAGGAGCGGGTCTCCTTCGGGTAGCTGGTGTGTGGTCAGAGACCATCAGCATCCGGGGAGGCCCGCCCTCGTTGGCGGTGCCACACGGGTGGGGAATTTCAGTGAGCGTCAGTGGGGAATTTCGATGAGCGCCGTCAGGAACTCACGACGAGCAATGTGCCGGTCTGCTCGCGCTGGCGCGGTTGGCAGCTACCAGCGGTGAACGACCGCCGGACAAGGAACAAAGCGCCACTGACTGTCGATGGACATGGTCGACCACCAAACGCTCCGAACGCCGTGTGTGGGAAGTCAAGACTGTCCCGTCCGGTACCCCACCTCCGTTGAGCCGCACGGACGTCAATCAGCTGCTCGGTCAGATCCGGGTCGAGAAGACCCGCGCACCCAAAACCCATGTCTACGGCTGCCTGTTGACCCCCGCTACGGAGGTTCAGAAGGACGCGCAAGAAGCCGCACGAGACAGCATCGCCTTGATCAACCACGCGGCCGCGCTGCACCTGTACGACCTACTTGCAGATCGACTACAGCAATACGACGCACTGTGTGGAGACGACAGCGCAGCCTCTCGTGGAGATGCCCGCACCAAGGTAGAAACTCGACTGCCCAGCGGACGCTGGCTCGGCACCCTCCTGAGCCCGACACGCGGGAAGCTGCTCACCGGGGCCGAGCTAGACGACCTCTTCCCGAACTGAACGCCACCCAACCTATCTGCGTTGTCCTCGCCGAGGAGGGGGTGCAGAGCCTCAAGGGTTCAGCGCAGAAGAGACCAGTGGGGCGCACCATACCTAACTGATTTCTCGGTGCACGATCTTCACCACAGCCCCAGAGGCAACTGAGCTCGTGGAGGCACGAGGAACAACCAACAGAACTAAAGCAGTCGACGTCGTCGCCACCGTCGACTGCCAGATGATGCCGCCGACGGACCCGTCGGGCAGCATCGTCCTCGGTAGCGAGAATTTGAAAGATGGCAATGCGGTGCACTATCCCGCATGAATGGGTGGCAGAGATTCTGGTCGGATTGTGGAGCGCAAAGTGGCTGCAGACACCCGGAGTACCGACAGTAATAACCGTCGCGGGTCTTGCCATTGCATACAAATTCTTCACAGACCAGCTCGCCCATGATCGCTGTCTCGACAAACAACAGGCCCACCGCGACAGGAAAGAGCGCGACCGCGACCGCAAGATCGGGTTCGCATCGGCATTCGCGCTGGAGGAGAGGCGCATTGCCTACAACCTCCGAGACCTCGACCACGAGTTCCATAGTGGGCGAAGCGTCGACGACGTCGCCCCGTACATCGCCCGATCGCGTGAACTACCCAACGATGCGCGCCGCGCCGTAGACACTTGGGCCGCCCAGGTAGGAAGAGGCAGTTGGTCTGTCGAAACCCGTGGCGCGATAGCTGTCATCCGCAGCCAAGTGCGAGTGCTCGATCGTCGCAAGGAGGAACTGTCAGACACACGCTCGTCACCCGGCGCTGTCCGCCGACACCGAAGTTTCGTCGTGAACTCGACTACCGCGCGTGCCACAACTTTCCTCGATCGACTGACTGCAAAATTCGACATTTGGGATGGCGAGGAACCCGTACCGCAATTCAAGTTCAAACCACACGAACGACGGCCAGCGCCAGTCGGGCAAACGAATGGCATGAGGCAGCTGATGGATTGGATCAAAGACAGAAGCGACGAGTTTCGGGATGAGCTGTCAGCCCGATTCCAGCATGCCCCTCGGCCCTAGAATGCATGCAAGAAATCTTGCCATTGCATCGGCTGCCCCGACATTGAAGTGCACACGACTAGTAACTTGGGCTTCATCGCCGACCACGAATGGAGCGCTGCCCATAATCGCACTCTCTCGATCCTGCATCCGAACCACGCGCGCCGCACCCACAGTTGTCACGACCACGCAGACCCGTTATACGCTCACTTAGCTGTCTTCCATACATTTTTGCGAGAGGGTTTCTTCACTGTGGCCAAGCTAGAAACGATTCAATTGGTCGACGACATCGACGGATCGGTCATCGACGACTCCGGTGAAACGATCGAGTTCGCGGTCCAGGGCGTCGAGTACGTGATCGACTTGAAAGCAAAGAACGCCAGCGAGTTTCACAGAAAGCTCGACTACTACATCAAGCACGCCGCGCGGGTTGGCGGACGCAAACGTAAACCCTCCCCCGCAACCGCGTCGACGCCTTCGACAGCCGGGACACCGGCCAAGCGTGACCCGGCGCAGACTCGCGCAATTCGGCAGTGGGCGGCGGACAACGGTCACGAGATCGGCGATCGAGGCCGCATCCCCACCGACATCGAAGAGGCGTACAACGCCGCACACTGACAGCCCAGGAAACTCACCTGGCACGTCATCGAACGCCGGATCACCGACGCGCTCCGAACGATGTTGGTCACCGGCTCGACTACCCGAAAGGGCGATTCGGATGTGCGCACGATCGGCTCTGCGATCAGCGGGTGCAGCGGCGATACCCAGTCTGCTGCCGACTGACGTAACAGGCCCAAGGCAAAGACCGCGTCCGGTGTCCGGGCGACCACCCCTGAAGGGCTCACACACATCTCTCGTACGCCGACACCGGTGCCCCACGACAACGTGAGCTGGCCCGGCTCGTCGCCCACTACCGGCCGCGGGTAACCGGCGGAGATCAAGGCTTCCCGGAGTCCCCGCCACCGCTGTTCATACCGCCACTGCACCGGCAGCCGCGATCACGGGCCCCGTCAACCGCAGGACGGTGTCGAGATCGCCGCCGTCACCGAAGCCCCCCGGCCCGGCGGTGGTCGTCACGCCGCACACGATGGCCATGACAGCATCGGCAGTGTCCACCGATATCGTCGGCAGCCTGCCGTTGCTGGTCAGAAGGGCCAGGACCGCGGCCCTGAGAGGGTGGTAGGTCGCGGCCCGTGCGACGTCCTCGTAGTGGAGGTCGGTCCACAACACCGCTGCTGCCCTCAGAGACCAATACCGTTTCGCATGAGTGAAGTAGCCGCCGAGCAAGTCCTGAACATCGGCCACAGTGTCTCCTGTAGACGGGCGATGCGCCCGGAGGAACTCGCATTGTCGAGCAGCCTGGTCGACCACTGCATGAACAACAGCGTCCTTCGATGGGAAGTGGAAGTACATGCCCCCTTTGGTCACCCCTGCAGCCTGTATCAGGTCGTTGACCGTGACGCCGCTTCCCCCACATGCGATGGTTCGAGCCGCACCGGTAATCAACGCGTCACGGGTCCGTTGCGCACGTTTCTGCGGAGGACGCGCGCGATGCTCGGCATTCTCCCGCTCCGAAACCTTCTGATCGGCAACCGTCATGTCACACTCTCTCCGGTCCATCGCCACATAGGACTGCCTTCTACTCCGATTCGCACGCGCGGATCCGACCATCTGTCGGCGACCGAAGCACTACCGTCCCTAGGCGAGGAATTTCGCCATTCCAAAGTCGATCGGCTCCAACAGTCCACGATTATGCCTGCGGAGGTGGACACTTCGAGCACCGGCAAATATTCGGGAGTCGGAACATCTGCTGCCGCGTGAGGCGCAATAGGTACGGAAAAATCTCTCCTTTTTCACCACTCACGTTGCGTCAACCGACCCCAAGTTCTGGATCCGAATACTGTTACGAAATGGATATCAGTGGTGTGGCCTCGATTATCGGAGCTCTCGGTATCGGATCCTTTGCGGGCCAGTACCTGATCGGCAGTCAGCAACGCCGTCAACTGCGTAGCGAGGTTCTCCGGCACTTGGCGAGCACCGAACGCACCCGATGGGCAGGGTCGTCGTCCACTGATCCGTCGTTTCAGCACTTCAAGGACAGTGTCCGCGAGCTTGAGACGGCCGCGATCATTGCACGGGTTCCGCGACGGCCACTGCGTTTGTACATCCAACTGGCCACTGTGGCGCGCCTGACGAGCGACGACGACGTAAAGCAGAAAGACGGTCAGGAAGAAGCCGGGGGAATCAACACTGCGCTGGGGCGATGTGTGCGCTTGTCAGCAGCGCAGCTCAGTCGACTGATGTGGTCGCCGTGGCTCGCCAGAGCAGGCATGAAGCGACGGGTAAACGCGATCGAACGAGAAGCTCAAGGCCTCGACGCTGAGGTCCTCGATGCGGTGGACAGGGCCAAGCAGTTTCACACCTACTACTGAAGCTGCAAAGGGGTTGGTAAACCCGAATTGCAGTTCAGGCGATGCATTTTGCGAACTACCTACGCCGGTAGTCGTGTCCTAGCCTGCAGCGATCGCAGCGACGACGTGAGCTGCGGCGATGGTCTCACTTACTGCAGAACACGCTCGTACCAACGCATCCTGCAATACGACCAGCTCCCGGCGGACACTGCGACCGGCCCCGTAGTGGTCGAAGAGATGCTGGAGGGCGTCAGCGTCGATGACGTCGACCGCGCCGAGATTCGGATTTCCCGCGGCCTGGCGGGCCCGCCTACCGATGATCGACCCCAGCGCGGCTGAATTAGCTAAGGCGGGCAGGGTGATTCGCGTGTTCAGGTATTCGCGAGCCTGTTTGTAGTGGGGGCTGTCGATGTAGTCGTTATGGACGGCGACGACACATGCTGCCGGAAGTCGCTCGGCGATCATCCTCAGAGTCAAGCCGAAGAACATTGCGATCCGCGGCTCCGGATCGACGCCGATACCTGGACGACGTATCCACTGGTCCGTGTCATCGAGCACGAGCGTCGGAATCAAGCCACTGCGCGAAATCAGTTCCAGGACCCTGATGGCCTGATCCACGACATCCTCACCTTGCGATGGTTCGTTCACCACGCTGCCGAGCTCGATCGCGAGATTGCCGGCCAACCATGGGAGACCAACCGAGAATTTGACCGGTCGATGTGGGGAACCTCCACGCATTTCCCGAGCAATCTTCTGGACTGCCCGGTTCTCGTCGAGCTGTTTGGCGATGGTGTTGACCAACAGACGCGGGAATTCAGCCGGATCGGAGACGAGGGAGTCGGTCTGAAATCCCATCCTGATCCTCAGTGCTGCAACGTTTTCGGAGTGAAGAGCGTCCATCACGTACTCGGTGATCGAGGACTTACCCGAGCCACTGGCACCGATCAGAGCCACACGCTCACGCCGCCGAACAGCGTCCATGAAGCGCTGCTCGTAGTCACCACTCACGGGGCCAGTGAGGACGTCGAACGGCACATGGACCTGCCACATACGATCCGGATCCGGCGACGGGTCGAAGGCCTTCGAGTCCCGCAATTGACGCAGTAGGGCGTCACTCATTTCTGGTCCTCCGGATCAGCGTGTTCGGTCCGCAGCCATTCCGCCGGCGGAGTCAACTCGTACACCCGCCGCGGCCGCCCGGGACCTGACGAGACTTCGCTGCTCCGGACCAGCCCCTTCTCGTAAAGTTGCTTGAAGACTTGTACAGCACGAGGACGCGTCCACCCCAACGCGGCCAGCAAGTCTTCATCCGATGCGCTGACCGGGCCCCGCACCTTCATTTCGGCCGCCAGCATCGACGCTGGGCGACCCAAAGCCCAGAGCGCATTGTCTCTATCGGCGAGGGCCAGGTAGTTGTCCTCGTACGACCCGGGGTCCTGCAGGAATCCCCGCAGAGCACTTACCAGATCTCGGGGGTTTCGCCCTACCGCATCAGCGAGGGTGCTGGCTTGCGGTTCCATGTCGATTCCCGCGCGGCGAGTGATCAACTTGATGCTTTCCGTTCTCGAGAGCGGGGGTACGTCGACGATCTTCTCGAAGAATGCATCTGCAGGCGGAGTCAGGAGACCTTGACGGTCACTTTCACGCACCGACACCGCCCACAGGTATCCCGTCGCCCACACCTCATCGCGGTACCGCCCGAACAGTGCGTGCCCGGCCGATGCGGTGACGTCGTCGACGATGATCACCGGATACAGCCGCGTCCCAAGCGGAGCAGTGCCGTCGTCGCTTTCTGCTGCCCACCTCCGAAGCGTGGCGTCGATGAACTGCAGGCGAAAGTCACTCAATCGCCGCAGCAAGACGTCGGGCCCGTCACTGTCGACTGCCGGTTCGCCGGTGACCTGTTCTACGACGCGGGCGAGCACGTCACGGCCGTCCGAGATCCCCTCGACCCGAACGAAGCTCATCGGGAAGTCGCCTTCGCGGCGGGCACCGGTGAACGGCTCTCGGCTGTCGAGCTGCAGCTGTCTAAGCAGCGACGTTCGGCCTGTGCCGCGGTCCCCCGTCACCAGAACGTTGAGCTCAGCGTTCAATCCGTCCCATATCGCGGCGAGTTCGTCTCGCCGGCCGACGAACAGTTCGGCGTCGACGGAATTGTCGAGCAGAGGACGTGCGCTGATCTTCATGAGACTTACAGTACTTACTGTAAGTTTCGTTAGCAATACCTTGCGGGCGGTTGACCACGATCGCTACAACAGATCTGGTACGTCCAAGATCGCGACACCAGTTTCTTCACGCCACCGCTCCAGCAGGTCCGCTCGCTCAGACAGGGTGACCGTGGCCTGGACGGTATGACGATGCTCCTCGCCTGCCACCCCCGCTTGCCCGAACAGTGCAATGCACCGCCGGGCATGTTCGAGGTCGTGGCGGGCCCAGTACCGCAGACCCTCGAACCCGGCCTCCCGTAACGCGGCCGCCCACCGCTGCGTCAGCGGATAGTCGGCGGTAGTAAAGATTTCTGCCGTGACTCCGAGCGCGACACCGGTGTTCGCAGTCAGATCAGCGAGCCTGATATCAGCATCCAACGTGATCGTCGACGCTGCACGCGCATCGACCTCGTATCTCGGCACGACCTGTTGGCCACCGAAAATCTCCAGGAGAGTGACCACTTCGTCTTCGGCCAGGTAGCAAGTCCCATCAGGGGCTTCGAGGTCGAACCTGCCGCCGCCATTCGATGAGTACCACCACGGTCCCAGACTGGCCTGATGCGATCGAAACAGCTCGGCCCCAGCCGGGTAGACGCACGACGGAAATCGCTCCGCCAATTCACCGACGGGCTTGGGCTCGAACAGATGAACGACGGCGCGTTCAGCGCTCACGCCGCAAGCCGACTGACCGCAGCCCGGGCAGCGCGAGCAGCCGTAGGAACGTCCCCGTCGAGAAGTGCTTGCCGAGGTGTACGGCCGTCGAGCTCTGGCTGTTCGGTAGTCAGCCACGCGACCGCCAACCATCCACGCGGGTCCTGCCCCGCCCACACACGCAGCACCTCTTGGATGCCGAGAATCGGCTTCGCCGGTTGGGCATCGGTGAAGCCTGCGGCGGCGTAGCCGTATTTGCCGTTGCTGCCGGTCAACCGAAGAACGCGGTTCTCTTTCACAGCCTTGCTCAAGGCAGCACGCGTCCAACCCGCAACGTCGAGGGCCTGACTGGGGGTCAAGATTTCCCCTACGTGCTCACTCCACGCGCGACGCGCCTTGAGGCCGTTGACGATGCCGCCGAGGCCCGCTATTGCATACGCCAGATCACGCTCGTCCGGCGCGCCACTGGCCTCGACCAGCCGGTGCGCCATGACCTCGAAATCCTTCTCGACAGTGGACATACCCTGATCATCCCCGGCTGTTCGCGTCATGTCAACCATGTCAACCTGAATACAGGGATGTGATCGTTAGCGTGCGGGAAGTGTCGTACCTGGCCGGTACGGTCGGGACGCGAAACTCCTGCGACGGGGCAGAGAGTCGAGGTGGGTTGGGAGCGTCTAAATGTCACCGGTGAGCAAGAAACGCAAGGGTGCAGGCAAGGGGTCAGGGCGATCGCGTAGCGGTCCGGGAGCCGCTGCATTGCCAGAATGGGCGCAGCGGGCCGGGTACGTCACACCACCGGTAGCGGGGATCCGTCCCCCTGCGAATCCTGGCGTGACTGCACCGGCAGAAGTGCAGATCATCGACCGGCATTGCCAGATTTGGCAGGCCTACACCGAGGGCGGTTTTTCCGGCACCTGCATTGCTGCGGTGCGTTGCCTGATTCCGGCATTGCGTGACTACGGGATCGAGGCTGAGCCGTTGGTCGTGTACGGGCAGGTGGCGTGGTCGGACGAGCAGTGGGTGGAGCTGGGAAGCCGCACACCGAAATGGGAGTCGGACACATGGTGGACAGGACACCTAGTGTTGTGGATTCCGGCAATGGGCCGGATTGTCGATCCGACCGTCTACCAAGCAAACCGGCGCGGAATGCCGACAACGATCACTCGGGCTCTGGTCTTCTCGATCGGTTCACTAGATCTGATGGAGACAGCGGGAGTGAACAAGGATGGTGCCCTGGTGCAGTACGAACGAGTCATCGGCGCGGACATGAGTTGGTTCGATCGCGATCACGCCGATCGCGAGGCGATCGAAGATGCCCTCCGAATTCTGCGAAGCGCAGTATCCGACTCACTCGGCAGCAAGGCGGACCGAAAATCTGGTTGGATGGAGACCGCGACCCACCCACCATTGGTGGAAGCCTTACGCCTACGAGGCTTGATCTCCGCAACATAATCCGGTAGCTACGCAATCTTCTCAGCGGTAGGCATCTGACCGGTGTGAGATCGCGGTGACCTGCACGATGCGCTGCCCGGCGTCGATCAGATAGAGAACCCGGTAGGTGCCTCTGCGGGCGCTGTAGGCGGGCGAAAGCGGCGGGGCCAGGGGCTTCCCGACCCGCTGCGGATTCTCCAGCAATGCTCCGGTGATGAACTCGTACACCGCAGCGGCGACCTTCTCGGGAAGAGTGTGACTGATAGCGCGAGACGCTGATCGAGCAATCACAAGCCGATACGGCGCTTCAGGCTCACTCACGCGCGGGTAGACCGGCCAGCGACCCGCATGACCTCGGCCAACTCCTTCGCATCGAGACTGTCACCCTCAGGCAGCTCCGCCACGCCCCGAAGATGAGATGTCAGCAGTTCCTGATCCGATAGCACTGCAATGGTCTCCTGCAGCGCATCGAAATCGTCGGCAGCGAGCAACACAGCAGCCCGGTGCCCATTACGGGTGATCTCATACCGGGCGTGGGTTTGTTCTGCATCGTCCACAATCTTGGACAGACGCGCACGCGCATCCGCGACCGGCAAAGTAGTCATGTACATAATTAGAGCGCAAATAGTGCGAGGGTGCAATTGCCGTTCGACGCGACACAGCACTAACTGGTGACCAAAACCCGAAGTTCGCCCATCCGACTTCAGTGCGCGCGGTCAGCGGCGTGGGAATTTCACCACCGCTCTCGGACTCGCTGCAGCCGCCCGAACATGCCGTAGGTCCTAAGATGCATCGTCGAACGGCCCGAATGCCGCTTCGTCCCAATGCCGTTCGAGCGCCGCGTTCCATTCGTCGATATCCGACGCGGAGAACAGATGCATGTTGTGTTCGGTGAGCAAGAACCCGGTGTCGCGCCATGCTTGGAAGTAGGCGGGGTTCTCCCCTGCTTCGCGGGCCTTGTCGATCAGGGAGTCCACGTCCGCCAACAAGTTCTCCTCACTGATCTCCTGCGGCGTGTCAGCAGCTGGGTCGAAGAACAATGGATCGTTCGGCCCGAGATCTCGGCCGAACTTGTCCCGAAACGCCTGTCGCTGCTCTTCGAGAGAGTCGTTGAGCTCCGCACCACCCACCATGTCCTTGCTCCACGACAGAGTGCGCCCACCGTCGGCGTTGGTGCGCCGTTGCACGAACGAGGGATCACCGCTGCGCTCGAGCACCAGCGCAGCGTGCTGCTCACGTGAGACCCCTTGCTGTGCAAGTCGCTTTCGACGTTGCTGGACCTTGCGGGCGCGTTTGTCGCCGGCGGAGGTACGTTTCGATGTCATACCTCCACCGTCTCAGAGATTCTCCAGAACATCCGGTATTCGGCCGATTGCTAACCTTCACGCTATGAGCGCAATCAATCCGAGGGTGGCGTTCGCTGTACCGATGTTTCTCGAAGCGCTGGCCTTGATCGAGTTGGGCCAGCCTCAGCCCGCTGAAGTCCTGGAACATCCGAAGATGATGGCTACCACGATGCTTACTCTGCTCAGTCATGGCGACGACGCGATCTTGGATCTGGGAGATCTTGCGCTCGCGTCGCTTGCCAGGGCTGCGATCGCGCTCTGCGATGCTCCGACTGAATCGGGTGCTGTGGCGACCTACCAACACGCGTTAGACGCGTGGGGTGAGATCAATGCGAACCCATGATCAGAGCGAGACTGGAACAAAATGACCGGCACCATCACACTTGCGGGGGCGTCCTTCGGAACAGCTCGGACAAGCCCTGCAGAGCCATCGTAACCCGATCTACGATTGTCTCGAATTGTTTGTCCGGCTGAAGAGAATTCAGTCCTGCGGCCGACAGCGCAGTCGTAAATTTCGTGCCCTTCATGTGGGCCGAGCCTGCCGATCGGATTCCCTGAAGCTGGCGTAGGGGTCCGACGAGACCATTCGGGTCGGCACCCAAGTTCTCGACGAGTAGCTGTAGGCAGGCAAGCGAAGGACTATTCGTGTCCGCGCCCGAGGACTCTCGAAGAGTCTTGACATCGAGTGCATCCACGATCCCTTTCGACAGAACCATGACACCGTTGTCGCGTTGGCCTTCGGTTGGATTGGTACACAATGCCAAGGCATCGAACGCACGGAGGTCAGCCGGGCCGAGTTGCTTGTACAACGACTCACCGAAGTAGCCAGTGAACGCCTCGATGAGTTCTGCCTTAGCTCGTCTCAGCCGAGCAGGGTCAGGGCGTTCGTCCTCTACCCACTGGCCCGCTAGGTCCCGCACGCTACGTGTGATGGTTATTCCACCGTTCGGCGGGACGTTGTGTGTGAGCCAGTGCTCTCGCTCGGTCTCGGGTAGCCGGATGAGGTGTCCCAGCCACACCTGGACGAGGTTGGCACCGTTGATGTCGACATCGATGGCCCACCGACCGTGGCACGAGACATCGGTCCGCAGCACCGTGTAGCGGTCTGGGTTGTCGCGGTATCGGGTCAGAACATCCGTGTCGAAGAAGACTGGGGTGAGGTAGTTCGCTTCATCGCGCTCGCAACTCAAACGAACCTCGTCGCCGGTCGAGGGGTCGATGTCAACGATGAACGATTGAAACCGCTCAGGCCTTTGCAGATCGTCGGGGTGCTCGCCAGCGGACGCGAACGGCAAAACTGCCTGTTTCCCAACCAACTGCGCTACGAAACCAGGCCCCCGATACGCGTCCCACGCCGTGTAGGCGAACGCTGCGTCTTTGGTGCGAATCTCAAGGTCGATCCGAGCTTCATGCACGCTGTCGTCAGCCCGAGAATGGGCGTGCTGGATCACCAGGCTCATGCTCCGGGCCGCGAGATACTTTCGGAGGTGCCGTGCATTGACTCGAACCTCGTATTCACCAGGATTCGGTCTGACGATCTCGACGACCTCCTCATCGCGGCCCGCGTGATTAGTTCGATACATTGTCTCGTTCGATCGCGTGATCAGGCCCAACCACCATACGAACGACGGCGTGAATTCGATAACGGGTTCTGTGGTTGCCGATGGCACCCAGGACACGTTGACGAACAGATGAAGGTCGTAGCCATCAGGGTTGGAGGTCAAGCCGTCGCGGAAGGCCGGGAGGCGATCAGAGCTGTAACTGGGCTCGCCGAGGTCGTTGATGGACCAATCGGTAGTGGCGAGGAATTTGCGCTGGTCCGATGTCGCCACCAGAAGAGGTTGAAGCGAGCTGTACTTGATTCCGCTCCCTCGATTCCGTAGAACCGAGATCCACTCGGTCGGCTCCGCCTGGATCTCCGAGAGGTAGCTCCTCAGCTGGAGAATCGTGGGCAAAGCCTCATAGCGCTCAAGTGAGCCGGAATTCGGCAGTGGATCGGTCAGCACCCCCTTGATCGTACGGAGGGCAGGCGACCGGGCTGAGAGTCGACTTAGAATGGGCCACCCGTGCTCGCCCGGATGACTAGGGCTGAGCTGCGACATCCAGTCTCGCCAGCGGGAAAATCATGGTCCGCGGCGACTCCGCCTACGGCAACAGCCGCGTCGTACGCGCCTGCATCAAGTTCTCGTTCGTACTGATCAAGAACCGAATCGTCCAACGAGCGATCGCCTCCATCCCTGACACCGCGTGGACGCCCGTGCGCTACCCGGGAGCGGTCCGCGACCCCGACACCGACGGCTGGATCTCCGACGCCGAGGTCGCCGAAACATCGTTCACCGCTTTCTCTTCCACCGCGTATCCTGTTTCTGCACGGTTGATCGTGCGGCGGGTCAAAGACGCCCGCTACCGCGATGCATTGTTTCCGGTGTGGCGGTATCACCCGTTTTTTACCAACAGCACCCTGCCGACGACGACCGCAGATGTCGTCCACCGTGCACACGCGGTCATCGAGACTGTGTTCTCGGATCTGATCGACGGACCGCTCGCGCACATGCCGTCAGGATCGTTTGGCGCGAGCTCTGCCTGGGTGCAGTGCGCAGCGATCGCCCACAACCTGCTGCGCGCCGCCGGAACCGTCTCCGGCGGGCGTCACGCGAAAGCTCGCGGAATAACGCTACGGCGCAAATCGTCAACATTGCCGCGCGTTTCGTGCGGCCACAACGCACACCCACACTGCACCTGCCGCGACACTGGCCGTGGCTCGATGCGTGGCTTCAATTATGGCGCAACATCATTGGCATCAGCCCACCCACACCCGCCTGATCCTCACCCGACCCGCCGACTCGGCCCGAGCAACGACAATCGTGGAAATGCTGGGTAGACCAGCGGACGAAACACGCCCAACCAGTCCCGACCCCACAATTCGGTCATCGACCACAGTGGGTCACCTCAGTCCGTGGATCGAGGGTAAGTAAATGTGATCCTTGCCACTTTCGGAAAATCATGCGACTGTATGAGGCAATCGCCGTTCCCCTGCAGACAGTGTGATGACGGGAAGTGTGCAGTGACCAGTACCGAGTTCGGACGCAGTTTGAACAAGGATTCCGGCCCCACCAACCAGCCACCTCCAGCCAGCGACGCATCCACGTTGAACGTCGCCTTGTACCCGTACACGCCCGAACCGAAATGGTTCGAGTCCACCATCAGAGCCGCGTGGCACAGCGTCCAACCGGATGTCGCTCTCAATTTCGTCTACACCTACGACTGTTACAAAGGCGATCCGCCGTCCACTGTGGACGTTTTTGCCTACGACTGCATCTTCGCTGATCACATGCGTCAGTTCTGTGTCGAGTTCGATATCGACGGCACCGCAGACTTTTACCCGTGGTCTCTCGCATCGCTGAAAACGGAATCCTCGGAGTATCAAGGAATACCGTATTTAGGGTGCATGCAAATTTTGATTCGCCGTCTCACTGACGCAGCACTGGGTGCGCCGGGGATGACTGTCGAAGAATTACACAAAATCCTCGGCGACGGGGATCCGAAAGCAGTCTGGCCCGCGCAGGGTCAAGGCATGCTGTTGGATTTTACTGGGGGAACGACCGTCGCGTGCATGTACGAGCAGGCCGTCATGGAGGAGTCGGGCCAGTTTCCGCTCACTCCCGCCCTTCCCCCCTGTCCAGGACTCGATCAGCAAGGCCTCGCCGACATGCAGGTGCTGCGAAACATCGCCGGGTACGCCCAGGCGACATATCCCGACTCGGGCTACGACCGAATCACGAAATGGAACCAGCGGATCGGTCGAGCCTTCGTAGGCTTGACCGAAATCTTCCACTTCATCGACAACGTCGACGCCTCGACCTATTCAGTCATGCCGCTGAGCTCCGAACCTATCGAAAAAGTGGGGATACCGCTTTATACCGACGCACTTTCCGTCAATGTGGCCATCGCCCAGGAAAAGCGAGCAACGGCTATCCAGCTCGTGAAGTTGATTGCATCGACCAACGTGATGCTCGAGTGCATGTCCCCAACAGGAAAGAAACCGCAATACCTGGTGCCCACCCGGCAATCGCTGATGAATCAGCTCCTGGCCCGGCAACCCAATTCGGCGGTGTACAACATCATGCGCAACATCATTTCCAACGACATGGCCCATCCATTTCGACTTGGGGCCGATTCCCGTACCTGGCTCGACTCGACCAAAGGCTGCATCAAAACTGAAATCCTCGGGCCACCCCCCGCTGGCGTTGCGGAGCATGTCGGCGAAGACAGCGCCGTGTTCAACGACCCCGCGTACGCTTCCACACCTGCAGGGCTACTTCGCCGCCCGTGACAGGAGTCCGTCGCAAAGTCGTAAGCAATGGCTGGTTGTGCCACGTTTGGTCCTCGCCGTTCGGACACGCGGCAATGGAGTATCGCTATGAGATCCATACATGCGGTCCGGTTGCCCACACCACCGCTGTCTGAGTGTCGCGGGGTTTGCGTCGAAATTCGTCGAACACCGTGCAAGCTTTTGGCTAAGGGATTACCCTGCCGAGTTTCACCCGATGCTCGACTACTACATCGAGCACTCGACGCGGGTCGGTGGCCGCATCGTAAGCCCTCCCCCGCTGCTGCATCGATCACCACAGCTGCCCAGGTAACGGCCAAGCGTGATCGGGAGCAGACACAGTCGACGCTGCAGATCGGCGACCTGGACGAACACGTTTGGCACCGTCTGCTAGCCCAATTTTGGATCATCTACGACACAGCGCAAAGGCGTGCGCGCGAAATTAGTGCTCGCGGCGGACAGCGGACCGCACATTTTGAGGTGCAGCCCCCGCAGTGATGCTGCGGATAGCTCTCTCGTTGGGTGCTGCCCGAACAATGGTGCGATCACCCGCAGCCGATGTCGGGACCACCACCACAGGGCGCGCGCTGGCACGTGGAGCCGACGACCCCGCCGGCGGATTCTGATCTTTCGAGGCCGTCACGCCGACGCCCCCTGCTGCTTCTCTATCTGGCGTCGCACTTCGTCGATCGTGCGGGAACTGCCCTCGTAGTTGCCCACCAGCCGAGGATTGGGACGCAAGGCCACCTTGCGACGCCGCGACGCCGTCGCCGGGCTCGCCGAGCCCACCGGTCGATCAGGTTTCTGCTGCTCGTTCACCGTAGCCATGATGTCCTCCTACATCCGAATGATAGCCGTCACGAGCAACACCAGCACAGATCCAGCCAACAGACCCGTCGTGATCCGCAACCGCATCAGCTTGCTCCGAAGCCGCATCTCTGTCACCTGATAAATCGACACCAGTGTCGACGCGATCTCGAACCGGCCCGTCGTCTCATCGACTGTCGAATACTCCTCCAACACCACTTCCGGATTGAGCCCCGACGCGGTATTGGGTGCAATCACGAATGCCGCCATGATTGCCGCCGCACCGGCCAGGGCAGCACCCGCAACCTCCCACACACCGATCCCCGCGGGATTGCGCAACACGATCCCCACCAGAATGCCCGCGAATCCCAGCAGCACACCCCCGCGCTGATCGATGCTCGTCACTCGGCGTTCCTGAGAATCCAGCGTCCGTTCGATGCTCGCGTGCACCATCTCGATTGCCGCCGGATTCAGCTCGACACTCACCGGGTTGAGCTCGGACGCCATCTCTTCGCCAGCAGCGGAGTCCGGTGAAGCATTTTCGCGCCCACCCCGGTCGTTCGATTCCACTGCTAGCGCCCCCTTTTCGACATCAATTTCGGCTGCGCCGAACCTCGTCGGCCACACCGCACCCATCAGCCGGCGCACCATGACACTCACCGCAATATTGTCTCAGCACACCACCGGCAACGTGTGTGAACACCTCTCACTGCGTCCTGCGTCTTCGAGCGGATCGACGGAGCAGACGACGTCTCAGGTCATCAGGATCGGACATGATGTACATCAAGTACAGCAGCGGCAGGTACATCAGTGTCGCCGGCAGCCGGCCGTTGTGTTGCGCGAAAAGTCGGTCACGGACGGGATCAGGTTTGTCGAACCCGTGTGTAGTGTTCCTGCGCAAACGCATGAACTGACTCACTGCGTCATCGAGTGACAGGGATTTGTCCGCTCCACCGGGCAGCTTCAGAATTACCTTCTCCGACCTACGGTAATTCTTGATGAAGAACCCGTCCCCCACTTCGGTCAACGCTTCCACACCAAAAGCCGCGTACGGAAGCAGGACGGACTGAACATCAGCAGGCATACGTTCTCGAACTTGCTGCAGCGCTTTCGCCGCAACCGAGGGCTTGCACAGTGCCGTGAGATCCCATGAAAGCCAGGTCGCCTCGATCAGGTCCATTGCTGACCACATCAGAACTCCGGCTGCGTAGTCGTCGTGCAGCGATAGCAGCGTCGAGGTAACTCGTTGCAGAAGATCCGCAAATTCCATCAACCGGTTCTGCTGCGCATAGGGGAGGTAGTCACCGTCAGCATCTGCGAACAGGCATGGGTTCAGGAGATGCCCGAGAACAGAGTTCATCTGAGCAACCCACCAAGCGACGGCCGCACCCCACGCCTCCGGTGCCGGCGGCTCCTGCCGCTGGGGAAGGCGACCCACTGGTGATCGGGGAAGTACCTGATGCGCTTCGTACGGAACAGGAGACCTCCCGACAATATCTGTGCCGAGAGTGAAAATCACCGCACCCGACACCCTGTTCGCTTGAAACGCCCATACCCATGGAGACCGTGCGGCCAACAACGGACCGAGATGGCTCGCGGGAATCAAGACACTGCTCAGGATCGACGATCCCGACGCGAAAATGGTCTCATCGACGTCGATCGGCCCGCGTCGTATGTCGTCGAGAAGTTCGGGGTCCTGATTCAGACGTAACACGAAACCAGGAAACCTGATCCGACGGTGCGTGGCGTTGCCATAGCGAACAACGTGGACAGCATGCCGGTCGAACGGATGCTCGTCATCGTCGTCCGAAGTTCCGGCCAACTCCCTACTCGCGTCCTGTACTGCCGCGGACAAGGCTCGATCGCTGGCGGTGATGACAGGTAGCTGGAGTCCGTACAGGAACGATCCCACCGCACCCGCGCTCATCTGTCTGATCGCGCGAAGGCGCTCCTCAACGACTCGCCCATGGTCCAGCCTGGAGACGTAAGGGTCTTGCGGGAGGTCGACGAGCTCGTCATCGACGTCCGCTTCCGAACCCGACAGGGTGCGAACGGTCATAAAATCGACACAGTCCATGCTGGCAGCCGGCTCGGTTAACGCCCACACATCGGGCGCGGACGTGTGGGCGACCTCGAACCCCAACTCTTCCAGGTAGGCCTGCACTTGCCCCCCAGCCAATTCCGGTGGCATCGTGACGTTGACAGTCAACCGTTCAGGCATTCCACCAGCCTACAAACCGGTAAGCCTGGAGTGACTCAATTTCGCACCCGAGGAGCGGGGGCGCACGGCTCTAATTTGTGACCAGGACCTGCAGTTCACCAATCCGAACTTCAGTACGCGAAGTCAGCGGCGTGGGTATGACTCCACCGACCGTCCCGTTGGGTGTCGTCGCTGTCCACGTGACGAGCCAATTCGATGTCGCGGAGACCTTGAATGTCCCACCGGGCTCGGTAGTGGACGTCTTGTGATAAACGATATTGCCGCACGTCGGACTTGGAAGCCCTTGTGCAACATCGGTATACGGCGTGAAGGGCAGTAACGCACCTGGGCACACCGACGGCACGGATCCGTCCCCCCAATTGACGACCACGGACGTATTGACCCCTGTAGCAGAAACTATGACACCCGGTCCTGCTGCAGTTCTGGTCACGGGGCCGACTGTCGATTCCCGTGGGTCAGCGACCCAGAACCAGCCGGGTAGACCAACCAGGCCGACAGCACCTGTGTTTGCGGGGTTCGGGGTGATGCCTATTCCGGGCGGATCCAACTGCATTGCCGTAACCGCTTGGCCGACAACGGTCATAACGTCGACCACCGGAGGCGTAGCCGGCACCCCAACGTCCGGAATTTGAACACACGGACCGGCCGCTTCGCAGGACCATGTTGTGCCGTCATCATTAACGACGTTCACTGCCATCGGGGCACCACTATCAGCATTTCGAACAAGCGTCATATTGGCGGCGTCAGTCGACGGAACGAACTCGAGCGGCGGTCCGGACGGCGCGGCGCTCCCACCACCTCCCCCGCCCACAGCAGCTGGCGCGGATCCAGTCGTTCCACCCCCTGACGGCACACTCGTGTACGTACCTTCGACCACAACTGTCGAACCACCCAAGCCTCCGCCGAAGGCACCGCCAGTTCCGGTGCCGATCCCCGGCTGCGCAAATACTGGGTTCGCGTTGAACACTCCAACTAGAAGCACTGATGCGATAACCCCAAGCGGCTTACGCATGACCCACCGCCCTTATGGATTCCAGTTGCCTACTTGCCAAACCGTCGATCATGGTGCGTCGCATGGGGTACCCGAAGAAGTCACTGCATCGGAAACAATGCGCCAGCCTGATGAATCTGGCCACGCCACGTTCTCCAGAGTCGGCTTGCCCAGCTCCCGCCGGACTCGGTCAGGAGGGAGCACACTCGTGCCGTCCGGACGGATCTGGTCATAGTTCGAGCTGTCGATGCAGACTCGCAATGTTGCCGACGCTTCTTCCTTAATTGGGTTCCCGTCAGCATCCTTTGGTGCCTGCAGTTCCGTCACGAATGCATCTGCGACAGTCGCAGCACCCGTGGAGACAATTCCTTGAGATCGGCGCAGGTTCACGTTTGCCTTCAACTGATCGAGGATCTTTCCACTCGCAACAGAGTCCAGCATGTTGATGTCTACAGCAGGATCGCTCTCGACCTTCGCGAGAACGGCGAAGAACTCATTCACCTTTGCTGTTGCCTGCTCGGTCGCCTGTTGTTCCGGGGACTTTTCGACGCCCTCTGGTCCCGTGAGGACCGGCTGCGTGGTGGTCGTTACGGGGGTCGCCTCAATGTCACCGCTCCCGCATGCGACGCTGATGCTTGCAGCGGCTGCTACTGCGAGGATTGCCGCGCCTGTGCGACGTCGTGTGCTGATCATCGTGGACCCCCTACGTTGTTCTGTGCGTTGTACTGCGATAACGATAATGGTGCGGCTGTTTGGACCGTAACGTGCTTACCGGACACTTCAGACACCTCGATTGACGCGACTGCTATCAACTGGCTATTGCTCCGATCCGGTAGAGGGCGTTGCCGCCATTGTGGAATTGCGCGAGGGCGCGCAAGAGTTCGTCGGTTTCGGGTTCTGGGTCGACATCGATGTCGGCGAGGTTCGCGAGCAGTTGGTCGATCAGCTCCTGGGTCTTGCTGATCTCGTCGCTCCCGTGGGTAGCGATGATCGCCAGTCTCCAGAGACCTTCTCGGAACGGTTCGACGGTGACGCCGCGGTTTGCGGTGGTGAGCGCGGCGGAAAGATCTCCGGTCTTTATTTGTCTGGTGGCGAGCTCTTCGAGGGCATCCGCGAGGGTCGAGATCATGTGCTGCTGTAGGTTTCGTGCCCACCCGTAACGGTCTGACCGTGTCCCGGCGAATGGTTGATCGTTTACCAGTTCTGCAGCCGTCCGCAATTCCGCATCGGTGGCGGCGGCCGGAGTGGTGTCGATCAGTTGTTGCCAGTAGTCCCAGTCCGATCGGACATCGGGGTGCAGTCGGTAGCCGGTGCGGCCGGTGCGGTCGCCGTGCTTCGGAAATGCCTGCTCACCGTTCTCTGTCTCTCCCAACCAATTTCGCAGTCTCGAGAGGTAGTTCTGGCGTCGTGTCGCCTTCTTTTTCGGCTGATCCTCCAGAGGGAGTTTGTCGAAATTGTCTGCAGGCCAGATCTTTTTGTCGATGGAGTCGTGTTTGATTCCCGGGTGGATGGAGAGAAGAGCGGCGATCTCGGTTAGGAGTACTTCACGGCCGTCCTTGGGTGGCTCCCCGGTCGGGGTGGTGACTGCTGGTTTCCCGAGAAGATGGAGCCAGAGATGTCCCGGGGCCGGTACGTCACCAGCGACAGGAGCGATGGGTGGGGCCTGGTCGTCGTACCTGATCGCTTCTGGGGATGTCCACTGCGCGGCGTCCGGGCTGTAGGTCGGAACGTTTGTGACGTCGGGGGCGGTCTCCGATGCGGTAGTTCCGTTCAGCAGCAGCTGGTCGGTGGGGTCGATCGTGGTGACGGAGTCGAGGAAGGTCTCAGCGCTTTCGGCGTCGGTGAGGTGTGCGTCGATTTCGGCTGCAGCCCAGGGGTCGTGCATGGACGACTCTGTGGGGATAGCTGGCTGTGTGGCGGTCGCGAGGTAGGCGGTAATGCCTTCATATTGGTCCGGCTCGAGAAATGCTGGCTGGAATGCGAAGCCGCCGTCGGTGTCTCGTTTGACAAGGCTTGCGGTGTTGCGGTCGACGATGTCGAGTGTCCACGCGGCCTGGGTGTTCTCGCTGGCGGTGCTGGCGGTGCTGGCGGCAGCGAACGCCACGCGCGGTGTGGCGGCCAGGATCTGATCGAGTGATTGCTGTTGGTCGGCCGTCAACTGACTCGCGATGAGAACTACTTCGGGGGCGGTCATTTCGCTTGTGTCGTAGATCGAACGGGCCGCTGCAATGCTGTCGATGTGTTGTTCGACGAGGGTGTCTTGGTCACGTTCGGCTTGTCGGGCGAGTCTGGCCAGCACTTCGCCTGGTTGGTCGGTGTGCTCGATTCGACCGTTGCCGAACAGTTCGGGGAGCTCCTGTCCGAAACCGATCAGCGTCAGGTGCAGATTGTCGGCGAGCGGGGATTCGACGAGTTCGAGGGCCAGGGCCTGGAGAGTGCCGCGGGCGTGCTCTGGTGAAGCTGAGACGCCGAGGTAGCCGAGTTCTTCCAGGTTGAGAAGAACTTGGGTTCGGTCGTCTGTGGAACCGAGTGTCACGAGCGTGGGGTACGGGCTGATTGTGGTGGGTGCTGGGGCGATCCGGACGTCGGCGGGGAGGGTCCAGGTGCCGGTCTCTGATCTGAGCCACTGGTCCGGCAGTACGGAGTCATCAAGGATTACTAGCTCCACCGCATCGGGACCGATGAATGCGCCGAGTAATGCCGGCAGTGCGTTGCCCTGTGTCCGAGCGTGTTCGGCGATAGTCCTCAGTGCTTCGTCGAGCCGCGTGAGGACGTTGTTGTCCGCTGCAGAATGAATCTGTTCTTCCACAACTGCTGCAGCGCCCCAGGTTTGAGGGAGGGTCTCGCCTCTGCGGCGATCGTGCTGTTGACGGTGCCGGCGCAGCCCGAAGGCCCCAGCCAGTCCGATGGCCGCTAGGGCTGAGATACCGAGCCACAATGTGCTGTTCTGATCCTCGGAGACATCGCTTGGCTGCGCAGTGGCGGCGATATATACCGGGTCTGTCGTCGATGTATTCAGTGGGATCTGGGTGGCTGGCTGAGTCGGGGCGGGAGCTGCAGCAGGACTGGGTGACGACGTCTGCGCTGGAGCAGGCATTTGAGCGGGTGCCGGCCCGGGTGCCACAACATCTGCGCCCGCGGACTCAGCAGCAGGTTCGGAAGCTGCCACCGGGGCGGGAGCCTCTGCTGGCTCAGGGGCGGCCACCGGAGCAGGCGCTGGCTCAGGAACCGCCGACGGGGCGGGGGCCTCTGCCTGCTCAGGGGCTGCTGGAGCAGGCGCTGGCTCAGGAGCCGCCGCTGTCGGAGCAGGTAGCTGTGACGAAGCGCTGTTGAGTTCGATGCCGAAAATCTTCGCAGCGGCGGCGGCAGCGGCCTGCGCTTCTGCCTGAGCCTGTTCGTCACCGCCCGGAACCATCTCCGCTTGTTCCGGAACGTCGGTGCCACCCAGGAGAGGTGCAGCGGAGGACAGTTCAGGCGCTGCTGCGGGGGCCGGTTCAGGAGCGGCAGCCGGAGCCGGTTCGGGAGCGGCAGCGACCGGGGCCGGTTCAGGAGCGACGGTCGGTTCGGGCACAGCAGCAGGTACAGGAGCGGCAGCAACCGGGGCCGGGTCGGGGGAAGCAACCGGACCCGGTTCGGGCGTGACGGTCTCGGCGGTTTGATCGTTGACGGTGAGCTGCTGGCCGACGTGGATGATTGTCGACGGTGCAGTTCCGTCGGCGTTGATGATTTCTTTGTAGCGGTGTCCGTCACCCAGATGTTGCTCGGCGATGCTCCAGAGACTGTCGCCTTCTCGAACTGTGTAGGCCCCGTCGACGGTTGTGGGTGCGGCGGCGGGGAGCTGAAGTTTCCATCCTGGTTGCAGCCATCCGTCGACGGTCAGGACGTCGGCGTTGAGTTGCTTGATCTCGGTGTATCGAAAGCCATCGCCAAGGTGGCGTTCTGCGAGTTTCCATAGGCTGTCGCCCTGCTGCACCGTGATGGTTTCCCCGTTGATGGGGCGGGCGGGGGCTTCTGCTGGATGCGGTTGGCTTTGTTGCGTTACTTGGATCGGTGCCGAGTGGGCAGGGGCGTCGAAGAGCGGTAGTGCTGTGGCGGTGAGGGGTTGGGCTGTGGCGGTGCCCGCTGTTACCAGCATGAGCGCTCCGCCTATGAGAACGGAGGCGCTTCGCTGCTGGAAGCCGAGGCCTCGGAGTTGAGGTGCTTTGATGCCGCGTAGTGCTGCGACGAGTTCGATGACGGTGCTGAAGGTGAAGGTGGCCCAGGCGAGCCAGCCGATCCAGGTCACGAATCCGAGGAAGAGTGATCCGTCGTCTTGGGTGGTCAGAGCTGTTTTGATCTGGTCGAGATCGGGCAGCGTCGTCGGTATTGGGTTGCCGCGGAATGTCCACAGTGCGAGCGGAATTCCGACGACGAGGACGAGTAGGACGATCAGGTAGAGCAAACCAGTCAAGCGCCGTCGGATGGTGGTCATGCGGGTGTCCTTTCCGATGGCTGCAGGGTGGCCGGGGTCGTGCAGCGTTGCGCCGCGAGCTGTCGAATCACGTCCTCCGTCTTCTCGTGGAGTTCTGCGACTCGTCTGCTCTGCGGTCGATTGGTCATGGTGTGCCGGGGATTCCGAGGTTGGTGCGGTTCAGGTTGACGGTGGCTGTTCCGATGATCTGCTGTGGCCCGACGCCGATCAAACCGAGGACACGGGGTTGGTAGGTCGTTGTGGTGGTGATCAGCAGTGTCGTCGGTCCGGTCTGCACGACGACGCCGGGGATTCCTGCTGCGGCAAGGTATTTGGTGGCTTTGGCTTGGGCTGTCAGCGGGTTGACGACGACGTTGGTACCGCGGACTGCGAGTGGTTCGATGATGGCTTGTCCTGCCCCGCGGGCTGCTTCTTCAGCGACTTGCTCGGCGCGCTGCTTGGCGTAAACTTTGCCGCCGCCGTCGACGACGAGACCCATCATGATCAGCAACGCCATGGCTGTGATGACGCTCCACATGGCGATGGTTCCGGCGTCGTTGTGCGCGTCTCGCCGTGTGCAGGCGGCCACCGCCCGGCGTAGTGCTTCGGTCATCAGGCGCGCTCCCGGTAGGTGTCGACGGGTGAAGTCGCGGTTGCTGTGATGGTCCGTGAGCCCATGACTTGCGGGAATCCGAGTGCGTCGAGGGAGATGACGCACGTGACGGTGGCCGAGACGGAAGCCGTGACGCCGGGGCGAGTTCTGAATCCGCCGAGGTCGGTGTTGACGTTGAGAGCGGAACAGGTGAGCCCTCGTGCTGCCAGGTCGTTTCGCGCGGCTGCTTGCGCATCGGGGGCTGCGGAGAACGCCGTTCGCGCGATGGAGGCGGTACGCGCGGCCTCGTTCGCGGCGTGGACTACTTTCTGGTGCGCTTGCGCGAGAACGCCGAAGGTGACGATCAGTGCGATCAGGAACAGTGTGGCGGGGGCGACGATGACAGTCTGCAGGGCCGATCCTCGGTCGTCGGCTCTGGCTGCGGCTGCCAGCTGGCGCAGTTTGTTCGCGGTGTTCATCTGGTTCCTGGGGCAGTGACTCGTTCAACGGGAAGCGTCTCGCTGACATTGATGTCGAGGGAGAAGAAGGGGATGAGGCGGATGGGTTGTCCGGTGATCTGGACAGTTGCTTCTCGCAAGCCTCGGTTGACGACAATGACGGGTGCTCGAAGGGTCGTCGGGCCGGCGGTGGATGCGAAGGCGTAGCCCGCCGCTGTTCCGGCCGCAGCGCTGCCGAATTGCGATCGCGCTTGTCGTAGAGCTTCTTCACCGGTCGAAATCGCTACGGTCCGTGCGTGAGCGTAGAGAGCTGCCTGGATTGCGATGAGGAAGAGCAGTAGGACGACGCCGAATACCACGACTGTTTCGAGGGCTGCGCCGCGGTCGTCTCGACGTATGCGGGTGAGCCATTCGCGTAGTGGTACATGTGTGTCGGTGAGCAACGCTGGTCCTCCCCTGTCTCGTTGGGCGAGTGGTGGGGTTACTGGATTCGGTTGAGGTAGCGCTGTGCAACCACGGTGATTCCGGCGACGATAGCGATGGCGAGGATGACGAGGCCGGCGGTGATGACGACGGTCTCCATGCTGTAGCCCTTGTCGCTTTTGCGTCCGCCGGCGCGCTCGGTCATCCGGGTATAGGAGAACAGTGCCAATGCGAACAGTGTTGCGGTGGTTGCTGCGATCCGGTTTGCGATTGTGCGCGATGCTGCCATGTGACGTTTCCCTTCGATATGTAAAAGCCCTGGTTATGACGGTTCTGGATGCCGGTCAGACTATCGCCAAGACCGGACACTTCGAGCAGGTGAAGTGCACGGATCGGTGTTTGCACAGCTCAAACTTGGTAGTTGATCGTTGAATGACAACGCATTCGGGTTGTTCGGTCTAGACGCCGCCCATGATGTTCACTCCGGCCGGCACGATCAGCATGATCATGAACAGCACGGCCAAGGTGCCGAGAGGTGCGTCCATCTTCTTCGTTTTGGCTCCTGCTTCGCCTTGTTCTTTCGAGAGCAGGGCACTGCGGAGCGCTCCGGCCCGCGCGGCAAGAGTGTCGGCCACGCTCGCTCCCTGGTCGCCGGTATAGGTCATGATGTCCGCGAGATCTCCCAACTCCGGCAGCGCCAGTTCGGCTGCAAGATTGGACAGAGCAGCCCATGGTGCCTGTCCGGCGAGGGACGCTTTCTGAAGCTCGGCATCCAGACGTAGAAACACCCAGCTATCGCCCACTGCGGCAGCGCGTTCGAGACTTTGGAATGCAGCGACGCCGCCACTTCGGTTCAACGAAACGAAGTCGATGAACGCCGCCAATGCTCGGGTGAATTCGAGTCGGGCACTAGCGGCGCGAGTCTTGACGTCGGCGTCGGGCGCGAAGAATCCCACCAGCGCCAGGACGAGGGAACCGGCTACGGGAAAAGTCAGGGGCACTGCCATGCCGAACAGCGCCAGGAGTGCGATCGAAATCGGCGCGATGATCAGACCTATTGCAGCGGAAAGGATTTTGTCTCCGATGAACTTTTGTGGAGTTTCTCGGAGGATCGCCAGGTCCGCGGTCGGGATCCTGAACCACGCCTGCGATCGCAGCCGCGGGTAGAAGCGGGCACCGACCTTGTAGGACAGGGCATCCGAACCGGTGAGGTCGTCACCGCCGCGGGTGTCGACGGTGTACGGGTCCGGGGCTGCACCGGACAGTCGTTCCATGGCATCGCCGAGTGCTGGGTCGGCCGGCAGTATGCGGAGAACGAGGAGGATCAAGCCGAGAGCGGCGAGAGCGGCAAGGGCGATCGCCCAGAGCTCGAAGTTGTTCATACTGCGCTCCTCTCACGTGCGGTGTTTGCTGCGTCGCGGTCCTTGGTGCCGATGAACCTGGGGTATTTCACTGGCAAGGTGTATCGCTTCATCCACCCGAGCACCAGGCCGAAACCGATGAATTCGAGGAACAGAACGGGCTGGAGGAGGGGCTGTTTGTACGGGTCCATGTAGTTGGTGAACAGGAACAACCCAACGATGACAACGACGGTGATGACGGTGACCCCGCGAGCGGTCGTGCGGGGCCCTTGCCGTTCCGCTTCGGCCGTTCTGCGGTTGCGCACGTTCTCTGCCACCGATTCTGAAAGTCGCTTCAAGGCTGCGGTGAGTCCGGAGCCGCGCAGGCGAGCTGCCTGCCGCAGTGCACCGACCACGTAGTCGCCGGTGGAATCGTCGAGATCGTCTGCGAACCGAAGCAACGCTTCGTCGATCGACACATTGCCACGCAGGCGCGTGATGAGGCTCGTAATTTCCGGACGCAATGCTTGAGGCATTCCCCTGTGCGTTGCGATGATGGCCTGTTCGAGGCCGGATCCTGCTGCGAGCACTCCAGTCAGGTTGCGCACCCATTCTTCGAGGGCATTGAGGCGTTCGATGTCGTCGGCGGCGGCTGACGATCCGAGTAGGTAGGGGACGCCTACTGCTGCGATCGGAATGATGGGGAAGAGTACGAACCATCCACTGAGGAGCCATGCAGCAAGGCCGACGGCAGTTCCGATGGCGAGGAGTAATTTTGTCCGCCGGGCAATCCGCGCACGTGAGGTGCGGTGGCGTGTCGGCGCAGTCGGGTCGCGGCGATCGCGAATTCCGTTGGCAAAAAACCACATCCCGGCGGCAAAGACAAGGACGATACCGACGGCCGTGAACGTGTACATCAGAGCCCACCACCTGTGATCGTGTTGATGGGGATTTGGTTCGGACTGAAACCGCCTGCGTAGAGCTTGCGGAGCAAAGCTGGGGGCAAAGTTCCGTATTCGCCGGTCCCGCCCGGCTTTCCTTCGTAAATTTTGGTTACTGCGGGCATGGCGTTTTCGCCGGCCTCGATATGGATGACCTCGCTGACGAATCGGACCTGACGCCTCTCGCCGGTGTCGGTAAATTCGTAGTCCGTCTGCAGCTGAATGATCAGATTGATGTGGTGTGCCACTTGGCGGTAGGCGTACTCGACCGGCACTCCTGCTTCGAGGGCGCAGGTGACGAGGCGGTCGATCGCGCCGGCGGCATGCTCGGCGTGCGTGGTACTCAGGGAGCCTTTGGCCATCTGCATTGCTTTGAACATGTCGATGATCTCGCCGCCGGCTACCTCTCCGACGATGACACGGTCGAGCTGCATTCGCACGAACTGGTAAAGGATGTCGGACAGCGTCGTCGCGCCGCGTAGCGCTCCGGTCAGCTCGTTTCGTTCGCCGCCGCCGGTGATTGCCTCGGCTGCAACAACATACGGTCTGCGACCGTCGAGTTTGTCGAGGAACAGTTCGTACTCTGTCTCTGCTGTGCCGATCCGTGTTTGCAGGGGAAGGCAGTTGGCGAGCGCACGAAGGTTGGTTGTTTTACCTGATCCCATGGGCCCGGAGATCACGATGGAGGCACCACCGATGACTGCGGCGCTGAGGATCTCGGACAACAGTTGGGGCATAACACCCATTTCGACCATCTTGTCGATGGTCACATCCTTGTGGCGGTGCATGCGGATGGCGATACTGGGATGGCGGACCGAGTAGCCCATCGCGGACAAGCGGATGTCGCCGGGCAGATTGAGGCGGAGGTTGGGGTTGACCTGCGAGAACGGTCGTCCACCACCGGGTGCGCGCTGCGCGAGGTTGGTGAGCCAGTCGTAGAGCTCTTCGTCGCTGTCCGCGATCGGCGGTCGTGCCTGCAGACTCCCGTCGGGGTACATCACAATGACGCTGTCGCCGTTGATGAGGATGTTCTCGACGTTCGGGTCGTCGACGAGCGGCTGAAGTGGGCCGAGTCCGAACAGCGTGTCGAAGACCGCTTTGACCAGCGTCTGTTCCTCTTGGACGCTCAGCTGTTCGTGACCGGTGTCGATCGCGGACTGCACTTCTTTGCTGACGAGATCTATGACGATCTGCCTGCCCGACTCACGCTCCTCGTCCGGGGTCATGGCAGTGACGCCCAGCTCAGGGTTGAGGGCCTGATCTGCTCGTTGGGTCTTACGGAGAGAGAGGATTTCGGATGCTTCTTTGGTCAGTTGCTTGACCAATTGGTGGTTGGTCCTCGCGACGTCCGACCGCTCAGCTGGAAATGGTGATGGCGATGTGAACGGGACCGTCTCGAGTCGCTCGGGTTCCGGGTGGGAGTGGCGACCGTCCTTGCCGGCTGCGGCGAGCAGACCTGCAGATGAGGAGCCGTATTGCCCGCTCCTGTAACGAGTTATCTCGTTGTCGCCATCGTCGAGGATGATCGGATCGGCGGCAAACATCGGTAGGTCGGGTAGGGCTGGTCGCTCGTCGTAGTCGAAGTCGGGGGCGTTGTTGGTCATGCGGGTGTTCTCCCTTTGGCCTTGTCGGCTCGTTACGCGGGCTGTGAGCTGTATGGCGAGTTGGCGATCCATACGGGCTGGTGCGTTTCGTGGAAGCGCTCGATCTTTTGCCAGGTTCCGTCGATTGCGCGTAGATAGCTTGATCGACGTCGCCGCCAATTACTGAGCGAGGCACCTTCGGAAAAAACTTGCGCGTGTACCGGTGATTCGGGAAGGACTGCGATGACGTCGAGGCCGGTCGCCGCGGCGGTCTCGGCTGCGCTGTAGGGCTCGGTACCCCTGACAATGAGGCCGATGCTGGCCGGCGACTTCGTATTCTCCAGATGCTGCTGTAGTGGGCCCAAGCCAGCACGAACCGCTGCCACTGCGGTCCTGGTCGGTCTGAGCATTATGGCGATAACGTCACTGTGACGGATCAGGTCTTGATGTCCGGACCGTAGATTGAGGCGACCGGCGTCGACGAGCAGGTCACCGCCGCCCTGTTTCGACAACAACGCCAGATGTGCCCCCAACGGGCCCCACGTCGACTTCATCGATTCCGTTTGAGCTGCATTGACCAGGCCGGGGACGAACCATCCTTGCGCCTTGGTCGGCTCCTCTGGATCGAACGGCCCGATTCTAACTATTTGGTGCTGGAAGGCTGGGCCTATTCGGCCGTGCCTGTTCGGCTCGACCAGTTGGATGATCGATCGGTCGTGCCGGCGGCGCGCGTGAAAGTACCCGGCCAGCGTCGGGGACGATCCGATCGGATCGGCCTCGATGTACAGCAGCTTGCGGGAGTCTGCGGTGAGAGCGATGCCCAGGCCGGTCGTCGAGACGCCTGGCGAGCCGGAGATCGAGGTCAGGGTGACGAGCATGGCTCAGCGCTCCCGGGAGTCGAGGACGATGGCGACGCGGTTGGTGGCGGCTCGGGCGGCGATCCAGCTGGCCTCGTCTTTCTTGACCAGAACGTCCACTGTCGTCTGTCCGGTCTCGGGGATGTCCTTCACGGCAACGACCTGTGCGTTCGCGGTGACCGGACCCTGCACCGGGGAATCGTCTTGATCTCGGGGAGTGTCGACGATCCGGACGTTGTCGCCTGCGAGCAGTGGCTCTGCGGGAAGTTTGCCGATTGCGACGGTGATGCCGACCAAAGTGTTGTCCCCGCTGGGGATTACGGCGTTGGTGAACGACGATGGGTTCAGTGCCGATCCGCTCAGGAGCGGAACTGCTGCGCTCTGGCCCACGACCGATGCTTTGTCTGTGGCAGGAACGGTCGCGATGGTCGCATCGCTGTTGACCTCTGCGGTTTTGAGGTCGTCGGTGGTGATCGTCTCCCCCTGTGGCACGTCGCGGGCGAGCACCAGAATTGTCGTGGTGGCGCGCATGGCGTTCACCAAAAAGACCGCTCCTACGATTGCGACGGTCATCAAGGCGACTCCCGCGATCCAGTACGACCGTCGACGGCGCACTTTGGTGGTGGATACGACTTCGGTGAAGTCATGGCCCGGCTTAGGAGATGCCTCTCTTGCGCTGCGCGGCTCCCCCACTGTGGCGGTCGATGTCTTTTCTTTGAGATTGCCGAACATGGGCATAGCTCAGTCACTTTCCGTTTGTGTCGTGGCGTCGAGGCCGAGATGTGCTTTGAGGGCAGTTCCGATGAGGTGGCTGCGGGAACGGGCCTTGAACTGGTCTTTCAGTTGATCGATGATCACCCAGTCATCGGCGTACAACCCGACCGTGACTCCCTTCTTCTCCGCCTTACCCTCAGACGGCTTCCCACCTACTCCCCTGGCGCGGAACAGACCTCCGCCGACCTTGCCTCCCGGAAACAGAAGGCTTTCGAGATCGCTGTGGACATCCTCGATAGCAGTGATGACCACCTCGCCGTGGGTTCTCCCTGTCCGTTTGCTCTCCTTCGCCAGACCGTGTGCAACCCCGACAGCAAGATGAACCGTCGACGGCACAATCGTGTCGTCGTGCCCCAATTCAGCTGCACCAGAGGATGTCTCCTCCTCGTTTGAACTCAACTGCACCACCTCCGCTGACATAGCACTTATCGATCCGGCCGGCGGCGGTGGCATGAAGGCTGCCCCGAGCGACTGTCGCGCAGGCGGAGATGTCGGCACGTTCGCACTCTCAGCGCTGTCGGTCCTCACTCACGATCCTTCCGATGTCCCCGTGTACCTGAGTCGCAGGCTTGAGTGCGACGTACGAGATATACCGGGTCTCCCGGACACCGCGAACAGCGTCGATCCGAACCGAACCCTGCAAAACGAACCCCGTGTTCGTCCCGCAAGAGGACCCCATCCCCTCCCCACCAGGACAAAGGCTATCTCCACCTCAACAACAGTGGTGATCAACACGCGGTACATAACATTTCAGTAACAAGGTAGTCGATCGCGCACTCGTTCAGTTCCGAAGCAAACGCGGCGCGGCACCGACCCCTGACGGTCCGTGCCGCAAGCAATGTCCTCTGCAACTTCTACGGGCCGTTGACTGACTCTCAACCGAACTGCACTCGGCGCTGCCTCTTGACTCCAAGACAAGTTGGATTGTGATCACTGCCACGTGATCACAACACGATTTTGTTATCGTTTGACACTCATGTCGGACTGATGTGGTTCTCGTGACTCAGTGCTATTTGATTCGATGGCTTTCATGTGTGTCCACAATCTGCCGCCAATGTTTCTTCAACGCAGCGTCGTTCACCGACGATCTTGAACCGATCGCCATGCAGAGCTCACCAGGAAAACCACCACATCTACCTCTTCGGCCGTGGGCACAGTCATAGAACTGATGCCAGAGGGGTGGTGACACACCACCATTTACCTGCAACCATTGAACGATGAGCTTCTCCGACACCGCCACCGCGCCAGGCAGCGGCGTCGCAGCCCGAACGCTCGACGACCTACGATGGCACCGCGAGTTCCATCGTCAGTCCCAGTTTCGCTGGTGGGACACCGAGGCCGCGCTCGTTGCCACCGAATTCACTCGTGGACAGGACCAGTTCCACACAGTGCACGACCTGGCACAACTGGAGCGATGTCGGCTAGCGCTCGCCGACTACACCACGACCTGCCAGCGAGCCCTGGGCCGCGCCCTCAAACAGTCACAACACGTTCTCGACACGCAGAGCTGGACTTTCGCGACTGATGCGCTCCTGCTGTTGCCGTGGACATGCGAGCAGAGCAGCTACCTTGCGACCTGGGCCGACCCGCACGATCCGACAGCTCTGAGCAACCCTCAAGTCCGGCGCATTCAACGTTCCTGTGAGCGCATGATGTTCGGAAATCCCCTCATTCTTAGTTGGGAATTGAGCCACCTGTGGAGCCTCTACCGAGCCGCCGAGACACTGCTCGAAGACACCCTTGTAGATCTCACCGTTGAACTCTCAGAATCAGTCCCTGACGCCACCCTGCTGTGGGCCACCCAAATGGCGTCGAAGATCGGTCTGGAACAACGGATAGCCGAACAGCGAACGACCCGCGGAGAGCCTGGCGATCCCCGCCGCCGACTGCGTCAGAGCTATTCGGATCTACGCTGATTGGAACGCGAACAGTCCCCCGTTGACCTGGCGTCTTATGTGAAATTCGTGCCAGGCTCGCGTCGAACTACGTAGCAATCCTCGCACTCCCCTACCGATACCTCTCCCCTCAACACTTCGCTTGAGCCTTCGCGAAGCCAGCAGAGCCTGCGGATTGGGAGTCGCGGCCATGATCGCAGCTCGAATCGCACGCTGATTCGCACATATCGACGCTTTGTCGATCCGACATAACTACCCACTCTCGATCCCGTTCATCATCCCAGTGCTCTGCTCCCCTACCTCCGTTACCGTCTACCGGGCAATCATCCCAACACAATGGGCGTAGCACTTCGTAGTACTCCTCGCACAGTAAAGCGTTGGTTTCATCGCGTACTAAACCGCGTGTTTGAGGGCGTACAAATACGCTTGTTACACCGTTGTTTAATACGCGTAATACTACGCATGCAATACCGGGTAGAACTCCGCACGTCAACACGCGGGTTAAATACCGTTTTGGTCAGCACATCAATGCCCGTGTTTCTTCACGTGTTAACAAGGGTGTTGATATGCGACTTAACGTGCGTATTGGTACGCTGTTACTAGGGCGCAGCACTACATGTTTTATTGCGCGTGTTTTGCCGCGTAAGAGTGCGAGCATTGATACGCATGGTGTTACGCGACTTAGACCGTGTTGACTGACGTGCGTGACTGGGCGTACTCTCGCGCACACAACCACGCACGACAACCTGCGCATCCGCCCGCACAAGAGCGTGCGGGACAAGTCGAGCCGCTCGCACGTACCGATTCGGCACCGTGAACGCCTCCCGGTCACGCTTCTCCACGGCAGCGCTCGAATAGATGCACGCGGATCCAGGACTCTGGAAGGAAGGTTCTATCGATGGCAATATCAAATTCCCTCGCAGTCACCCAAGGTAAAGGGGGAGTGGGCAAGACGACGGTTGTTGCCAACCTCGCAGGCCTGTTCGCCGCTGCCGGCTACCGTGTTCTCGTCGGGGAGTTCGACCCTCAGGGCAACCTGGCCCGCGATTTCGGTTACGAAAAGCAGTCCGGTGAAGAACTTCTGATGTCGTTGATGTCAGGCGGACAACCCCCGATCATCAAAGACGTCCGACCCGGTCTAGACGTCATTCCCGCTGGTCCTGCGCTCGTCGACGTTGCTGGCATGATGCTCTCCAGGCTCAGCCGCGGGGGCGAATCGCTGGGGCAGATCCTCCACAAAGTCCTTGCCCCGATCGTTCCCGACTACGACATTGTTCTCTTCGATACCCCGCCAGGCGACGTGATCATCGGTGATGCGGTGCTGTACTGCACGTCGTCCGTTCTCATCCCTACTCGCGCCGACGATGGCAGCCTCGACGGCCTCGACCGCGTCGCCGAGCGCTTCGCGCGTGCCCGGGAGCACAATCCGCAACTGAGATTGGCTGGCATGCTTCTGTTTGCGGTCGGCAGTAGGTCACAACGGCTCCAGGACCAGGTGAGGGAAAGTATTACGCAAGCCATTCCTGACACCATTGCCCCCATCTTCGGCACGACAATCCGCTACATGGAGAGCGCCGCTGCCGACGCGCGGCGGCATGGGCTCCTAGCTCACGAACTCGAAGGCGCTACTGCTAGCGCAAAGAAGGCTCGGTTGAAAGCGCTGAGGGACAAGGTGAAACCACCCAGCCTTCTGCTCTCTCGGGATGCAACCGGGTTGGCGGATGACTACGAGGCCCTAGCAGCTGAGGTCTTGCAACGCTTGGCCGAGCTTGCTGCCGAAGCCGATCACGCAGAAGAGGTAGCACCCGCATGAGCACCACTGATCGCAAGAAGCGACCCAGCCTGGCGGACCAATTCGACAAGCCCGCTCCCCGTGGATCTGGCCTCGCCAACATTTTCCCTCGCAATGGAACGGGTTCCCTCGCCAGGCCTGCCGCAGTGGAACCACGCTCGACCGACGTGGCTGCCGAAAGAGCCGTCGACGAGCCGCACGTACAGGCTCCGGACGTGACATCTGCACCGGATGCTCCTGCAGCACCTGCACCAGAGCCTCCGACCGAGGTTGCTACATCTGCCTCGCCCTCCGGGGGCAGCACTGCCGCAACCGAGGACGTAGCCACCACACCCGAAACCGGGGCCGACACCGCTACAGCGGAGCCGTTGGCTGCGATTGTCGGTGATGAAGATGTGCGCCCGATCGCGGTCTACGTTCCCGCGACGGTCAAAGAGGCCTGGAAGACGCGATCTCAGCGGGAGAAGAAGTCCTACGGCGAGATCGTCGAGGATGCCTTCGCCGCGCACACCCCGGAAACCTTGGTTCGCCTCTTCGCCCCTCGCGCCGTCGAATCGCCACGCGGTGGCATGCCGCGTCTGGCCCGCCCGAAGGTCGCGAGCGGGGGAGTGGAGGTGCGTCCACATCTGTGGGTAGCCCAGACCCGATGGATAGACGAGCAGGTAGAAGCAAGTCCGCTCATCCCCTCACGAAGCGCGCTGATTGCTGCGGTCGTTGAGGACTATCTGATCTCTTGATCCGCCGGGCCAGAGCGTCTTGCTCCTGGCTCCCCACCGTGCTCCCCACCATGCTCCCCACTCCGGTGGGGAGCGTTTTTTTGCCTTTGAGCTGCCCTTATCTCCATGCTCCCCATGCTCCCCACATAAAAGAGCCAAGGTCACGCGTATATCGATGAAGGGGCTTGCGCAGCGGGTCGGTTCGACGAGCTGGGGTGTTCGTCGTGTCCGGTGCCGCAGAGACAATGTCGAGAGATTTCGCCACTTCTGTCACAGAGGTAGATCGAGACGGATCTACCTGTCATGTGTGGTGCGAGGGCGGGTACGGACGAGGTGCGGAGGAACATGTGAACGTGGCACGACAGGCAGGCGACACACCGGATGTCGCGGCCTCCCTGTTTCTGTTACCGAATCCGTTTAATGTGATCGCATGGCTGGAAGCAAACCTGGGAGAGAGTCGAAGGGCCCTCGCATACCCGCAATGGTGCGCACGCCCGACACGCAGTATGCGCATTACAAAAACGAGGCCGACGCCCTTGGCCTCGACCTCAGCGACTACTACGTCTATGTCATGGCGCTGCACCATGATCTACCCATGCCGCATTACATCCAAGATCGAATCGATCCCGCACAGTACAAGCTGGGCGCGTGATGACCTACCCCTAGACAGTGAAAAACCCCCCTCGTGCTTGGCGGCGAGAAGGGGGGTCTTCCGGATTCACAAGTGAGCGAATCGCTCCGCTCCAACCACCCACCGGGAACAACCACGAACACGACAGGAGGTGTATTGACATCATAGCTCAGTACCCCTGCCTCGCCGTGATTTGCGCTCCGAACCCAGCGCGCGTCGTACATCTACGTGTCGGCGGTGAGTCGTGACGTCACCGACTCCCAACCGCGGCCACATGTGGTCGATGGACAACATCCGTCCACGCCTCGAGCAGCTCGGCGGCTTCAAAGCCACATCGAGTACCCAGTTTCAGGCGAGATGCCCCGTTCACGACGACCGTCACGCTTCGCTGTCTGTCACCTGGACTCCGGGCCACCACGGTTCTGGAATGGTGCTGCTGCGGTGCCATGGCTGCTCAGCGACGGCCGCAGAAATCGCCGAGCGTCTCGATATCGGTGTGTCCGATCTGTTCGACGAACCCTTGCCGAGTCGGGATCCGAGCGCACCGCGTGTCGGTAGATCCCCGCAGCAACGGGCAGCGGGCAAACGACGTGGGCGTCTGGGGCGTCTGCCTGCTCGGATTGCCGGTCCGATGCCGGAGCCCGAGGTCGAGCACTCTTGGTCGGAAGTTGCGCGCTATCCCTACACCGATGCCGACAGCGTATTGGTGCAGGAGGTCATCCGCGAGGAGTGCACCTCGTGCGGCGTCAAACACAAACGATTCCGGCAGTTGTTCGTCGGTCCGAATCGCACGTACGTCAAACGTAAGCCTGCGGTGTTCACTCCGGTCCTGTTCGCGATGCCGCAGCTGCAAGCGGCGCTGTCGGCCGGCCAGCCGGTGTGGCTGCTCGAGGGCGAAAAGGATGTCGAGACCGCGATGCGTCTCGGTCTGTGCGCGACCACGAATGCCCAGGGTGGCCTGAACTTTCCGCCACAGCTCGCCGAGGTGTTCGCCGGTGCCGCAGTGCGCGTTGTGCTCGATCGTGACGCCGCAGGATACGAGCGCGGCATCGAACTGGCGTCGCTGCTCGGCGCAGTTGATGCCGAGGTACAACTGCTGCTACCCGGCACAACAGATGACAAATCAGACTTCACAGATCACGTCGAGGCCCAGCTGTGGGATCCGGACGATATGTGGAACGGGTTGATTCCCGTCCATGTCGGTGAGGTTGCGGCACATGCTGCGCTGGCCAAGCTGCGCGGCAAGGCCGCCGAGGTCGAAAAGGCGGCTCAGGAAGCGGCTGCGCGTGCCGAGCGCGGGCGAGTATCAGGTCACCAGGATGAGTGCGCAGACGAGATCCGCCTCGCTGGGCGCTGGGCCGTCGAGGCGGAGCGCCTGTTCGAGCCGTTGAGCGAAGCCGTCGATGCGGTGCGTAGTTTCGCTGCCGCTGAGGGCACGAAGTGGTCGCAAGAAGCGGTCGATGCCGCTACCGCTGTGTGGCGTACTGCCCGCACGGCTGCCCGTGCCGCACACGATATTTCGCGCACTCCGATTCCACCGCTGCTGCACGACGAGGACGAGCACGACGCGGTGCCGCCGGCGACCGGATCCAGCCACATCGACGCCGGTGAATCGACACATCCGCTCCCTGACGGACCCCGACTGCACCTGGTCGGGGCGGCCACCCGCGGCGCTCAGATATCTGCACCGACGTATCGGGTCGTAGAGGGAAGCCTCGTCGAAATCGTCACCAACCGAGATGGCGAGCAGACCGCCAAAATGGTGCTCAGCATCGATGCTCGGATCGTGGAGATGGAATACCTCGAATCGCAGGACGACGGCCTCGACGTCGACGCACCGACCCTGCTCGGACGCGAAGATATCGTCGGGCAGCGGGAAGCCAATCCGCCGTCGCCCGAACAGCTTTCCGCTGTCGTCATCGGGTACACCCATCCCGATACGGGCGAGTTCATGCGTATGCGGGTGGACGCACAGGACTATCGGGACTGCACCTGGGCGGATTCTCTTCCCGGGCCGCCGACGTACGACTCCAAACCCTCTGGAATCGCCAAACTTCGCGACGCCCTGAAAGTGGCGGGTGGAGTGACGATTGCCCGGACGGTTCGATTCCGTTCCACCGGTTGGCGTAAGGACCGAAACGACGAGTGGTTCTACGTGCACGCGGGTGGCGCTATCAGTGCTGCCGGTGCCCGTGTTGCGCCGGTTCTGCTCAGTGGACCGCTCTCGCGTTACGACCTGCCGTGCCCGATCGCCGATGCACCTCGATTGCGTGATGCCTTCATGGTCGATTCGGGATCGATGCTGACGCGTCTGCCGGTGCGAATCGCTGCTCCGTTGCTCGGGCACGTCTTTCGCGCGGCCTTGGGACCCAACCCCTGGGTTCTTTCGCTCATTGGTTCGCCCGGTTCGTACAAGACCTCGATCGCGTCGATCGCGATGCATCACTTCGGTGAGCTGTGGGATCGTCGGCGGCCGGCATCGTCGATGTCAGGTAACGGTGACACTCTCAATGCGCTTCGCATCAAACTGAATTCGTCGAAAGATGCGCTGTACTGGGCCGATGATGTCGCTCCCACACGAGACTGGGGGGCTGCACAGAAAGCGCTCGAAGAGTTCGCGCGCATGGTCCACAACGGCGAACAACGGAGCCGTTCCAGTCGCGACGGGTTGAGCATCCTCGACGGCACCGCCCCCCGATCGTCCGCGATGGTGACCTCCGAGGTCATGCCTCGACCAGGGTCCGGCGCTCAGCGCATGTTGGTGGTGCCGTTGCAGTCCGACGAGATCGAACTCGACGAGCTGATTCGACTCGACAGTGAGCAGTCTCGACATGGACGCGCCCTGCTGATGGCCTCGTTCCTGCAGTGGTTGTGCCCCCGCCTCGAGGAACTGCGGGAAAAGGTCTTCAACGAGGGCGCGCACTACGCCGAGGGCTTACGTGAGCAGGGTGAGACCGTGCGCCAGGCCGAAGCGGTCGGTGCAGTGTGGGCAGGGTGGCAGGCGTTCACCGCTTTTCTGCTCGATGTCGGCGCGCTCGATGCCGATGAGGTCGAGCAAGTTCTCGACGTCGTCGACGGCGGATTGCACGACGCGGTCGTCGCTGCGGCCGATCCCGATCTGCCTTCACGTACCGGGGCGCGGGTGCGCGAGCTCCTTGCGCACGCACTGCGTACCGGGTTGGCCTACGTCGACGACGTTCGTACCGGTGAAGCACCCGACCGCCCGCTCGCCGGCCGGTTGGGGTGGCGACGGACGTTGGTCTCGGACTATCAGGACGTCAAGAAGTACCGCGAAGACGCACGCGGGATCCGGTTGGGGTACGTGCTCACCGACCCCGGACCACGCGACGGTGAAGCGCAGCTGTTGATCGAATCGACTGCCCTCGAACAGGTTCTGAAAGCCGCGGCATCGACGATGTCCGATGCTCCACAGATCGATCGAGGCACGGCGCTGCGGGCCCTCTACGACGAGGGAGTTCTGATCGCCGAGGAACGCGCAGGCAAGACACCCCGTTACACCGTCCAACGCACCATCCATTGTGAGGAACGGCGGCAGCGGATGACCGCTCTCCGTCTGTGGGCGATCCTCGGCGACGGCCCCGACGACGGTCAGATCGGCATCTTCGACGCTGATGGCGGACCCGACGATGCACCGGACGGTACGACACCGAGCGACGTTCCGGGTTCGACCTCCGCAGTGGCCGACCTCGCGACGTTGTTCTCGGTATCGAACAGCGACACCTCATCGACGACGGGCAGCTCTCGTGCCAACGACGCGGAAGCTACGTCTGACAACTCCGAACAGGAGGACATTCCAGTGGGAAGCTACCCCGATGCCGAGGGCCATATCGCTGTGGCAGAACATATTTCGCCGAGCGTCCCGTGCGTGAAGTGCGGAGTGGGCTCGGGCCTTCGCTTCGATGGCCACGTTCTGCACGCGCAGTGCTGGTTCGGAAGCACAGCTGCCTCCCGCGCTGCACTGGTTGCCGATACCGCAGCCGCAGCGAAGCCGCCTGCACCCGCCTCCACTGGCCCGCGGCCGTCGAACGAACCTGCTCGTCGAGCTGCTTCCGAGGCCGCCGAGTCGAGTGCTCCTACGGTTGCGCAACCCAGTGCGCCGCTCGAGACCACGCAGCCTCGGCGTTCAGCTCCCGCGAAGACCGCGGCCAACCCGTTCGCTGCCCCTGCCGCCGTCCTGGACGTCGATGGCATTTGGATGCCCGACGGAAGTCGAATCAATTTGCCACAGAACATCTCTCACGTCGGTCATGTCGCCGCGCTGGTGCAGGAGCTGCGTCTGGGCACTCAGACTTCGTCGTGGCAGAGCGAACCGGGACAGATCTGGGTGACCGCGGCGATGACCGAGAAGTTCGGGGTGGATCTGAGCACGCTGAGCGACGATCCGTCGCAGCGACGCAAAGACGTCGGCGAGGCCACTGCCGGCACAGCGTTCGTCACAGATGCAATCGCCGACGGTTGGACCCTGGGCAAGCCCGGTGACCGGCTCGGTGCGTGGACCCGTGTGTGGCGCACCCAGGGCGAGCACCGCGGTGTGTGGGTCGTCCTGGCTGCCGGCATGAACGCCGATCCACGCGATATCCCTATTCTCGGAGACCGACCGTCCCCGAGCAAACTCGCGCGTCGATTGTCGCTGTTCGCCAGCGCGTTGAAGATGCCGTGGGTGATCACCCCGCAGTCCACAGGTTTCGACCTGATGATCTCGACTCGATTCAAGGACCGCGAGCGGATGTTCGGGGCACAGACTCCCGTCGGCCCGGCCACCATCAGCTCCCTCGAGGACGATTACGCATGGTCCCGCAAACCGACCAGCGACGAGACATCGATGATCTACGTCCACGCGTACGACCGAGGAGGCTCGCATGCTGCGGGAATCGCCGGTTTGGAGATGCCGATCGGATCGGCCACTCATCATCCAGACGGGCGAGCGTTCGACAAGAAGCTGCCGGGCTATTGGCGGGTAGAGGTTCCCGAGGCAGGGGACTGGCGCATCCCACATCCATTGATGCCTCTCGGCGGCCGGCCGGGCCTGCTGTGGGTGACCACACCGAGTCTGCAGGTCGCCGGAGAACTCGGCTACGAGCTCGAACCTGTCGAGGCCTACGTGTGGAACGAACATGGCCGAGTACTCGATCCGTGGTACGAGCGAATCCGGGACGCACGAACAGCTTTGGACGTCGACGACGTCGACGCTCAGTTGGCCAGAGATCTGCTCAAGGGCGTCTACACGCGCACGATCGGCCAGATGGGGTCCTCGGTTCATATGACCGGACGAGCAGGTTTCTCGCCTGAGCGACGCCATCACATCATCGCCAAAGCGCGGGCGAACATCACTCGTCGCATCGTCAAGATCGGCACCGTCTCCGACCGGTGGCCGGTGGCCATCACGAACGACACGGTTCTCTACACCAGCAACGATCCGGATCCGATCGCGTCCTGGCCTGGGGAGGACAAGCAGCTCGGTCGAGGGTTCGGCCAATACAAGTGGGAGGGCTCCGCTCGACTCGGCGATCATCTCGAGTTCCTCGTCGGTGGCCGCTACAAGGGCAAGGAAGCGCTGACGATGAACTGGGATGCCACGACAGGCAAGGGGGAATAGCCAATGGCCGGGCGCAAGCATGCTGGCTTCAAAGAGAACCTGGAAGCAGACGAACGCCGACGCAGCTCACTGTTCCAGGGCTTGACGGGCAGGCGTGGTGCCGATGTCTCCGGCAAGGCCGGCACCACCCCTGACATGCGTGGGATGCTCCTCGCCGCGTACGGCCCGGGCACTCGGGGCGGGGTGAACACTGCCGCAGCTGCGCGCGATCTCGGAGTCTCACGTCGTACGGTGGAACGCTGGGTTGCCGCCGAGGGACGCCAGCGAATCTCGAAGCCGAAGGCCGAGACTCTGAGCAAGCTCACCACCAAGTCGCGGCAGGCAGCGACGACGCAACAGGGCCGGCGCGCCGCCATCAAAGCTGTCCGAGAGAGCAAACAGGGCAAGTCGATCGCCAAATACGGTGCGCGCGTACAGATCAAGGGCCGACAAGGCGTCGCCGGTGGGGGAGGGTTCTACATTCGCAATCGTTCCATCCAGATCCCCCCGGATCAGAGTGGTATGTCGCCATCCGATGTCGAGTCGATGTGGTCGGCGTACGAACGCGGCGGCGACAAAGCGCTCTCGAAGTGGCTCAGCGGCTACGCCAGCGATCGGTACGTCGACGGATGGACCTTCGAGAGCATCGACAACATCTCCATCGACCCGGTCTGACCATAAGAGTCTGCGAGTTCAGGTGTTCGGAGTGTCCGGTGCAACCGCTACGGTATCGGTGGAATCGCGCACGGCAGCGCTCTGCAGGAGGGATCAGAAAGACATGTTCGAGACCAAGTCTCAGCAGTGGAAGACCCGCGTCGTTTCTGCGTTGGCGGGTCTGATCCTCGTCAGCATGGCTGTGCAGGCCAAAATGGGATACGGCGTCTTTCTCGGACCACTCCATTAGAGCGACATGAACCCGAAGCGGCCGCGGTGGACCAAACGACAGCTCGAGGTCGCATTCACCGCGTGCTACGGCCCCTTGGTCAACGGTGGTGTCGATATCGACTATGTCGCAGCGGCATTCGGGGTGACTCGCCGTACCGTTCAGCGTTGGCTGCAGGGCTCACCTCGCGCTCGAGCGGCCATTCCCGTCCGCCGGTTGCAGCAACTTCAATTTCCCCTTCCTGAAATCCGACGTGTCGAACAGCAGACCCTCGACAATGCACGAACTGTCTTGACCGGGCTCGATCTTCCCCGTGGCCGCGGTGTCCGCAAGGAATGGCGAGAGCGACGATGGCTGGACCCCCATGTCGTGGCGATCCTCCGTCCCCACGGCTCTCCGGACCTGCGGCAGGTAGCGATCGCCAGAGGCGCACCACGCCCCGTCGCGGCACTACATAAGCGGGGCCCGCTCGATGACTTCGTCACCGTTCCCACCCGTTTCCACGCCGACGCCCTCGTCGGTGAACTGCTCGACCGCGTCGGCCCATGGCGGCTCTATCCGGACGACCGTGTCGTCGAGCTCGGCCGAACCCGCGTGTGGGCCGCATGGGCACCACCGATCGACCTACCCGCTATTGCCCGCGGTGCGGGCCTACTCGACAACTGATCAGCCTCGACCGCCGTACCCACGCTCAGTACTCGTATCCGCACCCATGACTGTCCAGTGTCGCCGCGACGAGAGAATGTCAAAGAAAGAGTGAATCGCGATGAATCGCAACAACAACTGGAACTCAAGCCTGTATATCGCTGCTGTTCCGCTCGGGCTTGCTGCCGCCTACCTAGTCGTGTGTTGGCCTTTCGAGGCATTAGTCTCGGTTCAGAGGCATCTCGGTACCGGATCCGAGGTAGTCACCGAGTCGACCCCGCCGACGATGCCCGGCGCTCAAATTGGCTTCCTAATTCTCTTCTTCGCCGCAGTTGCCGGTCTCGCTCTCGTCGCGGCGGTGCGCCGGTTCATCGAACCGAACGAGACCGAACCGAACAGCTTCCCTGGGACGTGGCGAGCGCGGACGCTGATGAGTGCAGGATTGTTCCCCATCGGCCTGTGCATGGCCTCGTTGCTGTCCCCCGAGGATGCCGAAAACCTTTCGCGCACCAGTGACTACGGCAACCCGGCACAATGGTGGAACAGTGCGCACCTTCTCGTCGCCGGCTTGGCCGAGGAACCGTTCTTCAGTGCGCTTCCGGTCTTGTTGCTCTTCGGGGTCGTCGGACTGGTCTGGCGCGTCCAGCCGTGGATGCTCGGCATCGTCATCGCGAGCTCAGCTCTGTTTCGAGCCTCCATCCATCTGTACCAGGGAACAGGGCAAGCGTTGTCGGCGTTCGTATGGGGCGCTGTGGCCGTCTACGTCTACTATCGACTCCGCAGTCTCACGGGACTCGTTCTGGCCCATACAGCTTGGAATGCATTCGTCATTGCGAACAATGGTGACTACACCGCGGCTCAGATAGTGATCGGCGGGTGTATCGCATTCACCGCCCTGTGGTCGATTTACCGACTGTCGAACACACCCACCCTCAAGCACGCCGATCTAGCACGCCCGACGGCAGCGGCCGGCCACTTTTCGATCACCACCAGCGAAGGACATTGATGAGGAATCTGACAACCATCAAACGTTGCGCGGTGATCGGCAATGCGGTGATCGGTATCAGCGCCTTCACAAAGAGCGGAATATCGTTGTGGCAGCTCGCTACTGCCAGCGGATACCCGGCAACACTGGGATGGGTTCTGCCACTGGTGCTCGACGGAATGGTAATCCTCGCAACACTCATGCTCGTCGTCGACGCCTCACACCGCTGGTTCGCGTGGGCCTTGCTGATTCTCGGGTCGATCGCATCGACGGCCGGCAACATCGTGCACGTCTCGATGGTGGACTACAGCTCGACCTTCACCGTGGCCGCGCTGGCCGCTGCTGCGCCGCCGCTGGTGCTGCTGGTCACCACGCACCTGATGATCCAGCTGGTCCGACTCGAAGCATCAGCTGTAGACGACAGCACCGACCAGCGTCACTCGGCCCCGAACAGCTCCACAGAGGCCGAAACAGCCGTTCTGTGTGTCCACGTCCTGAAACTGGCCAGCGAAGGCCACGAGCACGCTGCAGTGGCCACCAAGACCGGGCTACCCATTGAGGTCGTCGACGCAGTCATCGCAGCCGCCGAGGACGAACTCCAGATCGGCTCTGAGGAGGATCGATACCTCGCCCCGGCATGAGTTCCCCGTCGGTCTACTTCATTCGCGAGCTCAGTTCGTCGAAGAATGCTGCGAGCATCGACGGCGCGTCGGGGCTCTCGAACTCTTTGCCCCCGAACCGATAGACCTCGTATCCCGCTAGCCGGAGACGTCGGTCTTCGGTGACCATCTCGGCGTACAGCTGCGTGCTGGCGCGGCCGTCTTCGTTGGCGTAGTGCTGACGACCGTCGACCTCGATGACGACGCGTTTTCTTGCACTGAAGAGCAGCAAGAAGTCCATGCGTTGGCGTTCGAGGGGACTGCTGCCCTTGCGTTGATACTTGGTGTACGGGTCGTAGTGGAGGTAGACCTGCGGGATCAGAGCGGGAATACCGAAGCCGTGCTCTCCGTATCGACGTGAGTAGACGTCCAAGACCATCCGCTCGGGTTCGTTCTTACCGAGGCTCTCTCGCAGCCGTTTGTACAGTGACCGCCCGACATCGCGATCGTCCGTGTCTGCCATTGCTTGGTGCTCACGCCACCACTGAATCAGCTCCTGAAAGGACAGGCCGGCCTCGGTTATCGGTCTGTCGTAGACCAGGCAGAACTCAGCATTCTTGGTGATCAGGATGTCGTTGCTGACCGCGTCGCGGAGCACCATCTCCGGTTTGGGACCATTGGCCGCGAAAATGAGGTTCTTTGCGGGAGAATCGACACCGCTGGAGCCCTTTTCGTACTCTGCGATCAGCACCGCGAGCCCGTGGTCCGCGACGTCGCATTCTGCAAGCACGCGACGCGCCAGTGCGACGAGCTGGGGGATCTCGAATCCTACGAGGTAACCATCGATCAGCGACCGCTTGGTGTCGGCCTCAACCGGGGTACCTGTACCTGCCCACGTCAGGTCGAGTTCGTCGGGTAGGACCACTTCGAGGGCGGCTCGCGAGAACCCATAGATCAAGGTGTCCTCGATCGCCGACCTGAGCGTTCTGGTCGACACGATCACCCGTCGCGGCGGCTCCTCCGAGAGGCCGGCCGCAAGTGAATCCCAGAAGCTCATCGGTCAGAGGCTCCGCGGGCGGCCATGTTGAGCGGAGCGCTTACCGGCGTCGATGGCCTGGATCCAAACGAACTTCGGCGAGAATCGCCCAGAGCTTGGCGTCGTCGCCGTCGTCTCGGTGATCGGCGATGGCCTGCACGAGGGTGTTGATGACCTCACGAGAGCGTGGATTGAATCCGGCAGCTCGCGCACCAGCCCAGGCCAGGGGGTCGTCGACCACCTTGTCGAGCCTGTCGAGGGCGTGGATACACAGGTCGTGGAACTTGCCGGCACGTTTGTATTGGGCGTCGTCGAGTTCGCCGGTATCGAGCGCTGCTGCTGCTTGCTCGACGTAGACATCGATGATCGCGTTTGCGCGATCGTTGAGCTGCGGATCGAAAGTGAGGGTGTTCCAGAATGCACGCCAATTGGCTGTATCGCCGGCGGTGTTCGAGCGCGGCAGGAGGTTGTCACGAATGATCGCAGCCAGTTCCGGGTCCGTCAGTTCGCTGATCGCTCGGGCGTCGGCGGAATTCGAGGGGAGCGGGGCCGGCGTCTTGCTTCGACGCCATGGCTCGGGCTCGGTCATGTGTGCAGCTTCCCTCTCGAACGTCGCGGTTGGTGCGTTTTTCGTCGGCGGCCCGTGAGATCTGCTCCGGTATTTGTATCACTCGAACAGGACACTTCGGTCTGCTCTTTTGGCCGCTTCGTGAACTTACCGCCCGGCGCACCCGCTGTCCCCGGCACCGGGTGCGCCGGGGACATTTTCGCTTGTCAGGTGCTGTTTTTGTCGGTGTGTCGGGGTAGGTTCGAGTTGTTCTGTTGATCGGGCGGACTGACCATCTGCCCTTGTGTTAGCCCTGGGAGGGTTTCGTCGTGAGCGGTGTGTCGAGCGAGAACGCGGTGTCGGGTAGCGAGATGGTGTGGCGTGAGCGTGTTGCGTGGGCGTATCTCGCTCACGTGGCGCGGGGGCAGGGCTCGTTGGTGCATCTGGCGGTGTCCTTATCGGGCGTGGAGGCTGCAGCCGAGGCTGTGCGGCATCGGGAGGTGTCGGAGGACTTGTTGCGTGCGACGGCTCGCTCGTGGGACTACTCAGGTGCCGAGGCAGACCTCGAGACGGCGGCAACGCTGGGAGCACGATTGGTCACTCCTGCGGACGCTGAGTGGCCGCAGCGGCTGCGGATGGCCGGATGGCTGGAGGGATCGACTCCGGTCGCTCTGTGGGTTCGTGGACAGGGCGCGCTGCCCGGTGCTGATGTGTCGGCGGTGGCGCTCACCGGCACCCGGGCTGCGACCGCTTACGGCGAGCATGTCGCGTCGGAATTTGCCGGGGATCTGGCGATGCGTGGGGTGGCGGTCCTGTCGGGCAGCGGGTTCGGGATCGAGGGAGCGGTGTTGCGGGCAGCGTTGGGGGTCGGTGCAGGACCGGTAGCGGTAATGCCGTGCGGCTTGGATCGGGCGTATCCGTCCGGTCACGCTCGGTTGCTCGAGCGCGTCGCGGAACAGGGTGTGGTGGTGAGCGAGTACTCGTTCGGTGCAGAGCCTCGACGAGAACGATTCAACGGGAGTGGCGCGCTGCTGGCGGCTCTCTCCGATGCGGTAGTGGTGCCCGAGGCCGGGTCACGCGGACGTGCACTGTCTGTGGCCAGGGAAGTGCACAGGCTCGGGCGGGCGGTGTACGCGGTACCAGGGCCGGTCACCTCCGCAGCGTCGAACGGATGCCATACGTTGATCATCGACGGTGTGGCGCGTCTTGCAATGTCGGCTGCTGGCGTGTGTGCTGATCCGAACGTCTCCTGATCGGCTCGACACCGATCCGAAAGTGTGGTCGGGTATGGACGTGAGCCCTAGATGGGCCTCGGAAGCCGACTCCGCTCCCGAGGAGTTAGAGCGAGAGCCTTTGTCGCTCTGATCCTTTCGCTTCTCCCTAGACGTTCGACAACAGGCTCGCCCAGCGAAACACATGGGCGGGCCTGTTGTCTTTCCCCACCGAGCCCCGGCGCACTCGGTGCGGTCCCCGGCACCGAGTGCGCCGGGGACCAAATGTGTTGCGCGTGAGCCGTTCTTGTCGGTGGTCTCGGCTAGATTGTGGGTGTTCTGTTGATCGGGCGGACTGACCATCTGCCCCTGTGCCCTGAAAGGGGTTTGTCCGATGTCCTCTGTTTTTCGTATCTCCTCACCCGCTGATGCTGTTGCCGTGGCCGTGATGCTGGTCCGCTACGTTCCCGAGAACGAAATGGTGGTGTTCACCCCAAACTCGACAGGCGGGGCCGTCATGGCCTGCCCGCTGGGGGAGGAAGCGCCGATCGGTGGTGCCCCGTTGCTGGTGCCCAGCGGTCACCCCGTGCGTGATCTATCCGGACCGCGCGTGGTGGTCGTGTTCGGCAGTGACACACACGCCGATGCGGCATCGATGGCCGTTCTCCACGAGTTCTCGGGCGATGACGTTGCTGTGTTCCAGTTCCACGAGGGACGTGCGCGCCGCTACTTGATGAACGGGGTACTGGCGGGACCGCACGAGGTCGGCGAGGCGGTCGACCTGACGGCTCACCCCTACGTGGTCGGAGCGTTGCTCGAGGGGCAGGTACGTCTGGCCTCTCGCGCCCAAATCCGCGCGGGCTTCGTTGCCGAACAGTTCGGTGCCGAACGCGCCGCGAGTGTGGTGGACATGATGCGGGCTGCACGCGGGGCGTTCCCGGCAGTAGGGCCGATCTCGGCCGCAGAGACCATCCACCGCGAGGTACTCGCCGGGTATCTCGATTCAGGCAACCGCGGAATCGAGATATCGGATTACCACGCTGCGATGCTCGCAGCCGCCGCCTCTGACGTGCGCGTGCGCGATGTGCTGTTCGTTCACTTCACCGAAGCCAACGCCGCAGTCCTCGGCGAACTGTGGCGGCAGGTTGGCGCGGTGTTGCCCGCCAGCGAGGCAGGCCCCGCCTTCGTCCTCGCTTCGCTGAGTTACTGGATCGGACGGGAGGCGGTGCCGGCGCGGGAGGCAATGAACGTTGCCCGTGGGCTCGCCCCCGATCATTCCTTGGGGCAGCTGCTCGAACGCGCATACAACGCGGGAATCAACCCGGCGCTGTGGGAGCAGATTCGGCCCGCTGCGCTCGATGCAGAATCCGAGCGATCCCGTAACGAATGACTTGAATGCGATTGATCCGAAACCGGTTTCGCTGAATACACCATGCATCGGCGAGCCGGTTTCGGTTCGACCGCCCTCGAAAAATTCTCGATTGCAAATTGCAAATTGAGCGCGATCGAATAACAGATGCAACCGCGAAGGCGCGCAGCGCTTCGACCGAGTCCGCGAGTTCTTCGGAACGGCTTGCCGTTTCGCCTGCAGCGGCGGGCGCGCAGCGCCCAGCCCCAGCCC
>NZ_NOZG01000006.1:0-228252 GCF_002258575.1 Rhodococcus sp. 05-2254-5 | reverse complement strand
GAACTGGGGGGAGGGGAGACCGAATCTAGAGTTGGCGCAATTTTCGCTCGAATGCGTCGATGCGTGCGGTGTCCTCGAAGAAGTCCTCTTGCGAGACGATCTTGCCCCAGCTGGTGCGGACAAGGAGCACCGTTCGGTTGCTGTACAACTCGGTGCCGTCGGCTGCGTGTGCTTGGTCGTCGAAGCGGACGAGGAGGGTCATGCGCCAGGGGGCTCCGCCGCTGTAGATTTCCGTGACCTGTCCGCGGATGCCGGCGGCGACGAAGTCCTGGAAGAACTTTTCGATTGCCGGTCGTCCGCGGTGGGTGCCCGACCATCGGCTGTCACCGTCGGCGAATTTGAGCACCGCGTCTCGGTGGAACGACGAGAGCAGTGGGCGATAGTTTCCGTTGTTGAGCGCCTCGATGTCTCGCTGCAGCTTGAGGGTCAGCACTCGCATCAGCAGAAGCTTGCATGCGAAGGCCGTCGAGATGCCGGCCAGAAATCTCAGTTGCATGGCTATACGTTTGCTTACCGTTCACCGACGTGTCAATCGAGTGGGACGTTTCGAGACCCGGCTTCACCCAGGTCGGTGGTGGTGCTGTTCACCATCTTTTCGAGTTCGCAGCCCGGCCGATACCGTCGATGACGACTCACACCGATCGTGTACTTCGCTTCGGTTCAGAGAGCATCACAGAGTGAAGGTTCCAAGCGTAGGCATGCTCTGCAAGGATGGACTGGTGAGGGGACGAACGTGAGCGCATATCGTTCGTCGGTCGCTGTCCGGCCGAATCCCGGGGGGCCCAGATGGACTCCATAGCTGCGTTCTGGTGCCACGCAGATGACGGCGAGCCTGCTCTGATGCGGTCGGAGATGAATCAGTTGCTCTCGGCGACAAGGCTTTCCCGAGCAAGGGCCCTGTTCGAACGTGCGTCGCTCGAGGATTTTCTGGGCGAAGAATCGGCTGCGATTCCGTTGTACGAGGCGGCGCTGTCGAGTGGGCTCGATTCCGTGCACGAGAGCAAGGCCAGAATTCAGCTCGCCAGTTCGCTGCGTAATGTCGGGCGACTCGAGGACGCGTCGCGTGTGCTGAAAGACTTCGAGTTTTCCGACGAATTCTCTTCTGCGCGAGATGCATTCATGGCCTTGATCTTGTGGGATCTGGGCGATGGTGCTGGCGCGCTGAGGGCGGCTCTGCAGGCAGCGAAGCCTGCGCTGGGCACATACCGTCGCGCAATCGGAACGTATGCGGACGACCTCCGTACCGACAGGCCGAGGAACAACGGCACCGACGACCGTGTTGCCCACCATGATCGTGCCAGTTCGCTCGACGACCCCGAGGTGAAGCCATGACCAGCGGAGCATTCGATCCACACGACCTCCTCGAGCGCAGCCGACTCGGCGTACTCGCCACGATAAAAGCGAGCGGCCTGCCGCAACTGTCCCCGGTGACGCCGTTCTACGATCGCACCCAGCGAACAATCAAGATTTCGGTCACCGAAGGACGAGCGAAGACGGCGAATTTACGCCGAGACCCGCGCGCTGCACTCGAAGTGGCCAGCGCCGACGGCAAGGCCTGGGCAACAGCAGAAGGATCCGTCACCCTCACTGGACCGGGCGCGAACCCGAACAGCCCCGAAATCGATGCGCTGGTCGACTACTACCGCGCCGCCGCCGGAGAGCACCCCGACTGGAACGAATACCGCGCCGCGATGGCCGCGGATCGCCGAGTTCTGGTGACCATCGCCGTCGACCACGTCTATGGCGAAAGCCTCACCTGATCGCCTAGGCAGTCCACTCGATGTGCCATTGACCCCCGAAAAGGCCACTGAATGTGCCATTGAGTGCACTGGGGTCGGTGCACATCCGCCTCTGTCATGTGAGTTGGTAGACGTCCAGTTCGACGGAATTCGGTAAACGTTCACCGGTGGCCACGAAGAGTGTCCCGTTCATCCAGCTGAGGGAGTCGGCGGACGTCGACAGTCGGGGAAGGGTGCGGAAGTAGATTCGGTCGGCGGGAACCTGCTCGCCGCGAGTCAATGCGTCGATGTCCTGTTCGCTGCCGGTGCGAACCCCGACGTTGTGGACCGAGATCCGTTCGCCTGTGTCGGTCTCGAGTGCATATCGGGCGTCGAGTTCGGTGACAGTGGCCGATCTGAGGACCTGGTGGTCGGCGCCGCCGGCCAGGACGCGTCCTCGTATCACCGGCCCGTCGACGGTCCCACCGAGGATCGGCACGAGGCGTCGATGTCCGTCGCTGACCTGGCCGAGATCGATGGGCTCCCCGACCGTGACGGACAAGTGCGCGACGAACGTCAGATCGGGGCGCACGTCAGTTCGTTCGGTCCGCGAAGCCGTCGGGAAGATCGCCAGGTGCGACGGACACGATGGTCTCGTCGTCGGCTCCGGCGTTCTCGAAGAGCGTGATCGTGGCGAACTCGGGGACGACATAGATGGGGTAGGTCGGTCCGGCGTCGCGGTACGCACGCATTTCGTCGAGGTGATCGTTCTGGTAGAGGACCGTTTTGGTTCCGTCCAATTCGATCCACTGCGGGAAGAAGATGGTTCCGTGCAGACGACGCTTGCCTGGGATGACGTTGACGACGACCGAGGTTCCGGTGGGCTCGTTCCATGAGATCTTGTAGACGTCGTCGTCGAGCTGGACGAGATCGACTTCCTGGTCCTTGACCCAGCGTCCGCCGACCATGCCGGTGTGAATTCGGTAGTCGATCGTGGTCGCGTTCTTGACATACATCTCGTACTGCCAGCTGTTGGCGTACGTGTAGATGAAGCGATGCCCGACGATGCCGCTCAGATCTTGGCTGGGGATGGGGTTCTCGACTGTGGTCATGGTCTTCATTTTGTCACAAAACTATGTTTGCGGCAAAACTATCTGTGCGATCATCGACGTATGGACTCCACCGCAACGGAATTGGGCCGACAGCTGGGGCCCCTGCGGCGATCACTGCTCCGGGCGACGCGGGATGTCGCGCAGTTGCCCGACATCGCCGACTCGCACATCGAGGTGATGCGAGCCCTCGCAGCAGAACCGTCCATGAGTCCGGGACGCCTTGCCACCCGCCTCAACCTGGCCCGATCCACCGTGAGCAACCTGATCAGAGCGATGGTCGACGCCGGCCTGGTGGAAAGATCGATCACCGCCGGTGACCTTCGAGGGGCGACACTCACCGCATCGCCGAAAGCTGTGAAGCTCCTCGCCGAATACGACGCGGCGAGCTCCCGAGTACTCGCGGACGCACTGGACGAACTGAGTCGACACAACCGCGAAGCCATCGCGGCAGCTCTGCCGGCCTTGGCGGAAATCACGAGCATCCTCTCCCGCCGCAGCTCCTGATTCTCGGCGGTGCGCCCGCACCCATGCAGTCCACTCGATGTGCCATTGACCCCCGAGAAGGCCACCGAATGTCACATTGAGTACCGGGATGTCGTGCTAATGCTCCCTGTTTCGATCAGCGACGCGTGTTGATGTCGAGGACAAGCCGAGGAGTGCGCATCTGACCGACTGTCGACCACCAGCGGTGTGCGGGATACGACAGTCGAACCACGAAGTAGTTGACGAATTCGACAACGGCGAACAGCCACACGACGAGCAGTGCGACGCCAATTCCGGCGCTCGACGGGAACCATACGACGACACCGATGAGCCCAACCGCCAACAGTGGGACGTTTGCGACTCGACATACGCGATAGAACGCGCGAATGACCGGTGGCATCGGGTTGAGTTCGACCCAGGATCGCGCCATCAACCAGTAGATTCCCGCCTGCACGAGGACGGCGAGCAACGGGGTGAGAGCAGACCACATGGCCAGTGAGTCCTTTCTGCCGTCGAGCCGTGGTTCTGCCATGGTGAGCGCAATCGAAGCAAACACCGCTGAGGCGCATAGCTCACCCAGGCCGAGCGACAGATACCGTCGCCGCAACTCGTTCCGGCGACTACTGGACATCACGCCAGATTAGTCATGAGTTGGCACCGACACCCGCCCCCACAGTCCACTGGATGTGCCATTGACCCCCAAAAAGGCCACTCAATGTCACATTGAGTGACCAGGGCGGGCGGGAAGTCATTGGTTGCGGGCAACCGGGATCCAGAGTTCTCCGGCTCCCGATGACCAGTCGGGGGTGTTCTCGGTGACGGTCAGAATTTCCGGGCCGGGGGTGATGTGGAAGGGGTGGGAGGGGAACCACTCGCTGAATGCGTCGGCCCAGAGTTGTTGTAGTGCTGGGGCGAGTGCGGTGTCGCTGCGTGTTTCGAAGACCGCCCATGTCGATGCGGGGACGCTGAGGGAGTTCAGGTCGGCCGGTATGGGGGCTGTGGTGGCGACGGCGAAGTAGTAGTCGAAGAGACTGCCGTCGGTTCGGTCGGCCTCGAAGCCATCGCTGACGAAGAGGATGTGGGGGAGTTCGGGCAGGTCGGCGTGTCGGCGGAGTTGTTCGCCGAATCCGGTGGGCAAGGTCTGGTGGAACTGGGTCATGGCGGTGTTCTCGCCGTGGAATGTGAGGGGGATTCGCGTCGATTTGCCGATGATGTGGAATGCGGGCAGTTCGGTGATGCGGTAGTCCATGGTGCTCTTTCCTTCGATGGTCAGGTGAAATGCCAGTGGTGGTCTGGAGCGGAGGGTGGTCCCTGGCTTGCGGGCGTGGGATGGTGTGACCCCGTGCATGTCTCGGAATGCGCGAGTGAATGCGTCGCCGCTGTAGCCGTATTTGGTCGCGACGTCGAGCACCCCGACGCCGGCGAGAATGTCTGTGGCTGCCAACGACATTCGTCGTTGTCGGATGTACGCCGACAGTGGGATTCCGGCCAGTGCGGAGAACACGCGTCGAAAGTGATAATCGGACGTGAGGGTGATGCGAGCGAGCTGTGCCGGGTCGATGTCGTGATCGAGGTTGTCCTCGATGTAATCGAGTGCTGCATTCCATCGTTCGAGCATGTGCCGGTGGCCTTTCCTTCGTTCTGGTGACAACGATAGGGAGGCGCAGGCACGGTTGGCTCGACTTTTCGAGCCCGGCTGGGTCGGGTTCAGATGGTGCGCAGATGCCGTCCGCGTCGCCGAGCACGGAGGCGACCGAGTTCGGCCAACGCGGCATGCGATTGTGCGTCGGCCGGGCGATAGACGATCAATCGAAGATCCGGGTCGCCGAGTGGAGTGAGGACGTCGAACGTCACGGTCACCGGGCCGACGAGCGGGTGCCGCATCGGCTTGTCTCCCCGGCTTCGTATCGATACTTCTCGTGATTGCCAGTATCGCGAGAATTCGGCACTGCCGTGTTGGAGTTCGTCGATCAGCAGGGCAAGGTGAGTGTCGTGCGAGTGGTCGACCCACGCGGCACGCAAATCGGCGACGGCACCGCGGACGACGTCGTCGCGTGACTCGTAGAAGCCATCGAATGATGTGTCCAAGAAGCACATTCGGAGGACATTACGACTCTCGGCGGGCCGTTCGTCTATGTCGAGCAGCAGGGCGGCCATGGTTTCGTTGATGGCCAGGATGTCGAGTCTGTAATCGAGGACCATGGCAGGCAGGGGCTCGACGTCGTGTACCAACTGGGCGATTCCGTCGGGAATCTTTCGGTCGGTGGGCCGTTCGGGTGCACGATGCCCCGCCAACGTGAACAGGTAGCCCGTCTGGTCGCCGGACAACTTCAAGGCCCTCGACAGTGACCCCACCACCTGGGCGGACGGTCGGATATCACGGGCCTGCTCGAGCCGCACGAGATAGTCGACGCTGACACCGGCGAGCGCGGCGACCTCCTCGCGCCTGAGTCCGGGGGTCCGGGAGGCCCCGATCCGTGGCGGCAGACCGACGTCGGACGGAACGAGCGCTTCACGTCGAGACCGCAGGAAGGCCGCCAGTTCTCGGCGGGCCATCTCCGGTGGCGTCGTGGTCATTCCACACAGCGTAGGTCAATTCGGACCACTCAGCCTGGTATCGCGCGTCCCAGGATGACCATGACCTTCCCGCTTCTCGACCGGACCGGCACTGTGAGCCGGACGGATCGATCGAGAAGGAGACACACGATGACACGGATGGACGACTATCGACTCCTGGGACGCTCGGGACTGCGCGTGGCACCGTTTTCGTTGGGGGCCATGACATTCGGGGACGCCTGGGGGTGGGGAGCCGACAAGCAGGAGTCGAAACGCATCTTCGACGCTTATCTGGACCTCGGAGGCAACATGATCGATACCGCGAACATCTACACCGACGGTCAATCGGAGCGGTATCTGGGGGAATTTCTCGATGGTCGTCGAGACTCGGTTGTCGTATCGACCAAATATGCGGCGACGCGCGATCCGGCGGACCCGAATGCGGGCGGCGGCGGGAGAAAGAGCCTGCGCGGTTCGGTCGAGGCCAGTTTGCAGAACCTGGGCACCGACTACATCGATCTGATGTACCTGCACGCATGGGACGGTGTGACGCCGAGCGACGAGATCATGGCCGCCCTAGGTGACTTGGTGCAATCGGGAAAAGTTCTCTACCTCGGCATTTCGGATACCCCGGCCTGGGAGGTCGCGCGAATGCAGACCCTTGCGCAGCTACGCGGATGGCCACCGCTGTCCGCACTTCAGGTCGAGTACAGCCTGATCGAGCGCACTACCGAACGCGAGTTGTTACCGATGGCAGCAGATCTGGGTCTCGGTGTGGTTCCGTGGTCACCCCTCGGCGGGGGTGTGTTGACGGGTAAGTACACCGCTGCCGACCTCGAAGGGGCGAGCTCGAATTCACCGGCGGGCAGTCGGCGCGATCACGCGAGGTCGAACCAAACACTGACCGAACGTGGTTTGCGCACAGCCGACGTCGTCGTCGAGGTGGCAGAAGAGTTGGGTGCGACTCCGGCCCAGGTGGCGTTGGCATGGACGCTGCTGCATCCCGCCGTCGTCAGTTCGTTGGTCGGTGTGCGGACGGCAGAACAGTTGCGGCACAACATCGGTGCCCTCGATGTCGTCTTCGACGAGTCGCAGTTGATGCGGCTGCATTCGGTCAGCGCCATCGACATGGGGTTTCCGCACGAATTCCTGGCGCGTCCGATGGTCCGCGGGGTCACGAGCGGGCGGACGTCGGTGCGCCCACGCCCACTGCGGACCTGGTGATCGGACCTGGTGAGCAGTCGAATCAGGACGACGGTGATCGACGATAGGTCAACGGATCACCGTCGTGCACGACCGTGAAACGTGCCTTCTCCAGCACTCGTTGCGACGCGGCATTGCCGCGTGCGACTGTCGCAACCGACGCGAGGTTGCCCACGGTCTCGCGGGCCTGGCCCAGCATCCGTCCTGCGCAGCCGCGTCCCCAGTGCTCTGGATGCACCCAGTAGCCCACCTCGACGTGATCGGCGCGACGGATGAGGCTCAGCAGTCCGACCGGTACCGCGTCTTCGACGCCGATCGACCACATCGGCAGGTCGGGTGTATCGAGGTCCGTCGTCGCCAGTGCGCGGTTGAATCGACCATCGAAACAGGTTCTTGTCCAGGGTTTTCCGTCGCCCACCCACCGCATGACTGTGGCGTCCGAGGCCATCGAGTACAGGAATTCGGCATCCGTGGCGGCTGCCGGCCGTAGCCGGGTCGACGTCACAACCGCCGACCATCGATCGGTCGAGGGTCGGCCAACCGCAGTACGATGCACATGACCTGCAGACGATAGAGGCATCCGGATCCGACCGCCACCGAATACCCAAGGGAGCCCGATGAACCTGGCCGACTACGACGTCTTGAGCTTCGATTGCTATGGAACGTTGATCGATTGGGAGTCGGGGATCGGCGACGTGCTCGGCGCATGGGCTGCGGATGCAGGATCGCCGATGTCCGAAGACGAATTGCTCGCCGCCTATGCCCCCAACGAAGCACAGGCGCAGCAGGATTCACCGTCGATGCTCTATCCCGACATCCTGGCCGACGCATTCGGACGAACAGGCGACGCGCTCGGTATTCCGGTCACCCCGGAATGGTCAGGCAGACTCGCCGGTTCCGTTCCGGACTGGCCGGCCTTTCCGGACTCGGCGGACGCACTGGTATCACTCGCCGAGCACTACAAGCTGGTGATTCTGTCCAACGTGCACCGCGCGGGTTTTGCCGGTAGCAACCGTCGGCTCGGCGTTGAATTCGATGCCATCGTCACAGCCGAGGATGTGCACGCATACAAGCCGGCGGACAACCATTTCGATGCGCTCGACGCGATCCTCGACGACTTCGGTGTGCCCAAATCACGTCTCCTGCACGTGGCACAGAGTCTGTTCCACGATCACGTCCCGGCGCGGCGTCACGGCCTTGCGTCGGTGTGGATCGATCGCAGACACGATCGGCCAGGGTGGGGCGCAACACCGGAGCCGAACGGCGACTACGGTTTTGCGGTGCAGTTCCCGAGCATGGCAGAGTTCGCCGACGCAGCCCGCGGGACGCACGGCAATGCGTAGGTTGAGCACCCTGGTCGGGTTGTGTCTCGGATTGATCGGTTCGCTCGGATACTTGCTGTGGGAGATCAGGCCGCGACGGGTCAACTACGCGTTCGTCGTGGACAGTTCGAGTTACATCCGCTCGTTGGGAATCACCTACACAACGGCGTTCGTTGTCTTCGGCCTACCCATCCTCGGCGCTGTTCTCGGCCTCGTTGTCGGTGTTCTGTTCACCAGAAAGCGACGCTGACGCTGTCGTTTCCGGGCGACTGCCCTACCAGTGCCATGCGTCGCCGCCGACGTTCTCGATGGTTCGTTGCAGGACGCGGATGGTGGTCGCGAAGTCGTCCTGACTGATTCCCTGCATGCGTTCGTCCTGCAGCATTCGTTGAATGTCCACGCCGCGGGCAAATCGTTTCTGACCTTCTGGTGTGAACTTCAGGCGTGAATCGGATTCGATGATCAAACCCTTGTCGGTAGCGGAGCCGATTGCCTCGACGATCGCGGCAGGGGTGTCGTTGTGTCCGATCGTGTCGATCGTCCTCGCTCGATCGGCACCAGCGGGATGCAGTGAAATCTGATGCAGGAGCCACCATTCGGCCTGGGTGATGCCGATGTCGCGGAGCGCTCCGCGTGTTCGAGCGCGGACGGCCTCCCCGGCGCGGACGGTCCAGAAGCCGATGGGTTGCTTCTCGGGTGGTTGCATGGGGCGCTGTGTCGTCATGCATCGAACGGTAGAACCTGAACAATGCTCAAGGTCAAGAGACCGACTGGCCGGTAGAGTCTCGCGCGTGGACAGACCATCCGGCAAAGAGCTCGTCGCAGTGCTCGGGGGCGTCGGCGCGGCCACAGGGGCTGCGGCCGCAGTGGTGTGGCACGTTGCGATCACCGAACCGCCGGACACTCCTGGGACGGCACATCTGCGACCGAGCTGGTTCCCCGTGTCGCTGTACCTCGTTGCCGCCGGAGTGGCTCTGGCTCTGGTGGTGGCGTGGTTTCTCGTCGATTCCGGAATGCGCGTCGTCAGAGACCGTCAGTACAGTTCCGCCCACCTGTTCACGTTGCTGATCGTCGTCGGTGCCGCGCTGGGAGCGGGCAGCGCCTTCGCGTGGACCCACTGGCCGCCGCAGCGGTCGGAGGCGGACACCGCGGCTCCATTGCTCCCCACGTTGATGTTCGTGGACTCGGGTGACGAGCCAACGACTCCAGCATCCGACTACGGCTGGACTTCGATGGACATTCACACTGCAGACACGTACTTCTCGGACACGTATGTATCGGACCTGTACAGCACCGATACGTCGTACATCTCTCGCGGTGAGCCGGAGTCGACCTTCACCCCGATCATCGGCAGTCCGTGGACGGTGTTTCCCGTCGGCGGTGTTGTCCTTGCAGCGGTTGCAGCATGGACGTTGTCGCTGAGGGATTTTCGGTTGACTGCGGTGTCGCGATCGGACCCGGATGCGCTCTAGCGAGCCCTACTCGTCCGTGCGCAGTTCGTCGACCAACGTGAACAGCCTGCCCAGGTAGTCGCTGTGAAAGACCTCGGTGGCGCGGATCTTTGCGTTTCCGTCGAGTCCGAACTGAAGGTTGACGAGTTCGACTCCGATGGCGACGCGTCGAGCATCGAGGGTCTCGAGTTCGGCGGCGAGAGCATCGACCTTGGCCAGCGGAGACAGTTCGTCGGTCATATCGGAATCGTAGAGGTCAGCCGACGGCTGCGAGGAACTCGCTGTAGAACAATCCGAGCCCCAGCGCCGACGCGATGGCCGCGAACAGCCACAGTCGGATGATGACCGTTGTTTCCGCCCAGCCACCCAACTCGAAGTGATGGTGGATCGGTGCCATCCGGAACGGCCGCTTGCCGGTGGACTTGAAGGACGCGACCTGGATGACCACCGACGCGCTCTCGGCGACGAAAAGGGCTCCGAAGACAACCGCGATCAGCTCGGTCTTGCTGACGACGGACAGGCCGGCGAGCAGACCACCGAGTGCCAGGGAGCCGGTGTCGCCCATGAAGATCTTGGCCGGTGCCGCGTTCCACCACAGGAATCCGATGCACGCTCCCGCGGCCGCCGCGCACACGACAGCGAGGTCGAGGGGATCACGCACTTGGTAGCACCCGGCCACCGAATTGGTGGCGCACGATTGCCGGTACTGCCAGAACGTCATCACCGTGTAGGCGCCGAGGACGAGGGTCATCGAGCCCGCCGCCAACCCGTCGAGCCCGTCGGTGAGGTTGACGGCATTGGACCAGGCAACGACGAGAAACACACAGAACAGCACGAAGACGATCGGAGCCATCGTGAAGAACGTCGACTGACGCACCAGTGACAGTTCGACGTTGCCCGGCGTCAGCCCGTTGCCGTTGCGAAACTGCAGAGCCAGAACCGCGAAGATCACCGCGGCACTGATCTGCCCGACGTATTTTCCGGTGGCTTTGAGGCCGAGGCTTCGCTTCATCCGGAGCTTGATGTAGTCGTCGAGGAAACCGACGATGCCGAGGGCGGTCGCGAGACCGAGGATCAACAGCGCCGATGCCGACGGCCCGTCGCCTCCCATCGCCACGAGGTGGGAACCGAGGTAACCGGCCCACAGACCCACGATGATCGCGACGCCGCCCATCGTCGGCGTTCCTCGCTTGGCTTGGTGGCTCGCCGGGCCTTCGACGCGAATCTCCTGGCCGAAGCCCTGCCGGGTGAACAGCGCGATGAGAAATGGCGTCAACAGAATCGAGACCGCCAATGCGATTCCACCGGCGACGAGAATGTTGATCATGCGTTGAAGCCCACTCTTCCTCTGTGCTGCGGTTGCCCACCGGGTGCTACCGAGCACCGCGGGATACTGTGCCAAACGAATCGGCAAAAGTCGCATTGCGTGACGAAGGTGTTACTCACAGTTGATACGTACCGGGAGACACACCGACCAGTTCGGTGAACTCGCGGGTGAAATGCGCCTGGTCGAACCATCCGTACCGCGCGGCCAGTTCCGCCAGCGACCCGCTGTATCCGTTGTCGAGATCACTGAGGGCGTCGTGAATCCGATATCGGCCCAGAACCCACTTGGGCGTCGCACCGACATAACGCTCGAACAACCGCTGTAGCCGACGAGTCCCGATGCCACATCTGTCCTCCACCTGGCCGACGCGTATCAGCGTCCGATCACCGAGCATCGTGCCGATGACATCCAAGACGATCTCGTACTCCGGCTCGACATCGTGGGCGTAGGGCTCGAGAACCGCGTCGACGACGGTTCGGCAGTGGTCGGCATCGTGCTGTGAGTCCAGTCGCGTCAACGCGGCGACGGTCTCCAGCCGGAACGGGGTGGGCGGAGCTACTGGGACGTCTCGCAGAGTTCGGGCCACGGTTCCGGTGAAGCTCGCGTAGCCGCCGGGTCGGAACTTGACGCCGAACACCCACCCGGAATCGGCGAGTTCGACGTCGAACCGTCGGGTCAGCACTCCGGTCACGACCACCGGCTCGGTGACGCCGGCGCGGGTCCAGCCGTGCTCGACGCTGAGCGTGCATGCCGGGTGGGGCAGGGTCGAGCTGCGATACGAGATGCCCGACGGCAGATCCCACCGAAGTTGCCAGTAGTTCTCGACCCACGGTTCCAACGACGCCGCACACGGCAGCCGGACCAGGTCGACATACTGCGCCAGCTGATCCGGCCGCAGGACACCGGCGTGGGTGGCTGTCGCATTTTTCCTATCCGGCACGGGCGTCAGTGTAGGAGTCTGGTCCGACACCTTCGAGAAACGATCGACGCTGTCGAGGAGAAACACCATGAACGATGCACCCGTGGCAACCCTGAAGATGGTCACGCTGGACTGCGGAGATCCCGAGGCCAGCGCGACGTTCTGGTCTGCGCTACTCGGCTGGACCGTCGTCCACGCGGAGAAGGATTACGCGATGCTGCAGGGGCCCTCCAGCGCGCTCGGATTCGGACGCGTGGAGAATTATCAGCGGCCGGAGTGGCCGAACACGAAGGGCAGCAAACAGTTTCACTTCGATCTCGCGGTCGACGATCTGGATGCGGCCGCGAAAGCCGCAGTGCAGTTGGGGGCAACTGTGCCCGACGAGCAACCGGGTGAGACCTGGCGTGTGCTGTTGGATCCGGCCGGGCATCCGTTCTGCCTGACAAATGCCGCGAACTGGGGCTGACGTGGCTACCCTTGTCCGGGTGAAACCACGTCTGGCAGGAATCGAAATCGTCGTCGCCGATATGGCAGTTGCATTGGCGTTCTACCGCGTTCTGGGACTGGACATTCCGGCCGAGGCCGATGCCGAGCAACATGTGGAGGTCGACCTCGGTGGGGTTCGGTTGTTGTTCGACCTACCCTCGACGATCACCTCGTTCGATCCGACGTGGACCGCGCCCAGCGGAGGCCACCGCGTCGCGCTGGCATTCGACTGCGGCACGGCCGCCGGAGTCGATGCCGCGTGGGCCGCAGTGACCGACGCGGGGTACACAGGGCACCTGCAGCCGTGGGATGCGTTCTGGGGGCAGCGTTATGCCGTCGTGCACGATCCCGACGGCACCACCGTCGATCTGTACGCGAACGTGTGACCGGTCAGCTCACCGGAGCGATGATCTGAATCAGGTTGCCGCAGGTGTCGTCGAACACGGCGGTGATCACCGGGCCCATCTCGGTGGGCTCCTGAGTGAACCTGACACCCAGTCCGACAAGCCGATCGTGTTCGGCTGCAACGTCTTCGACGGCGAACTGGGTGAACGGAATGCCGTCGGTGAACAGTGCCGTCTTGAACGGGCCGGTTGCCGGATGGCCGCTGGGCTCGAGCAGTAGCTCGGTGCCCTCCGGCTCCTGAGGAGATACGACCGTGAGCCAGCGATCTGTTCCGCCCATGGGAATGTCGTGCTTGACCACGAAGCCCAGTACGTCGGTGTAGAACGCCAGTGCCTTGTCTTGATCGTCGACGAACACACTGGTGATGTTGATTCTCATTGCGGCCCCTCGCCTGTGGGCCCGCCGGTCAGTTCGACGGCGACGTCGAGGTGGCCGAGATGGCGGGCGTATTCCTGCAGTACATGAAAGCAGATCCAGATCAGGGTGGGCTGTTCTTCGGTGAATCGTCCACCCAGGGTGGCCACGTCGTCCATGCGATGAGACCGCAGCACCTGCTCGGTCAGTCGAGCGCCGTCGTCGAGGCGCGCGAGCAATGCCGCCGCCGGCACGTCGGTCGGCACATGCCAGGATCCGTCCTTCTTGTCCCCCCACGGATCGTCGACGGCGCGCCCGAGGAACCCCCAGACGAACCAGCGCTGTTCCATGTACACAAGATGGATGAGCATCTCGAGGGGAGTCCACTGCGACGGCACAGCCGACGTGGCCAGCGCGTCGTCACTCAACGCGGCGATCCGCCGGGCGAGCTCACCGCGGTAGAAGCGGAGGTACTCGACGAACAGGTCGGCGGGATCGGACAAGGAGGACTCGGGCTCCGGGAACGTCGTCAGCTGTGCCATGGGTCCTTCGTATCGGGTGGTGGGCTGCGTGTCCATTCTGTGGATGCGAAATCGGGATGAGGGCCGCGATCGAGAATTGTGGACACTCAGCTCACTGCTCGCGCTCCGTCGGTGCGGCAGACTCAGCCGAACAACAGCAGCGCGGCCAGGGTGAGCATCATGATTCCGATACCGAGATCGAGGACCCGCCACGCCGTCGGCCGCGCGAACAGGGGCCTGAGCACGCGCGATCCGTATCCGAGAGCGGTGAACCAGAGCACGCTGCCCAGCACGGCACCGAGGGCGAACCACCACCGAAGCTCGCCCGGCTGCCGGTTACCGATGGACCCGAGAAATACGACGGTATCGAGGTAGACGTGCGGGTTGAGCCACGTCAACGCGAGACACGTTGCGACAGCGGCGATCAGCGAGCCCCCACCGCCGCCGTCGGTGGTCATCGCCGCTGGGGTGCGGGCGCGGTTCAGCGCCATCACTCCGTAGACGAAGAGGAACAGCGCTCCGAGCACGGTGACGACGCGTAACGCCAGCGGAAACCGGTCCACGAGGACGCCGATGCCCGCCACCCCGGCGACGATCAGCACGGCGTCGGACAGCGCGCACACCGCAACCACCGGGAACACATGGGTGCGTTGCAGGCCCTTGCGCAGGACGAACGCGTTCTGCGCACCGATGGCGACGATAAGGGACAGGCCGACTCCCAATCCGGTCAACGTCGATTGTGCTGCGGCAAGCGAGGTCATGCTGTTCACGCTAGGAGGCGACCAGCATTAGAGCCAGCGAATGTTTTTCACCATCGGTAAGTGTAACTTCATATTGTGGAGATCGAGCAGCTCAGAGCGCTGACAGCAGTAGTCGACGGTGGAACTTTCGAGGCTGCCGCACGTGCATTGCATGTGACCCCGTCGGCAGTAAGCCAGAGAATCAAGTCGCTCGAAGCGTCGTTGGGGCGCACCCTGGTGCAGCGGACGAAACCGGTGGTGGCCACCCAGTCGGGTGCCGCGGTACTACGCCTGGCTCGTCAGATCGATACGCTCACGGATCAGACGAGGGCCGAGCTCAACGACGACGGCGTCTCGGCCCCCATTTCGATTGCCGTCAATGCCGATTCGATGGCGACGTGGGTGCTGCCTGCGCTCGCGCCACTCGCCGGTACGACGACCTTCGATCTGCATCGTCAGGACCAGGACCGCACGGCCCAGCTCCTGCACGACGGAATCGTCTCTGCTGCAATCACATCGGTGTCCGAACCGGTCCGTGGGTGTACCGTCCGATCCCTCGGCGCCATGCGCTACCGGCCGTCGGCAACCGAAAAGTTCATCGAGCGATGGTTCGGTGCCGGCACGACGATCGAGGCACTGAGCACCGCACCGGTGGTGGTGTTCGATGCCGACGACCGATTGCAGGACAACTACTTACGGCACCGAGGCGTCGATTCGCATACTCCGCCCCGTCACCTCGTCCCGGCGTCCTCGGACTACGCCCGGGCGGTGGAACTCGGCTTCGGCTGGGGAATGATCCCGGACCTCCAGGACTGTGACTCGCTGACGTGCTTCGACGCCGACGGCATCGAAGACGTTCAGCTGTACTGGCAGCAGTGGTCGCTGTCGTCGCCTGCACTGCAGCGAGCGGCCGACGCCGTCGCAGCCGCGGCAGCGACCGTGCTGCGGTGAGTCACGCCGGACTGTCGTTCGGAACGATGTCGGGCTGCCCATCGCCGACGGGATCGAGAATCGCCGCCGCGCGGGCACCCCACCGCTCGTGCGCCGATTGACGAGACATGCCGACCGCCTGGCCGATGATCGCCCACGTCGCACCCTGAACGCGCAGCACCACAACGGTTTCGATGCCGTCGAGCCCCGCCGCCAGTTGCACACGAAGACTCAACAGATGCCACGCGAGGCTCCGTCGTGCAGGCAGGTCGGTCGACTGCTCTGCCTCCCATTCCGGTGTGCCCGGCAGTGGGCCGGTGCCGATGATCTCGTCGGCAATGCGACCGGCCTCGGTGGCTGCGGCCGTCACGACCGCCCGTGTTGCCGCAGTGATGTCGGCCTCGGCGGCCAGCTCGATCGGATCCATGATCCACCTCCTGTGTCAGGTTTATCCTGACAGAAGGCTGCGGCTGATGTCAAGGATTACCTGACGCGGTGGGTCAGAGCCGATTCAACACCCGATCGATGGACTCGATTGCCTGTGTCAGTTCGGCTTCGGTGACCGTCAGTGCCGGCCGGAATCGCACTGCCGCGTCGCCGCAGCCCAACGCGAGTACGTGCTCCTCGGTGCGCAACAGTTCGATCACTCGGTCGCGGGTCGTAGCGTCGGGCAGGGAGAAGGCGCACATGAGTCCGCGTCCACGAACCTCGGTGACCATCGCATGTCGAGTTGCCAACTCCTGCAACTGCTTCAGCAGCACTGTTCCGAGTCGGCCGGCGCGTTCGATGAGGTTCTCGGCTTCGACGACCTCCAATATTTTACGCGACCGCACCATGTCGGTGAGGCTGCCACCCCACGTCGAGTTGATTCTGGAGCTGACCGCGAACACGTGGTCGTCGATGTCGTCGACGCGACCGCCCGCCATCACGCCGCAGACCTGGACCTTCTTACCGAAGGCGACCACATCCGGGACGACGTCGAGCTGCTGGAAAGCCCATGCGGTGCCGGTCATTCCGGCTCCGGTCTGCACCTCGTCCATGACGAACAGTGCGTCGAACTCGTGGCAGAGTGCGCGCAGCTTCTGCAGGAAGCGGGGGCGGAAGTGGTGATCCCCGCCCTCGCCCTGGATGGGTTCGATGATGGCGCAGGCGATGTCGTGCGGATTGGCTTCGAAGGCCAGCCGCGCGGCCGTCAACGATGCGTCTTCGAGCTCGTCCATGTTCGCGTCGGATCTGATGAACGGGGACGGAATTCGGGGCCAGTCGAATTTCGGGAAGCGTGCGACCTTGTTCGGGTCGGTGTTGGTGAGGGACATCGTGTACCCGGAGCGCCCGTGGAATGCGTGCTCGAAGTGCATCACCTGCGAGCCCAGGGACGGATCGATGCCCTTGCGCTCGTTCCACCGGGACTTCCAGTCGAATGCCACCTTCAATGCGTTCTCCACTGCCAATGCACCGCCCTCGACGAAGAACAGGTGCGGTAGCCGAGCATCGCCCAGCACCCGGGCGAACGTGTCGACGAAGCGTGCCATCGGCACGGTGTAGATGTCGGAGTTGCTGGGTTTGTTCATCGCCGCCTGCAGCAGGTCGGCCCGGAAATCCGGATCGTCGGTCAGGGCGGGGTGGTTCATACCCAGGGCATTGGACGCGAAGAAGGTGAACAGATCCAGGTAGCGGGTGCCGTCTCGGGCGTCGACCAGGGTGGACCCGGTGGAGGCGTCCAGGTCCAGGACCAGCTCGAAACCGTCGGCCAATAGGTGTTCACCGATCACGCCGCGGGCGGTCGAGGCGTCGATGGGCACTCCGGTGCGCTGTAATACTTGCGTCATGATGACGAACATACGCGTTAATATTCCGTAAGCAAGACATTTAGACAGGAAATAATACGGTTGTAACCTCCGTCGGTAGGCTTATCTCCGACGGTTCGATTCTCTCCACGGAAGGTGTACGCGCATGTCTGCATCCATCACCCACGACGAGCTGAGTGTGCGTACGCGCGCCATTCTCGACCGGCTGGGTGCGACGATCGCGCTCGACGTGCCGGCCGGTCCCGACGCGATCACCGCGAGATCGCCGATCACCGGCGGAAATCTGGCGTCGCTGGCATCGACCTCTGCCGCAGACGTCGACGGTGTCATCGCGGACGCAGCTGCGGCGTTCGTCTCGTGGTCGCAGGTGCCGGCACCGGCGCGGGGTCAGGTGATCCGAGAACTCGGGGAACTGCTGCGTACGCACAAGGAGGACCTCGGCGCCCTGGTCTCCATCGAGGCCGGAAAGATCGTCTCCGAGGGGCTCGGGGAAGTGCAGGAGATGATCGACATCTGCGACTTCGCCGTCGGCCTGTCACGTCAGCTGTACGGCAACACCATTGCCACCGAACGCCCCGGGCATCGCATGATGGAGCAGTGGCATCCGCTCGGTGTCGTCGGCGTCATCACGGCGTTCAATTTCCCTGTCGCGGTGTGGAGTTGGAACACGGCGTTGGCGTTGGTGGCGGGCGACACCGTCATCTGGAAGCCGTCGGAGAAGACCCCGCTGACTGCCGTCGGCGTGCAGGCTCTGTTCGAGCGTGCTGCTGCCGCTGCAGGTGTCGATCCCAAGATCGCTCAGTTGGTGATCGGGGACCGAGCGTCCGGTGAAGCGCTGGTGGATGATTCGCGTGTTGCTCTGGTGTCGGCAACCGGTTCGACCAGGATGGGCAAGGCTGTTGCGCCGCGGGTTGCGCAGCGATTCGGGCGCGTGCTGCTCGAACTCGGCGGCAACAACGCGGCGATCGTGACGCCGTCGGCAGACCTCGATCTCACGACGCGCGGGCTGGTGTTCTCGGCTGCGGGTACGGCCGGTCAGCGGTGCACCTCGCTCCGACGCGTCATCGCGCATTCCTCGGTTGCGGACGAACTGGTGGCCAAGTTGGTCTCGGCGTACGAGACTCTGTCCATCGGATCTCCCTTGGAGAGCGACACTTTGGTGGGACCGCTCATCGACGCGGGCGCGTTCGCCGGCTATCAGAAGGCGCTCGAGGCCGCCAAGTCCGACGGTGGAACGGTGGTGGTCGGCGGTGAGCGCGTGAATGTCGTCGACGAGTATTCGTACTACGTGCAGCCCGCGATCGTGACGATGCTCGCCCAGACCGACATCGTCAGGCACGAGACGTTCGCGCCCATCCTGTACGTGCTCACCTACGACACCCTCGACGAGGCCATAGCCCTGCACAACGATGTGCCGCAGGGACTTTCGTCGTCGATCTTCACTACCGACCTGCGTGAAGCGGAACGTTTTCTGTCGGCTGCGGGATCGGACTGCGGCATCGCGAACGTCAACATCGGTCCCTCCGGTGCCGAGATCGGCGGTGCTTTCGGCGGCGAGAAGGAAACCGGTGGCGGACGCGAATCAGGTTCGGACGCATGGAAGGCCTACATGCGTCGGGCGACGAACACGGTCAACTATTCCAACGAACTGCCCCTGGCGCAGGGAGTGAAATTCGGCTGACGGCATGATCGGCAGTATGAAAGTACTGTCGATGCTCGTGGCCGGCTTCGTTCTCGGCTATGCCATCAGTGACATCGGCCCCATCGAGTCGCTGGTGAACAGCACTGCGGAATTCGGGTCGTTCTGGTCGGTTGTCAACGGGCTCACAGTCGTTGCCGTCGCTGCCTGTGGGACGGCGGTCTCCGCGGCCCGGGCCAGTGCGCCAACTGCGACCATTGTGGCGATGGCAGCGCTGCTCGTCGTGGTGTTCCAGACCGTCGGAATGGTGCCCGGGATGCTCGGGCACTGGGCCGCTGCAGTGGGCACCGGTGTGCTGCTGGGTGCGGCCGCGGTTTTGTCGGGACACCACCGTGGTGCACAGGCCGCCCTGGGTGTCTCGGTTGTGGGCGCCGGGCTGCTGGGTTGTTGGCTCGATGCGCTGTTGCAGGCGAACGACGGTCCCGTCTTCGTCTGGGATGTGGTCGGTGCCGAGGACGATGTGGCGCCCGAGCGCGCGATCGTCATGGTGATCGCTGCAGTGGCCGCGGCAGTCACGTTGTTCCTGGCACGCCATCACGAGGTGGTGCAGCCACCCGAGACCCCGCGGATTCTGCTCGTCGGCCTGTCGCTGCCCGTCGTGGCAAGCGTCCTGAGCTGGATTGCGGCAGATGCCGATACGCGGAGCGTCGAGTGGCTCGTTGCTCTCGTCGGTATGGCGGCTTCCGCGCTGCTGGCGTCGTTCCTACTTCCGGGGCGGGACGGACGGCTGCTGCTGGTGTTGTTCGCAGTGTCGGCGACGGCCCTGGGCACCTCCGGCTTCGCCGCAGGAGATGCCGTTCGGTTGTGCGCGAGCGCAGCACTGTTGGTCGTGGGAGCCGGGATCGGTTACCGGTGGCCGCAGCTGTACATCGGGCTGGGCGGCCTGTTCGTCATCGCTGCTACGAGCCTGACGGAAAACTACGTCGAGATTCCGATCGTCTCGCAGTTCGCTCTGCCGCTCGTTGCGGCCTATGTTCTGGTCTCCGCGCTGGCGACGTCGCCCGGATCTCTGGCGATCTCACTGCCGGCGGTGTTCGTCATGGCGCTGCCCGTGACCGTGGTGTCCGCCGGCTACACACCGTCGTTGTCCATGGATGAATCGGTCATCTCACGCACAAGCGAGCCCGACCACCTGGTGCTGTCGGTGGCCGTGCTCGTGGTTCTTGCTGTGGTGACGGGTGCCGCTGTTCTGCTGGCGCGTCGCTCACCCGTCGTGCGTGGAAACTCGTAGTGGGCTACGAGTTTCCACACACCTACGGGGTCGGTGCGACAGTCGTCGTCGGAGCTGCGGCCTCGGGGGTGACCGGCGTTTCCGTGGCGGGCGCGGTGACGCATACCGGCGGTGCGCCCTCGACGGGTGTCTCGCCCTCGACCGGAGTCGTGCAGGCCGGTTCTGCAGGCTCGGCAGCGGGAGCCGGTGCCGGTGCGGGTGCCGGCACCTCGGCCGCGGGGGCGGGAGCAGGCGCAACGGGGGCGGCCGGCGCAGCGGGGCTGGTGGTGACCGGTGCCGGCGTCGTTGCCGTCGGAGTTGCCGTTGCCGAGGTGGTGGTCTCGGGTGTGGCGGCGATGGCCTGGATTGCTGCGCGGCCTGCTTTCTCCTGTACTTCCTTGGTCTTCACCGGCTCGCCCCGGTTGGCCTGCTCGGCCAGCTGGGTCAGCCAGGCTGCGGCGTACTGGACCGAGGTCAGTGGCTTGCCGTTGGCGGCGTCGGCGTCGCGCCAGTAGTCGAAGTGGTGTCCCGAGCCGGGCCCGAGGGTCAGGCCGTAGGGATCGTTCATGATGACCGGGATCGTGTTCTGGTTGGACGAGATGAACCCGGTGATCTCCTTGAAGATCTTCTGCGGCAGGTACACCATGTCGACCATCTGGCCGGTCTCGATCGGCTCTTCACCGTCGACCTTGGCCGAGACGGGGGTCGTTGCGGTGCCGGGCTTGTAGTTGGGCTCGGACACCTTGATCAGTACGTCGAGGAAGGTCTCGTCGCTCTGCATCCAATTGGGCTGCGACGCAATGTCGTTGAAGGCGTTGACTGCGATGCGTCCCAGTGCCAGAGCCAGGTCGGCTCCGGTGGCCGGGGTGAGGTTCTCGTTCTGCAGCGCATCGGCGTTGACCTGTCGACCGACGTTGGCGGCCAGGTGAATCAGCGACGTGTTGGCGGGCAGTGCGCAGGTCAGGTCACCGTCGGAGCAGAAGGACGCGACGCGTCCGTCGAGTGCGCCGAAGCCGCCCGACGTTCCCGGCAATGCACCCTGTCCGGGGATAGCGTTGTTGCCGTTCTGGTACTTGGTGTCGAAACCGTCCGGGTTACTGAACGGGTTCTCGGCACCGGGGAACGGTCCCTCTCCTGCGACGCGTCCCGCGTCGGCGAAGATGACGACGCCGACGACCTGCGAGGGGTCGATGATGCCGTACTTGCCGTCCTCGGGAACGGCCTGATTGCCGATTTCCATGGCGGTGCGGCGAGCAACGTCTGCGCCTTCGCTGTAGCCGACGATGGCGAAGCGAGTCTTGGGGCAGGACGCGGAGATTTCCTTCATGATGGTCTGCGAGTTGGTGACGCCCGTCTGCACGGCGTTCTCGTAGCTCGCCAGGTCGGCCGGGTACTCGACGTAGACCGCGGCGTAGGAGTCGGGAACCACGTTGCCGTTGTTCGGAGCTCGCACGGCCTGGTCGATCCAGTCGCTCGAGTAGTCACCGGACATCGCTGCGGGGAGGCGGGTGCCGTCGGGCTTGGTCAGCCACTTGACGCCCTCGCGTGGGGTGTCGCCGCGTCCGCCGATGGCGATGCTCACCATGTCGTAGCAGGTCGATGTCGAGACCAGCTCGACGGAGGCCTCGACACTCGTTTCCGACGCAGACCAGGGTGCTGCTACCAGCACTCCGGCACCGAGTGCGCCGATCGCAAACGCGCTGAGCGCGATGCGCACACGCTTCGACTTGCCACCATTCATGTTTTCGATCCCCATCATCCACGCCCGAACCGATCCCGACTGCAATTGCCAGTGGGTTACCCGGCATTTCGTCGCTCGGATGGTTCGCGTTACAAAACGCTTCGTTTACCGTCGTGGACATGTCTTTTCACGACCGAATGACACCGATGGAATTAGCTCTGACCGATGGATCGACCTGCGTCGTGCGTGAGGCGGTGGCGTCGGACCTCGAGTCGATCGTGGCGCTGCTGGCGGACGACCAGTTGGGCGCGACGTGCGAATCCGCCGAGAACATGGACGGATATCGCACCGCTTTCGAGGACATTTCCTTCGATCCACGGAACGTGCTGGTCGTCGTCGTGCACGGTGACGAGGTGGTGGGAACTCTGCAGTCGACGGTCATTCCGGGACTGGCGCGAGGTGGTGCGTTGCGCGCTCAGATCGAAGCCGTACGGGTGGCCGCTACGTGGCGCAGCCGCGGGCTCGGTGGCGCGTTGATCGAGTGGGCGATCGAGGAGGCCACGCGGCGAGGGTGCGCTCTGGTGCAGCTGACGTCCGACTCGCGTCGAGTGGATGCCCACCGGTTCTACACCCGTCTGGGCTTCACTGCCTCACACGTCGGCTTCAAGAAGGCGATCGGCACTACCCACTAGATACCCTGGGGGGGTAGGGTAGGGATGTGAACTCCACACGACAGGAACTCGGCACCCCGACCAAGCTTGTCGGATTCGTCGTCGGCATAGCCCTCGTCTTCTTTCTCGCCCTGTTCGTCGGCCATGCGATCGGACCCGACGCGTCGCCCAGCGAACCGACGCATTCCGACCACGAGTCGCACGACGGAACATCTGCGCTCCATCCGGACTTCCAGCATCAGGGTGTCGTCCGCACGGCCACATTCGTCATCGAGGCAGAAGGGAATCGGGGATGAGTACGGAAACAGAACTGATTCTGGGCGGCATGACCTGTGCGTCGTGCGCCAACCGCATCGAGCGCAAGCTCAACAAGCTCGACGGGGTATCGGCGACGGTCAACTACGCCACCGAGAAGGCGCGCGTCACCAGTGACGGCGTGGCCACCGAGGATCTGATCGCCGCTGTCGAAGCCGCCGGTTACACCGCGAGCCTTCCGGTGGCCGAGCCGGTCGACGCCGACACACCGGTCGATCCGTTGAAGCAGCGTCTGATCGTTTCGGCGGTGCTCAGCATTCCGGTCATCGCGATGGCCATGATTCCGGCTTTTCAGTTCACCAACTGGCAGTGGCTGTCGTTGACTCTCGCCGCGCCGGTCGTCGTTTGGGGAGCGCTGCCGTTCCACCGCGCCGCGTGGACCAACCTGAAGCACGGGACGTCGACGATGGACACCCTCGTGAGCATGGGAACCCTTGCTGCACTGGGCTGGTCGCTGTATGCGCTGTTCTTCGGTACGGCCGGTGAGCCCGGCATGACGCATCCGTTCGAGTTCACGATCGCGCGGATGGACGGGGCGAGCAATATCTATCTCGAGGCGGCTGCGGGTGTCACCACCTTCATCCTGGCCGGCCGGTGGTTCGAGAGCAGGTCCAAGAGGCAGGCCGGTGCGGCGTTGCGCGCACTGATGGACCTCGGTGCCAAGACCGTCGCTGTGCTGAAAGACGATGAGGAACAGCAGATTCCGATCGATCAGCTCGCCGTCGGCGATCTGTTCGTCGTTCGTCCGGGTGAGAAGATCGCCACGGACGGAACCGTCGAGAGTGGATCCTCGGCCGTCGATCGGTCGATGCTGACCGGCGAGTCGGTGCCGGTGGAGGTCGGGGCCGGCGACGCGGTGACCGGAGCGACGGTGAACGTCGGTGGTCGAATCACCTTGCGCGCCAGCAGAGTCGGTGCAGACACCCAGCTCGCGCAGATGGCGAAGGTGGTGGAAGATGCGCAGACCGGCAAGGCTCAGGCCCAGCGTCTGGCCGATCGCATCTCGGGAATCTTCGTGCCGATCGTCATCGCCATCTCGGTGGCAACGCTCGGATTCTGGCTCGGCACCGGCAATTCGGTGGCCGCTGCCTTCACGGCGGCGGTCGCCGTCCTGATCATCGCGTGCCCCTGCGCACTCGGGCTGGCCACCCCCACAGCACTGATGGTCGGCACCGGTCGGGCGGCGCAGCTGGGGATTCTGATCAAGGGCCCCGAAATGCTCGAATCGACCCGCCGCATCGATACCGTCGTGCTGGACAAGACCGGCACCGTCACCACCGGTGAGATGACACTGCATTCGGTGCACGTGGCCGACGGTGAGGACGAGGACGTGGTCCGTGCCGTGGCGGCAGCGTTGGAATCGGGTTCGGAGCATCCCATCGCCCGGGCCATCGCAGGTTCGACCCAGTCCACGGCTGTCGAGGAGTTCGCCAGCCTCGAGGGTCTCGGTGTCCAGGGCGTTGTCGAGGGTCGCGCCGCGGTCATCGGCCGTCGCAGCCTGCTGGCCGACTGGTCGATGCCCCTGCCACCGGAACTGGCCGATGCCTTCGACGACGCCGAACGCCAGGGACGCACCGCCGTCGCGATCGGGTGGGACGGGAAGGCCCGCGGGGTTCTGGTGGTCTCCGACTCGGTCAAGCCGACGTCGAAGCAGGCCGTCGCAGAACTGCGCGAGCTGGGCCTGACGCCGGTCATGCTCACCGGCGACAACGAGGCCGCCGCCCGAACGATCGCCGCGGAGGTAGGCATCGAGCAGGTCGTTGCCGGTGTGCTGCCGTCGGGCAAGGTCGCTGCCGTTCGCGAACTGCAGGCCGCAGGCAAGGTCGTGGCGATGGTCGGCGACGGCATCAACGACGCGGCAGCGCTGGCCACCGCCGACCTGGGGCTCGCGATGGGAACCGGAACCGATGTCGCGATCGAGGCGAGCGACCTGACGTTGGTCCGCGGCGACCTACGGGCCGTCGGCGATGCGATCCGGCTCTCGCGTCGCACACTGAGCACCATCAAGGGCAATCTGTTCTGGGCGTTCGCCTACAACGTCGCAGCGATTCCGCTCGCGGCCGCGGGCCTGCTCAACCCGATGCTCGCCGGGGCTGCGATGGCGCTGTCCTCGGTGTTCGTGGTGAGCAACAGCCTGCGGTTGCGCCGCTTCCGCGCCGCGATGTGACTCGTTGGTAGCAGCGAGCGGCCCGCTAGTACAGGATGGAGACATGTCCGATGCACACGATGTCCCCATCCGCGACGAATCGATCCGGCTGGGCCAATTCCTCAAGCTCGCCAACCTGATCGAATCCGGTGCCGAAGCCAAGGGCATCATCGCCGACGGCCTGGTCAGCGTCAACGGGGACGTGGACATCCGCCGCGGACGGCAGTTGCAGCACGGAGATGTCGTGTCGGTCCAGGGTGGGCCAGCTGCCCGCGTGAGCAAGGAAGAGGCACTGTGAAGGTCGGTAAGCGCGGTCTGCCGCGAAACGAAGTTCCCGGCGCATTCGACGTCGGTGCCAAAGCGTACGACCGACTCGTCGGAGCGAACCCCGGTTACCACGAGCACCTCGTCAAGTCCGCGCAGCGCCTCCGCATTCCCGATCTCGGAAGCGGATTGCGCCTGCTCGATATCGGTTGCGGTACGGGTGCGTCCACCGCAGCGCTGCTCGAAGCGGCACCGCACGCCGAGATCGTCGCCGCCGACGCGTCCGCCGAGATGCTCGAGGTCGCCCGGAGCAAGGACTGGCCGTCGAACGTCACGTTCGTGCACTCGCGGGTGGAGGATCTGGCCGTGAACGGAGTCGACGGACCGTTCGACGCCATCCTGGCCGCTTATCTGATCAGGAACGTCGACGACCCCGACACCGAACTCAAATCGCTACTGGCGCTGCTGCGTCCGGGTTCGACGATCGCGTTCCACGAGTATTCGGTGCACGATTCACTGCGTGCTCGCATCTCCTGGAACGTCGTGAGCTGGGGCATCATCATCCCGCTCGGCTGGCTCGCGACGCGAGACGCCACGTTGTACCGGCACCTGTGGCGGAGCGTTGTGACGTTCGACGGCGCATCGGCGTTCATGCGACGGATGCAGCGTGCGGGCTACAGCGGTGTCGCCCGAGAAACGATGACCGGATGGCAGAACGGTGTGGTGCACACATTCCTGGGCTCTCGACCCGCGAAGGAAGAGCGTTGACCGATTCCAAGAAGGTCACCCATGCTGCGGTGCAAGGCTATTCGGACGCAGGTCAGCTGGCCGACGTCCCGCATGTGGTGGTGGTGGGCGGCGGTATCGCGGGGCTGAGCGCCGCGACCGCGTTGGCCGAACGCGGCGTCAAGGTTCATCTGGTCGAACGCGAAAGCTACCTCGGTGGCCGCGTCGGTGGCTGGGACACGACGCTGGAGGACGGCTCGCCCGCGACGATGAGCCGCGGCTTCCACGCGTTCTTCCGGCAGTACTACAACCTGCGAAACCTGCTGCGCCGCACCGACCCAGACCTGGCGCGTCTACGCCCGGTCGACGACTACCCGCTGATCGACGGCGACGGTCGTATCGACGGATTCAAGGGGCTGCCCGAGACGCCACCGCTCAATGCGTTCGCGTTCGTCAAGCGCAGTCCGACGTTCCGGTGGAAGGACCTCACCGACCTCAACGGAATCGCCGCCCTGCCACTCATGACGGTGAGCGTGCCGAAGACCTTCGACGAACTCGACACCACTCCCGCGGCGGAGTTCCTGCGCAACATCAACTTTCCCGAAGCGGCACGCCATCTGGCGTTCGGGGTGTTCTCACGCAGCTTCTTCGCCGACCCGGAGGAGATGTCGGCTGCCGAACTGGCGATGATGTTCCACATCTACTTCCTCGGCTCCTCCGAGGGTTTGATCTTCGATGTCCCCCGCGATCCCTACCCACAGGCACTGTGGAACCCGTTGGGGGAGTACCTCAGCGGTCTCGGTGTCGAGATCAGAACGTCCACTCCGTGTGGCGAGATCACCCGCGGTGGCCTGCGCAAGTTCCGCGTCGACGCCGGCGGAATCATCGACGCCGACGCGGTGGTCCTCGCTACCGACATCGCCGGATTGCAGCGGGTGCTCGAGCAATCCCCCGAGCTCGGGACGCCGGCGTGGCGCAAGCAGATCGGCGCGCTGCAGAACACCCCGCCTTTCATGGTCCACCGCGTGTGGCTGAGCAAGGCGGTGAATGCCGATCGTCCCGCGTTCATCGGCACCGGCGGTATGCCTCCCATCGACAACATCAGTGTGCTCGAGCGGTTCGAGGACGAGGCCGCGGAGTGGGCAGCGAGGACCGGAGGTTCCGTGGTCGAACTGCATGCCTACGCCGCCGAGGAATCCGAGGAGGTCACCCGCGCGCAGCTGATGGCTCGCATGCGCGAGATCTACCCGGAAACCGCTGCGGCAGAGGTGATCGCCGAACGATCCGAATGGCGAGACGACTGCCCGATGTTCGGCCTCGGAGCATTCGCCGAGCGGCCCACCGTGCGCACCCCCGAGCCCTCGCTGGTACTCGCGGGTGACGGCATTCGGATCGATCTGCCCGTTGCTCTCATGGAACGTGCCGCCACCACCGGACTGCAGGCAGCGAACACCCTGTTGGCGGGCTGGGGCGTCACCGGCCACGACATCGAAACCGTGCCCACGAGTGGACGATTCAAGATGTTCGATGCTTTGGAGCGGCTTCGCCGCAGGTGAGTGGTATTTCGTAGCAGGGGTCGAACTTCCACTCACGACAGGAGGTTGCATGCGTCTCGAGGTCGATGATCTGTCGCGGCCGGAGGTCGGTGCGTTGCTCGTCGAGCACCTTGCGGACATGCACGCGACGTCACCGGCAGAGAGTGTTCACGCACTGGATCTGTCGGGTCTGCGCGGGCCGGACATGCGGGTGTGGACGGCGTGGGAGGCCGGGGCACTGCTCGGCATTGCCGCGCTGAAGACACTCACTCCTGAACACGGAGAACTGAAATCGATGCGCACCTCGAGTTTCGCGCGAGGCCGCGGGGTGGCGTCCGGACTGCTCGAGCACGTTCTGACGGAGGCGCGGCGGTCGGGGTTCGAGCGCGTCAGCCTGGAGACGGGTACCCAGGACTACTTCGCCGCAGCTCGACGCCTCTACGAGCGACACGGATTCGTCGCAGTGCCCCCGTTCGGCGACTACGTCGTGGACCCGTCGAGCACGTTCTACTCGTTGGTCCTGTGATGTCTGGCCTCGTGACCAGTTACTCGGTGCGGCAATGACGCAGGCCGGCACCGAATGTCGGTGCCGGCCTTGCGGTCGTTGGGATCACGCAGCGACGGGCTGTCGCGGTACGTGCGGGTAGAGGTCGTCGTCGACCGGCTCTGCTCGCTGCTGATCCAGTAGATCGGCCGCGGCGCATTCACGGATCTCGGTCCCGACCCCGAGAACCGTGCGCCACCATTGGTCACGATCGGGAGATTCCGGCCAGACCACGGTATCCGTTTCCATATGCATCACCCTCCCTGAGTAGTTCGACAGTGCTCGATGTGCTTGTGCGCGTGACGGATCAGGTCGATTGGTGTTCGATGGATCTCTGCTCGCCGGTCAGCTCGGCACGAGCGATGTCGACCTTGCGCGGCTTCGCTCGCTCGGCAAGCGGAATGGTGATCGACAGGACGCCGTTGTCGTACGACGCCGAGATGCCCTCGGTGTCGACGCCGTCACCCAGAGATATCTGTCGACGGAACGTCCCGGCGAACCGTTCCGATGAAATCCACTGCACGCCGGAGCTTTCCGGCACTGTTCGTTGCGCGGTGAGCGTCAATGTGCCGCGATCGACGTCGACGTCGATGGATCCCGGGTCGACGCCGGGAAGGTCGGCACTGAGTACGTAGTGATCGTCGACCTTGTACAGATCCATGGGCATGAATCGCGGTGCGCGGTCCGAACCGGTAGACGCACCCAACAATGCCGAGGTGAGCGAATCGACGTCACGGAACGGATCGAAACGAAGCACAGCAACCACCTCCTGTACCCAGATGCGCTCGCCCCTGTGGCGAGGCGCTCCTCAACTGTGCAACACAAAAATTAGCACTCGAATGCAGCGAGTGCCAAGACCTTTACGGCACATTTTCGGAAGTTTTTTCGCCCCAATAGTGCTGCGGCGCAATGGGGGTGGCGTGCAGCAGTCGGTGTGACGGTCGAACGGCCGCCTCGCTCGAATGCTGCAACCTACACTCGGTCCGATGGTCACCATCGTGCCGTACGTCCCCCGGTATCGGGCCGAGTTGCTCGCGCTGTCGCTTCGCGCGTGGGAACCGGTGTTTCCGCTCGTGCAGGAGGCGGTTCCGTGGTTCGTGTACGACTGCTTCTATCCCCAGGGGTGGCAGGCGCGTCAGTACGACGATCTCGCATCCGTCGTCGACGACGAACCCGAGAGCGTGGACGTGGCCGTGGACGGTGACACGCCGGTCGGCTGGGTCTGTACCCGCCTGCACCCGAACGACGACATGGGTGAGGTGTACGTCCTGGTGGTCGACCCAGCTCAGCAGCGAGCCGGCGTCGGAAGGGCGCTCCTCGATCGGTCTTTCGCGCGAGTGAGATCCGCCGGAATGCGCATGGTAATGGTCGAGACCGGTGACAATCCCGGTCATGCGCCGGCGCGGTCGGTCTACGAGAAGAGTGGTTTCGAGCGGTGGCCTGTCGCCCGGTATTTCAAGGACCTCGCCGACGACTGATGGTTCCGGCGAGTCCGCACCGAATCGCCGATACTGTGCCCTTGCGCTAAGTGTTGTTGCAGAGATACTGTGCCATATGGCTCAGTATTTCGAGGTGCTCGACGACGTGTTCCAGGCGTTGGCCGATCCCACGCGGCGTGCAGTACTGGGCCGACTGGGGTCCGGGCCTGCGACCGTGGGGGAACTGGCCGAACCGTTCGACATGACTCTGCCGTCGTTCATGAAACACATTCATGTACTCGAGCGCAGCGGATGGATTCGCACCCACAAGACCGGACGTGTACGCGCATGCACGATCGAGCGAACCAACCTGGACGCGGCCTCCGCGTGGCTGGAGCAGCAACGGTCCGTGTGGGAATCCAGAACCGACCGCCTCGAACAGTTCGTCACCCGATCCTCGAAAGAGAGTGAACAACAATGACTTCCTTCGATCCCGAACTCGACCTGAGTATCTCCCGCATCATCGCGGCTCCGCGCGAGACGGTGTGGGATGCGTGGGCCGACCCGTCGAAGTTCGAGAAATGGTGGATTCCGGCACCTACTCTGTGCCGAGTCGACGCGTGGGATCTGCAGCCCGGAGGCGCATTCCGAACGCTGATGAGTGAACCCGGAGGAGACTTCGAACCGCACATCGACGGATGCTTCCTCGCCGTCGACCATCAGGAACGCATCGTGTTCACCAACTCCCTCGTCGAAGGTTGGCGACCTGCCCTACAGCTGTTCATGACCGCGGTGATCACGTTCGCCGACCATCCCGACGGGACGCAGTACCGGGCGCACGTGATGCACCGCAACGTAGAAGACCGAAAGATGCACGAGGAGTTGGGCTTCCATGACGGTTGGGGAACCGTCATCGGCCAACTCGCCGCGTTCGTCGAAGGCTAGATCACGCGCGACCCGTCGAGCGCAGTTCGTAACGGCGTTCGGCGTAATCGAGGTCGTCCTTCCACAGACGTGCTGCGGTGAAGTTCATCGCCGGACGCAGCAGTCCCGAGACCTTGCGCGCCATCTGGAAGCCGGGTCGATCCGAGCTCGCGATCGTCGCCTCGATGACCGCCGTCCGCGGGGTGCCGTCGGACGCAGGAGCCAGGGGAGTCGCGTGTGTCTCGACGACGCTTCCCGCCCCCTCACCGTCGAGGATGCGCATGACGATGGTGCGTGGGCCGGGGCAGACGAACTCGGCTCGAACCGGAACACCGATGCCGCGACTGACGCGGAACGTGACATCGACCAGGAAGCGATCGTCCTCCTCGGGCACATCGATGTCGGTGGGCGCGCTCACCACTTTCAACCTCGCGAACGAGTACGGATGGAACCATGCGCCGTGCCACGGATCGAGGCGATTGGCGATGATGTCGTCCGGTTCGCACTTCCCGATCAACGTGACGACACCAGGAATGGACGTCGACGCAGGGGGCCTGATCGGAACCACCGGCACCGGCGTCGGCTCCTCGCCGCCCAGCTCGTCGAGCCGAACCCACACCAGAACACCGTCGTCGAACGCAGGAACCGGCCGCCAGCCAGCCTTACCCTTCGGACTCAACGCCAGCCCATGCCACCGGCACACCAACGCGTCGCACTCGATCTTCGCGGTATCGAGTGCCGCCCCGAGATGCGGACACGCACCCGGACCGATATGCACCTTGCCCGCCGAATCCCGCCACGCAACCAACTCGGTGGTACCGACATAGCGACCGAACGGCTTGTCGGCCTTCACGTCACGACTCGCAGCGAAAACGAACCAATTACCCGACGTCCGAGTCTTCGCACGCTTCAACGCCGACTCGATGACCTGGGGATTCGCACCCTTCCACGTCGGCTCCTGCTTGGCCCACGACTCCGACGGAAGCGGCTGAAGTGGCATCGTCTTCGGCCAGCGTCGTCGTACTGCATCCAGCGCGGTCATTGCTGCTCCCCACATCGAGACATTGTGTTCATTCTCCATTGTCCCCGCCCGGGGGTACTCAATGTGACGTCGAGTGGACTTTTCGGGGGTCAATGTCACATCTAGTGGACCCGGGGTGCCGGTGAACGGGGAGCGGTGCGCGAGGCAGGTGGGTCCAGTGGGGGCCGGCGGTCCGAGCTGCGCCGGCCAACTGATGTCAGCGCCCACAATTCGGCTCGAAACGCGGGATCCCGTGGATGCAGAGAAATAGTGGGCGCTCAGGTCAGTAAGCGAGGTGGCCCGGGTGGCAACGGGCTTGTTGCCGAGTCGGTAGTCCGCGAAGGGGCGATGGCTGTCACCCGTGTTCCCCATCCGATGCACTCAATGTGACATTTGGTGGACTTTTCGGGGGTCAATGTCACATCTAGTGGACTCGGGGTGCCGCGGTTCGGTCAGGCGACGCCGATCCAGCGGAGGGAAGCGGTGGTTGCGGCAGCCGCGATCACGATCACGACGAAGGGTGCTTTGCGCCAAGCGAGGACTCCGGCCACGGTCACGCCGATGGGGGCCGCGAAGCCCGCGAAGTCCTTGCCCACGAGCAGGGTGGAAGTGGCGATGAGGGCCACGAACACGACGGCGACCGAGGTGGACATGACGCGGTCGATGCGGGGCGAGATGGTCATGCGCGAGCGTAGGGCCGGGCCGATGAGGCGGAGAGCGAAGGTGCCGACGACCATGGCGATCAGCGGAATCGTGAGGTTCATGCGGATTCCTTGCGTGCGGCGGGCGTGGTCGACAGCAGTGTGGGGACCACGGCGATCAGCGAGAGGAGCACCGGCAGTCCGCTCGGTAGGAACATCGACGCTGCCAGGGCGATCCCTGCTCCGACGAGTGCGGCATTGCGCGTGCCCCGATCTCGGAGCGCAGGCATGATCAGTCCGAGCAGGATTGCCGGAAATGCGGCGTCGAGTCCGAGCGCGGCGGTATCGGTGATTGCGCCACCACCGAGAGTGCCGATCACCACCCCGATGTTCCAGGTGACGAACAGTCCGATTCCGCACAGCCAGAACGCGGTTCGACGCCGTCCTTCGTCTTCTTCGGCGACGCTGAATGCGACCGCTTCGTCGGTGATCAGGTGGGTGCCGAGCAGTCGCTTCCATGGCGAGACGTTCTCGAAAACGGATCCTATGGAGAATCCGAGCGGTACGAGCCGTGTGTTTGCGAGCAACGCGCTCGCCACGGCGGCGACGGGGTTGCCGCCGACGGCCAGGATGCCGACGAAGATGAATTGGGAGGAGCCCGCGAAGACCACCAGGGACATCACCACCGGTAGCCACACTGGCAGGTCGGCGGCTACGGCGATGGCACCGAACGAGGCCCCGACCAAGGCGTCGGCCAGACAGACCAACGCGATGTCGCGGATGTTGACCCCCTGCAGGGTTCGCCATGTCGAACGCATGGTCGTTATAGTGGACGATGTTAGGCTGTTCGTCAAATCAAACGAACGTACTGATGGAGTGAACGAATGGCGGACGCCGGACCACCGATCGCGGCCATCGCTGCTGCTCTGCAGCAGGAACGACGACGCGTCGGCCTCTCGCTGGCTGAGGTGGCGCGTCGTGCGGGTATCGCTAAATCGACTCTGTCGCAACTGGAATCGGGGACGGGGAACCCGAGTCTGGAAACTCTGTGGGCCCTCAGCGTCACCCTGGACGTGCCGTTCTCCAGGCTGGTCGAGCCCGCGAAGCAGTCGGTCCGCCTGATCCGTGCGGGCGAGGGACCAAGATTTGCGTCGGACCGGGCGGACTACTCCGCGACGCTGCTGGCGTCGTCTCCGCCGAACGCGCGACGAGACATCTATCTGGTCAGCGCGGACGTCGGCGAGCCGAGGCGCTCGGACCCTCATTCGCCCGGTGTGGTCGAGCACGTTGTGCTCAGCGCTGGACGAGCCCTGGTGGGGCCGGTGGGCGAGGCAGTCGAGCTGATGCCCGGCGACTACGTCGCCTACCCCGGCGACGCGCTGCACATCTTCGAGGCGCTGGAGCCGAACACCATGGCGGTGATGATCACCGAACACAGCTGACGTGCGGGGAATAGTCGGCGTACCCACCTCGTTGGACTCTTTCGACGGCGTTCGCTTGGCAAGCCCCGGGCCTCACCCCATTTGTCGCTACGAGCGACCACTCGCCGAGAGGCGTTTGCAGCGGACGTCGTCCTTACTTTTGTCCGTGTAGCGAAGGGGCGAGATTCATGGCAGCCAAGACGTGGTTCATCACCGGCACTTCCAAGGGATTCGGACGCGAGTGGGCTATTGCAGCCCTCGACCGCGGCGATCGAGTCGCAGCCACGGCTCGCAACACGGCGACACTGCACGATCTCGTGGAAAAATACGGCGACGCGATTCTGCCGATCGAGCTGGATGTGAACGACCGCGCTGCCGACTTCGCAGCAGTCGCCCTGGCGCACAAGACCTTCGGATCGCTCGACATCGTCGTCAACAACGCCGGCTACGGCCAGTTCGGGATGATCGAAGAGATCTCCGAGGAGGACGCCCGCGCGCAGATCGAGACCAATGTCTTCGGAGCGCTGTGGGTGACTCAGGCCGCGTTGCCGTTCATGCGTGAGCAGGGCAGCGGCCACATCTTGCAGGTGTCGTCCATCGGCGGAATCTCAGCATTCCCCAATGTCGGTGCGTACCACGCGTCCAAGTGGGCCCTCGAAGGATTCAGTCAGGCCCTGGCGCAGGAGGTCGAGGACTTCGGTATCCATGTGACGCTGATCGAACCGGGTGGTTTCTCCACCGATTGGGCCGGTCCGTCTGCCAAGAAGTCCACCGACATCGCCGCGTACGACCCGATTCGGAAGAAGGCCGCCGAACTGCGGAGTGCAAGGCAGGCGACTCCTGGCGATCCGGTAGCTACGCGTTCGGCGCTGCTCAAGGTCGTCGACGCCGAAAAGCCGCCGCTGCGAGTCTTTTTCGGCGAGGCACCGCTCCAGATCGCGACGACGGACTACGAATCACGCCTGGCGAACTGGCGCGAATGGCAGCCCGTGGCCGTCGAGGCGCACGGAGGCTGATCTACAACCACCCGTTTTCACGTGCGGACTTTGTCGCTTCGAGACGACTGCTTGCGTCCAACTTGGTGATAATGCTCGAGAGGTAGTTGCGCACGGTTCCGGGGCTGAGAAACAAGCGTTCGCCGATCTGCTTGGTGGACAACCCTTGATCGACGAGCCTTAGGACGTCGAGTTCGCGATCACGCAAAGGATTGGGTCCGGCGCGCAGTGCTTCGGCGGCAAGTGCGGGATCGATGACGGTGTGCTTTGAGTGCACAGCTTTGATGCCGGCGAAAAGGTGCACCGCGTCCGTGCTCTTGAGGAGATACCCGTTCGCTCCCGCGGCCAAAGCGTCGTGCACATGCCCGCTGCCGGGTAGGGCAGTCAGCAGCAGGACGGGGGTGCGGTCATTCATTGCTCGAAGGGTGCCCGTGGCCGCGATGCCTGTCATACCGGGCATGTCGATGTCCATCAGGATCAGGTCCGGTCGCAGGCGAGATACGGCACCGCACACCTCGTCGCCTCGGGACACTCGTCCGACCACCTCGATGTCCGGATCGGTGGACAACAACACCTCGAATGCCCCAGCTACGCGCCTGATGCTGGGATTGTCGCCCTTCGTGGGGGATCCACACCCCGTCGACGGGGTGTGCTCGACAATCCCGGGCGTGGATCGAAGGCCCGGCCATCGTAGGCACAGCGCACGCCGCCATCGGTAGGGCTGACCCCCGAATATTGTGTGGTGCGTGCGGCACTGTGCCGCTACGGCGAAACAGATTCAATGACTGCATGATTCGACACGAAATACCTGCAGTCCGGCTTGCCGATGTTCGGAAGGTGCACGGTGAGGGCCATCGTGCAGTCACTGCTCTCGGCGGGGTCTCGATGGACTTTCGGCGGGGTAGTTTCACTGCGATTTTGGGCCCCTCGGGTTCGGGTAAGTCGACGCTGCTGCACTGCGCCGCAGGTCTGGATCGTCCGACCAGTGGCACCGTCACGATTGCGGGCACCGACATCGCCCAGCTCAACGAGAAGGCGCGGACCGAATTACGGCGTCGCCGTCTGGGTTTCGTATTTCAGGCGTTCAATCTTGTGGGTTCACTCACTGCAGCACAAAACGTCGAACTACCAATGCGATTCGCCGGCAATCGTGTCCCGGCGAGTGAAGTGACGGCGGCGCTCACGTCAGTGGGGCTCGAGGATCGCGCGTCGCATCGTCCTGCCGAATTGTCTGGTGGTCAGCAGCAACGTGTGGCATTGGCGCGCGCGCTCATTACCCGGCCGGACGTCCTCTTTGCGGATGAACCGACCGGCGCATTGGACTCCCGCGCGTCGAAAGATGTTCTGTCGCTGATACGTAGGCTCGTCGACGATCACGAGCAGACCATTCTGATGGTCACCCACGACCCACTTGCCGCTTCTTACGCCGACGTAGCGATCTTTCTCGAGGACGGGCTCATAGTCGATTCCTTGGAGATCGAACGGGAGCGACCGGACAATGCCGCCGCGATCGCCGCTCGAATGGCCGGGCTGGACGGATGATGTTGGCATCGGCGAACCTACGCACTCACTGGAGAAGTTTCCTGGCCACCCTGCTGGCTACGACTTTCGGGGTCGCCCTGATGACCGCTACGTTCATCATCTACGACTCCTCACGACCGGTGGTGCAGCCGCGGCTGGAGGGTGCGGCACTACTCGCATTGCCCGCGCAGGCCGTGAACGAGTTCGGCAACACGGCGGACTTCATTCCGTGGAGTGCAGAGGAAGCACGTGGGATCGCCGCCGATCTCGGCGCAGTGCCCGGAGCGGAGGCCGTCGTCACTGATAGGTCTTTCTATGCCCAGCCGTTCATCGACGGCGCACCGGTCGAGGACGAGGGAGCTCAGGACGCCGGACACGGTTGGGCAAGTGCGCAATTGACGCCTTCACGACTGACGTCCGGTGCGGCACCGATGAACCCAGACCAAATTATCGTCTCAGGCTCATTGGGTCTCGCCGTAGGCGACTCGGTCTCGATCAATCTTGCGGCGGGGCTCGAGACGTTCGCAGTGGCGGGAACGCACGACGGGCCGGGCATCTACTTCACGGACGAGCGTGCTGCGCAGTTGTCCCCCGGTGTCCGGGCGATCGGCATCGTACCGAAGCTCGACGCGCGGATCGATGAACTCGTGACAGGGGCGGAAGAACGGGTGGGTGACCGTGGACGGGTTGTGACCGGCACCGATCGCGCGGCCCTGGAACCCGAGTTCGTCTCTCATCGGCGAATTCTGGGCAATCAACTGATCGTCGCGATGGCTACCATCGGCCTGTTCACCACCATCTTCGTTGTGGGATCGACCTTCGCTCTCGCGACATCCGAACGCCGACGGGAGATCGCACTGCTGCGAACCATCGGTGCTGCAACGGGACAAGTGCGACGCTTGGTGCTCGGAGAGGCCGCGCTGATCGGCCTAGTGGGCGGTCTCGTTGGTGCAGGACTCGGCATTGCAGCATCTCCTGTTCTGCGTATGTTGCTGCTGAAACTCGACGTTCAACCACCGGACTTACAGGTTGGGATATCAGCGTGGCCGCTACTGGTGGCGGTGAGCATCGGCATCGCCGTGGCGTTGATCGGTGCCTGGATTCCCGCTCGATCGGCGGCCACAGTGGCTCCGATCGAGGCGCTACTCGACGCCGCCGTCGAACGACGTCCCATGACGACGCTGCGTTGGCTCACCGGCCTTGCCTCGCTCATCGGTGGTCTGGGCGTGACGGTGTCGACAGCAACAGCGGCTACGGACAGCAGAGTGAATACCGCGGTCGCTGCGGCCATGCTGCTGATCCTGGCTGCGGCGCTACTTACGCCGATCTTCGTCGGTCCGATCGCAGGCCTCGTGACATGGCCGTTCACGCGGCGATCACGATCGGCAGCATCGATGTTGATCAGAGCGGAGCTGACCACAGGGACACGCCGTGCGGCCGCGACCGTGGCTCCGGTCATTGCCGCCGTCGGCTTCGCGGTGCTGCTGAGCGGAATGGTGCAGACGATGGCTGTGGCGTATCCGGCCGAGCAGACCGAGCAACTGCGCGGACTGGCAGCCGTGACCCCCGATGGAACCGCTGGCCTGAGCGATCAGGTGGTAGCCGAAACAGCGGCGGGACCGATAGGAACAACTGCCGGACTACCGTCACGCGTATTCGTACCGGGAGCGGACGGCACCGTAACCGTCGTCGACGCCGTCGGCAGCCTCGACGAACGGTACGCCGCATCGGGTCGGGCAGTGCTGGACGAGGCAACAGCGAGTCTGTTCGATGTGCGGGCCGGCGAGGAGATGTCGGTGACCTTTGCAGACGGTCGTTCCGAGAGTGTGGTGGTGTCGCAGGTGCTCCCGCTCGACCCCGCTCGTGGTGCATTGGTGCTGCCCCGCGAACTGGTACGCGATCATGATCCGTCGGCATTGACCGAGGTTGTGTTCGTTCCGCAAGACATGGCGCCGACACAGTTGACCGCAGGTGCGAGGGTCGAAGACGCACACAGTTTCGCGTTGCAGGACTACATGGTCGATGCGCGACTCACCAATTGGCTTGCGGCCGTGCTTATCACGATGGGTGTCGGCTACAGCGGTCTCGCGGTGGCGAACAGCACGGCTATGTCGGCGTACCGACGTAAGGACGATTACGCCGTCCTGAGAGCGTCCGGTGGAACCGACCGGCAACTGCTGACGACAGCCGTGGGCGAAACTGCTGTGATTGTTCTGGTCGGCTCTGCGCTCGGGGTGATGGTCACCGTGCCTCCGCTGTTGGCGATGGCGGTCGGCTTGTCTCAGGTGACCGAAACCGACGTGGGTCTGCAGATGTCGTGGTCGACGGTGCTGTGGGTGGTCTCGGCATGTTGGTCTCTGGCGACGGCCGCAACCGGTTTGGTGACCCGACGGGGACTCCGGGTAAGTACGGAATAGCCGTGGGCGGCCGAGAAGGGTTGTCCGCATTCAGTTATGCGGAATGAGCGCGGTGATGTTCGCAGACGTCTGGGTGTCGGTAGCCTCGGTCTCGTCGAAGTAGCGGCGGAAGAGCATGCGCATCGATTCGATGACGTCGATGTGCTGCTGAAGAATCACGTCGAGAGAACGATCGGTGCCGGTGGCCAGGCGTCCGAATCTGGCTTGCAGATCCTGGGCGGACTTCAAGTCGCCCCATGGAGTGGCTATGTCGATGGAGAGAGCATCGCGTTGCATCCTCCCCAGATGAGCGAGATATGCAACGCAGGCTGCGTCGCACTTCGCGGCCACATCGCCGGGAATGGTGATCGTGCCCGCGTCGGCCTGGGCGTTGAGGCCTTGCCAATGAGCAAGAACGTTCTGCTGGAAATCGGCCATGGGTTAGGTGTCCTTGGGTTCGGTGTAGTTCAGCTGGGGAGTTCGGAACCGAGCGCCGCGATCAACGTGTTCAGCTCGGTGCACGGATCGTATTGCGGTGTATCGACAAGCACGTCCGAGTTGATCGTTGCCATGATCAGTTCTCTACCGGCCGTGTAGGCGACGCCGCAATTCAGTGATTTGCTCACGGAAACCTGCTCGAACTGAGTAGCGGCGTGAGTGCCCACCTGGACAGGGCGCAGTCCATCGAAACGACTGGTGTCGCTGATCCAGTCGATGGTTTGAAACCCCACGAAGATCCGCACGTAGTACTTGCTCGCCGGCGGCCGGTTCTCCCAGCCGCAGATCTTGAATCCGAATTGATCTCTGCCGAACACCCCCGACTCCTTGGTGGCCGTGTTCAATCCCGCCTGCTCGATGGCGTCGTCGGGGATGGTGCATGGATCCCAGGGCGTCGGTGCTGCGACGGCCGTGCTGGTTGTTGCGATGACTTCTGGGACCGCAGTACCATTTTGGCCCGTCGAACATGCGGTGAGCAGGAGCAGACCTACTGCGATTGCCGCCCATCGACTGTTTCGATGCATGTGCACTGTCCTTTCCCAAGACCCCATCTAAGGGTTGGACGCAACGGAGTCGGCGCTGGTTCCGTTCACCTGCTCCGGACTCGAGAGCTCCGGCTCGTAATCGAGCAACTCACGAGAACTTCAAAACCCGACCGGTCGGTCGAACTAGTGAGTCATCCCGCTGACAGATCCGCGTCGATTTGGCATGGTGGACGGATGCAGCGGCGCGTGGGCGAGAGTTGGTCCGCGGGACCGGTCTCAGGGGTAACCCCTGGGTACATATTGAGAATCGAGCACTGCGTCCGAAGCTGGTCTGCACGCTACGCGTGCTTGGCAGCTCCGAGGACGAAAGATTTCGGTCGCCGCGCGCCGCTGCATTTTCTCGCTCGAGACCCGTTGGAGCGATCGACGTGAACGACCGCGAACTGTCTCCGCGCGCCGCCGCAACCCTGGCTCGTTTGGCTGCAGACGCAGAGTGGACGCAATCGGGGCTCGAGGAGGCGTTCTCTCGGTTCATGCCGGCCAAGGCCTCGCGGTTGGCCGATCGAATCATCGACCTGTACCCGAGTCCGCCGTTCGACGAGGCGTCGATATTCGTTCTACTGCGGGATCTTCCGTTGATTACGCAGCCGTCGAAGTCGTCACAGCGATCGCCGATACGTGGCCGTGTCGTACCCTGGCGGTTCGAGGTGCCTCGCTACGAGACGACGGGCCAGCTCGCGCAATCACTGGATCTGACCATTTCCGAAATCGAGTGGTTTGCCGACCTGCAGGGGAGGCTGCGTACTGCGCCGTTCCCGTTGCAGCACTATCGATCTGCTCGTCTCGACAAACGTCAGGGCATTCGACTGCTGGAGGTGCCCAAACCGCGCCTGCGCGAGATTCAGCGAAAGATACTGCACCGCATCCTGGATCGAATTCCGCCACATCCCGCCGCGCACGGTTTTCGTAAAGGGCGCAGCCCCCGCACGTTCGCGACGCCCCACGCCGAGCGTGAGGTGGTGGTCTCGGTCGACTTACGTCGCTTTTTTCCGTCCATCGGGTTCGATCGCGTGGTTGCGATCTTCGAGGCCGTCGGCTACCGCAGAAAGGTCGCGGCCAATCTTGCCGCGCTGTGCACAACGGTCACCCCGGCCGGCGAATTGACGGGCATGGACCGCGCAACGGCGGCAAGGCTTCGCGCCACTCACTTGCCGCAGGGCGCACCGACGTCGCCCGCCTTGGCCAACCTGGCTGCCCGCCAACTCGATATTCGAGTTGCCGGGCTCGCCCGCACCATGGGTGCCCGCTACACCCGCTACGCCGATGACCTGGCGTTCTCCGGTTCGGCCGAGCTCGACGTCTACAAGTTGCTGTGGGTGCTGTCCCAGATTGTGCACGACGAGGGCTTCACGATTCATCCCGACAAAACCCGAGTACGGCGCGCGCATCAACGGCAACAGCTCACGGGGCTGGTGGTCAATGCGTGGCCCGCAGTTCCGCGAGAGGAGTACGACAACCTCCGCGCGTTACTGAACAACTGCATCGGTAGCGGTGCAGCCCAACAGAATCGGGACGATCTGACCGACTTCCGCGCCCATGTGTACGGACGTATCGCGCGGATCGGCGAGACCAGCGAGACACGTCGTCGGAAACTGCTCGAGATGGCAGCCCGGGTCGATTGGGAGGGATCCGGGTAGTCGGACTGGGTACACCGACGTTTTACGAAGGAGCCGCTATGAACGACCTGACCTTCACTATCGGGCACGAGGAACTGGTGATTCGCCAGCGGTGGGAAGTTGTCAGCATCATCAACGACATTCTCGTTGCGGTCTGGTTCATCGTCGGCAGCATCCTCTTCTTTCGGGAGAGCACGACGGTGATCGGTACGTGGTTCTTCCTGCTGGGGAGTATCGAACTGCTCATCCGTCCCGTGATTCGACTGGCGCGACGGGTGCATCTGACACGGATCGGTCGTGCACGAACCGCGTCCGAGAGCGACGACGACTTCTGACCACATCGCCGCACCCTGTTCGCTTTTGTTGACATTTGTTGCTATCTGGTGAATGTTGTGTGCATGGAATCAGGTCTGGTGATGGTGTGATGCTCGCCCATCAACGTCAGCAGAAGATTCTGGACCGGGTGCGGTCCGAGGGAGCCGTCACGGTGGCCGCGTTGGGCACTGCTCTGTCGGTGTCCGACATGACCATTCGACGAGACGTCAATGAACTGGTCGCCCAGGGCCTGGTCGAGCGAGTGCATGGCGGCATCACCGCGCCGAGTTCCGCGAGCGCGTTCGAGCCGGGCTTTCCGGTGAAGTCCGAGCAGAGCCGTGACGCCAAGGCCGCCATTGCCCGCGCCACCGCACGATTGATCCGGCCAGGAACGACCATCGGCATCTCCGGAGGTACGACGACACACGCGCTGGCGCGGGAACTGCTTCGTGTACCCGACATCACCGTGGTGACCAACTCCCTGCCCGTCGCCGACGTCCTTCATGCCGGCGGCAGAGCAGACCACACCGTGTTGCTCACCGGAGGCCAACGCACCCCGTCGTACGCACTCGTCGGCCCGTTGGCGGTCGGCGCGTTGCAGACGCTGCACGTCGACATTCTGTTTCTCGGCACGCATGGAGTGGATATCGATGCGGGCCTCACCTGCCCCAATCTGCTGGAGGCACAGACCAATCAGGCCTTCGTCGCCTCGGCTCGACGCGTCGCGGTCCTCGCTGATCACACCAAGTGGGGTGTTCGCGCCCTCGCAACCACCGCTGCGTTGTCGGAGGTGGATGTGATCGTCACCGATGTCGATGTGCCCGAACGTATTCGCGACGCGCTGACCGACATCGTCCATGACGTGGTCGTCGCAACCGGCCCCGCCGAACCCCGGCCGACCACCCAGGAAGCGAACAGTCGATGACCACGCAGGACACCACCCATCCCATGCGCAAGACCTCGACCACGTTGGCCGACGGTCGAGAATTGATCTATTACGACGACACAGAGCCCTACCTTTCCGGTGGTGCCACCCGGGAGCTCGTGGACTCACGGCCGCTGCCGCCGTCGATGTCGCTCTCGCAGATGAGATTCGACGTTCTCACCGGCGAGTGGATCGTCATGGCTGCCCAGCGAATGGACCGCACGTTCTTGCCTCCCGCCGACCTGTCCCCGTTGGCCCCCAGCCGTCCGGGCCGGCCGGCGACCGAGATTCCGGCCTCGGATTACGACGTCGTGGTGTTCGAGAACCGTTTCCCATCATTGGCGGGAAGTGCTGCAGAACAGACTCTTCCGGATGAGGTCGACGGTGAGCCGCTGTGGCCGCTGTTGTCGGGTACCGGTCGGTGCGAGGTCGTCTGTTTCGCCAGTGATCCCGACGCGTCTTTCGTCTCGCTGGAACTGTCGAGGGTCCGAACGATCATCGACGTGTGGGCAGACCGGACCACGGAGCTCTCGGCGATCGATGGAGTGAAACAGGTGTTCTGCTTCGAGAATCGTGGCAAGGAGATCGGTGTCACCTTGACGCACCCGCACGGCCAAATTTACGCCTACCCCTACCTTCCTCCTCGTACCGATGCTTTGATCAGGCAGTCGCGCAAGCACTTCGAGAACACTGGTCGAGTTCTGTTGGCCGATGTACTCGCCGCCGAATTGCGCTCGGGTCGACGGATAGTCGTGGATGTCGAGCATTGGGTGGCGTACGTCCCCGCGGCGTCACGGTGGCCGCTCGAGGTGCATCTTGCTCCGCGCCGCGACGTCGCAGATCTTGCCGAACTGAACGACGCGGAGCGCGACGAGCTGGCCGGCGTCTACCGCGCATTGCTGCGGGGCGTCGACGCATTCTTCGAGGGCGTGGACGAGGTGCCGTACATCTCGGCGTGGCATCAGGCTCCCGTCGGATCCGATCGAGAGCTGGGACGTCTTCACCTACAGCTGTTCTCGATGATGCGGTCACCGGGCCGGATGAAGTTTCTCGCCGGATCCGAGTCGGCAATGGGCGCATGGATCAACGACACGACTCCCGAGAGAATCGCAGACAGATTGCGTGAGGTGCTGGTGTGAACTGGTTGAGCGTCGTGTCCGAGCAGAGCCTCGCCGACGCTGCTTCGGAGCTGTTCGAGGCCGCGTTCGGCGGTGAACCGGACGGCGTCTGGTTGGCACCGGGGCGAGTCAACCTGATCGGCGAACACATCGACTACGCAGGTGGTCTGGTGCTGCCGTTCGCGCTGCCCTTCGCCACTGCAGTCGCTGTTCGGCGGCGCGAGGATGCCACGATGCGGGCGGTCTCCACGCACACGGACCGGACGTGGACGGGGCAACTCGGTGACATCGGACCGGGGAGTCCGTCGGGATGGGCCGCGTACGTGGCGGGCGTTGCCTGGGCGCTGCAGGATCACGGGATAGGCGGAGTCGATGTTGCCGTGCACTCCTCGGTACCGGTGGGCTCGGGCCTGTCGAGTTCGGCGGCCCTCGAGTGTTCGTTCGCCTTGGCCCTGAGCGATCTGTTCGATCTGAACGTCGATCGAAAGGTGCTGATCGACGCCAGCATTCGGGCCGAGAACGATGTGGCCGGCGCGTCGACCGGGGGAATGGATCAAGCCATCGCGATGCTTTCCGAACGAGGACACGCCCTGCTTCTGGACTGCCTCGACGGGTCGACCCGCCAGATCCCACTGGACGTCGCGTCGTCGGGTGCTCGCATCATGGTGATCGACACCAACGCTCCGCACCGTCTGGTCGACGGCCAGTACGGTGCCCGCCGGGCCGCCCTCGACCGGGCCTACCTGGAGCTGGGTGTGCCGACGCTGCGCGGACTCGACCCCGAGCGGGCGGTATCGGGGCTCGTCGATCAGGCTCTCGTTCCCCGAGTTCGTCACGTCACCAGCGAGATACGACGAGTCGAGCGGGCAGTAGCGTTGCTGGACGGCGGTGACATCGGTACCGAACTCGGCGACCTGATGACGGCGTCGCACGTCTCGCTTCGAGACGACTACGAGGTCAGTTCCCCCGAGCTGGACAGCGCTGTCGATGCTGCGCTGCGAGCCGGGGCATACGGGGCCCGTATGACGGGTGGGGGGTTCGGGGGTTCTGCCATTGCGTTGGTTCCGATAGCTCGGGTCGATGCAGTCGCTGAGGAAATCTATACGAGCGCACAGCAATCCGGGCTACCGGAACCGACTTTTCTATCCGCAGAACCATCGGGGCCCGCGCACCGATTTTGGTGAGTCGATTCAGCTCCGTACCTGAGCGGCCGCGAACGAGGCACCCTGCGTCGTAGAGCCGTTGGTGCCGTAGGTCAGGTGAGCGAAGGTGTTGAAGCCGCCGATCTGGCACACCGGGTCGCCGAAGTTGCAGAAGCTGTTGGTGCGTGAACCGTATGTGCTGCTGGCTGTTTCGATCTTCCTGCCGGTAAGCCCGAATGGGTTGCCGAACACCACAACGGCCTCGATACGGTCGGCGATCGCGGCCGGGATGACGGCACCGGTGAAGCTGCTGGGAGTGCGCAGACCGACTGCGTTGGTCACCACGGTCGCCCCCTGCGAGTAACCGCCGATCACGAATTTCGTCGACGGGCACGATGCCGCAACGGAATTGAGATGAGCCACGAGGTCGCGAGATCCGGGTCCCGCGCTGGCCTGGGTGAAGTCGGCGGCGTAGTTCACGGCGTACGTGCTGACCGAGCGATCCGAGAGTTGCGATTTGACGGTGCTCACAAAAGGAGTACCCGTGATGCCGAGGCCGGGAAGTTCCCCGGTGCCGCGAGCGAACGAGACGTCCACATCCGAACACGGCGCGGCCGACGCCACTCCGGTGGGAAGCGCCACTGCGGTGGCGGAGATAGTAAGTGCAGCAATGGAATAGGCGATCAGGCGTCTCTTCATGGCGAGTCCTTGTGCGTTCGGGGGAGGAGCATCGAAACGAACCATAACCGCTGCGACGTCGCATTCACAGGGTCGTTCAACATTTGATTACAGACGCCCGGTCGGTTATCGAGGCGGGTCCGGGAGGCCGTATCGGGATGTGTCGGGAATTCACTGCCAAGCCTGGTTTCTCAACGCCTGTTGCGCTACGGTGACCGCTGGGGTGCCGTAGACCTGGCGAATGGCCTGGTCCGAATTTTTCGTGACTATCAGGGAGCGCACTCGATCGATGCGACGACCGGCGAAATCGGTTGATCGGTGCGCGCAGAACGGGTCGAGCCACCGCACGGCGCGCGATACTTGACCCTCACACAGTGTGAGACGGCAGTCTCGGAGGGTCATGTTCAGTATCGGAGAGTTCGCATCGATCGGCCGGGTTTCGGTTCGCATGCTTCGGCATTACGACGAGATCGGGCTGTTGACGCCGGCACGGGTGGATCCGTTCACCGGATATCGGTCGTACGACGGTAGACAGTTCGAGGAGTTGGGCCGCATCCTGATGTTCAAGGACCTGGGATTTCGGCTCGACGAGGTGAAGCAGATCGTGCATGCGCAGGTCAGCGCCGACCGATTGCGTCGGATGCTCGTCGCCAAACGTGAAGACGTCGCCCATCGACTCGATCTCGACGCCGCCCGACTGCGTCGGATCGATGCGCGCCTCCGCGCCGTAGAGGGAGAAGATTCGATGATCATTGTGGACACCAAGTCGCTGCCGGCCACCCGCGTCGCCGTCGTCACCGAGAATGCTGCCGGTTACGGGCCACAGAACATCGGCCCGGTGATCGGTCCGATGTACGCCCGGCTCGCGTCGTCTCTGGCACGAGACGGAGTCGAATTCGGACCGTCGTCGATCGCCCTGTACGAGGCCGTCGACGACGGTGACGGCACCGGCATCACGGTGCATGCCGCGTTCGAGATCACCCCCGACGTTGATGCAGGCGAGGACTACGACGTCACCGAGCTACCCGCGATCGACCTCGCGCTGACGACCGTGCACCACGGCTCGATGGCGACGATCGGGGAAACCTGGGAGCAGTTCATGGCCTGGATCGACGCCAACGGTTACGAGCTCTCCGGCATCTGCCGCGAGTACTACCTGGTCTCCGAGCCTGCGCCGCAGGAGAACTGGGTGACGGAGCTGCAGCAGCCGGTCGTCCGGCGTCAGGACGCCTGAGCGAGCTCAACCAGCGCTGTGCACTGGCAGCCGCCGGTGATCTCCTCGCACTCGAGCACCAGGAAGTGGCGAACGTACTCGAGATCCACGCAATCGGGTTCCGTGCATTCCGCACTACCGACTGCGTGGATCACGAGCGTTCCGTGGCAGGTATCGACACTGGCGGACATGGGAACCCTTTCTGTAGTCGTGTACTTCCTTGATATCACCGGCTACCGACAAGTTCGGGAAGCAAAGGGCGTGTTCGACGCCTGAGCTGGGCGAACTCACATGGACCTGCGCGCCGAGGGTAGGGCTGGCCCTACCTCACCTCGTGGGTTCGCAGTGAGGACGCCCCGGCGACTGCCCACTTAGGCTCATCCGCATGAACCAGGCATTACCGATTCCCCTCAATCCGCTCAGAGCGTGGATTTCGCAGCAGTGGTGGTTGGCAATGGCGTCGCTGTTGGCGACGACGTTCGCCGGACTGGGCGGATGGCTGATCGTAGGTCTGCTCCTGCTCGCGGTGTTCGCGTTGCCGTTCGCCCTCAGCGGTGTGCTCGTCTTCGTGTTCACGATCGTGGTCCTTCGTTGGCTGGACATCGCGGCGCGAGCGGGCATCGACCTGACCAGTGGCATCGAGATCACGAAACCGGACACCATCGTCTATCCGACCAGTTGGCGAAAGTTGGTGTGGTGTGTTCGTGACGTCGGGCTGTGGAAGTCGCTCGTCTACTGGATCATTCGTATTCCGATCTCGGCTGCGCTGCTGTTCTTGCTGCCTGCGCTCTTCCTGGCGCTTCCGGTTCTGGCGGCCGCCCCGGTCGCGTGGTTGGTCACCGATCCCGAGGGCACCGGGTTGGAGATAGCCGAACGAGTGGACTTTCCGCTGGTTGCGGTGATCGGAGTGGCAGCTCTGGTAGTCCTGGTTGCAGGCGTTCCGCCACTGACGACCCTGATTGCCAAGCTCGATTGGTGGAGCGCTGCAGCACTTCTCGGGCAGTCGGAGTCGAGCAAGCGGGTGAACGAGCTGACCATGAGCCGTGCTCGCGTCGTCGACGCCGCCGATGCCGAGCGGCGACGCATCGAACGGGACCTGCACGACGGTGCCCAGCAACGGCTGGTCTCGGTGGCAATGTCAGTGGGACAAGCGAAGTCTCGCGCGTCGGCTACGGACGACGTGGTCTTGAAGGGTTTGCTCGACGATGCACATCGGGAGGCGAAGAACGCGATCGGTGAGATCCGAACGTTGACGCGCGGACTGCATCCCCCGATCCTGACCGATCGCGGACTCGACGCAGCGCTGTCGTCGGTCGCGGCGTTGTCGACAGTTCCGGTGACGATCGACATCGACCCGGCCCTCACCGGCGAGCGACGTCTGAACGCCACCGCCGAGTCGACGGTGTACTTCGTGGTGTCCGAGGCCTTGACCAATGTCGGCAAGCACGCCCACGCCGGAAACGTGCAGGTCGATGTCGCTCGCGGCGAGTCCTCCGTCGCCGTCACCGTGGTCGACGACGGTTGCGGCGGTGCGCATTTCGAGCCCGGCGGCGGATTGGCCGGATTGGCCGACAGGCTCAGCGGAATCGACGGAACCCTGACGGTGACTTCGCCGTCGGGCGGCCCGACACGAGTGGAGGTGACCATCCCGTGCGAGTGATCATTGCCGACGACTCGGTACTGCTACGTGAGGGTGTTGCGCGTTTGTTGGTCGACTCCGGTGCCGAGGTGATCGGAAAAGTTGGTGACGCGGCGCAGCTGTTGACGCTGATGTCGTCCACCGAGCCGCTGCCCGACGTCTGCGTCATCGACGTGCGGATGCCTCCGACATTTCTCGACGAGGGTCTGCGAGCGGCACTGGTCATTCGTGAGCGTTGGCCCGATGTCGGAGTACTGGTGCTCTCGCAGTACGTGGAGGAAAGGTATGCGGCAGAACTGATTCGGCAGAGCACGGACGGCGTAGGATATCTGCTGAAGGATCGCGTCGCCGATGTGGACGAATTCTCCGACGCGGTGAAAACGGTCGCCGACGGCGGAACCGTCATCGATCCAGAAGTTGTGCAACAGATTTTGGCGCGCGCACCACGATCGGATCCACTCGACTCGCTGACACCGCGAGAGCGAGATGTGCTGACGGCGATGGCCGAAGGTAAGTCCAATGCCGGCATCGCCTCCACTCTGGTCGTAGGCCAAGCAGCCGTCGAGAAGCACATCGGAAACATCTTCGCCAAACTCGGATTGCTCGGCGACAGTGCGGATCACCGCCGGGTCATGGCAGTCCTACGATACCTGGGAGCTATTCGATGAATCGAATTCCATTGTTGCGCTACACGTTGGCGATCACCACAGCGGCCGTCGTGGTCGGTGCGGCCGGAGCAGGCACCACTGCGGCGATCGCGCTCGGTTTCTCCGTTCCGAAGACTCAGAACTACGACTACTCGGTAGATCACGCGATCGACGGCTCGCAGCTGACTGTGACGACCGGGTTCGCGCACCTGAAGTTCGTGCCCAGTCCCGATGATTCGCTGCATGTTCGAGCGCACGGGATCTACCGAGGGGACGCCCCCACGGTCGACGTCGGTGCGGACGGGTCGAGCGTGGCTGTGGAATGTTCCTACGGCAGGTACAAGACGTGTGACGCCGACGTCGAATTGCAGATACCCGCAGGCCTGACCCTCGCGGTGAACGGTGCGGGCGGTGATGTCGTGCTGTCGGATGTCGGTGCAGACGTATCCGTCTCGACAGCGTCGGGATCGGTGTTCGCTCGTGGATCGGCGGGAGCCATCCGGGTCGACACACGGTTCGGTGACGTGAAGATCAGTGATGCAACTGCGTCCATCGTGGATGTGAGCACGACGTTCGGCGAGATCAGCGTCGAATCGCGTACTGCACCGGAATCGGTCAAGGCGCGCAACGTGATCGGCGACACGACGATCGGGCTTCCGCCCGCCGACTTCTATGCCGTCGACGCGGCATCCGACAAAGGCGACGTCGTCGTCGACGTGATCAACGACCCCAGATCGCCGAAGACGGTCTCCGCCACCAGCGAGGAAGGGCAGATCACGGTGCGGGCACGTCAGTGACTGCGCCGCCACGCACTGAACGACCGGACCGAGGATGTGGTGGGACGCGTCAGCCAGGGCCATGGATGCAATTCGACCGGGGCGATGGCGTCGGCGATGCGAGAGAAGCCGGGAACAGGTGCCCAGGTGGCGGCCAGAGACCGTCCGGAAAGTTCCTCCGATACTCGGCCGCGACGTACCTCCAACGGCCGGGTCGACGCGATCTCGCCGAGAGTCTCGGCGAGAAACACCAGTCGCTTTCCGGACAGCCGCAGCTTGTGGAGGAGCGGTTCGTCGAACACGAAGACGGCGGGTCGCTCGAGATTCGCAGCCATGGCGGGGTCTGTGGTGCCGAGCGATTCGGCGGTCAGCCAGACCTGTTCTGCACCATCACCTTCCATGCTCGCAGGGCCCGCGGGTACCGGTGCCTTGTTGAGATCGGGTCCGTCGACTGCCGGTCCGAGATCATCGTCGGGCCAATTCTCGATGGGGCAGGCGTCTTTCAGCGCGCAGTTGCGGCACAGGGATGGTGCGCGCTTGTTCACCTGCCACCGACTGAAGCCGTACACCTTGCCGCTTCCGGTACCGACCGTCCATTGCCAACCCAGTCGATTGGCCGCCCGTGAGCCGTCGAGCAAGTGGGTGAACATCTCGTCCTCGCCGTCGCGCCATGTCGCGCCGGCACGCACAGCCCATTGGGACGCCAGCCACATGCGTGTTTGGTTGACGAGCCAACCGTCACTGTGCAATTCGCCCACCACCGTGGACATGCAGTTCATCTCGTCGGGCCAGGGTTCGGAAGTCCAATTGTGCGGTCGTGGTTGTTCACGACGAAGGGATCTCCCCAGATCGGTTCCGACGCGGGCATAGAGGTGGCGGGCGTATTCCTGCCACATGAGTTCGTCCCGGTACCGCGTGCGATCGCGCGCCGGGGCGTCCGCTACGGCGTCCCACACCTCACGGAGAGTGAGCAGACCGTGCCGGATGTACGGCGACATTCGACTGGCTCCACGACGATTCGCAGGAAGGACAGTGCTGCGGTCGCGGGCGTAGCCGGTGATGTACAAGCTCGCCAGCGCGGCATCGGCCGCCGATTGTCCGCCGCGAATGCCACCCGGAGCTAGGTCGTCCGGCCGCTCGAGCGTCAGGTCGCCCAGATGCTCGGCAACCCAGGAAACGACGTCGTCGGTGGTGAAGCCGTCGGCGATCGACGGGGGAGCGGGGAGCTGGGACATGCACCCGGACTTCCCCGTCGGCACGAAAGAGAAACGCCGAGATCAGGGACGTGGCAGGCGACGGTGGAGCGGGTTCGACGTCGTCGGGCTAGCCGCCCGCCCTTGCCGTGGGATGGAGGTGACTACCGTCGGTGAGTCGGCGGTGGCCCGCGAGGCGTCGTGTGCCTTCATCGCAGCGCTGTTCCCCCTGCCGAGGGCAGGAGACGAAATTCGGCGTGCAGCGCTCTCGCCGCACTCCGGGCACGTCACCTGGGAGGGGACATCGGCCATGGAGAATCTCTGCTCAACGGGTTCGCAACGCTGTGTGCAGCGAAAGCTGTAGGTGGGCACGCACACGAGGGTAGCGCGAGGTGTCGTGTCAGTGGCGTTCCGGCGCAACGTCATACAACATTTACACGTCATACTGGGCCGAATACACCACGACGGTGCAATGATCGAGGCAGGAGAATCCGCGCAACCGGAGGTGCCTCGTGCCCGAACTGCTGTTTCCGCTCGACTCGACGAAGAGTTTCACCGAACAGGAGATCGTCGGTCACAACCGATGGCATCCCGATATCCCGGCGGCGGTTAGGGTCAAACCCGGCACGTCCTTTCGAGCTCATTGTCGCGAATGGTTCGACGGGGCCATCCGCAACGACGACTCCGCCGAGGACATTCTGAATGCGCCGCTCAACAACGTGCACACGTTGTCCGGGCCGTTCCATATCGAGGGAGCCGAGCCCGGGGACCTGCTGATCGTCGATATCCTCGACGTCGGTCCGATCCCGCAGGAAGATTCGGGCCCACTGGCCGGTCAGGGCTGGGGATACACGGGGATCTTCGCCAAGCAGAACGGCGGCGGATTCCTCACTGATCGATTCCCCGACGCGTACAAGGCGATCTGGGACTTTTCCGGCCAGACCACCACATCTCGCCACGTTCCGCAGGTGAAGTACACCGGCATCACTCATCCCGGCCTGATGGGGACCGCGCCGTCGGCTGCACTGCTGGCCAAGTGGAACGCCCGTGAAGGTGCGCTGATTGCCACGGATCCTCAGCGTGTTCCGCCGCTGGCTTTAGCACCCGAACTCGACGGGGCAATTCTGGGATCGTTGAGCGACGACGAGTTCTCGCGTGTCGCAGGCGAAGCCGCACGTACGGCACCGCCACGAGAGAACGGTGGCAATCAGGACATCAAGAATCTCACCAAGGGCACTCGCGTCTTCTATCCGGTGTTCGTACCAGGGGCGAAGTTGTCGTTCGGCGACTTGCACTTCTCGCAGGGTGACGGCGAGATCACCTTCTGTGGTGCCATCGAAATGGGCGGTTTCATGGACCTGCACGTCGACCTGATCAAGGGCGGCATGGACACGTACGGGGTCAGTGAAAACGCGATCTTCATGCCCGGAAACACCGCACCCCAGTACTCGGAATGGATTGCCTTCTCGGGCATTTCGGTCACCGTCGACGGCGAGCAGAAGTATCTGGACTCCGACCTGTCCTACCAAAACGCCTGCATGCATGCGATCGACTACCTCACCAAATTCGGATACAGCCCCGAGCAGGCGTACCTGCTGCTGGGCTCGGCCCCGATCGAGGGACGCCTGTCCGGAGTGGTCGACATCCCCAACTCCTGTGCCACCGTGTACATCCCCACCGCAATCTTCGATTTCCCGATAGCGCCTTCGGCAAGCGGTCCGTTCCAAATCGACCCGGGAATGGGAGCGCCGAGGGCGCAGTTCTGACGTTGCGTCGGTTGTCGAGATTTGTTGGCGGGGGCTAATCGGTCTCGTCGTAGGCTGCAGTGATGATCTGGTCGACGCGGACCGGCGACGAATCGATATCTGTGAGCGCGAGAAGGTCCGCAACGGCATCCCTGCTGCCCCCGATATAGGCACAGGGGAAGTCGAAGTGCTGCGCTAAACGCCACGCGTGGTCGTTGGGCCAACACAGATTCGGTGACAACCCACCGAGGGTGTCCGTTGCACGTGAGACCGGCCCCCTCAGCAGGAAGTAGTCGTAGCCGGCGATGTTCGTGGTCGGTGCCGAATCGCGAATGTAGTCGAGTGCGGTGTTGCCTTCCCAGACGGCGAACCAGCAGTCATTGGGTGTTGTCGTATTTCGAGTGAGTACTTCGATGGTGGACATCAGCTGAACATGCCAGGCTGCAACGGGTTTCGCCGGCGTTGTACGGTGTGGCATGCCGTTGCGAGCGGGATACGCGATGCGGGCATAGGCGTCGAACACAGTGGGAACCAGCGAGCCCACTGTGTTTGTGGCGACGCCGTCGAGGTTGTAGTCCACCCACTCGGCTTCCGAGACATCCTGTTGCAGATCAGTGTTCGACCACTTCGCGCGTGCGGCGTTCAATGGCTGTACCAGGGTTGTGGACGGTCAGGATCGTCGATGACCGTGTCGACTCGACGGTCGGCAAGAACATCGTTGATTGCTGCTGAACTGGCACCGATGGTGGCGAAGTGGGGATCGATGTCGTTGGCGATGCACCAGGCTCGGTCGGCGGGCCAGACGAACGAGGGGATCGGCAGACCCTCGGGACCAGGGGGATCGAGTGCCTGCTCCCAGCGCAGTAGGTCCAGGGCAGGTCCCCGGAACAAGAATGCTTCCCGTTCCGGGAGGTGGATTCGCGCGGCACCGTGCACCTCGAGACCACCCCACCCCTCCCACACGCAAAAGTAGCAGTCCGCTGGTGTCGTTGTGTGTTTGGCCAGCGTCGCAACGACCATCGCCAATTGGTCTGTCTCCGAACGCTCGTCGTACGGAATGTCGGCCTCGCCCTCACGCTGATCCGCGTGCGTCGGATCCGGGATGAACCGGAGACGCGCGTAGCTCTCGTACCCCAGTGGACCTCTGGTGGCGAGGTCCCACCAATCTCGATCAGCGTGGACGAGCCAGTCGGCGGCAGTGGGATCGCTGGATGGTCGCGCGGTCATGGTGCGCCCTTTCTGGGTCGATACCGGGCTTGCGCTAGTGCGACGTTACCGATCCATGAGGTGGACCGGGACTACCGGAGCTGGCCCTACGAAGTGGTGCCCGTCGTCACCGCGGCCTGAGGCGACAGAGTTGGATAAGAACGTGTGTTCGAAAACTTGTCGGTGGGTCGCGGTAGATTCTGTTCATGCTTTCGGGGGACGGCGGATCAGGGGCGGACGGCATCGAAACGGTGCCGCCTGCCCCCGTCGTGTCCGACCCCGAACTGTCGGTGCTGGTGGACCGTGTCGAGTCCGCGGTCGCCGAGTTGGCGGGGCAGGCGTCGGTGGCATGGTCGAATGCCGACCGGCGTGCGGTGATCCAACGCATGGAAACTGTGTCGCGCTCTGTGGCTGCGTATTCGCACACCTGGCTCAACGAACTGATCGCACAGCACGGCCTCGATGTCTATCCGGGTTCGGTGCCGTGCTCGGTGGCGTGGATGCTGCGGATAACCCCACGAGCGGCCGGGGCGCGGGTGCGTCTGGCCGCGGAGTTGGGTGATCGCACCGCACTGTCCGGCGAAGTGCTGCCTCCGTTGTTGCCGCACACCGCTGCAGCGGTGCGGGCAGGGTTGCTCGATGCCCAGCACGTGCAGATGATCCGCGAATTCTTCAAGCATCTGCCGTCGACTGTGGATCCGCAAACCCGCGATCGCGCCGAACAGCAGTTGGTCGGTCTCGCCTCGACGAGGCGGCCCGACGACTTCGCACCGTTGGTCGCGCATCTGGACTCGATCCTCGATCCCGACGGCGACTTCGACGAGGACGAAGACGAGGACAAGGACGCGAAGCCGAGGCCACGGAAACGGGATGCGTTCTTCTACCTCGGTGAGCAGGGTTCCGACGGGATGTCCGAAGGGAAGTTCTGCGTCGACTCGGAGCTACGGGCCTACCTCGAAGCCCTGTTCTCGAAAGCCGCGAAGCCGGGAGTGAACAACCCTGCCGACCCGACATCGATCGTCCACGAGGATGAGACCACCGGCGACGAGGACGGCGGCGGGGACGGCGGCGGGGACAGGGACGACGGCGAGGACGGCAGTGCGGCTACGCCAAAGCCCGGGCCGATGCCCGACGAGGCAGGATCCGGCGATGCTGGATCGGGTGACGAGTACCTGTGGGATGGGACCGACGGCAACGGTGCCGACTTCTACGGTGACGACGACCGCAGTGGAGACGACCGCAGTGGCGACGGCCGCGGTGAGGGTGAGTGCACCGACAGCAGCGACTGTGGTTGCGGCACAACGCCACACAGCACGCCCAACACCAACGACGATGCCGGCTCCGACAGCACTGCTGAACCCGGCGGCCACGCCGACGCCGACGCATCGGACACCGCTGCTCGTGATGCTGCCGCCGCGCGGGATCTACGCACCCAGAACGAACGCCGTCATGATGCCCTGAAGATGGCGCTCCGGCACACCCTCGCCTCCGGCACCCTCGGCACCCACCGCGGGCTGCCCGTCACCGCCATCGTCACCATGAGTTCGAAAGACCTCGAATCAGGTTGCGGCTACGCCATGACCGCCACCGGATCCCGCGTCTCGATCCGCGACGCCATCCGCATGGCTTCGCACGCCCACCACTACCTCACCATCTTCGACGACAACGGCAGAGCCCTCTACCTCGGCCGATCCAAACGCATCGCCTCCGCCGACCAACGCATCGTCCTCATCGCCCGCGACCGCGGCTGCAGCTTCCCCTCCTGCACCCGACCCGCAACCTGGTGCCAAGCGCACCACCTCGACGACTGGGTCGAGGGCGGACCCACCGACATCGACTCCCTCACCTTCGGATGCGACATGCACCACGCACTCGTCGGCACCGGCCCCGGAAAGTGGGCCACCACCAAAACCACAGCAGGACATCGCTATCCGGGCCGAACCCTGTGGCATCCACCAACAGGGATGGACCCCACACGCCGTGGGCTGATCAATCACGCACACCACCCCGAGGAGGTGCTCTACCCACCCGACCACCACTGCGACAACACCCGCGACACCGGCGACGAAGAACCACGACAACCCGCCTGACGACCCACACAAGCGTCAGGGCACAGCTCTGTCTGTTGTCAGTACATCGCGACCGACCGCACCGGCGTGCGCGAAAAATAGGAGGGCTCCCGAGTCGGCGCCCGCGTACGGTGACCCCATGATGGTTCTCGCCAGCAGGACTGCGGAGTTGTCGCCGCCGGTCTTCTTCGTCTGGAAGGCACTGATGCGCCCAGATGTGCATCCGAAGAATCAAGGGTTCGCCTGGCCGGTGATGTTCGAGGGTGCCGCTCTGCCGCGCATCGTCGAGAGTAGTGAGTTCGACCGCGTGGTGTGGAGCTCGCCGTGGCCGAGTCTTCCCGACATCCTGGTGCAGTTCGATCTGACCGCAGCAACCCGACTGCGCTGGACGCTGTTGGCCCACACACCCGCCCCCAACCCGCAGACGGTTGAATGGCTCCGCGACCAGGTAAGCCATCTGATCAACATCGACCTACGCAATGCGACTGGACACTGAACTCTCAGCTGTTGCCGCCGTTCACCCCATACGGATAGCGCTTCCCGACTGCGAACCACAGGATCGGGCCGACGATGGGCAGGATCAGTGTCACCACTACCCATGCCAGCTTGATGAGCCAGTTGGAGCCTGTGTCACGGACGATCGACACGAGAGCAATGCCGAAGAGAGCCAATGCAATCGCGCCGCCGGCAGAAGTCATGGTCGCACCTTATGCCTGCGTCGTGGCTAGTCTTGCCCTGAGGTGAAAGGAGTCGGAAGACCATGGATGCTGACGGTAACCCGGCTCTGCCGTTATGGTTCGATCTCGCATGGATGGCTGGGATCGTGTTGTGGCTGCTACTCGTCGGTGTCGCATGGGTGTCGATACTTCGGAGCAATCAGGCTCGTCGGGGATCCGCGTTCTGGTGGTGTCTGCTCGTGTTGCTGATGCCCATCTCAGGCGCACTGATATGGTTCGTCGCTCGCCCGCGTAAGCCCGATACAGATCAACGGTTGAGTTCGTAGCGGGCCAGCCACAGTCCCGGCAACACCTCTTGATTCTGGCTGTGCACGAAGCCGAGTGACTCGTACAGCCGTCGCGCCGGCGCATTGTCGCGTCCCGTTGCGACTCGCAGTCGCTGTCCTGCAATTGAATTCAGTATCGACTCGATCAACGCTCGACCGATGCCCTGGCGATGTGCGTGTGGAGCCACCACCAGACGGTCGATCTCGGAACCGGACCACGCAGCGGCACCGAGGATTTCGTCCAGATCACGCGCGACGAGCCAGTGGACCTGTGCTGCACACAGATCGTCCACCGACTCGTGCAGTAGTGGGATGCGGTCATCGCCGATGAGCTCGGCCTCGACAGCGTACGCACTCTTCTGTACGGCCAGGATTTTCTCGGCCGACAACCGATCCGTCGACGGATCGACCTGCGCTATCTCAATACCGGCCACCAGCGGGCTCGGGCAACGTGTCGAGTGCGGCGAGGTGCTCGGAGCTCAACGTGAGCGAGGCGGCACCGGCGTTCTCGTCCAGACGTGAAGTGCGGCGAGTGCCGGGAATCGGCACCACGTGCTCTCCCTGCGACAGCACCCATGCCAGGGCCACCTGCGCAGGCGTCGCACCGAGCTCGTCGGCGATGGCCGCGATGGCGTCGACGATGACGAGGTTCGCATCGAGGTTGTCGTGACTGAAACGCGGCAGTCGAGAGCGGAAATCATCTGCAGCGGGAGCGGTTCCGCGGAAGTTTCCCGTCAGAAACCCTCGGCCCAGCGGCGAGAACGGCACAAAGGCGGCACCGTTGTCCTTCGTCCATGTCAACGAGGTTGCCAGGTGGTCGCGTGTCCACAACGACAACTCCGACTGCACAGCAGATATCGGATGCACCCGCTGAGCCCGATCGAGCTGCTCGACGGTGAACTCCGAAACACCCAGTGCGCGAACCTTTCCGGCCTGCACGGCCTCGGCCATCGCGCCGATGCTGTCTTCGACGTCGACCTCGGGATCGGGACGGTGCAGGTAATACAGATCGATGTGGTCGACGCCCAACCGTCGGAGCGAATCGTCGATGGCAGACCGCAGATGCTCGGGCTTGCCGTTGGGGCCGGAAATGACCGGCTCTCCGGCGTCGCCGATGTGGGAGGTCAATCCGCCCTTGGTTGCGAGCACCACCTCGTCGCGTCGACTGCCGATGGCTGCGCCGACGACTTCCTCGTTGGTGAACGGTCCGTACACATCGGCGGTGTCGATGAAGTTCACACCCAGGTCCAAGGCGTGCCCGATGACGCGATCGGGGGACTCCGTTTGGTCGTCTGCCTTGTATGCCCAGGTCATTCCCATGCAGCCCAAGCCGATGGCACCCACCTCGGGGCCGTCGTTCCAGAGTGTGCGGGCGGGAGTGGAGCCTGCGGAACGACCAAGGGGTGGCCAGAATACTGTGCGTTCGCTCATGTACTCGACCATAGAGAAGTAAAAGCGTTGTCGCTTGGACTCACCGGGCGACTAGCATCGCCGCATGGCACTCCCGCACTCGAAGGTGTATTTCGGCGACAGACTGGTGGACGCGCAGGACGCGACACTCGGAGTCGCGACCTCGGCCGTCCTCTACGGCCTGAGTGTTTACACCGTGTTTCCGGTGCAGGTGGACGGAGATCGGCGCACCGCATTTCGGTTACTCGATCACTACCAGCGACTCGTCGAGTCCTGCAAGATCATCGGTATCGACACGTTCGCGTCACAGTGGAGTTTCGAGCGGTTCGTACAGGCGACACGCGACGTGATCGCCGCCAACGTCCCGACCGACGAGGTGTACGTGCGGGCAACCGTCCACGTCGACGAGTCCATTCCCGGAACACGGGTCCGTGGCCTGCACACGACAGTGTCGATCTTCCTCTATGACGCCAATCCCATTGTGCCGCAAAACGGTATGAGGTTGAAGACCAGTGTGTGGCGTCGCATCCCCGACTATGCGATCCCGTCGCGCGCGAAGGTCAACGGAGCATACGTCAATTCCGTTCTGGCGAAACAGGATGCGATCGACAGCGGTTTCGACGACTGCATTTTCCTCGACATCAACGGACACGTCTGCGAGCTCAGTGCCGCCAACATCTTCCTCGTCCGAAACGGAGTGCTCATCACGCCTGACGTCACCAGCGACATTCTCGATGGCATCAACCGTCGAACCATCCTGACCCTTGCGCGCGAAGAAGGAATGACGGTTCAGGAACGCACCGTCGACCTCACCGAGCTGTACATCGCCGACGAGGTCTTCGTGTGTGGCACGTCGGCCGGGGTTGCCCCGGTATACGAAATCGACGGCCGCGCAATAGGAACCAAGGAAACCGGACCGACGACGCTCACTCTGCGGAAGCGTCACCAGGCTGCACTCACGAGCGACGAAGTGCACGGCTGGGTGAGTGTGCTGTAGCCGCTAGGCGGGGCAGGTCGACTCGAGTCCGGCAATGAGCGCGGCGCTGGCGTACTGGAACAGGGGATCGGTTGCGGGGTCAGGTGCCGCGGAGGTCCACGACAGTGCGACTTGGCGCTCCCCGTCCGGACTCGCGAACGCGAGAGTGCTGTAGCCGAAGCCGTTGCCGCGCTGACCGAATACCAGTTCCCCGGAACCGGGATTGCAGGCATCGCCGCCGAGCAGCAGTCCGAGTCCATACGCGGACGGCGTGAGGACCTGCATCTCGTCGATCAGATTCTGCGGGATGAGCATGCCGTCGAACAGCGCTCTGAAGAAGGTGTTCAGATCGCCGACCGTGGACACCACAGCAGCACCCGAGGACCAGATACTCGCGTCGTATTCGGTGACGTCGGTGTAGATCCCGTTCTCCAGCACGTAGCCGTGCAGTGCATCGCCGGCGATATCGGCGTCGGTGGGGTAAGTGGTGTCGGTCATCTGCAGAGGTTCGAAGATCCTGTCCTGCAACGACTGTCCGACGGGCTTCCCATCGAGATCGGCCACGATCCGCCCGAGTAGAACGTAGTTGGTGTTCGAGTAGCTGAACTCCTGGCCCGGTTCACTTCTCCACGGCATGGCCGATGCCTTCGAGATCAGCTCATCGTCGGAGACGGAATCATCGGCGCGAGAAGCGATCTGCTGCGCCGTATCGAGTCCGGTGAGGTAGTCGGGTATTCCGCTCGTATGGTCGAGCAGTTGTCGGACGGTGACGGACTTGGACAGCAGGCCCGGAAGGAGTTCGTCGACCCGCTGATCGAGCTGTAGTTTTCCCTCGTCGACGAGCTGCAGCACCACCGCCGCGACCATCGACTTGGTGACGCTTGCAATGCGCACCGGATCATCGGCACCCGCCGGCTCGGTGCCATCACGCTCGACGAGTCCTGCCGCTCCCGACCAGGAATCCTCGCCGTCGCGCACCTGCGCGACGGCGGCGATGGACCCTGCATCGACCAGGGCGTCCAGAGCCGCCTGGACGTCGTCGGTCCTGATGCTCCCACTCGACGTCGTCGTAGAGGTCGTCTGCACGGCTGAGGGCTCGTCGGACGACGTGCATCCACTGACCAGCAAGGACGTCGAGACGGTGAGGGCGGCGAGGACTCGGAGCTTGCTCATGGATTCGACACTAACGTCCCGAAACGGACAATTTCAGTGTCAAATGTCAGTGATTCGCGATGCCCGTCACTTCGCGCTCGAATTCAACAGAACCTCGGCCGCAGTCTTTGCTGCAGAGGCGGATTCGGCCAGTTCGGTGATGGCGGCGGTGGTTTGAGCACCCTCGGCGAGCAGAGCGATCTGCAGACCGACGGTCGGCTCGCATCCGTCTTCGACGGCCAAGGCGGTGACGTACTCGATGAAACGTTTCTTGTGCTGATGCGCGGCGTCGGCGACCTCGGGCATGGTTGCGCCCAGTTCGCCGAAGGAGTTGATGAACGCGCACCCGCGAAAGTCGTCCTCTCGGAACCATCGATCCAGGAAGTCGAAGATGGACAACAGCTTTCCGCGCGGCGTGTCGTGTCGGTCCGCCTCGGCGCGGATCCCGTCGTTCCACTGGGCAGTGCGGCCACGGAGGACCTCGGCCACGATGGCCGTCTTGGACGGAAACAGTGTGTACATGCGTTTGAGGGAGATTCCCGCTGCGGTGCGCAGCTCATCCATGCCGACGGCCTGGATGCCGCGCGCATAGAACAGTTCGTCCGCGGCGTTCACCACCTGTGCCCGTCCGATTTCCGTACTGGTCATCGCTTACCCCTTGCAGAGAGAACCAACGTTCTCTACAGTAGTCCACACACGGAGAGAACGACCGTTCTCCCGTTCGATGCTCAGGACGCAGGAAGGCAGGATCATGGCGTACATCAACGTCGGAACCGAGAACTCCACCCCCGTCGAGGTCTACTACGAGGATCACGGCTCAGGCCAGCCGGTCGTGCTCATCCACGGCTACCCGCTCGACGGCAACTCCTGGGAGCGCCAGTCGCGTGCGCTGCTCGATGCCGGCTACCGCGTCATCACGTACGACCGCCGTGGATTCGGGCAGTCGAGCAAGCCCACCGTCGGCTACGACTACGACACCTTCGCTGCAGACCTGGACAAGGTGCTCACCGAGCTCGACCTGAACGACGTCATCCTCGTCGGATTCTCCATGGGCACAGGAGAACTGGCTCGGTATGCCGCGAAGTACGGCACCGATCGCGTCGCCAAGTTCGCGTTTCTCGCCTCGCTCGAGCCGTTCCTGCTACAGACCGACGACAACCCCACCGGCGTTCCGCAGTCGGTGTTCGACGGCATCGAGACCGCAGCGCGCGAGGATCGTTTCACCTGGTTCGAGAACTTCTACAAGGACTTCTACAACCTCGACGAGAACCTCGGCAGCCGCATCAGCGAGGCCACCGTGCGCGCCAGCTGGAACACCGCCACCACCAGCGCGCCCGTCGCGGCCTATGCCGTCGTGCCCACCTGGCTCGAAGACTTTCGCGGAGACGTCGAGAAGGTCCGCGCATCGGGCAAGCCGACGCTGATCCTGCACGGCACGGCCGACAACATCCTGCCGATCGACTCCACCGGCCGCCCGTTCCACGAGGCGTTCCCGGAGGCAACGTACGTCGAGGTCGACGGCGCACCCCACGGGCTGCTGTGGACACACTTCCAGGAAGTGAACGACGCGCTTCTCGCATTCGTGAAGTAGCACCGACGTCGTACAAGACGCAACAGAAAGGGACGGCACCGCGGCCGTCCCTTTCGCGTCGGATCAGACCGCGACCACTCCATCGTGATCGCTGTAGACGATCTCGCCGGGGGTGAAGGTGACGCCGCCGAAGGTCACCGGCACGTTCTTCTCGCCTGATCCCGTCTGCGTGCTCTTGCGTGGGTTCGTCCCCAATGCCTTGACGCCGATGTCGAGGGTGCGCAGAATCGCCGAGTCCCGCACAGCGCCGTTGACGATGACGCCTGCCCAGCCGTTGTCGACACCCCGCCCGGCGATGATGTCGCCGACCAGCGCGGTGTAAATGCTGGCGTCGCCGTCGACCACGAGAACGCCGCCGTTGCCGGGCTCGCTCAACGTCTGCTTGACCAGCAAGTTGTCCTGGAAGCAGCGGATGGTGGTGATGGGTCCGGCGAACTCGGTGTGCTTGCCGAACTGGATGAACTGGGTGTCGCAGCTGCGGATGTCGGGACCGATCTCGTCGGCCAGATCAGCGGTTGCTTTGAATTCCACAGGTGAAGTCATGCGCAGAAGACTAACGTCCGATCGTCAGCCGCGGCCGTGACGTCGCTCGTAGTCGTCCCGGGTGCGGTCGACGCGGGTCTGCGCCTTGGCGTTGATCAACTGGGGATCGAGGCCGTGAATGAGCAACCGGTGCCGCCGATAGACGTTCATCAGCGCTATCGCGAAGTACACCAGCGGAATGAACAGCAACGCCATCATCGCCAGCGACATCCACAGTGGGCCGGGAATCAGCAGGAACAGCAGCAGCAACGGGATGACGGGGACCGTGAATCGGGCCAGGTAGCGCACCTGGGCACCGTTGCCGACGAGGTCGTTTCGGACCCAATCCTGCATCGACGGGGGCAGGACCCGACCGAACGAGTACCCCAAAAATTGCGCAGGACTGGGCTTCGTACGTTCGGTCGTCATCGCGCCATGCTAGTCCTACATCAGTTGGTACAAGTAACCGTTGACTGCGAATATTCTCATATGTGACGATAGCGTCAGTTCGGACCGGGTGGTGTCGACGACAAGGACGTAGACCGTGATCGACCGCAGAACCTTGCTCGGCGCGCTCGGTGCAGCCACGCTCTCGGGCGTCGCCCTGTCCGCAGCGACCGCGTCGGCGTCACCGACGCCTGCCGCCGGGGGAGTAGTGGACGTCCACTCGCACATGGTCCCCGACTTCTACCTGCGCGAAGCACTCGCGTCCGGCATCGTCTTTCCCGACGGCATGCCGAAGTGGCCGTCCTGGTCGGTGACCGAGCATCTGCAGATGATGGACCGGTGTGGGATCGACAGTGCGATCCTGTCCGTGTCGAGCCCTGGGGTGCACTTCGGGGACGACGGTAAGGCTGCCGATCTGGCCCGACGGGTCAATGACTTCGGAGTCGGAGTTGTCCAGGGTCAGCCACGCCTCGGATTCTTTGCGTCGCTGCCCCTTCCGAACGTCGTCGACTCGACGGTCGAGGCCATTCGGGCTCTCGATCAGCTCGGTGCCGACGGGGTCACCGTGATGTCGAACGCCGGCGGCATGTATCTCGGCAACGCCATGCTTACGCCGTTGCTCGCGGCGCTCGATGCACGTTCGGCGGTGGTCTTCGTGCATCCCACCTCACCGCCGAATGCAGCTGCGGTAGAGCTCGGTAGGCCCGCTCCGATGGTCGAATTCCTTTTCGACACAGCACGAACCGTCGTCGACCTGATTCTGCTGGGCGTGGTCGATCGGTTCCCTCGCATCCGTTGGGTGTTCACTCATGGCGGCGGAGTACTGCCGCTGTTGGCGGATCGGGTCGACTTCTTCCGGACGCAGGTCGGTCTCGGTACCCCGTCGACGCCGAATGTATTGCAGCGCATGTGGTTCGACCTCGCCGGTACGCCGGTTCCGAGGCAGTTGCCGGCATTGCTGTCGGCGGTCGGGCCCGATCGTCTGGTGTACGGCAGCGACTACTGCTTCACGCCGATCGCCGCTGTGCAAGAACAACTGCGATCGCTCGACGCGGGAGCCGCGGACGGTGGGCTGGAGAACTGGCGCGCCGTCACATCCGACAATGCCCGCAGTCTGTTGAGTGTCTGATCCGTACGGGAGTTCGATGAAAGCGAAAGCACTACAACCGTTCTCAGAGCACTGGGATTGGCAGATGAATGCCGCCTGCCGCTCGCGTCAGCCCTGAAGAGCAGCGTTCGCCCGGACATCTACGCCCCGGGTCGGAATCCGCACCCCCTGCAGGAGGCGCGGATTCCGAAAAGGGGTGCAGATCGAGACGCGTCAGCCCTGACGAGCGGCGTTCGCGACGATAACGTCGCGAAGGTACTGCGCCAAACCGTCGGCGATATCGTTGTAGTGCTTGGCAAATCGCTCGTCGGCGATGTACATCTCCGCCAGGTTCACCTGCATCTCGTAACCGCAGTCGTAGTACCGCTCGATCGACGCCCGATGACGTTCGGCCAGTACCCCGGCTTCGGGGGAATCCGGCGACACACCCCGCTGCATCGCGGCAGCGAGATTGGCTTCGAGGAGGTCCGTCTCTTCCTTGACGGCCTTCCAATCGTCCTTGGTGAACGACGCCGTCCGCTGCTGAGACTGCTTCCACTCGTCGGTTTCGCCCCAGCGCTGCTCGGCCTCCTCGGCGTATTCCTCGCCGGGCCAGTTGTCGCCGAAGATCTCTCGCTGCTCCTCGGGAGTCAATTGCATACCCATCTTCTTCGCCTCCATCATCTTGTCCACGGCCGCAGCCATTGCGTGCAAGTGATCGATCCGCTCGCCGAGCAGGTCGCGCTGCCGCCGTAGATGCGCCATCGCGTCGACGGCCGGGTCGTCGAGCAACGCTGCAATGACCTCGAGCGGGAACCCGAGCTCGCGGTAGGTCAATACCTGATGCAGCCGTTCGACATCGGCCGATGAATACGTCCGATAGCCCTTGGGAGTTCTCCCCGACGGCACCACCAACGCGATCTCGTCGTAGTGATGCAGCGTTCTGACGCTGACACCCACCAACTTCGAGACCGCGCCGACCTGCATGCCGACCTGGACGTCAACCGAACTGTTCGCGGACGAATCACTCACGAAGGACACTGTGCTGCCTCCCGTGGCGTGAGGGTCAAGACGAAAAAACGATTCGTTGTGGACCTCTAGCGAATCACACGTTCGCAACCCGAGGTCGGCACACCGGCCAGGCGTTGCGCCAACCAATCGTAGGCACCGGGACGGCCGTTGGTCTGGGCCAGTGAATGGTCGCCGGGCACCTCTTCCAGATGTACCGACGCTCCTGCTGCACACCACTGATCCTGCACGGCCTCGGCACCTTCTTTGGGAATGAGGAAGTCCTGCAGGCCCTGGTAGATGTACACCGGCGCGTCCGGCTTCGTCTGGCCCATGCGGTTTTCCTCGACGACGGCCGTGGTGATCGGATGCGCGAAGACGTCCGGGACGTTGGAGAGATTTCGCTGGTCCAACAGCAGTAGTCCGCTGTAGGACAACACATCCACGCATTGATCCTTCTGTGCCAGCGCCAGTCGCTTGCCGTTGTCGTTGGCGAGCTGCCGCATCTCCGGGTACTCCCGGGACAGCCCGATCGTCGCCGCAGTGAACAAGCCCGATCCGATCTGGCCGTTGAGCGACGTCTGCAGAATCTTGTAATCGGTCGGCGGGCCGCCGAACGCGACTCCGGCGATGTTCAGCTCGGGTGCGTACTCGGGGGCCAACTGGGCCGCCCAGCCCGAGGCGATCGCACCGCCGGAATATCCGGTGATGCCGATGGGTGCATCCGCGCTCACGCCTGCAGTCCGGGAGGCACGCAGACCGTCGAGCACGGTGTGCCCCGACACGAGACCGGCCGAATATGCCTGACGCGGCCCCTGATAGTCCGTCATCACCACGGTGTAACCGCGGCCGAGGAGGATCCGGACCTGATCGACCTCTTTGTTGTTGCCCCGCGGGAGGGTGTACGACGGCGCGCATTTGTTGCCGAGTGAATCCGTCGCCTCGTTGTATGCGATGACGGGGCGATCTCCACCCCCGGTCCACGGCGCAGTGGGAGTCAGCACCGTCGTCGCCGCTGCGATGGGACGATTCTTCGAATCGGTGGAGCGGAAGAGCAATTGGACGGACGAGGCCTCGGGCGTCACCGCGACATCGCGTCGAGCGAGGACAGTGCCGGGCACGAGATTCTCGTATCCCGCCGGCGGATCGAACCACGGATCGCCGAGTGACGTGGGGAGATACGCAGCCGGATCGCTCGGTGGAGCAATGAAATCTTGTACCGGATCTGCCTGCGCAGACCCCGCGAATGCCACCATCAGTGCTGCTGCTCCGGCCAGAACTAGTGCCTTGCGCATGGATTCCCCACCCTGTTGCTTCCGAACGCCCCGACGTCGGAGTAGACCACCGCCCATCGTGCCACAGGGCCAGGGAACATCGGCCCTGTGAACTGAGCCGAAGACCAGGTAGGTTGTCTGTTACTCCGAACACTACTCATCAGTAGGGATGCAAAAATGCCTGCTCCGTCCACTGCGACCTTTTCCCGGCTCGCTGATCTCATCGCCATTCCCGACGCGGACTCGCGTCCCACCAAGACGATCACCGAGGTGTTCACCGGTAAGGAGCTGGCGACCATTCCGGTCGGTACGGCTGTAGATGCTCTGGCTGCGATCGCGCGCGTCCGTACCGCTCAGGCGGCCTGGGCCAAGCGCCCGGTCTCCGAGCGCGCAGAGATCTTCCACCGCTACCGCGACCTGGTGCTCGCGCACCGCGACGAGCTCATGGACATGGCGCAGGCCGAGACGGGCAAGTCCCGCGCCGCCGCCCTCGAGGAAGTCCTCGACATCTCGATGACCTCGCGGCACTACGCACGCACGGCGGCCAAGCTGCTGGCCCCGAAGAAGGTCACCGGCATGCTTCCCGTGCTGACCAAGACTCGCGTTCGGTACCAGCCGAAGGGAGTCGTCGGAATCATCTCGCCGTGGAACTACCCGATGACTCTCGCGGTGTCCGACGCCATTCCGGCGCTGCTGGCCGGCAACGGCGTCGTGCTCAAGCCCGACAGCCAGACGCCGTACTGCGCATTGGCCTGCGTCGAGCTGCTCTACAAGGCCGGTCTGCCCCGCGACCTGTTCGCCGTGGTCCCCGGCCCCGGCTCGGTGGTGGGCACCGCGATCGTCGAGAACACCGAATACGTCATGTTCACCGGCTCCACGGCCACCGGTCAGCTCCTGGCCGAGCAGGCGGGGCGTCGACTCATCGGTTTCTCCGCCGAGCTCGGCGGCAAGAACGCCATGATCGTCGCGAAGGGCGCGAACCTGCGGGAAGTATCCGACGCGGCAGTGCGCGCCTGCTTCTCCAACTCCGGTCAGCTCTGCATCTCCATCGAGCGCATCTACGTCGAGAAGTCGATCGCCGCCGAGTTCACCGAGAAGTTCGGCCAGCGGGTACGCAACATGACCGTGGGTGCCGATTACGAGTTCGGCATCGAAATGGGCAGCCTCATCTCCGAGGACCAGATCAAGACGGTCTCGGCGCACGTCGACGACGCCAAGGTCAAGGGCGCGACGGTCGTCGCGGGCGGCAAGGCGCGTCCCGACATCGGCCCGCTGTTCTACGAGCCGACGTTGCTGACGAACGTCACCGAGGACATGGAGTGTGCGGCGACCGAGACCTTCGGGCCGCTGGTGTCGATCTACCCCGTCGCCGACGTCGACGAGGCCATTGCGAAGGCCAACGACACCGACTACGGATTGAACGCAAGTGTCTGGGCCAAGACGAAGGCTCAGGGCGAGGCCATTGCCGCACGTCTGCATGCGGGCACGGTGAACGTCGACGAGGGTTACGCGCCGACGTGGGGCACCACCGGTGCGCCGATGGGCGGAATGGGCGTCTCCGGCATGGGCCGTAGGCACGGAAACGAGGGACTGCTCAAGTACACCGAGCCGCAGACCATCGCGACGACCCGCCTGCTCAATCTCGGTGGACCGCGCGGACTTCCGCCGAAGCTGTGGGCAAAGATCATGCCTCCCTTCGTCAAAGCGCTGAAGTACATACCCGGCCGGTAGTAGTCGGTAGACGGACGAGGAAAGGCCCCGCACTCCCTTTCGGGTGTGCGGGGCCTTTCGCTGTTCTGTGGCAGATCAGTTGACGCTGTGGCCGTTCAGTCCGGCGTTGGCGTAGTGATTGTGGCTGTCGGGAATGTGGTTGTCTCCCAACACCCGAGCCACCTGCTGCTCGCTGAGTCCGAGTCGGCGGAGTCGCTCGCACACTGCATCGAAGTCGAGCATCTTGGCGTCGAGCTCCTGTTGCAGCTCGATCACCTCGGCGCGAATGGCCTCGGCCTCGTCGAGAGCGGTCAACGTGTCCTCGGGCTGGGGCAGCAGCAGCGTGAGCAGTCGATCACGGGCATCGGTGCTCAGTCCATCGAAGGGACGCTGACCCGGCTGAGCCTCGTGGCGACCTTCGTTGCGACGCTCGAAGCGCCGTTCGTTGCCGTACTGCGCTCCGACGTAATCCTGAGTCGCCCCGAAGGACGGGATCTCGGCGAGCTGTTCCCGACGCTCGGGCTGTGCCTGAGCATCAGCGTCGAGATTGTTCTGGTCCAGATCGGTAACGGGTCCCTGCGCCGGTGCCGACGCGATGTCGATCGTCTTGCGCAGCGGGCGATTCGGGATGAAGACCACTGCGATGAGCGTGACGATCGCAACGAAGCCGGCGATCATGAAGATGCGTCCGGTCGCGTCGCCGTATGCGGTGCGGATGACGCTGACGATCGGAGCAGGCAGTGCCGTGAGGTCGAGCGATCCGCCGCCTCCGGCCGAACCGTCCACACCGAGCTGCGCCAGACCGGCTGCCGACTTCTCGGCGACACGGGTTGCCAGCAGCGAACCGAGAACCGAGACGCCGATCGCTCCGCCGAAGGTTCGGAAGAAGGCAACCGTCGACGATGCTGCACCGACGTTCTGCACACTGACCGTGTTCTGCACTGCGAGAACGAGATTCTGCATCAGCATGCCGGTACCGAGACCGACGATGGTGATGAAGATGCCGACCGTCACCAGGCTGGTGGCGTGGTCGATGGTGCCCAGCAGCAGGAATCCGATGACCAGCAAGATGGAGCCGGTGACGATGAACGGCTTCCACTGACCGAACTTGGTGATCAGCTGACCGGAGCCCACGGAGGCGACGAGCATGCCGAACACCAGTGGGATGGAGAGCAATCCAGCTTCGGTGGGGGTGTAGCCGCGAGCAGTCTGGAAGTACTGGCCGAGGAACGTGGTGGCTCCGAAGAGGCCGACGCCGACCGCGATGGACGCGATGATGGCCAGGCCGGTGGTGCGCTCGGTGACGATCTTGAGCGGGATGATCGGCGACTTGTGTCGAGCCTCGACGATGATCGTCAGGACGAGCAGCGCAACTCCGCCGCCGACGAGGTACGCGGTCTCACGAGAGATCCAGGCGTAGTAGTCGGCCTTGCCTGCGAACGAAACCCACACGAGGAGAACGGACACGCCTGCGGTCAGCAGAAGTGCGCCGAGCCAGTCGATGGAGACGTTGTCCTTGCGGACGGTCTTGATGTGCAGCGTCTTCTGCAGCAGGCCGAGGGCGATGACAGCCAACGGGACGCAGACGAAGAAGCACCAGCGCCACCCGAGGGGGCTGTCGACGATGACGCCGCCGAGGATGGGGCCACCGGACATCGACACGGCCATGACGGCACCGGTGTAACCCGAGTAGCGGCCACGATCACGCGGGGAGACGATGGTTCCGATGATGGCGATGACGAGTGCCGTCAGGCCACCCATGCCGATGCCCTGCACCACACGTGCGGCGAGCAGCACCGGAACGTTGTGCGCGAAGCCGGCGATGAGCGAGCCCGCGACGAAGATCAGAATCGAGCTCTGGACCAGGACCTTCTTGTTGAACAGGTCGGCGAGCTTGCCCCAGATGGGCGTCGACGCGGCGTTGGCCAACAGGGCGGTGGTGATGACCCAGGCGTACGCGGTCTGCGAACCCTTCAGGTCACCGATGATGGTCGGCAATGCGGTCGAGACGATGGTGGTGCTCAGCAGCGCGGTGAACAGCGCGGCCAGCAGACCGGTGAGGGCTTCGAGGATCTGGCGATGCGTCATCGCATCGGGATCGGCGACTGCCTGATTCGGCGGATTCTCCGCGGATGTGGTGGTCATGTCTTATCTCGCAATCAATTCAATGCGGGCCACGTCCTGGTGCTGGGCGTGGGCGTCTTCGGTGAACGTGTCGTTGAGCTTGCGGATGGAATCGAGGGCATCGAGAGCCTCGGTTTCACTCCATTCGCTCAACATCTCTGCCAGGCGACGAGCTCGCCTGTCCCAAATCTGTTTCAGTCGAGCCTGGCCTTCGTCCGACACGCAGACCCGGGACGCTCTTCTGTCGTCCGGATCGGGATGCCGATCGATGTAGCCGAGTTCGACGAGGTCCGCGATCTGCCGGCTGAGGGCGGACTGGCTGACGCAGAGCCTGCTGGCGAGGTCGGTCTGTCTGCATTCACCCTCTGTTGCGAGGATGGCCAGAACTCCGGTCAGCGCCTGCGGCAACGGTGAATCCTCGACTCCGGTGGTCACGGCCCGCTTCAGCGTGCGCCCGAAGAGGAATACCTCTTCGACGAGCGATTCCGCTGTCGTGGATTGAACTGCCATGAGTACTCCAACGCTGAGTTCGATTTACTTGCTGTCTGCAACCATATATATACATACATGCGCTAAGCAAACAATATTCCTGTCTGGTGGGTCACAGGGTTGGAGCGAGGTGGGTCCGAGTGGGGGGTCGGCTCCCCTGATCTGGATTCCAGCCTGCGATCGGCGGCACAAATCCGAAACTGGGGAGCCGATCCCGAGCTCAGGGGTGGGCGATACAGTCCGAAGATGGACGTTGTGCGCGCGATGCCCCTGCTCACGGTCACCGATCTCGATGCGGCGCTGGACGCGTATGTCCAGGTCACCGGCATGGAGGTGGTGATGAACCACGGTTGGATCGCCACACTTGCGTCACCGGGGGACAGCACCGCGCAACTGAGTCTGATCACCGTCGACCCCACCGGCCCGGTGAATCCGTCGGCGTCTCTCGAAGTGGACGACGTCGACGCGGCTTACCGCGCCGCGGTGGATGCGAATTTCGAGATCGTGTACGAGATCACCAACGAGGAGTGGGGCGTGCGCCGATTCTTCTTCCGAGACGCGGGCGGCAACGTGGTGAACGTGCTCGCGCACATGTGAGATCAGCTGGGCTGCAGCAGGTTTCCTCGCCACACGCCTCGGACAGTTCGAGTGGCGACAGTGATCCAGGCCGTCACGAGCACGACGTACAGCAGTACGGCAAGGGCACGGACCGCGCCGAAATCGAGGGCATTGCCGATCGCGGTCGCTCCGGTGACGCAGGTGCCGATCGGGAACGTGAACGACCACCACGTCAGTGAAAAGCTCATCTTCCTCCGTGCCGCATGGACGGTCAGCGCAGTGGCCAGTGCGAACATCAGCGCGCCGAATCCGCCCATGATCAGTCCGTAGCCGATCCCGACGACGTGCAGCCCGACGGCGATCGACGATTGTGCCGCGGTGAACACCGTCGCTGCATCGGTGCCCAGCAGATTGGCCGCCGTGACCGACTGGCCGATCAACCCGAGCGTGATCCAGACCGTCGGAGCCGCGTCGACGGACGGCAGACCGCCGTGCAGCAGGCGTCCGTAGATCAACGTCATGGTGAGCATTCCGACGATCAGCGACAGCCCGAACATCGCGTAGCACGCGCACAGCAGCGCCAACCGCCACTGGCCGTCGGGCAGGTGGGGAAGCAACAATGCGCCGGTCGACGCCGAGACCATCGGCGGAACGACGGGCATCAACCACGCCGGCAATGCCGTGACCTGCTCTCGGGGACCGGCCGTAATCATGCGAAACGGCACCGCGACGCTGGTGAGCAGGCCGGTGATCGTGCCGACGACCCAAAGGACTGCGAACAGTGCCGTGGCCGCCGTGGGACCGACGAGGTCTCCGCCGAGCAGGCCGGCCCCGGCACCGACGGTCAGCATGGCCATGGGCGGTGCGCCGTAGAACTGCATCATCACCGGGTGCTGCGCGTAGTCGACTGCGCGTGCGCGGTAACCGATCCAGTGCCGCGCGAAGGCTGCGCCGATCACTACGAGCGCACCCGCAGCGAGTACCCAGACGATGACGGCGAAGACGCGCAACGCAGGAAGGTCGACGGGCAGTGTGGCGGCCGCGGTGGCGACGATGCCGGTTCCCATGACGGCGGCGAACCAGTTGGGGGTGATGTGCTCGACGGTCCGCCTGCGCGTCAGCCGGGGTGCGTACGAGACGGACTCGAGGACGGTCATGACTTCACTGTGCGCGACGCGGCCCGCGTCCGGTAGGCAGCAATTCGCGATCCAGTCATAACTGGAGGTTATGGCTGGATGGACGTCGCTACCGTCAGAAGTTCTGCGGCCGGGCCGCTGGGCTCACGGCCCGATCGCCAGATGGCGCGCAAGTCTCTGTGCAGGGACAGATCGGGGAGCGGCACTCCGATCAGACTGCCCGCCGCCAGCTCCGTCGCGACGGCCAGTGAACTGAGGACGGCACCGCCGATCCCCGCCGCCACAGCGGACTTGATGGCCGTCGTCGACGACACTTCCAGCAGAGGAGTCGTGGGCGGGCCGAAACCTGCTGCAGCAACCGCACTCTCGTACACGGACCTGGTTCCCGACCCGGCTTCGCGGGTGACCAGCGCCGTCTCGACTACCTGCGCGGTCGACGGTGCAGTGTGTGCCCACGGATGTCCGGGTGCCACGACGAGAACCAGTTCGTCGGTTGCGACGGTGCGGTACGTGAGTTCGGCCTGGACACTGGGGTTTTCGATGAACCCCAGGTCTGCGTCTCCGGCGAGCACCGTCGCGGCGACCACAGCCGAATTGCCCGAGCTCAGCGTGGGCACGATCTGGGGCAGCGTCGTGTGCAGTGTGACCAGCCATCTCGGCAGAAGATATTCGGCGACAGTCTGACTGGCCGCGATCTGCAGGTGGCCGATGCGCTCGGCGTGCAGCGTGGCGATCGCCGTCGCCAAGTCCTCGGCCGACCGGACTACCGGCGCTGCCCAACTCGCGACGAGCTCGCCGAACTCGGTCAGCACCGTTCCGCGTGCGCCCCGCTTCAACAACGGCGCTCCGACGCGACGCTCCAGCGCCCGAATGCGAGAACTTGCCGCCGGCTGCGACATGCCGTGGGCGTGTCCGGCACGGCCGATGCTGCCGAGCTCTGCCACCGACAGCAACAGATCGATGCTGGTGAGATCGGCAACGTGAGGGGGAAGCGGCACAGGTCGAGCCTACGGCGACGGGAGTCAGTAGTCGCTGAACAGGTCCAGCTCGGCGTCGGGCTCGGGTAGGTCCTCTGGGTCTCCGGGGTCGTCCGGATCCTCGGGATCGCTACGTTCGTGCAGCACCGAACCCACCAGGGCGGTGACGTCGATGGCCGCGGGATCGGGAATGGGGTGACCCTCGACGAATGCGAGTCGCTCCGCAGACAAATACGCCAGCCGCACCGCCTGCACCACCAGGACGCGTCGCAGACCCTCGGACACCTCACCGCGCTCGCGAGTGACCGCAGCCAATCGGGAGATGGTCTCCGCGCGTCGCGCGATCCGAATGTCGGGGTGCCCGCGCTCTATTCGGGTCTGCTCGGAGATCAGTGACCGCCGCAGTGACGCAGGCAGAGTGATGGGCTCGGAGACCGGCGGGATCTTCTCGTTCAGAATTGCCTTGTGACGCGACCTGTCGATGGCCTCGAGGTACGCCGTGTACTCGTGGGCGTTCAAATCGCGTTCGGCTGCGCGGAATTGTTCTGCGCCGTCGGACTTCTTGAGGTCCTCGTACTGCCAGAGCGGCCAGATCTCGATCTCCGCGACCTCGAACACGTCCAGCACTCGCATCGCGACGGCGTCGGTCCGCTGATTGGTCAGATGCCGCTGCACCCGAACGCTGAGCTTCTCCTTGGTCTGCCCCACGTAGATCGGCTCGCCGTCGTAGTCGTAGAACGCATACACGCCCCACTTGGCCGCCGACCAGACGCGCCCTCGATCGTCCTTCTCGCTCAGCACTTCTCGCAGTGCAGCTCGAAAGGACTGCACATCGTCCGCAGGCAGACTGCTCTTGCGCGGCGCGACCGCCGACGCCCGCAGCGAGGACTTACCGTGACTGGACATGCGCAGCAGTCGCATTCGGCGCGATGGAACCGAGTGTCCCGTTCACCAGGGGCATCAGGTAGTGCTCCGCCAGCCACGCGACCACCGGAACGCACACCGCATCACCGAAACCGAAGAGCGCCTGGTTGTTCCGCAGACCGCCGAGCGTGTAGTCGCCGGCGCCCATCAAGCGGGCGTACTCGAGAGGCGTCATCCAGCGCACCTGCAACCGGCCGTGGCCGATCTTGACCACCGCCTGCTTCGACGACCCGCCGCGCGCAGTACGCAGGCAGCCGGAGATGTCGTCGGGGCGGGCCTCCCACACCGCGACGCCATTGCGGGTACGACGGTAGGCGGTACGGTAACTGACCTTGCGCGCCTTCTTCAGAATCTCGATGCGCTGCAACTGAATCGGGGACAACGAGCGTACGAACGCCTCGGTGCGATCTGCATCCCACCAGCGCTCGTCGCGGTAATCCATTCGCTCGACCAGATCGCCGAGACCACTGGTCAACGGGATCGGCGGGCTGGGCAGCGGAGCCCGATGCGTCGACAGCGTCGAATCGCCGTAGACCGCCTGCAACCAATCCGGACGTAGTTCACTGTTGGGATCGCGGGCATCCTCCGGCGGATGTTGCGCACCGATCAGGAACAGACGAGGACGGGACTGCGGGACGAACCGTCGAGCATCGATGGTGAGGACGTCCACCGAATAGCCGAGTTCGTTGAGCTCACGGACCGCGGCCGCCAGATCGTCGCCCCCATGACTGGTGGCCAGGCCGACGACGTTCTCCAGCGCGACCACCTCGGGACGGCCGTCACCCATTTCGTCCAACACTCGAGTGAAGTGCCGAAATGTCGAGGAGTTCTTGCCCGCGAGACCGGCCCGGCCCCCGGCCAGAGACAAATCCGTGCACGGAAACGACGCCCATGCCAACGACAGACCGTCCGGCAGATCGTCGCCGCGCGTGCCGGCAACATCCCCGAGCTGAAAATGGGCCGCGTCGTCACCGAAGTGTTGGCGATACATGTGGTGCTTGTCGCGCTCGATGTCGTTGGCCCAGCACACCTCGAAACCGGCCTGCTCCAAGCCCATTCGCACCAAACCGATACCGGCGAAGAACTCGGCGACCGTGGGAATCCGATCGCGCGCGGACACCGAGGAACCACCCGGCACCACAGTCAACTTCGGCATGCACTCAGGCTAGTACAGAGCCCCGACAGACTCGCTTGTCTGGTCATTCCGCAGGCTGCACTCCGGCTCTTCCTGGTCATTCCGCAGGCTGCACTCCGGCCTTACGCCGTGGTTGCCAACGCCGCCGCCAATCCGAACGCCACCGCCAGCAGACAGACATGAGCGGCAGCTCGTCCCACCGAGTAGTCCGCCGTGGAGCGGTGCGCAGTGGCGGTCGGCAACCACGTGCGGCGGATCCGAGATGCCACGGCCACCAGGATCACGGTCATCACGACTTTGGCGAGAACGATTCGGCCGTAACCGGTCTCGATCGCAGCAGCCGGGCTCTCCAACTTCAGGACCGCGTCGAATACGCCGGTCACGGCCACCCCGACGACGCACCACAGCGCGATCCGGGAATAGGCCGGCAAAAGCGTCGCCCACGCTGTCTTGGTCCGCAGACTCAGCGCCATCGCGCCCAGCACACCGAGCCACACCGAGGCGCACACCACATGCACGGCAACGGCAATGGACCCGAATGCGAATTGCGACATGTGTCCGGTGATCGGTCGCGCGACCAGGGCCAGCGCCGCCAGCGTGACCACGGGAACCGGGGACCAGGATGCGTCTCGTCGATATCCGAGTACGCCCATGGCGCACAGAACGAGCGCGAGGAGCACCGTCGTCGCGCCGAGTCGACCGACGGAGATCGACGCGACGAAGGCCGCAAATGCACTCGGCGACAGCGCCGTGACTGCTCGGCCCTCGGCCTCGGCTGCGGCCGCTGCCAACAGGACGAACTCGGCCACCGCCCACAGACCCGACAGGAACCCGATCGACCGCCACATCACCAGCGAGTCGAGGGCGGGGCGTCGAGATGCGGAATTACCGTCCAGGACAGCGAGAATTCCGAACCCCAACACCACCGAACCCGACGCGACAGCGATGACGCGGAGCCACGACGACCCGCTGGGAAAGGTGGGGTACGCCAGCGCGAACGCTGCCGCGACCCCCACCACCGCCGAGGCTGCGGCGGCGAGCACGAGCCGAAGGCTCCTCTCGCTCACCGCAGCCACGTCGGATCTACTTCTCGCTCTTCGGCTTACGCTGGTCTTCTGGCTTACGCTGGTCTTTCGGCTTACGCTGGTCTTTTGGCTTACGCAGTGCGAATGCCAACGCTCCGCCGAAGGCGAGGACCGCAATCACGACCAGCACGATAGGTCCGTAGCCGCCGAGGAACCCGTCCTCGGACTCTTCCGAGGTGCCCGACGCATCGGCCGGTGCCCCGGGTGTTCCGGACCCTTCCTGCGTCAGCGTGAACGTGGCCGTGCCGCTTACCGGATGACCGTCTGCCGAGGTGATGCGGTAGGCGAGGGTGTACTCGCCGGCAGGGCCCAGATCACCGACGTCGACGACCACGCTCTGGCCCTCGATGCGAGCATCGCCCTTCGACCAGATGTTGCCGTCGGGGCCGACGACGTTGAGCGTTGCGAACTGCGACTGCGGCACCTCGTTGAAGGTCACCGATGCCGTCGCCGGAGATGCGTCGAGCGAGGAGCCGTCGGCCGGGCTGTACCCGGTGACCTGCGAATGAGCCGAGGCAATCGGAGCCGCGACCAGCAGTGCCAGCAAGGCCACCGCCGATACGACCACCGCTTTGGCGGACACGGTCAGCGCCCTCACGAGCGTCGGCTCCGTACGGTTGCACCGATTCCGAGGCCGGCGCCGACGGCACCGAGAACGAGCCCGGCACCGGCAATCCACCGGGCGGTGGTGTCCGAGGAGGACGTGGACGTCTGCTCGGCTGCGTCCGTCGTCTCGGCGTGGGCTCCGCCGTGCGCGTCACCGCTCGATGCTGCGAGGGTCAGTGTGGGAGCGGGCAACTCGGGCTCGCTGCCGTCCTCGGTCATCGGCTCGTTCCACTGTACGACCTCACCGTCGGTGTAGGTCTGGGTGGCCGGGAACGACACGGTTTCCTGCTCGGGCAGCGGCCCCGCGGAGAGCAGGAACTGCTGGAACTGGCCCGGACCGACCTCGGCACCGGGATTGGCCGTCCAGGTCACCGACACGGCGAGATCGGCGGAGTCCTTCTCGACGGTGGACGTCCACCCCGGAATGGGTTGGGTGCGAGCGGAATTGAGGCCGGGCAAGGTGACCTTGACCGAGTTGGTCGATGCGGTGTCGGACTCGGTGGGGACGCGGAACGTCAGGACCGAGTAGCCGCCCTGCGCGGCGTCGGGCGCGGAGACGACCACATGGGCGGAGGCTGCGCCTGCGCCGATCAGCAGTGCGCCGACGGTGGCACCCGATACGAACAAGGCACGCGGAATGGAACTCTTCATGAGTGTTGGGTCATTTCTGTGCGGAGGTGGAAAGAGGATGTCGGATCAGAGTTACGAGCTGATCGACATCGGAGGCCCACGACGAGAAATGGCCCAGTCCAGGGCAATACCGTGCACCGACGGCATCGCGACGGAGAACCGGACGCGACCGACAGCAGAACCGTCGGGCAGGGGAGTGAGGAGCGCGAGAACGGCACGAACGATCGATGTGATCGGGCCGTAGAGACGTTCGGCTGCGGCGATCAACAGCGCGGCGACCAGCGACGCGGCCGCGTGAAAGCCGATCATCGCGGCACTGGGCAGCAGCGAATGGCTGTGTGACGAGCCCGACATGCCGGCCATGTCGCTCAGGCTCAGTGCGGTATGAGCGAGGAGTTGGCCACCCATCAGGGCGGGCAACAGAACAGTCGAGCGACGCGGAACGGCAGTCATGGCACCGACGCCGAGGCTGACCACGATCAGCAGAGCCAGGCCCGATCCGCTGAGATAGCCGCCGCCCGCCATTCCGTGCGCAGCAACCGCCAGCGCGGCGGTGACCGTACCGACAGCTCCGCCGCGAAGCGGTGCAGCAGAGCCGTCGGTCATCGGATGGTCGGTGAGATCAGCGCACGCCGAGGCGAGCGAGCACGTCCGCTTCGATGCCGTCGAGCTCAGCGGAAATGGCGGCGTGGGCAGTCTTGCGGCGCGCAGGCGGCATCTGCTCGGCGGCGCGCACAGCGGTGGTCAGATCGTCGAGACGCTCGCTGATCGCGGCACCGAAACTCTTGGTCTCCGGATCCGAATGACGCGATCCGATGGTGCTCAGCGACTTCTCGGCACCGGCGATCCGGGCGCTGAGCTTGCCGCCGTGGCCCGAGTACTCGCTCAGCTGATCGGGTGCGACACCCAGCTGCTGCGCCTTACGGTTGTCGAGCTGCCCGCGAACGACGGTGGCAGCGCGGTAGGCAATCGGAGCCAGCACCGGCAGCAGAAGCCGAGCAATACCGAGATACTTACGAATCTGAGCCACGTTCAGCGTGCCGGCCGCAGCCGCCTTCTGCTGCGCCCGCAACGCCGAGACCTGCGCCTTCTCGACATTCTTCTGCGACTTCGCCTCCACCGCGCTGAGCTTGCGCTGCGCCTTGGCGATCGACTTCAGCTGCTTGCGCTCGTTCTTCGCGCCGAGCTTCGCCTCCAGAGTGGCCTTGTGCTTGAGGGCCTTCGCCTCCGCCTTGCGAGTGGCACGACCTTTGCGCTTACGGAACAGACCCATCGACAAGGCTCCTGACATGTGCTGCTAGGCGGTAACGGTGCGTTCCACACAGCCTAATAGGCAGCTGTTCTTCTTCGGCTGTCGGAGGGCTCACCTAATGTCTAGCGGTGTGAACGGTCAACGAGATGCGGCAGCGTCGCACGTACCTGTGCTGCTCGACGCCGGATCGTTGACGCGATGTCGGCACCGGCTCTATCTCGACACCGCCTACGGGGCGCTCCTGCGCGGTGAACCCGAGAATCCCGGGGTGCGGCAACGCCGAGAGGCGGCTCAGGCGCATCGCGAGAACATTCGCGCGCAGTTGGCAGCGGCCGACCCCATGCAGTGGACCGAGATCGACGAGCCCACGGCCCGTGCTGCGGCCGATGCGACCGTCGCGGCCTGCCGCGCAGGCGTCGAACGTATCTGGAATGCAGTTCTGCCACTCGAACGCGATACCGGCCGCCGCGGACGGAGCGAGCTTCTCGTGCGTGACGCGTCGGGCGGCTACATTCCGGTGATCGTCGTCAATCACAAGGTGACCGACCCCGGGCGCGGTGCGCGCACCACGCCGCTCACGCACTGGGCTCCGGCCGTCGACGAGACCCGCAAGGTGCGCAGCCAGCTGCGCGATCAGCTCCGCCTCGCGCACCTGTACCGCATGCTCGCCCACGAGGGCTTGGCCACGGCTACCCCGGTCGGGGGCGCAGTGGGTTATCGCGGAGAGTGCGTGTTGGTACACGACCTGACTGCCGCGCTCGACGAATACGACATTCGCTTCGCGGACCGGCTTGCTGTCGCGAGCGGTGACGCGGTGACCGTTCCCTCGCAGATCAGCGAATGCCGTTCGTGTGCTTGGTGGTTCGACTGCAAGCCGCAGTTGGTGGCGGCCCGCGACGTCTCACTCGTCGCATCGGGATCTCGAGCGGACGTGCTGCGCAGCGCTGGAGTGCGGACGATCGACGAACTGGCGCAATGGACCGGTCCGGCTCCCGAGGAGTGGCCCTTCGGCAACTTCGACGACGCGGTGTCTGCGGCGCTGGCCTGGCGCGCCGACGTGCCGCTTCTGCGTCGATCGGAGACCGTGACGGTCCACCGCGCCGACGTGGAGGTGGACGTCGACATGGAGAGCTATCAGGAGCACGGCGCGTACCTGTGGGGCACGCTCCTCACCGAGGCAGGCGGACCGCCGCCGGAGTATCGCGGCTTCGTCACGTGGGATCCGCTGCCCACCGTCGACGAGGGACGCTCGTTCGCGGTGTTCTGGAACTGGTTGATGGACACGCGAGCCGATGCCGCGGCTCGCGGCAAAACCTTTGCAGCGTATTGCTATTCGAGACAAGCCGAGGACAAGTGGTTACTCGACTCGGCCCGACGCTTCGCCGACGTCCCCGGAGTGCCCACCGAGGCGCAGATACGCGAATTCATCGACAGCGAGCAGTGGGTGGATATCTATCAGGCCGTCAGTGACCAGTTCATCTGCCCGAACGGCAAGGGGCTGAAGAAGATTGCCCCGGTGGCCGGATTCTCCTGGCGCGACGAGGAAGCCGGTGGCGAGGCGTCGATGGGCTGGTACCGCGAGGCTGTCGGATACGACGCCGATCCCGATCACACCCAGCGAGAACGGCTACTCGTCTACAACGAGGACGATGTGCTCGCCACTAAAGTGTTGCGCGAGTGGATGTCCGACCGCGCCGAGCACGAGATCCCGACCGTGGCGGACCTGCGCGCTCGCGTGTGACCCCGCGCCCGAGAAGTCGGGGCCACACGCGAAAGGACTTCTAGCGCGGTGCCATCCGGATCGCGCCGTCCATGCGGATCGTTTCGCCGTTGAGATAGTCGTGCTCGGCGATCATCTGCACCAGCTGGGCGTACTCGCTGGGCTGCGCGAGACGCGACGGGAAGGGCACGGACGCCTCGAGGCCCTGACGGTATTCCTCGGTGACACCGGCGAGCATCGGGGTGTCGACGATGCCGGGGGCGATGGTGTTCACGCGGATGCCGACCTGGGCCAGGTCACGGGCCGCGGTGATGGTCATCGCGTGCACGCCGCCCTTGGAGGCGGTGTAGGCGATCTGGCCGATCTGACCCTCGAATGCGGCGACCGATGCGGTGTTGATGACAACGCCGCGCTGGCCGGCGTCGTCGACGGTGGACTGCGACTGAATGCGGTTGGCGGCCAGCCGCATCACGTTGAACGTGCCGAGCAGGTTGATGGTGATGACCGTGCGGAACAGCTCGAGATCGTGCGGTCCCTTCTTGGACAGGATGCGACCCGCCCAGCCCACGCCTGCACAGTTGACGACGATGCGCAGCGGCACACCGGACTCGACGATGGTGTCCAGCGCCGCCTCGACCTCGGCCTCACTGGTGACGTCGGCGGGAATGAGGGTCACGCCGTCCGGGACACTGTCTCCGGCGCGCTCGATGGACTGCGGCAGATCGAGACCGAACACCGTGACGCCCGCGCCTGCCAGACGTGCTGCGGTTGCTGCTCCGAGGCCCGACGCGCCACCGGTGACGAGCGCTGCTGTTCCTGAAATCTCCACGTCGTACGATCCCCTTCGTTAGCGGTGTCGGGTCGCGGCACAGGCAGCGACCACGCTGTGTTCTGCACCATAACCGGCGGGGGACCTCACCCCACTCCCAGGCACCCCGCTCTCCCGCACCCGACTCTCCCGCATCGAGGGGTCGGTCGGCCTACCGCCCTTCGAGTGACGGTGATACTCCCTACGGATTCGTGAGTCCATGCTCGTCGTCACTTCTGCGGCGAAATGTACGAAGCCCGGTCAGGATTGCGGCCGCAGCAAACAAACAAGTAGCCACCCAGGACCAGATCGAAAACTCACCGTCCTGAGTTCGACTCACGGACACAACGGCCCACAGCAGCGTCAGTGCCGACCAGAAGAAGACCCACCTTGTCCCGATCGGAACATTGATCGCCAACTCCTTGCATCCCGACGGGAGCCCGTGCCCCGTTGACACTGAATCTTGGTCGTTCCATCACATGCAGCCAACGTTATCGCCTCGGTCGGCTGCGACGGGCCTGCCTCGACGAAACCGCATCCGGCCAGGAGTAGTAGGACGGCGGCCGATGATGGTCGGCTCCGGCCCCACACCAGGCAGGACGGAACCTCCCTCCCGTGCCCGCCGATCAGGGCAGAATGCGGCCGGAGTCGTCGTATTCGACTCGCTGAGCGCCGTCACCGAGGTCGTCGAGCAGGATCGTCGCCGCGGCCGGTCTGCCCGGAGGCAGCAAGCGAACCGTCACCGATCCCGTCACGGCACCGTCCAGACTGCTCGACGCCCCCGCCGCGATGTCGTTGCGGACCTTCTCGCTCAATGCTGTGGGGCTTCGGTCGTCGAGCATCGTGACCTCGACGCCGCGGGCGCGAGCCGAGCGTGCCGCCCTGGCCAACTCGGGCAGTACGAGCCCGCGGGCCCGCAGGGTGTCGCGGAGCTCGGCTTCGAGGAGTCGGCACGCCAGGACTTCCTCGTCGGTGAGATCGGGGCCGTCCGCGATGCGCTGCAGGAGCGGACGGGCGAGCGTATCGAGACTGGCCAGGCGGGCGTCACGTTCTTCGAGTACCGCCGCAGCGGCGGCCTGGGCGGCGATGCGGATGGTGGATTGTTCACGGAGCTCGAAGATCGCTGCACCGAGGGGTCGGATGGTGAAGGCGAAGAACGTCGCCATCAACAACGGAGCAATATTGATGGCGCTGAACGACAATCCGAACAGTGCGCCTTGACCCGTCCAGGCTGCCCAACCGACGACGACAGACATGGTGAGCGCGAGTCCGAACCACGCGGCCGGCGTGCGGCCACGGACACACATGAACGTGTAGATCACGACGGACATACCCAGAGGCCAGGACTGCAGACTGCCGGTCAGCGGCACCGGCACCACGGCGAAGACGAACGACGCGGCCACCGGCCCGGACACCGTGAGCAACGCCGTGGACCGTGGGCTCAGTGGATCCCCCGGCGCTCTGAGCAGCAGGATAACCGCGGCCGAGAACACCAGCACCGAGACGAACGGCGGCCACACCGCGGACATACCCTTCAGCGTCGCCGACGCACACACGGCGCACGCGAGGATGTAGAAGCCGGCGACGGCGTACGCGGCCCCCGACTTCATCGACAGCAGGTCGCGAACATCCTCGCCGTTCATCGCGCCCAGCTCAATCGCACAGTGGTTCCGCGGCGGGAGGTGTCGATCTCGGCCGAACCACCGTCGAGCTGACGCATCCGCCCCTCGATGCTGACGGCGACGCCGAGTCGGTGCGGAGGCACCGAGCGTCGATCGAAGCCGATACCGTTGTCTCGCACGATGACTCGCATTGCCGACGGGGCCAGCGAGACCGTCACCGATCTGGTCGACGCCTGAGCGTGAACGACGCTGTTGCGCAGTGCTTCTGCTAGTGCGCCCGCGATCGACCGGACCGCATCGGCAGGGTAGTTCGCCGAGGAATCGGCGGGGTCCTCGCGGACCCTGAAATCGATCGACTCGTCGACTGTCGATGCGGAGGCCCGCATCAGAGCGATCGTGTCGTCGGCGGTGAAATCGTGTGTCGCAGTGTCGGTGTGTAGTCCGTCCAGATGGGCCAATGCCGAACGTGCTTGACGGGCCAGGCTGGCAGTGCGGCCCTGGCGAGCGACCGCCAGCAGTGACGACATGACCTCGTCGTGGATGAGGGCGTCGAACCGTTCCCGTTCGACTTCGCGTGCATTCGCCGCAGCCGCCCGTGCGGCATCGCCGTGGGTGGCGCTGATGGTGGCGTCGAGAATGCGACCGGTACGCAGTGCGGCCAGAGTCGCCGCGACGAACACCGTGCAGAACATCAGCCCGAAGAATATTTCGGCGATGATGTTGCTGCGAGGAAACGGCTCTCGCACAGCTTGATTGATCAGTTGCACGATCACCACCGAGACGGCCGTGTGCACGAATGCCGGGATGGGTCGCCATACGGTCGCGGCCGCGAGTGAGGCCAGGCCGGGGAATGCGGACAGGAACATTCCGCTCCGATCGAAGGTGGTCCCGTCCCAGGCCACCCACCACAGCAGGGCCATGACCGGGAACGCCAACGCTGCGATCGAACCCGCAACCTGGCTGACCCTGATGCTCGGGTGAAAGGTGAAGGCTCCGAACGCGAGACCGGTACCGAACACGACGATCACGGCGGCCGGGGTCCACCACCCGGGGACCGTGACGCTGCTGCGCGCGATGTCGGGAACGAGCAGCAGTAGATACGCCGCGTAGCCGGTACCGACGAACCGGCCGAAGATCCTGATGAGCCGATCGGTCGAACGGTGTGCCGCGTCGCTACCCGTCGCCTGCAGGTTGTCGTTCATTCACCCCTCCGCGAGGAGTGTAAACCAAGGTCAGACGTCTTCGGTGGTGCTGCGCTTCTCCACTTCCTGCGGTGCGTCGCTGCGGGAGCGTCGGACGAACGCAGCGGCGACGACGAGGGCCGAGATCGCCACCACGACTGCGGCCGCCACGTACGGTGCCGACGTACCCGGCATCAGTCCCTCGAAGAACAGGACCGCGCCGAAGACGAAGAACAGAATGGCCGCACCGTACTGAATTATGCGTTCCGGCAAGTGCTTTCCGAGAACGGCACCCAGCACGATAGCGAGGGCGTCGGCGGCGACCATGCCCACCGTCGAGCCGATCCACACTCCGACCCAGTCGTTGTCGGCGGCCAGAGTGACGGTGGCCAGCATCGTCTTGTCGCCCAGTTCGGCGAGGAAGAACGCGGACGCGATGGCCAGGAAGGCCGACTTGGTGACTCGCGACGCCTTGGCACCCTCGTCGTCGGACAACGAATCTCCGCGCAGGGTCCACAGACCGAACACGACGAACGCGAGCCCGCCGACGATCGAGATGGCTTCGGTGGGGATGGACACACCGAGGAAATGGCCGACGGCGACCGAGACCAGATGCACGACGGTCGTGGCCACGGTGATTCCGCCGATGACGACGTACCACTTGTAGCGCAAGGCGAACGTCATGGCCATCAGCTGGGATTTGTCACCCAGCTCGGCCACGAAAATGACAGCGAAACTCAACAGTAGAGCGGACAGCACAGCAGACTCCTCGGTCGTCGAACGGACCGAAGGTCTCGCCCACCGGAAGTACCGGTTCAGGTGCCGGGTCGTGGAAAACGACCAGTATGTCGACACGTTGATTGGGGGCTACTCCCCTTCGCTGCAGACGACTTTAAGTGCCGTTTCTCCAATTGTCCAATGCGCCAATAAGTTTGGGGACCCGAAAAATCGTGTACGGGGAGCGGTCAGGATGCGAGGAGCATCGCCAAAACTGCGGTGTCGGGATCGCTGATCGGATCGAGGCCGACCCGACTGATCATCGACGTCACGGTGCCGTCGGATTCTGCCTCCACCCACGCGGCCCGGTGATCGAGGCCCAGATGCGGAAGACCGGGCAGCAGAACACAACCCGACGCCGCGCCCGCGCACTCCGGCAGAGAGGGCGTCGTCTCCGACGGTGGATGCAGCATCAGCAACGCGGCCGGCTGATGGTCCGAGAACCGCCCGGGAGCCAACGCGAAATCTCCGATCACCGGTCCCTCGGCCAACACCAGGCCGACCGTCCCCGGCTCCGGATCCTCGGGCAGCTCCTCCCGCACCCCGAACACCGTCGACGTCGCCAACAGACCCGGCATCGACGCGACCCGGACGGCCAGCGCCAGGAATTGAGCCCACTCCTTGGTGGTGTCCGGCCAACGACCGGAGATCACGAACCCGCGCAGTAGACCGGCGGCGTGAAAAGGTGAGACACCGATGAGATCTCGATCGTCCATTGCGCATCCCTCCCAGACAGGTACGAGGCAGAAGCCGGGTACACGACGTTGGGTAAGGAGAAGAATGACCCGAAAACGGCTGGCACACAAGATGGGGAGAGTGCCAGCCGAAAACGTAGCCGGCCCACTGCGGCTCGGCAGCCGATACGCTGCTGCGGTGAAAAACAGAGGATCCGCCCGGCGAACCGTCGTCTCGTTGCTGTCCGTTGCGCTATTCCTGAGTGTCGCCGCATGCAGTCGGGAAGAATCGACCCCGGGCGAGACCGGCGGCGAGGTTCGCACCGTGCAGCATGCGTTCGATGAGACGAGTGTTCCCGTCGATCCACAGCGCGTGGCCGTGCTCGACGGCGACCGCACGTTGGAAGCCGTCGTCGCGTTGGGCATCCAACCCGTCGCGGCAGTGAAGCCGCCGCTCACCGGTGACTACGCACCCGTCGTCCGGGATCGGCTCACCACCGAACCGATCGACATCGGATCCGTCGACGCCGACGTCGACATCGAGGCTCTGACGGCCGCCGCACCGGACCTGATCGTCATGCGAACGACGGGTGAGGACAACCGAGCGCTGTACGAGCGGGTCGCCCCGATCGCGCCGACCGTCGTCGTGGAATACACCCCGGCCTCGTGGCAGAACACCTTGCAGCAGCTGGCGGGAATCTTCGATCGGCAGGAGATCGCCGACGGTTTGCTGGCCGACTATCGGCAGGCGGTCGACGAATCCGAGTCACGCTCACCTCGGGAAAACAGCACGTTGACCGTCGCGCGAGTGCGCACCGACTCGTTGCGGTACATGACGCAGGACGGATCGTTTCCTTACGCCGTCCTGGCCGATCTCGGCTACCGCGCGCCCGCACAGCAGGATCGCGGATCCGACGCGGTGCAGACGGTCGACGTCAGCCCGGAACTGATCGACGTGCTGGCGGCCGACGACATCCTTCTGCTCACCGATGCCGGGACGGAGGACGCCGTGGCGCAACTGCGGCAGAACCCGCTCTTCACCGGTCTCGGAGCTCGGGTGACCGAGCTTCCGTCCAAGGATTTTCTCTTCGGCAACGTGCTGACCGCCCAGGCCCTGGTCGAGACCGCGACCGAAATCGGGGGCTGACGTGCCGGCATCCGAACGTTGGGTCGGCTGCGCTGCAGTGGCGCGCGAGAACGACGAATCGCTTCGCGGGACAGCTGCACGGGCACACGGCTGGGTGTTGATCGAGCACCGAGGCCCGTGGGGGCGCGAACCGTGGGGGCCGGACGGGCCGCTGGGTCGAATCGGCACCGAACTCTCGCGTCGCTGCAAGGCCGTCGGGATACGCCCGCAACTGGTGCGAGAAACGCACGGCAGGCGTGAACCCACCGAGACGCGACAGGTGTTTCTCGCGCACTCGGGTCGCCGCGGCCCATGGCTGGAGAAATACACGGTCGACACCGTCGAGCAGATACTCGAACTACCGCTCGAAGCCGCTGCGGCGGGCACCCCACCTGGTATCGGGACTCGCGTCGACCAGCGGCTCTACCTCGTCTGCACGCACGGAAAGAAGGATCCGTGCTGCGCGGTGCTCGGTCGGCCGGTGGCGGCGGCCCTCGCCGGACGCAGCGGGCGGGTATGGGAATCGACGCACCTGGGCGGGGATCGATACGCAGCGGGCATGGTGGCCCTGCCGGACGGCAGCTACTACGGCAACCTCGAACCGACCAACGCGCAGGCCGTCGTGGGCGACCACGATCGCGGGCATCTCACGCTGCGCCACTACCGAGGCCGCTGCACCGACGACACCGTCGCCCAGATCGCCGAACACGCAGTACGAACCGAATACGGGCTCACCGGAATCGACGACGTCCACCCGTCCGATGTCACGTCGTCCGGCGTCGCGTCGGATGTTGTGGTGGTGACGACGTCGGGAAGCGTGCAGGTACACGTGACACCCGATCCCGAGCCCCCGCGCCGAACGACCTGCCGTTCCGAGGACGTCGCGAGACCGGACCACGGCGTCGCAACCATCGGGTCGGTGCCCGCCGCCGGGAGGGCGTGACCTTCGAAATGCGACAGGGCCACCGCGTCGAACGCGGTGGCCCTGTCTGCGATTGCGCGTCGTGCGGCAATCTCGAAACCTACGGGAAGATCAGGCCCGGGGTCTTCGACGTGGCGGCCTCGAAACGAGCCTGGACGTCGGCCCAGTTGACGACGTTCCAGAACGCCTTCACGTAATCGGCCTTGACGTTCTTGTACTGCAGGTAGAACGCGTGCTCCCACATGTCGACCTGCAGCAGCGGAATGATGCCCAGCGGCACGTTGGCCTGCTGATCGTAGAGCTGGAAGGTGAGGAGCTTCTTGCCCAGCGAGTCGTAGCCGAGCACTGCCCAGCCGGAGCCCTGCAGGCCGTTGGCAGCAGCGGTGAACTGTGCGCGGAACTTGTCGAACGAACCGAACTGGTCGTCGATCGCGGCACCGAGTTCGCCTTCGGGCTTGTCGCCACCGTTGGGCGAGAGGTTCTTCCACCAGATGGAGTGGTTGACGTGTCCACCGAGGTGGAACGCGAGGTTCTTCTCCAGCAGGAAGATGCTGCCGTGATCCTCGGCCTCGCGGGCTGCAGCCAGCTTCTCGAGCGCGGTGTTGGCACCGGCGACGTAGGTGGCGTGATGCTTGGAGTGGTGGAGCTCGTTGATCTCGCCCGAGATGTGCGGCTCGAGGGCGGAGTAATCGAAATCAAGGTCGGGCAAGGTGTACTCGGACACGTGGTTCCCTTCTCTAACGACGCCGTGCCCATCGCGTGATGCGGGCACGTTCGTCCTACTGCGGATCTTTCGTAGGGTTCAACCCAATCTCATTCCTACCCCTTGTGCAACCGTTGTAACCGAGATGCTTTTCTCGGAATAAATCCACGTGAACAAGACAGTCGAATTCCTGGGCTGCGAAAACCTGCGATTGTCACGAAATAGTTGCGTAACAGCGCCGAATTGGTCCACACCATGAACGGAACCTAAACTCGAGGGTGTGAAAGGGGACCGTCCGAACCGAAATTCGGTCGACGAGTCCGCCCCCGCACCGGCCGTGACCGCGCCCCGCGTCCAGATGAACGGTGCCGATCTCCTGCGCGTCATCGCCGTCTGCGCCGTCCTCTACTCGCACATCTCGTTCTACCTGCTCGACGACGTCGGCGGCGACTGGTGGATGCTCGACATCGTCAACCTCGTCCTCATCGACGACGTAGGCCTCAACCTCCACCTCTCCTTCGTGGGCGTGAGCATGTTCATGCTGCTCACCGGGTTGCTCATCACCCGATCCGCCATGCGGCAATCGCGTCGGGACTTCATGGTCGCGCGCCTCGCCCGACTCGTGCCCGCCCTCTGGTTCGCCATCGCCCTGGCCGTCGTACTCGTCAAACTCGGCGTCAACGGCATGTTCAGCGGACAACCCGGAATCAGCAACGGAGAGGCCGTACTCAGCTTCTTCCTCGGCGGCTTCTTCCTCCGACCCGAGGTCGCCGTACTGGGCGTCACCTGGACACTCGTCGTACAGATCGTGTTCTACCTCTACTGCGTCGCAATGCGCTCGGCGCTCCGAGCAAGCCCGATCACCGTGCCCCTCATCGGAGCTGCACTCTGCACACTGGTGATCCTCTGGAACCTTTACCTGCCGCAGCCGTACACCATCCCGTTCCTCACCAAAGTCGCCGGAGTACTGCCCACCCTGTTCCTCGGCCAGATCTTCTACCTCGGCTGGGCGAAACTCGTCACCTGGCGCTGGATCGTCATCGGCGTCGTCGCACAAATCGAAGTGATCCGCCTCGCCATCGACGTCCACACCTTCTGGATGGGCGAGACCTACCTGTGGTCACTGCTCGTCGTCACCGGCACCGTGCTGATCCTCGCCCGATACGACGGACCCATCACCCGCTGGCCCATCATCGGCTGGATCGGCACCCGCAGCTACGCCATCTACCTGATCCACACACTTGTGCTCTACCGCATCTACGCAGCCGTGGAACCGCACTTCGGACCCACCGCCGCCGTCCTGGCCTTCTTGACCGGCACCGCCGCACTCGCCGAAATCCTCTACCGCTGGATCGAACTGCCCGCAGCACGACATATCAGCACGCGATACCGACAACTACGCACCCGATCTGCCGCTTGACCCCAGCCCGCTGGGTAGTGACCCCCGCTGGGTAGTCACCCCCGCTGGGTAGTCAATGTGACATTTGGTGGCCTTTTCGGGGGTGAATGTCACGTTGAGTGGACTGGGGTGGCACGACTGCGCTCGATCTCCCGCCGACCCGACATCTGCGGTCGACCGACATCACCCGGGTGTCGGCCTCGCCGGCTACTCGCCCCTGCTGGGTAGTCAATGTGACATTTGGTGGCCTTTTCGGGGGTCAATGTCACGTTGAGTGGACTGGGGCGGATGGGGGGGCGGGGGAGATCAGAGCTGCGGGATGACCTCGGAGGCGACCAGTTCGAGGTGATCGAGATCGGTGAGGTCGAGGGTCTGCAGGTACACGCGAGTCGCGCCGATGGCCCCGAAGCGGCCGATTTTGTCGACCAGTTCGGCGGGACTTCCCGCGGCCCCGTTCTCGCGGAGTTCGGATACGTCGCGGCCGATGGCGGCCGCGCGTCGGGCGATGTCCTCTTCGGTGCGGCCGCAGCACAGGACGAGTGCGTTGGAGTAGACGAGGGAATCGGGGTCACGGTCGGCGGCAGTGCAGGCGGCGCGGACGCGTCCGAACTGCGTTTCGGTGTCGGCCAGCGAGGCGAAGGGGATGTTGAATTCATCCGCGTATTTCGCGGCCAGGGCCGGGGTGCGCTTCTTGCCTCCGCCGCCGATGAGGATGGGTGGACGCGGCGATTGGACGGGCTTGGGGAGGGCGGGGGAATCGGTGACGGGGTAGTGGGTTCCCGGGTGCGAGAACGTCTCGCCGGTCGGTGTTTCCCACAACCCGGTGATGACGGCGAGGGACTCTTCCAGTCGGTCGAAGCGTTCACCGAGCGCCGGGAACGGCAGGCCGTACGCCTTGTGCTCGTCCTCGAACCAGCCGGCACCCAACCCCAGGTCGACGCGGCCACCGCTCATGGCGTCGACCTGCGCGACGCTGATGGCGAGTGGGCCGGGGTAGCGGAATGTGGCGGAGGTGACGAGCGTGCCGAGCCGGATGGTCGACGTCTCACGGGCCAGGCCGGCCAGGGTGATCCACGCGTCGGTGGGGCCGGGCAACCCGTCGCCGCTCATCGCGAGGTAATGGTCGGATCGGAAGAAGGCACCGTAGCCGAATTCCTCCGCGGCTGTGGCGACCCGGAGGAGGTCGTCGTAGGTTGCGCCCTGTTGCGGTTCGGTGAAGACGCGTAGCTCGACCGAGGAGTGAGAAGTCATGTTTGCCAGGGTAATCAGCTTGGATAAACGACCGCAGACAACAGCTGTGTCAAATCACGATCGATCCACAGCCTTCGTTGGTACTCGATACACCGGCAATCAGTTGTGAGGCCGTGACCTGTGGATAGAAACCGGCACGGGCCCCGATTCTGTGCATCAACCTGTGGATATTGTGGATAACTTTGTTGAGCCAAAGTGACGTAGGTCATAGCTGGGGCCATCCATCGTCAGGCGGGCACGAGTGGCAGTCGCGATCGCACCCGTGACAAGATCGAGAGGTGTCTCACCCCGAGCAGTCACCCGCCGTCACCGTAGACCGCCTTCCGGTGCCGTTCCCGGAAGCGGCAGTGCTGCTCGACGTCCGAGAAGACGACGAGTGGCAGGCCGGACATGCACCCGGTGCCGTGCACATCCCGATGGGCGACATTCCGTCCAGAGCAGGCGAAATCGACAACCAGTCCGAGATCTACGTCGTCTGCAAAGCCGGCGGGCGCTCGGCTCGGGTCGTCGAATACCTCAATCGCGTGGGCTACGAGGCCATCAACGTCGAGGGCGGGATGCTCGACTGGCATGCCGCCGGTAGGCCGATCCAGCGCGACGACGATTCGGACGAAGCGAGAATCATCTAGATGTCGGCACCGCAGGGGCGCGCACAGGCGTTCCAGGTCTGCGCCCGCTGCAGCACTCGCTGGGCGGTCGGCGCACGGCCGGGTACGTGGTGCCCCCGCTGCCACGGCGTGCTGCTCTCGCCGGTGTCCGCTCGGGCACCGGCACAGGGCCGCCGCAATTTTCGTTGGATTGCGCGGCCTGCGTCGTCGAAGAACAAGGCCGTCGGTCTCGCCCGGGTCGCGGCACCGACCCCCACTCCGCGTTACGACTCGACGCCCACCTGGGGGCTGCGCGACACCCCACGCGACCCCGCAGCACTCAAGCCCGCCGGGCGCGTCGAGCAGTACGCAGCCAACGCGCAGACGTTCGTCTGGATCACGGCGCTGCTGCTCGGGCTGGCGGCGTTCGCCGAGTTGTTTCGCTACGGAATTCTGCTGTACAACCGCACCCGATTGCTGTCGCCGATCACGCTGGCAATTTCCGATGCGCTGGTCTATTTCGCACAGGTCGGCGCGCTCATCGTCGGTCTGCTCGCGCTGATCACGACGTCCTGCTGGCTGATTCGGCAACGCCGGCTGGCCTACGCATCGGTCGGTGCGACCGAGCCGCGGTCGGTGCGATGGATGCTGCTGCTCTCGATGCTGCCTCTTGTTCGGATCGTCATGCCCGGGGTGTACCTGACGGAGATCGTCCGCCTCCGAGCCGAAGCCGACGGCGACGTCTACCGCCAGCTCACCTTGATCCGGATCTGGTGGGCCGTCTGGGCGACGAGCAACGCGCTGGTCGTCGTGCAGGTGCTGTGGAGTCTGCGCAACACACTGCAAGCCCGCGCCGACGGCGTTCTGCTCGCCGCCGTCGTGGCGCTCGTGGCCGCAGTTTCCGCGGTGCTGACCCTGGCCGTCATGCGCCGACTCGAGGGCCGCACCCTGCGCGGTTCGGCGCTGTCTCGTCCCACCCGCTGGGTCATCGCACCCAGCGTCGAGCGAAAGACCACGCAGTCCGAGGCCACGCAGTCCGAGACCGAGCAGGCCGAGACCGAGACCGAGCCGGCCGACGCAGCTCGTGCGGACTCCGGGGCCGAGAAGGACGACCGGGCGGTGACGGTCTCGTGAGCCCGGACCGACGCGGCCCTTTGGTCGTCGCGCACCGAGGAGCATCTGCGGCGAAGAAGGAACACACGCTCGCCGCCTACGATCTCGCGTTGCGGGAGGGAGCGGACGGCGTCGAATGCGACGTCCGGCTCACGAAGGACGGCCGCATCGTGTGCGTGCACGACCGCCGCGTCGACCGAACCTCGAACGGCACCGGAATCGTCAGCGAGATGACCTTCGACGAGCTCGCCCGGTTGAACTACGGCGATGCTGACGAACCCGCCGAACTTCTGACGCTGCACGACCTGATCGCGCTGATTCTGGATTGGACCAGCAAGCCGGTCAAGCTCTTCATCGAAACCAAGCATCCGGTGCGCTTCGGCTCGCTGATCGAGGCCTCGGTGCTGGCCGAGCTGCACCACTTCGGCATCGGAGCGCCTGCCTCGGCGGATCATTCGCGGGCGGTCATCATGTCTTTCGCGCCCTCGGCCGTGTGGCGAGTGCGCCGCTCGGCACCGATGCTTCCGACGGTCCTCCTCGGCGACAGCTCGCACTATCTGGGCGGCGGAGCAGCGACGACCGTCGGTGCCACCGCGGTCGGTCCGTCGATCCGGGCGTTGCGTGAGCACCCGACGCTCGTCGATCGAGCAGCCGCGTCGGGCCGTGCCAGTTACGTGTGGACGGTCGACGAGAAAGAGGACGTGGACCTGTGCCGCGAACTCGGTGTCGGGTGGATCGCGACCAACCATCCCGGACGAACGCGCGCCTGGCTGGAATCGAAGAACGTGTAGGTTTTCTGGCGTGGGTAAGAGCAAAAGAAACAGCGGACCGAAGCAGGACAGCAACCGGGCGGCCAAGCTCGCGCAGCGTGAGGCCGAGCGCGCCAGCCTCGAGTCGGGGACGACGCGGCCGTTCGAGGGCCTGGCCGCAGAATGCGACCTGGTGGCGCTGCGCGAATTCGTGCCTTCGGCCACCGCCACCGCGCCGATCACGTCCGGCGGCCGCACCGTCACTCTGGCAACGGTATTGCCGGGAGCCGTCGCCGCTCTGGTACGCGAAGAGGCGGGCACTGTAGAAGGATTCGTCGGCCTGCAGGTGCAGTTGCAGTCGAAAGACGTTGCAGCAGATATCAGTAGCGCGTTGGGCTGGGTCGCCGCCGCTCCCGCAGGTGAGTCGCTCGAAGCTTCGAAGGTGGACGAGAACACCCCCGCATTGACCGATGTCCTCGACCCGTCCGCACTCCTCGAGATCACCGTGCATCAGGATTTCAATTGGTGGATCCCGGAAAGTGCCACTCCCGCAGCCGATGTGGCCGCAACCGTGGAGCGCGCGAATCAGGCGATCATGCCCTCGGCGCGGATCGAGGCGGACGGCGTCGTTGCAGCATGGTGGGTCGATGCCGGCGACAAGGCGCACATCCGGTGGGTTCGCCCGGAGAGCGAGGACGACGTCATGCTCGCCCTCGCACGGTTGCACGCTGCCGGAGACCTGAATCTCGGTGAGGGCTCGCGGTACGCAGGCTCGTTCCGTACGCACGGGTTGCTGGTGCCGGTGTTCGATCTCGATCCGGAGATGCATCCCACCGAATGGGCTGCTCCGACAAAGGAATTCGGGGAGAAGCTGAACGAGGCTCTTGCCGTCGACGCCCCGCTCACGGGAGCGCAGCTGCGTTCGCGGGACGGCCTTCGTGGCCGTCAGGTCACCCTGCGCTGAGCAGTCGAGCCCAACCGAGAGGTGCGGCGGCCCGAAAGTTGGTGCACCGAAACGCACGTCGGGTGGCCGTCGGACAAGGGCTGCTTGTCCGACGACCACCCGTATGAGCGCGAGATCTCTCGCGTTACTCGTCGATGCGTGTCGCGTGGAGCGAAATTACAGCGATCCGCCGGCGACGGTGGGTGCGCCTGCATCGGCGACGACGCTGGTGTTCATCTCGCGGGCAACGAACTGCTCGAGGTCGAACAGGTTGTGGCCGGCGCGGTCTGCGATGTTGAGCAAGGTCTTCATGCTGGCAACTTCCTCGACCTGCTCCTTGAGGAACCACTGCATGAACTGCTCGCCGAGGTAGTCGCCCTCTTCGCGGGCGGTGCTCGCCAGAGCGATGATCTGCTCGGTGACCGTCTCCTCCTGTGCCAATGCGAGGGCGATGGCCTCACGCGGGTCGGTGAACACGGACTTCGACGCGTCGACACCGGTCAGTTCGACGGTGATGTCGCGATCGAGGAAGTACTGGACGATCATCATCGCGTGGTTACGCTCTTCGACCGACTGCGCGTAGAAGTGCTTGGCCAGCTGCGGCAGGTCGACATTCGCGAAGTAGACGGCGGTGGCGATGTACTGCTGCGAGGCATTGAACTCGTTGCGGATCTGGTCGCGAAGAAGTGCGTGGAACTTGGTGTGGTTCGTTTCTTTGATGTCTGCGCTCATGGTGAGGACAATATGCCTGGTCAGAGGGCATTGTCATCCAAGTCGAGCCTTATTGAGGCGAACGTAGCCTAATACAGTGAATCCTAAATGTCCCCTCTGAGCAGGGCGTTAGTTACGCGCTTCCGGCCTCTTTGGGTGCGTTGGTGGCGCGGGTCACCGAGCCGAGCTCGCGAGCCACGTACTGCTCGATGTCGAACAGATCCGAACCTGCTCGCCGCACGATGTTGAGCAGGCTCTGCATCGCGGCTACTTCCTCGACCTGTTCGGTGAGGAACCAGTGCATGAATTGCTCCCCGATGTAATCGCCCTCGGCTCTGGCCGCCTGTGCGAGCGCGGTGACCCGATCGGTGACCGCCACCTCCTGCGCCAACGCCAACTCCACCGGTTCGGCGACCGAATCGAACGCGGTCACCACGTCGTCGATGCCCGACGCGTCCACCTCGAGTCGGTTGTCGATGAGGAACCGAATCATCATCATGGCGTGCCGACGCTCTTCGGCCGACTGGGCGTAGAAGCGGTGCGCCAACTGCGGAAGATCGTTGCGGTCGAACCAGATCGCGATCGCGACGTACTGCTGCGAGGCGGTGAACTCGTACCGAACCTGGGCGCGCAGTAGATCGTGAAACGAGGTGGCGGACTCATGCGACGGCAATGTCATGATCCACAACGTACCGGCCGCACGCCCCCGTCAGGGGCCGCCGGTCAGCAGATCTGCCGGAATTTCCCGATCCTGAGCGATGGCGTCGAAGAATGCCGGTGCCCTGGTGTCGTCCCACACGAGGACGTTGCCGACATCGGAGTCCTGGAAGCCGCCGACCGGCACGGTCGTCGTCACCGGCCCACCTCGCATCGCCCAGGCCAACCCGGCCAGGTTCCAGATGTGGTCTCCGTCGTCGACACTCAACGACGACGCGGTATCGGACACCAACGGCCAGAGTTTCAAAGGATTGAGGAAAGTGGAAGCGCTGGTTGCCTTGTCGAGCAGAGCGGACATGAAGGCCCGCTGGTTGTTCATCCGGTCGAGGTCGGCCAATGCGGTCGCGCGGGATCGCACGAAGCCGAGTGCCTCGGAACCGTCGAGATCCTGACAGCCCGCGGGAATGTTGATGCCCGCCAACGGATCGTCGATCGCGTTCTGCACACACACGTTGACCCCGCCGACGGCGTCGACGATTCCGGCGAAACCACCGAAGCCGATCTCGGCGTAGTGATCGATGTGTACACCCGTCGCGCCCTCGACCGTCTGCACCAACAGGGACGGCCCGCCGAATGCGAACGCCGCGTTCAGCTTGTCCTCGCCGTTACCCGGAATCGGCACGTACGAATCGCGGGGCAGGCTGACCATCGTCGTCGCCCCGCCGCCCTCGGGGATGTGGATCATGATGATGGTGTCGGTGCGGCTGGGGCCCACTTCGCCGCCGGTCGCGAGAGATGCTTCCTGCTCCGGCGTCAGGCCGGCTCGTGAATCCGATCCGACGAGAAGCCAATTGGTGCCCGGGGTGTCGCCGATCCTGCCGGGGTACGAGGTCAGGGCGTCGACTCGCGTGAGCGAACTGTCGACGTAGTAGACGATGCCGCCGATGCCCAGAACGAGGACGAGCAGGACGATCAGGAAGCGACGGCCCCAGCGCCGACGCTTGCGCGGCTTCGCAACCTTGGGGGGACGTGAATCGCGTTGTGGCCGAGCTGGTTCCGGTCGTCGTAAGGCGCGCTGCGGAGAAGCCGGTGGCTGCCTGCGCTCGTCGACGTACGGTTCCGGCTGTTGGCGCGGTGCGTACCCGGTGCGCCCGGCCTCGTCCTCGGCAGCGCGGGAGTACTGGCGCGTCGAGTTCGGTGGAATGGAACCGGCAGGGCCGGGTTCGGGTGCCTGCGACCACGCCTGTTGCGGTGGGACCGGGGCACCGTGGCGGGGAGCGGCCGGGCGGCCGTCGCGCCTGATGAATTCGGTGCCCTCGGGTGCGGGCCCCGGACGGCGAGGGGTCCCTCGCTCCGCGGGAGGTTCCGGGTTGTACCGACGGGGGTTCGGAACCGGCGGCGGACCGGGTCGGTACTGACGTGGTGGCGGCGGTGGCTGTCCAGGGGCCCCACCGGCGCGCCGAGGCGGGGGAGGGGGCTGCTGGCCGGGTGGTCGACGCGGTGGCGGCGGCTGGCTCGGCGGCGGGGTACGCCGATTCGGCGCGCCGTGCCGTCCGTAGCGATCGTCGTCGTTCACGAATCGACTGTACCCATCAGGGCAACCACGCCAGGTGTTCGCGCAGCAGGGCGTAACCGACGAACGCGACGATGTCGATGAGTGCGTGCGCGATCAGTAGTGGCCACAGCCTCCCGGTGCGCTGCCAGTATCGGCCGAACACCAGACCCATCAGGAAGTTGCCGACGCCGCCGCCCACCCCCTGATAGAAGTGATAACTCCCGCGCAGCAGCGAGGAGCACAGCAAGGACTTGTTCTCGCTCAAGCCGAGTCGGCGGAGTCGAGAGATCAGGTAGGCGACGACGATGATCTCCTCGGCACCGGAGTTGGCCAGCGCATACAGAATCAGGGCGGGCACTCGCCACCAGTGGTCGTCGAGCGCGCTGGGGACGACGTTCAGATTGAATCCCAGGGCGTTGCCGACCAGGTAGAGCGCGAGACCCGGCAGCCCGATGAGTGCCGCGAGCCCGACGCCGTGGCCGAGATCGATCTTCAGGCGCGGTTTCGCCAGTCCGATCGCACGCGGTGCCAGATCTGCTCGCCACAGCAGGTACAGCCCCAATGCTCCCCACGCGCACAGGCGCAGGATGCTCAGCAGCTGGAACAGCAGGTCGATGACGCTGAAGCTCGATCGCGAGGAGTTCAGGGCGACCGTCTGATCGGACAGCGCTGCGGTCTGCAGGGCATCCTCGACCAGCGAGAGAATGCTGCTCATGCCACTGAGGCCGAACGTCACCAGCAGCACGATCGCGATCTCGACCTTGATGGTCGTGCGTTCGCGAGCATCAGGCGGTGGAGCGGCGCTCTCCGGCGGCGGTGGCGTCAACCAATTCCTGAAGTCGATCACGGCACGAGTGTGCCCTGTTGTGCCTCGCGGCGGCGTCAGCCCCGGGCGCGCAGACCGTTGAGGAACGGGCAACCGGCGAGGACCCGGAGGGCCCGGCTCAGGGAGATCGTGTCGTCGACGGGCGCGGCGAAGCCCAACCGGACGTCGTTGTCGCCGCACTCGCCCTCGATACGCAGACGAATGCCGTAGCGGTCGATGCCCAGCGGACGCACGCGTCCCTGCCGCAGCGACGGTGGGAGGCGTCGGGACAGTTGCGCGAGGAGGTCGGGATGATCGGAGTCGAGGTGCTCGAGCCAGCTCGTTTCCATCTCCCAGAACGGATCGGGCTCGGCTGCCAGCAGCGAGTCGACGTCGACCGGCTCGGCTCCGGTGCTGTCCGCCACCACTGCGGAGCCGACGATCAGACGCACCAGGGAGGTGGTGTGGCCGACGTCGAGCAGTGCCGCGTGGGGATGCTCGGCGGCCACCGCGCCGGCCATCGGGCGCATCAGCGATTCCGGCACCGGGCGCAATTCTCCGCGCAGCCACACCAGTGACCGCACCGGTTCGCGCAATGCGAGAGGTGCGTGATCGGTGAGCTCGACGACGGCAGGAACGCCGGCGCGGGAGGACTGCCACCTGATCGCGTCGTCGAGGGAATCGGTGGGGACCGCCAGAATCATCTCGCCGTTGGGGCGCAGGTGGTGCAGGGACGTCACGACGGGGTCGCTGCCGTCGATCACGAGAGCTGCACCCTCGGCGCGCATGCAGGCGCTGCGTACGCGCTCGGCGGTGGACGGTCCGGTGGTGGTGGTTGCGCCGAGCATGGGCTCCTCCGATGCGATCGGTACAGTTGAATGGCCAGTAGGTGAGGCATACCTAAGTAACGTGCCCCTAAGTTAGCCGGATGTGGCGGGTATCGCAAGGGCAAGCTGGGACTACCGTGAAGACGTGCCGATTCCGTTGACCCTCGGTGTGCCGCACCGACCAGATCCGAACGCGCTCGTCGCCGGACTGCTGCAGCCGTTCTGCGCCGATGCCCCTGCCGTGCAGGCTGCTCCACGCGCCGCCGAGTACGGCCCGCCCGTCGTGCTGGCCTCGACCCTGCTGACGCTGCCGCCCACCGAGAACCTCGGGCGCATCGTCGTGCGACTCGACATCGACCCGGACGAGCTCCGGGCCTCGAGCGCAGGCAACTACGAAGCCGTTCGATTCGAGGTCGACGCGGTCCCCGAGCATCTCGCCGACGCGCTCGGGTTACGGCTGCCCTCGCCCCTCGTCGTCTTCCCGGTGTTCGACGCGATCGACGTGGCCGAGACCGCGGAGACCATCGTTGCCGCTCATCGGACCCCCGGCATCGGTGTCGGCGACACGGCGCGGCGTATCGCCGACGTGCTCGCCGTCGTCTCGCATGCCGATGTCGGTCTGGTCGCCCGCGCCGACACCGGAGACGAGGTGATCGCGATCCTCGCGGCGACGGTGGCATCGCTGCGCGGAGACGACATCGCGTCGGCTCTGGCCGCGCCGAATGTCGACGCTCTGCGCAAGCTCATACCCGAGGCCGCCGAGGCCGTGCGGGAGGTACTGCTGGGGGTCGAGATCGCCGACGCCGTCGCCGCCCGCGCCCGGCTGGTCGACGTCGGTTTGATCGCTTCGGGGACGTCGACAACGTAACCTCGAGACGTGCCTCGCATCGCTTACTTCGGCCCATCGGGAACGTTCACGGAGATGGCGCTGGCGCAATTCGAAACGCTCGGCGCATTCGATGGGGTCGGCCTGAGCGGGGACGTCCAGAGGGTGTCGGCCGCGAGCCCGCCCGCGGCGCTCGAGGCCGTTCGATCCGGTGCCGCCGACGCCGCAGTGGTTCCCATCGAAAGTTCCATCGAGGGGGCCGTGCCGCCGACGCTCGACGCATTGTCCGAAGGACGGCGATTGCAGATCGTCGCCGAGACGGAGATCGAGGTCGCGTTCACCATCGTCGGCGGACCCGGTGTCACTCTCGACTCGGCCCGCACGATCAGCGCGTACCCCATCGCCCTCAGCCAGGTCCGGCAGTGGTTGCAGGCCACGATGCCCGACGCCGTCGTGCAGTCCGCGACCTCGAATGCCGGTGCAGCAGAAGATGTTGCCGCCGGCGTGGTCGACGCCGCCGTCTCGACACGCTTGGCCGGGGAGCGGCTCTCATTGCCGACGTTGGCCGACGGCATCATCGACGTCGAGGGTGCGCGCACCCGCTTCGTGCTGGTGACTCCGCCGCAGCCGGTGCCCGCCCGCACCGGTGCCGACCGCACCTCGGTGGTGCTGAAGCCGCCGAACGACCCGGGTACGCTGCCGGCAGCGTTGGCGGAGTTCGGAATTCGCAACATCGATCTGACGTTCATCGAATCACGCCCTACCCGTTCGCAATTGGGCACCTACATGTTCTTCGTCGATTGCGCCGGGCATGTGGACGATCCCCTCGTCGCCGAGGCGCTGACCGCGTTCCACCGGAAGATGCCACTACGTTTCCTCGGATCATGGCCCACAGCAACGACATCGGGAGGTTCGGTGCCGCAACCGATCGACGAGCACGTGCAGTGGTTGTCCGAAATCCGTTTCGGTCGGGGTGATCTGTGATGGGCAAGCTCATTCTCGTTCGGCACGGGCAGACCGTCTCCAACGTCGCGAAGAAGCTGGACACAGCGCCGCCGGGAGCCGAACTCACCGAGCTGGGTCACCGGCAAGCCGAGGCGTACGCGCAGACACGGTTGGGTAATCCTCCCGCCGTGTTGGTCTCGTCGATTGCTCTGCGCGCCAAGCAGACTGCGGGCTACGTCGAGCGCGGCACCGGAGTGCCCCTCGTCGTGACCGACGGTATCCAGGAGACGTCCGCCGGAGAACTGGAAGATCGAGACGATCCCGAGGCGCACCGACTGTTCACCGAAATCTTCTACCGGTGGCATACCGGAGATCTGGATGCAGCCGCGCCGGGCGGCGAGAGCGGGCGCGCAGTGTTGGCGCGCTACGTCCCGGTGCTCGACGAGCTGCGTGGACAGTACCTGGGTGACGACACCGCCGGAGACGTCGTCGTCGTGAGCCACGGGGCCGCAATTCGACTGGTCGCGGCGGCCCTCACCGGTGTCGACGGCACCTTCGCCGCAGACAACCATCTCGACAACACCCAGACAATCGAGCTGTTGCCGCTACCCGACGGTGGCTGGGCATGCGCCAAGTGGGGCACGTTCCTGCCGCCGTTCGAGGGCAAGGGCAGCGACAAGGCAGACAACCCGATCAGCTGATCGCTGGATTGCCGATCGCTGGGTTCGTGGTCGCTGGGTCCTTGGCCGACGAGATCAGCTCTGTCAGAGCCGCGGTCACCCGGTGATCCGACGCGCCGGTCAACGAGCTCCACGAACGACCGTCCGCGGCGACAGTGGAGGTGGCGACGATTCGTCCGGCGCGGGTGTCGAACAGGGCCACCGGACGCCCGGCCCCGCGCCGAGTCCCGTGCCTGCGGGTCACGGCCGTGATCTCGGTCCTGCCCGCGCACGTGGCCATCGCCGAGGCCAGAGTGAGGGCCCGGTCGTCGGCGATTCCGATGCTACGCAGACGGGAAGCGGTGCCGCCCACGTCGGACGGTGCCGCGTCCAGTGCCTCGGCCAGCAGGTCGGTGGGCGCGTTGATGCTGCCGGGATCGAACGGCGGTGCCGATCCCAGCGACGAGACGAGGTCGCGAGCCGGATCCCCGGCGATGACGCGCAGGGTGACGATGTTCTCTCGCCGTACCGCCGACACCGCGATGGTGTCGTCGGATGCGATGCAGATCCGAGTCACAGGAACGGTGTCGCCCTCGAATTGTCGCGCCGAGACGTACCAGCGGGGTTGTTCCATGACCCGCAGCCAGTGGCGAACGTCCTCGTGGACCGCGGAGCCATCCCACAGCCCTGCCGCCGCGAGGGCCTGACGGCCGCGGTCGACAGCACGGTCGCGGGCTGTCGCGTCGTCGAAGCGTGGAAAGACGTCGAGCACGACGGGTAGTTCGGCAATCGAGAGTTCGTCGACCAGGAAATCCATCTCGTCGACACCGAGTGCGGCACTCGGCAGTGTGTGGCCCACCGGCACGGTTCCCAAGTCGATCACCGGCCGTTCTCACTGATGTTGTCGAGGGCTGGGTCTGCTCCGATGACCGACGGTCCCACCGTGCGGCCGTCGGCGAAATGCTCGAACTGTTTGAGGTATTCCGGGGTGTCGTGTTCGTCGTCGTCCTGCGCCCGTGTGCCCGATACGGGCGCAGCACCGGCACCGGTTCCGCGCTGAGCGAGACCACCCTCGGCTGCGGTCGGTGCGCCGACCGTAGTGGCAGGACTGCTCTGGACTGCACCCGTGAGTGCCGATCCACCGCCGAGGGGACTCGACGCCGAACCGGGCATTCCCAGCCCGCCGCCGATGCTGCCGCTGCTTCCGCCCAGTCCGCCGTATGCCACCGGACGGGTGGACGCCGGCCCGACGGCGAGAGATGCCGAACCACCGGGTGCGAAGGAGTGGCCGATGCCGGATCCGGGTCCACTCGGCGGCGGCGTCGAGACCAGGTTCGATGCCGCGGTGGCCACCGTGGACACGCCTGTTCCGGCGATCGAGGTGGCGGCACTGCCGAGCTGCCCGGCTGCGGCTGCGACGCCTGGGTTCTGCGTCGCGGCCATCAGACCGCCGACCGCAGCCTGAACGGGGGACGTCATCAGCGCACCGTTGGCGAATTTGCCGAGACCACTGCCGGACTCGGACACGATGGCGGGCGCATGATCGAACGTCGTCTTCGCGATCAGGTGCGAGGAGACCAGCTCGAATCCCTCCATGACCATGGCTGCGCGGATGTCGAGCAATCGATCTGCGACCTCGGCTGCCTCGTAACTTCCGTTCAGTGCACCGCCGGTCGACGCAGCCGTCACCTTGGCAGCTTGCACGGCACCGATCTCGACGAGCGACGGCATGGTGGCCAGTGCGACGCCGTAGGAGGTTCCTGCGGCGGGGGCTTCGATCGACAGTGCCGCCGCCTTCAGTGCGGTGGCTCCGGTCCACGTGGCGAACCGGGCGAGGGCTGCCTGCGCGAGGAGGGCCGACTCACCCTCCCAGCCCGCGGTCAGGGCTGTCGTGATCGCGGCGATGCTCACCGAGGCCTCGGTGAAGGCCGCGGCCACCGAACCCCAGGCCCCGCCTGCGACATGTAGAGGCACCGGTCCGGGCCCCAACAGTCGCGTCGAATTTCCTGTCGCAGTTCGTGGTAGCCAGACCACACCTGTCACACCGAGCGTCATTGTCCAGCCCCCATGATGTTCGAGCCCCCGTGTCGTTTTCGAAACCGCTGCCGGTCGATGAGTGCGTCAGATGCCGGCGAGCCCCGGCAGGCCCCCGGCGGTGTCGTCGTCGGTCGCCAGGTAGTCCGCGGCCTGCTTGCGCAGTTCCTCGGCGGCCCGGTGTAGCTCCGAAATGCCTTGTGCTGCAGCAGGGCCGAAGGTATCGGCCGCGGTGGCGAAGAAGCGATCGGTCAAGAGCGACACCTCGTCGGTGCCCGGCGGTAGCGGCCGAACAGGAAGCGCCGTCGCAGTGACGGCGGCCTGCAATCGGGCAGCGACCGCATCGAGTTCCGAGGCAGCGAGCTGCAGAGCCACCGGATCGACTTTGATGACGGTCATGAGCACGCTCCCTGCGATCGACGAACTGGGCTGTCGGTAGGTAGGACGCCGCCGTGCCCGGATCGGTTCCATCGATGCCGGAAAGAATTCAGAGAGACTTCTGCGCCACCGAATCCATCGTCCACAGCGACCCTCGGCGATGGATCGAGGTGCGCGTCAACGGTGCGACGTCGACCCGCCAGAACGAGCTGACCGGTGCCGCCAGCACCAGCACGACCGCGGCCCGGATCACTGCGGGTGCGGTCACGGCCAGCGTGCGGCCCGGCGTCGAACCGACCTCGTCGAGCCACGCCTCGACGCGAGCGAACAACGCGTCCAGAGATTCACCGCCCGGCGGTGTGAATGCCGGGTCGCCGAGCCAGGCCATCGCGTCGGCGTCGGGCAGATCGGTCATCTCGAGACCGGACCACCGGCCGTACGCGACATCGGCCAACGCGGGTTCGATGGCGACGTCGGTGCCGAAGATCTCGGCAGTGGATCGGGACCGCAGCTCCGGGCCGGACACCACGCGGTCCGCACGCGGAAAGTCGGTCACCTCGGCGAGTGCGCGCACACCCGCCTCGTCGAGTGGCTCGTCGGCAGGGAAGCGGCCCGAGCGCATCGCATCGGTTCTGGCGTGGCTCACCAACGTCAGGCGGGTCGCAGGCGCAGTCACCGCGTCATTGTGGCATCGGACGGTGTTCTTCGAGGACAGTGATTGACACGGAGTCGAACGCGGTGCCACAGTGCGCAGGTAAGACGCGATGTACGCAGGTAATCCGGTGAAAATCCGGAACGGTTGCGCCACTGTGATCGACGTCGGGCAGATGTCCGAATTCGAGAGCCAGAAAACTCGTACATCGCATGGCCGTCCCTTCGACTCCGAAGGGACTACGGGACGCACAATCCCAGGAGGACACCCCCATGGCAATACTTCATGCACCCAGCAACACGACGGAATCGGCGGCCCTCGCCGTCATCGTCGCCGCGACGATACTGCTTGCATTCGTTGTGCTCTACCTCGTCGGATTCGACCAGGGCGCGATCTCGCGTAGTGGCATGTACATGCACGAACTGATGCACGACGGCCGCCACCTGCTGGGCCTGCCATGCCACTGACCGGGACATTCGTTCAGTTGCTGGTGCGAGGTCTGCTCGCCGGTCTCGTCGCGGGACTGCTCGCCGGCGGAGTTGCCTTCGTCATCGGTGAGCCGCACGTCGATTCGGCCATCTCCATCGAAGAAGCAGCAGGCGAGGCACACCACGCCGACTCCGATGCGACTGCTGCGCACTCGCACGGAGACGAGGACGCCCTCGTCAGTCGCGACGGGCAACGCGTCGGACTGTTCCTCGCCACCGGACTCGCCGGACTCGCACTCGGCGCGATCTTCGCGTCGGTACTGCACTATGCCCGACGGTTCAGCTCGCTCCCGGGCTCGATCCTCGCGCTCCTCGGAGCCGGGGCCGGATGGCTGGCAATCGAAGCGGTGCCGTTCTTCAAGTACCCGGCAAACCCACCGGCCGTCGGAGACCCGGAGACGATCACCCAGCGCACCTGGCTGTGGTTGGCGTCGGTGATTCTCGGTCTGCTGGCCGTGGGCGCCGCGATCTACGTGGCGAAGGCGGTGGCGTCGCAGTCGTCGGTGGCGGTTCGCGTCGGTGCTCCGACGGTGGCGTTCCTCGTGATCGTCGCTGTGGGCTACGCACTTCTACCGGGTGTGAACGAAGTGGGTTCGGACTTCCCGGCGACCCTGCTGTGGGAATTCCGACTCTCGTCACTGGCCACGCAGGCAACCCTGTGGCTGGCTCTGGGACTGGGATTCGCGTTCCTGACCGACCGCGCGGTGCGGCCGGTTCGTCGAGAGGCTGTCTCGGCTTAACCCTGTTTTGCCCGCCCCCCCAGGTTGGGATCAATGCGCCTTTGTTGCAGTCTGACCGACTGAAACCCGCATTGATCCCAACCGGGGGTGGCATTACGGGGGTGGGGGTGGCGATCGGGGGCGAGTGCGATCAGCCGAATCCCAGTTGATGCAGGCGTTCGTCGTCGATGCCGAAGTGATGGCCGATTTCGTGGGCGACGGTGATGGCGATTTCGCGTCGAGCCTCGTGTTCGTCGTCGACCATGTCGAGGATCGGTTTGCGGTAGATCGTGATGACGTCGGGCAAGTGTCCGCTGTATTCGTAACGTTCGGTCAACGCGATTCCCTCGTACAACCCGAGGATGTCCTCGGTGGGGTGTTCTTCCTCGACGAGGACGACCACGTTGTTCATGAAGTCGGTGAGTTCTCGCGGCAGTGTGTCGAGAGCGTCGGACACCGCTTCCTCGAAGTCGACGCGGGTCATGTGCGTGGGGATGTCAGCCTCCGGTGGTGATCGGAGCAGCACCGGGCAGTGGGGTCGGGAGGGCGCGGCCGTCGGGGGCTGCGGGCGGCGGCACGGGCGCGGCACCGTTGATGAGGATGTCGCCCTTCGCGCTGCCGACGATGGTCGCGAATCCGCCGGAGTCGAGTTCCTTGCCCACCGAGCAGGTCACCTGACGGCTGCCGGCGAGCCAGCTCGAGACGTCGATGGTGTCCCAGAACAACGTCAGAGTTTTGTCCCGCAGCGCGTTCTCCGAGCCGAGGTATCCGTTGACGGCGTCGGTGCAGGTCTTCTCCAGATATGCGTCCTGGTCGCCTTCCGACGGATGCCCGCCGGGGAACTGCTGCGTGAGGTTGATCACCGAGGCCACCTCGAACGCGTGGGGAGTCGAGCATTCCACCGGGTCGGCAGGCACGTTCTGGTTGATTCCGATGCACGTGCCCGTCGGCCACACCTTGGACTGGTCCTCGTCGAGGATCGAGCCGGTCATCTCGAGCAGCGCACCGGTGTTCGACGGCATCTGCACACCGCACCGCAGCGTGCGCTCGCCCTTGGCCCATCCGGCCTGGCTGGGGAACATCAGGCCGACGCCGTAGCGGCCGTTCGGGTCGAACTTGGCACCGACGTAGCCGTCGACGGCGGCGGTGCAGTGCTCGTCGCGCAGTTCACCGAAGCGCAGCGCTCCCGGGTACGGCGCGCCGGGGCCGAATTCGATACCGGGGTAGACGCTCATGTCGATGTCGCGGGCCACCTCGAAGCGGTGGGCGTCGGCGCACGGCACTTCGCTGAGGTCCTGACGATCGGTCTCGGGATCGTCGGTGGGCGTCCACTGCAGGCACACGCCCGGGTCGGCGGCACCGAAGGACTTCGCGGACACCGGGCCTGCGGTGGCGGGGCCACTGGCCGTCGAATGCGTGGTGATCTTCTCGGGAGTCGAGAATCCGCCGGACAGGAACACTGTTGCCCCCGCGGCCAGGACTGCACCGACGGCCACCATGGCGAGGCCGCGTCGAGCAGTGGTGGCCGAGAGAGTTCTCCGACTCTCGCTCGTCGTGGGGTCTGGTTCTGTAGCGGACATCGCCCTCCATCATGCCCGAGTATGTTCGGTCGACATGAGCGACCCAACGGGTGACGACGACCTCAGTGAGCTGGCCGGTCGACTGTTCGCAATGGCACGTACCGGTGACGCCGTCGGTCTGGCGAGTTACGTCGACGCCGGAGTTCCGGTGAATCTGCACAACGAGTCGGGGGACACCCTGCTCATGTTGGCCGCCTATCACGGTCACGCCGATGCGGTACGGGTGCTGGTCGAACGCGGTGCCGATGTGAACAAGGCCAACGACAAGGGTCAGAGCCCACTCGCGGGCGCTGTGTTCAAAGGCGAGGACGAGGTGGTGCGGCTGCTCGTCGACGGCGGAGCCGACCCACACGGCGGCCACCCGTCGGCGATCGACGCAGCCACGATGTTCGGACGCGAGGACTACCTGGGCTTGCTCGGCAAGTAAGGTTTGCTCTCGTGATCGACCTGAAATTGCTTCGCGAGAACCCCGACGCAGTGCGCGCCTCGCAGCGCACCCGAGGCGAGGACCCCGCTCTCGTCGACGCTCTTCTGGACGCCGACGCCTCCCGCCGCGCCGCTGTGTTGGCCGGGGATCAGTTGCGTGCCGAGCAGAAGGCGCTGGGCAAGAAGGTCGGCAAGGCTTCGGCCGAGGACCGTCCCGCGCTGCTGGCCGGGGCATCGGAACTGGCCGCGAAGGTCAAGGCGGCCCAGGCAGCCGAGGCCGAGGCCGACGCAGCTCTCGACACGGCTCACCGGGCGATCTCCAACATCGTCGAGGAGGGAACGCCCGCGGGCGGCGAGGACGACTTCGTGCTGCTCGAGACCGTCGGCGACGTCCCCGAGTTCGACTTCGAGCCCAAGGATCACCTGGAACTCGGCGAGTCGCTGAACCTGATCGACATGGAACGCGGAGCCAAGGTGTCGGGCTCACGCTTCTACTTCATGACCGGCTACGGCGCGTTGCTGCAGCAGGGGCTGCTTCAGCTCGCCGCGCAGAAGGCCGTCAAGAACGGGTTCACCATGATGATCCCGCCGGTTCTCGTGCGGCCGGAGATCATGTCGGGAACCGGCTTCCTCGGAGCACACGCAGACGAGATCTACCGCCTCGAAGCCGACGACCTCTACCTCGTCGGAACCTCCGAAGTTGCTCTCGCCGGCTACCACTCGGGCGAGATCATCGACCTCGCCGACGGCCCCAAGCGCTACGCCGGTTGGTCGTCGTGCTTCCGTCGTGAAGCGGGCAGCTACGGCAAGGACACCCGCGGCATCATCCGCGTCCATCAGTTCGACAAGATCGAGATGTTCTCGTACATCAAGCCCGAGGACGCGGCGGCCGAGCACCGGAAGCTGCTGCAGTACGAGGAGGAAATGCTCGCCGCAGTCGAATTGCCCTACCGCGTCATCGACACCGCAGGCGGAGACCTCGGGTCGTCGGCCGCTCGCAAGTTCGACTGCGAAGCATGGGTCCCCACGCAGCAGGCATACCGCGAGCTCACCTCGACCTCGAACTGCACGACCTTCCAGGCCCGACGCCTCGGCGTGCGATACCGCGACGAGAACGGCAAGCCTCAGACCGCCGCCACCCTCAACGGCACCCTCGCCACCACGCGGTGGATCGTGGCGATCCTCGAAAACCACCAGCAGGCCGACGGCACCGTCCGAGTTCCCGAGGCCCTCGTGCCCTTCGTCGGGACCGATGTCCTGAAGTAATTCAGGATCAGGCGATGTCGCCGATGCAGTAGCCCTCGCCGCCGATCGCCAGCAGGAACGTGCGGTTCTGGTACACCCCCGAGGCGTCGATGATGTCGGCATTGACCTGCGTGTAGACGCCGTTCTGGGCCGTCACGAACACACTGTCGGGATCGAACGAGGTGATGCTCGGCAGAATTGCCGGATTCTCGGCCAGAGGTGGGGCAGTGGGAGACCCGGTGCCGTTCGGATCCCACGTGCCGCGGCTGTCGCACACCAGCGGGTAGCTCTCTTCGACGTCGCCCCGATTGACGGGGATACCGGCGATGCGTCCCAGATAGCGATCGACGGTGTAGACCGCGTCCGTCGCGTCGAAGACCGGCGTCGTGCCGGTGGGATAGACGGTAGGGCAGGCGTAGCCCGACGCGATCTCGCTGCGTTTGATGGCGACCGTTGCCGTGGGTCCGGTCCACGTCACCGCGTACTGACCGTCGACCGCGGGAGCCGCCACCGCCGCGAGGATGGCGCCGGTGTCGAAGTACATCGTCGGAATGTCGGTCGGCGGCACAGTCCAGCACCTCGCGGTGACGACACCTATTCCGCCGCCGGTGAGATCGTTGACGAACGGCCGTAGTGCCGCGGCGGCCGCAGGATTTCCGGGGGCTTCGCCGACGGGCGGACCCGGTGGGATGGGCGGCGGTGCCGGGGTGGTGGTGATCGTCGGTTCAGGGGCGCTCGACCCGGCGGCATTCGCGGACTCGGCGGTGGACTCGGCACTGCCGCTGGACGGGGCTGCGGCCTGATCGGATGGGATCCCGACCGCGGAATCGCAGGCACCGACCAGCGCAATCATCGCTATCAGCGGCAGCGCGGTTCGGCAGACTCGGCTGCGCCGCGGTGAAGCCGCTCTGTTCTTCACGTGAATTCTCTCCCCCGTAGCTTCTCGAACTGCGCACGACCCGACCGCGCTCCTGGCCGGACCTTTCTCCGACCCCGTCCACCGACTACGCTAACCGACTGTGGAACCCGTCTACCGATCAGTCATCGGCATCGCTCGCACAGTGTTCGCGTTCGAGGGCCTGAAGTTCGAGGTCGAGGGCGAGGACCACATCCCTGCTACCGGTGGAGCGGTCATCGCCGTCAACCACACCGGATACATGGATTTCACCTACGCCGGGTTGCCGCCGCGGCGAGTGAAGCGCTACATCCGCTTCATGGCCAAGAAGGAAGTCTTCGACAACAAGATCTCCGGCCCCATCATGCGCGCACTCAAGCACATCCCCGTCGACCGCGGTGCCGGTGCGCAGTCGTACAAGGCGGCCGTCGACAGTCTGCGCAAGGGCGAACTCGTCGGCGTGTATCCCGAAGCCACCATCAGCCGGAGCTTCGAGATCAAGGAATTCAAGTCCGGCGCAGCGCGTATGGCCATCGAGGCCGGCGTCCCCATCATCCCAACGGTCATCTGGGGTGCGCAGCGAGTGTGGACCAAGGGCTACCCGAAGCGACTGGGCCGCACCAACACTCCGATCTCCATTGCCGTCGGTGAACCGATTGCGCCGGTCGGGCCGCCGAACGAACTGACCGACAAGCTGCGGTCGGTCATGCAGAAGATGCTGCTCGAGCTTCAGGAGGGCTACCACCACGAGCCCGGCGCGTACTGGGTTCCGGCCCGACTCGGTGGCAGTGCCCCGACCCTGGAGGAAGCCGACAAGCTCGACGCCCAGGATCTGGCGGCGCGCGCAGCCAAGCGCGTCGAGTAGTCGGCGGGCATGAACCTCCGCGGTGAACGGGTCGTGTTGCGGCCGATCACCGCCGAGGACGTGCCGGAGCTACGCCGAATACTGCACACCCCCGAGGTGCATGCGCGCTGGGGTGACGAGGACGCCGACGAGACCTGGCCGTTCGACAACCCTGAAGAGACCCGCCTGGTTGTCGAATTGGACTCCGCGACAGTCGGTTTGATCCAGTACGGCGAAGAGACCGACCCGATGTACCGGCACGCGTCGATCGACATCTTCCTCGATCCGGCTGTACACGGCCGCGGCGTCGGAAAGGACGCGGTAGGCACGCTGGTGCGCTACCTGACAGTCGGTCTCGGTCATCACCGCCTGGTGATCGATCCCGCCGCCGACAACGCAGTGGCCATAGCCTGTTACAGCGCAGTCGGTTTCGAGCCCGTCGGGATCATGCGCAAGTACGAGAAGGGGCCGGACGGCTGGCACGACAGCCTGCTGATGGACTTGATCGTCGAGTAGCTGACATGTTCGGGATTTCAGGTGTTCACGCGTTCAGGGGGAGAGTCAGCCGGAATCGCGCGCCCGAAGGCCCTGTGAGGCAGACGAGTTCGCCGCCGTGGGCGCGCGCCAGTGTTCGAGCGATCGACAGCCCCAGCCCGACGCCGCCGGACGCTCGGTCACGGGCGGAGTTCAGCCTGACGAGCCGTTCGAAGATGCGCTCACGGTCTGCCTCCGCGACACCCGGTCCTTCGTCGTCCACGGTGATGAATGCGTGGGTGTCCCTGCCGACCGCTACCCGAATCGTGCCGCCGGACGGGGTGAAACGACCGGCATTGTCGAGTACGTTCGACAGAATCTGTTCGATGCGTCCGACGTCCACTCGAACCGGAACCGGTTGCGCCGCATCGACATCGAACCGAATGTCCGGCATCAGCAGCGCTGCTCGCTCCACTGTGCGCCGGGTGATCTCGACGAGATCGATATCGGTTGCATCGAGATCCGACGTGCTCTCCGCACGGACGGAATCGAGCATGTCGCCCACCAAGCGTGACGCCCTGCTCGATTCCCCGACCAGCAACTCGCTCCAGCGCGCGACTCGATCGGGGCGATGCTCGGCGTCGCGCTGCAGCGACTGCGCCAACGCCGAGATCCCGGCGACGGGAGTGCGCAGCTCGTGTGCGGCGTCGGCCAGAAAGCGTCGCATGTCCTCCTCGGCGAGGCGGGCTGCCCGTGCGGCCGAGGCCTCGCGACGCTCGGCGTCCTCGAGGGCGTCGAGCATCTCGTCCACGGCCGAGGCAGTACGGCCGAGGTCGGTGTTCGGTTTGGTGGGAAGCAGACGTCTACCCCTGTCGCCGTTGGTTATTCGGCGCGCGACCGATGTCATCGAGTCCAGCGGGGACAGTGCTCGCCGCACGGCAAAGGTCAGCGCAGCGGCGGCCAGTAGCAGCGTCACGGCACCCGCTACCAGCATGAGGATGCGCAGTTGTCGCCGAACATCGGCGATGGCGGTGGTATCGCCGAGGAGAGACAGCGTCGAACCGTCGGGCAACGGTTCGGTGATCTCGAACGAATCGGACGGGGGCGCAGGAGGATCCGGCGGACCAGGGGGACTCGGAGTTCGCGACTGGCCCGCAGGCGGAGCCGGGGTGGCAGGCCGGATGTCCGGGCCAGGCGGTCCGCTGCCGGGAGCGCCGTACACCGTGCCGTCCGCAGCGGTGACCCGAACTCGGATGGCGTCGCCCTGCAGGGCCTGTACCAGATCCCCGGGCCCGACGCCGCTCTCCACGAGCTCGACAGCCCGAGTTGCCCGGTCCGACAACCGCGCTTCCAGATCACGCCGAAGCTGTTGACCCAGAACGACATCCACCGACGATCCGACAATCACCAGCAGTGCCGCGAACAACACGACGACGGTGGCGACCACCCGCATCCGAAGCGACGGGGTCGGCGTCCGCTTCACTGCGGAGCCCGCAATGCATAACCCAAGCCGCGGACGGTATGAATCAACCGCGGCCCATGCGCTTCCATCTTGCGACGCAACGCACTGATGTGAACTTCCACCAGGTTCCCGTCGTACGCGCCGTAGCCCCAGACCGATTCCAGGATAGAGGTTTTGGAGACAGTACGTCCGCGTTGTGCGACGAGGAACGTGGCCAAGCGGAGCTCCGTTGCCGTCAGATCGAGAACCTGACCTGCCCGAGTGACCACTCCGGCGGGCTCGTCGACCAGTAGATCACCGACCTGGACCGCGTCGGAAGAACGACCACGACGCCGCAGCACGGATTTGGCGCGGGCGACCACCTCGTCGAGTTGGAAAGGCTTGACCACGTAGTCGTCAGCGCCGTCGCTTAGGCCCCGCAATCGGTCGGCCAGCTGATCTTTCGCGGTGACCATGATGATGCCCGCGTCGCTGCTCTGCCGGACTACGTCGATGAGATCGAACCCGTCCCGTGCACCGGGCAGCATGACGTCGAGGATCACCACATCGGGACGAAAGCCTGCCATCGTGGGCTCGAAGTCGTCGCCGTCGGGCAGGGACACGGCGGTGAAACCCGCGTCCTCGAACGCGGCCACCAGCGCTTCCCTGATGGGTAACGAATCCTCCACCACCATCACCCGGGGAGCGGAACTATAAGTCATGCCTCGATTGTCACCCACCAGCTGAAGTGATCCTGAAGATGCGCCCAGCTTCAGGGTGACTTCAGCTAACGGCGGCAGTGTCGGTGACAGACCGAAACGAACGACGCAGTCCGAACAAGGAGTGAACGTGAACGATCAGACCCAACCGATTCCCGCCGCATCGAACCCCGAGCCCACCCCGAGCGCCCAGGCAACTCGGGAGAGCAAGCCCAAGCGGTGGAAGGGACGGGTACCGCTGGCAGCGACCGCAGCAGCGGGTCTTGCCGTCGGAGCGCTGGTGACGGCGGCGGTGTTCGCAGCCGCCGGACCCGACGTCTCGCCAGGCGTGTCGACCGTGGCGTCGTCGTCTGCCCTCGGACAGCGAACCGATGGCGGCGGCGGGTCGGACGTGCCTGCTGTACCGGCAAGGCCCGAGGCGACGGATTCCGGTGACGGATCGACGGTTCCCGCAGTTCCGACCCCACCGGGTGATGGCGCAACACCACCGGCACCGGGTGACGGCGCAACTCCGCCTGCCCCGCCCGCGGGTGGTCCGGGCAAGGGCGGACCGGCCGATGGTGGTCCGGGTAAGGGTGGGCCGGGCGCAGGTGGCCCGGGAGCGGTGTGCGCACCAGAAGACGGAGCGACGCCTCCCGCACCGCCGGCAGCGCCGTCCGGTTCCTGAACGCAAGCTCGGTCGGTCCCCGCACCGGATCGGTGCGGGGACCGGTGCGGGCGGAGGCGCGACTTCCGAACGCGCCGAGGGTTTTATCTCCCGCGGTACGCGGACGCCAGCGCGGCGTACTCGTCGAGGATTTTCAACGATTCGTCGTGCGGCGCGGTGGGCAGCATGAGCGCAAGCTGCCCGAATCCCAACTCTTCGCAGGCGTGCCAGTACTCGGGATCCGCGGGGGTGCCGAACTGTAGCAACGGAACGTCGTGCCCGAGTCCTTCGCGCATCGCATCGATGCGCGCGGACATGACATCGACGGGCTGTGGGTTGGCTATCCACCCGGCGTCGTGCCGGATGACGCGCTTCACCGTCGCATCGGAGGCACCGCCGATGAATATCGGGGGGTGCGGTGTCTGCACCGGCTTGGGACGGAGGTAGGAGGGTTCGATATCGACGTGCTTGCCGTGATACTCGGCCGGCTCGTTCGTCCACAGGGCTTTGATTGCTTCGATCTGCTCGTCCAACAGTGCACCCCGTGTCTTCGGGTCGGTGCCGTGGTTGCGGATCTCCTCGAGGAGCCAACCCGCTCCCACGCCGAATACGAACCGGCCCCGTGAGATCAGGTCGATACTGGCGGATTCTTTTGCAGTGGTGATGGGATCACGCTGAATGAGCAAGGTGATACCGGTGACCAGCTCGATCTTCGATGTCACCGCTGCGGCCGCTGCCAGAGTGACGAAGGGGTCGAGCGTCCGATAGTAGAAGTCGGGCATCTCTTCGCCGGTGGGAAACGCCGTCTCCCTACTGGCTGGGATGTGAGTGTGCTCGGCAACAACCAGCGAGTCGAATCCACGCTCCTCGATGGCGCGAGCCAGCGACACCGGGTCGATCCCGTCGTCGGTGACGAAGGTGGAGATTCCGATTTTCAAGGCTGTTCCTAACGTCGGGTGTCGCCCGTGCACGGGGCGTGAAGTGGGATCACAGCCGGGGTCACTCCAGGATGAAGACGGGGAGTTGCCGGTCTGTCTGGGACTGGAATTCGGCGTACTGAGCGAAGGACTCGACGGCTAGCGTCCACCATTTCTCGCGCTCGGCCCCGTCGAGCTCGCGGGCCTGGAGGGTGAGAACCTTCGTCCCGTCTTGCACCGTGACGGTGGGGTTTGCCTTGATGTTGTAGTACCACGACGGGTTCGTGGCACCGGCACCGTTGGAACCGACCATGGCGTACTTGCCGTCGGCTTCGACGCGCATCAAGGGCACGTACCGCTTCTTGCCGGACTTCGCCCCGGTGATCGTGAACAGCACGACAGGCAGACCCTGATACTCGGCCCCCTCGGTGGTGCCCTGCTCGAGAATCTGCTCGGTCAGCTCGCGGACCCAGGACTTGGGGCTCAGCTCGGTTTCGGTGGCGGTCTCGTTGTTAAGCACGTGGGCGCCAACAATCGCCATGGCCGGAAATTCCTGACACGTCTCGCTCACCGAAACTTTGCCCCTCTCCTGGTAATTCCACCCCCTTCCACACCGGGGATCGTGGCATCGATGCGTGGGCAACGCGTGGTTGGCCGCGGGCGCAGATTATTGCCGAAGACATTTTGGGGTACATCCGTGTCGGACGTGCATCCGATGCGCGATCGGGCAGGCTGGGGTCTTCGCTTCGATAGCAGGGGCGACACCGGTATCGAAGCTGCGCTCCGGGAAGGCCGTGAGAATCGAGAAAAAGAACGGTAGACGGACAGTGATCACTGCCCGGGATTTCCGCGCAGGCTGTCGTCGCGCTGAATCGGGTCATCGATCGCGGTTGGACAGGTACACCGCGAAAATAGCCGTCGAGCCGAAAATGGCTCAGTCGGCGGGACGGGCTTGATCAGCCTCTAGAGCAACGGTTTCCAACTCGGATCGGTACTCTGCCCACCATGCTGCGTCGCCGTCGGCCATGTTCTCGTTGCCGAGGCGCAGTCCGACGGAGTTGTCGATCAATTCGCGCAGTATGTCTGCGTGTCCGGCATGTCGATTCGTTTCGATGCACAGATGCACCAGTACGCGATGCAACGTCACTTCTTGTTTGTCCGCAGGCCAGTGCAGGACGCGTCCCGCTGCATCCAGGTCGAGTGAATCGATGGTCTTGTCGGCATACGTCCACGCCTCGCGGTACAGGGCGACAATGGATTCCGACGATTCTTCGGCGGTGGCCCACATGTCGGAATTCAGCCGGGCCATGCCCTCTGCTTCCAATTCCGCGAAACGAGCTGGAAATTCGCGACCGAACGTGAGGCCGAAGTAGCCGTATTCGACGATGGCGAGGTGTTTGACCAACCCCAAGAGGTTGGTTCCCGTCGGCGTCATCGGTCGGCGCTTCTGGTATTCGGTGAGGCCGTCGAGCTTCCACAGCATGTTCTGGCGAGCGATCCGAAGGTATTGGTGCAGCTCGTCTTTCATGTCGTTCAGCTCGTCGATGCGTGCCACACGAGGGCTGCGGCCAGTGCGCCGAGTCCGTTCAACGACCAGTGCAGGGCGATGGGTGCGATGAGACTCCCGCTTCGGCTGCGCAGCCAGGTGAAGACGACCCCGGCGGCGGCGGTCGCGACGACTGCGAGCGCGATCCCGACGATTTGCCCGAACAGCCCGCCGCCGAGAAATCCGCTGAGTCCCACGTTCCCGGCGGTCAGGCCGAGCGAGGATGCGATGTGCCACAGACCGAAGAGCAGGGACCCTGCCGCGAAGACTCCGCGTGCACCGTAGATGCGGCCCAACGTGCCGTGTAGCACCCCACGGAACGCGAGTTCTTCCGGGATGACCGTCTGCAGCGGAATGACGATCATCGAGGCGACCAGCGCCGCAGAGATGGTGGCATAGCGATCGGCCATGAAGAAGGGCCGCGTCATCGGTAGCAATGCACCGATGGCGATGACGGTCAGGACGATGCCGACGGCACCGAGTGCGTAGAGCGAACCCGTCTTCCACTGCTTGGGTGACAGTCCCAGCTCGGCCCATCCGAGTCCGCGACGGTTCGACAGGATCACCAGGAGAACGGCGGCGATCGGAACCGTCGCGATACTCGCCCACACCGTGGTGAAGTGTGCGATGAGGTTGGTGCCCACGAGGACGAGAACGACGATGGCGACGTCGAGATAGGCGCGGACGGCCCGTCGGGGTGCCACGCTCCCGGCTGGATTGACGGCAAGCATTGGATCGAGTGTACCGGCGTCAGCTGATGACACCCGGAGAATCGAGGCTTCTGTCGAGGCCCTTACGGTCGTAGAGAAGGGTGAACACCAGGCCGAACACGAGCCCGATGAGCAGCCCGAGGGACGTCATACCCACCGAATGCAGCAGGCCGGCGTCGGGCGAGGCGTTGAAGTACAGGATCGATCGGGTGCCGAGGAAAATCTGATGCATCGGCTCGAACTGGGCCAGCCACGTGAAAATCGGCGGGCTCGCCTCGAGAGGAATCGTGCCACCCGAGGACGGCAGGGCCAGGATGATGAAGACGACCAAGTTGACCAGCAACCCTGCTGTGCCGAATGCGGACATCACCGCCAGCGCCGTGAATCCGACGGCGGTGATCGCGAACGCGCCGTACATCCACAGGGTCCACGCATGGGTGATGGGCATGCTCAGCAAGTGGCTGATCAGTAGGTACAGGGCGGATACGAGCATGGCCAGAACGAACATCACCAGCCACTTGACCAACAGCGTCTGGAACCGGCTGATCCGGGTGGGTCCGCGGTGGATGTACTTCGGGCCGATTTCGGTTGGAGTGAACCCCAACAAGCCGTCGACGAGGGTGCTGACGATGGTCGCACCGGTGAATCCCGCCAGGACGAGCAGTAGCGCGTAGTAGAACGCAGACAGGCCACCGCCGGTACCGTCGGGCAGTGGATCGTGCTGGGCAACAATCACATTGATCGGCTGCGCCAACGTCAGAGCGCTCGCGCCCGCCAGGGGAGTGTCGCCGAGCTGCTGGCGAACCTGATCGGTGATCTGTTGGCCCACGGTCTGATTCACCGATTCGAATGCAGGAGTGGCCACTCCGGTCACGAGCGACATTCCGAAGCTACCCGCCCGCGGATTGGTGTAGACGGTGATGATCGGCTTCTCGATATCACCGGGAACGATGCTGCCCTCGGCCAGGATTCCCATTCTCTTGGTGAAATCACTGGGGATGACGATGGAGCCGTAGACCTCGGCCGTGGACAGCAACGATTCGGCCTGCGCCGGGCCTACCTCGCGGAAAGCGACCTTCTCGGAATCGACGTTCTGAATCAATCCGTCGACGATGTCGTTGCCGATATTGCGTTGCTCACCCGCGAGGGTGTCGCCCTCGTCCTGGTTGACGATCGCAATGGGCAGATCGTGCAAGTTGCCCCGTGGATCGAGAACACCGCCCAGATACAGGGCCGCGAGAAACGACATGAGGGTCGAGACGACAAGGATCGGAGCGAGCCAGAAGCGCGGCGAACGAAGGACGTCGGCCATCGACCGAGGGGTTCTGTCGGGTGTCACCGGATCAGTGTCGCAAGTTCGGCTCCCATGTGCGCGGTAGTTCGACCCCTGCTAGGAAGTCCCGCCCTTCTGGACAGGTCGGCAGAATGCACGCCGGACGGTGGCGGCGAGGGCGGCCCGGCGTCGGTCGTGGTCCGTCTCGGGCTCACTACGGTCGGCGGTGTGAATGATCGCCGCCTGAGCCCACGTGCCGGCCAACGCGATCAGCATCGACCAGATATCCGCGGGGTCTACGTCGTCCACGAGCAGCCCGGCGCGTTGAGCCTCGGCGATCATGACGAATTTCTCATCGTCGTGTCCGGGTCTGCGGTCGAACAGCGGCCCGGTCGGGGTTCGCTCCAGCCGGGCCCACGTCAGCAGACGTACCAGCGTGGGGTCGCCGAGGTACATGTCGTAGAGCTTCATCGCGTACCCGGGCAGGTCGCCGGGAGTGAAGGCGATGTTCTCGATATCGGTGTCGACTCGCGTGTCGAAGGCGGTGTCGAACAAGGTGTCCTTGTTGCCGAAGTAGCTGTAGATCAACGATTTGTTCGATGCGGCCGTCGCCGCGATTCGGTCCACTCGTGCTCCGGCGATGCCGTGCGTCGCGAACTCCTCGGTGGCGGCGGCCAGCAGCCGAGCTCGGGTAGCCGTCGAATTGCCCATGCGAGAACCATACATTTCCAACTGGTTGGTTGAAAACTGTCCCACGACCCGCTACCGTTTCCAACCAGTTGGTTATTTCTGAAGGGATACGAACATGCGGACAGCTACCGGATACAGAGCCGTCGACGAGACCGCGGCACTCGAGCGGTGGACATTCGACCGGCGGGATCTTCGCGACGACGACGTTGCCGTTCGGGTGACGTACTGCGGGGTGTGCCACACCGATCTGCACTCGACGCGGAATCCCGGTGACTTCCCTGTGGTGCCCGGGCACGAGTTCGTCGGGGAGGTGACCGAGATCGGTCCCGGAGTCACGGATTTTGCCGTCGGCGATGCGGTGGCCGTCGGAAACATCGTCGACTCGTGCGGGCGGTGCGATATGTGCACGGTGGGTCAGGAAAATTTCTGTCGAGAGTTCCCGACCCTGACCTATGGAGGGCGCGACAGACACGATGGAATTACCACTCGCGGTGCGTATTCCGACGAATACGTGGTTCGCGATCGGTTCGTCTACCACCGCCCGGAGAACCTCGACCCAGCGGCAGTGGCACCCCTGATGTGTGCCGGCATCACCGTGTGGGAGCCGTTGCGCCGCTGGAACGTCGGCCCCGGCGTGAGGTTGGGGGTGGCCGGAATCGGCGGGCTCGGCCATCTGGCGGTCAAGCTGGGCCGCGCACTCGGGGCGGAGGTCACCGTATTCACCACCAGTGCAGGCAAAGCCGCCGACGCGAAGGAGCTGGGTGCTCATCACGTGGTCGTCTCGACCGACGACGCCGCGATGAACGCACTGGCAGGTGGTCTCGATCTGATCATCGACTGCGTGCCCGTCGAGCACGATCTCGCGCCGTACCTACGTTGCCTCGCACTCGACGGAACGCTCTGCACAGTGGGCTATCTCGGCTCGACGACGGTCGATTTCCTGGATTTACTGATCGGCCGGAAGAGTCTGGCGTCGGCGGGCAGTGGTGGACGCCGATACACCCAGGAATTGCTTGATTTTTGTGGCGAACACGGCATCGTCGCCGAGGTGGAGACGATGCCGTCCGCTCGAGTGAACGAGGCTTTCGATCGGTTGGCAGCCAACGACGTTCGGTACAGGTTCGTACTCGATATGTCGGACCTGGCTGCCCTACCCATGTGAGTGGAACTTCGTAGCAGGCTACGAAGTTCCATGCACATGCGGCGCAGCCGCTCCTAGGCGGTTGCGCGACGCGGCAGCTTCCAGTCCGGGCGAACCCAGTGGCAGGTGTAGCCCTCGGGGTACTTCTGCAGGTAGTCCTGGTGCTCGGGCTCGGCTTCCCAGAAATCTCCTGCCGGGGTCACCTCGGTGACGACCTTGCCCGGCCACAGGCCCGACGCGTCGACATCGGCGATCGTGTCCTCGGCCACGCGCTTCTGCTCGTCGTTCAGGTAGAAGATGGCCGAGCGATAGCTGGCTCCGATGTCGTTGCCCTGACGATTCTTCGTGGTCGGGTCGTGAATCTGGAAGAAGAACTCCAGCAGATCCCGGTACGACGTCTGGGTGGGGTCATAGATCACTTCGAGGCCCTCGGCATGGTTGCCGTGGTTGCGGTACGTCGCGTTGGGGACTTCGCCGCCGGTGTAGCCGACGCGAGTGGAGACCACCCCGGGCAGCTTGCGGACGAGCTCCTCGGCTCCCCAGAAGCATCCTCCGGCGAGAATGGCGGTTTCGGTGGCTGCAGACATGTGCTCTCCTAGTTCTCTATCGAGCGATACGTGGGGTTCAACGAACGAGTTGTCCTCATAATTCCGAATCGTGGGTGCGTTCGCCGACCTCCAGGACGAGTTTGCCGGTATTGGCACCGTCGAACAACAGGTTGAGCGTCGATCCGAACGCCGTGATTCCGCCGATCTCGATCTGCTCGCGCGCGGTCATCTTGCCGCTGGTGAGCAACTCCGACAGAGCGTCGACGCCTTCCTGGTAGCGATCGAGATAGTCGAAGATGATGAACCCGGTCATCGACGCACGGTTGATCAGCAGGGACAGGTAGTGCGCGGGTCCGGGCTGCGGTTCGGTGGCGTTGTAGCCGGAGATGGCCCCGCACAACACCACTCGCGCACCCTTACGCAGGCGCGAGAGCGCCGCATCGAGAATCTCGCCGCCGACGTTGTCGAAATAGACGTCGATGCCCTTCGGTGCAGCGGCCTTGAGGGCCTTGTACACCGACTCGTTCTTGTAGTCGATCGCCGCGTCGAAGCCCAGCTCCTCGGTGAGCCAGGCGCATTTCTCGGGTCCGCCGGCAATCCCGATCACGGTGGCCCCCTTGGCCTTCGCGATCTGACCGCCAATGCTGCCGACGGCTCCGGCAGCCCCGGAGATGACGACGGTATCGCCCTCGGTCAGCTTTCCGACGTCCATCAACCCGAAGTAGGCCGTCAATCCTGGGAAGCCGAGGGCACCGAGCCACGTGGGTGCCGGTGCGATCGATTCGTCGACCTTCTGCACTCCCGACCCGTCCGAGATCGCATGCTCGGTGACGCCGAACGAGCCCGAAACAACCTCGCCCACAGCGTAATCCGGATGCCGGGACTCGAGGACGCGGCCGACGGCATGAGCACGCATCACCTCACCGATGCCGACGGGAGGCACATACGAGCGCGCATCGTTGAGCCAACCGCGCATGGCGGGATCGAGGGAGACGTAGTCGACGGTGACGACGAATTCGCCGTCGCCCGGGGTGGGGATGGGTTCCTCGGTGAGATCCCACGTCGACTCGTCGGGACGCCCCACGGGCCGCTGAGCCAAGCGGATCTGACGGTTCACGGATGTCATCTACCGTTCCTTCCACATCGAAGACGTGCATGTCGAAAACAGGGTCCTTCGACACTAGGGCAGAATGACGTCACGATGACCAACGCGCCGAACACCACCCGCCTCGCCCCTCGCCTCGTCGCCAGCGATGTCGACGGGACCCTGCTCGACCAGCACGAACGTGTCAGTGAACGCACCAAGCGAGCTGTCGCAGCCGTCGTAGCGGACGGAGTGCCGTTCGTGCTGTCCACCGGTAGGCCGCCGCGGTGGATCCACCCCGTCGTCGACGGTCTCGGATACGCGCCGATGTCGGTGTGCGCCAACGGTGCGGTCATCTACGACGCGGCCACCGATCGCGTGCTCAGTGCGGAGACCCTCGATGTCGAGACGTTGCAGTGGCTGGCCGACGTCGCATACCGCGCGCTACCCGGCTGCGGTCTCGCCGCCGAGCGCGTCGGCCGATCGGCGCACGACGCGGCGACGCCGCAGTTCGTCAGCTCGCCCGGCTACGAGCACGCGTGGCTCAATCCCGACAACGTCGAGATGTCCGAGGACGACGTCGTCGACGTCCCCGCGGTGAAGCTGCTGATACGGCTGTCGGGATCGACCAGCGGCCATATGGCAAACATTCTCTCGCCGCTGATCTCCGGCCGCGCCGACCTGACCTTCTCCACCGACAACGGGCTCATCGAACTGTCGGCCCCGGGCGTCACGAAGGCGTCGGGCCTGGCGAAGGTCGCCGAGACCCTGTCCGTGGACGTCGCCGACATCGTCGCCTTCGGGGACATGCCCAACGACGTCCCGATGCTGTCGATGGTCGGCCTGGGCGTCGCCATGGGCAACGCGCATCCGGCTGCCGTCGCCGCCGCGGACGAAGTGACCGTCACCAACGCAGACGACGGAGTGGCGCAGGTACTCGAACGCTGGTGGTGATTCGCTGGTATAGCGGCGCATCGAACACGACAAGGGCCGAGTCACCACGGTGACTCGGCCCTTGTCGACTGTCGAAACTCAACCCGCCGGAGCGGGCTCGGCGACAGGTGCCGGCTCCACCGGCGCGGCGACCGGCTTCTGCATTTCTGCGTTGTAGGTGTCGTTGTACGTCTTGATCACCGTGGTCACGATGCCGGTGAGCTCATTGAAGATGAGCGAACCGTTCTCGAAGTCCGTTCGGAAGCCCTCCGGCACCTTGAACTCGTCGGTGAGCGGCAGACCGAGGACGCCGTCGACACCGCCCTGCTGCAGGTACTGCTGGAAGATCTTGCCGATGACGGCCACGGCCTGGCCGGCCATGTTGGTGATGATCTCGCCGTTCTGGAACTGAGCCTTCTCGCGGCCGCCGCTGACCTGAACCAGGCCGCTGACCGGTACGCCGAGAGCGCCGGTTTCGCCGCCCGAGGACAACCACTTCTGCGCGACGGGACTCGTCGACGCCAGGCGCTGCAATTCTGCGACCAGGGCCGGGATGTTCTCGCCCAGAGTCGAACTGACGTCCGTGCCCGGTCGTGACGGTGCCGGGTCGGTCACCGCGGTATCCGGTGCGGTGGCATCGGGCGCGGTCTCGGGTGCTGCCGGTGTGACGTCGCCGCCACCGCCGAGGTTCGCGGCCGCGATGTCGCGGATCTCCCCGAGCCTGGCGTATCCGGCGTCACCGGGGCATTCGGTGTTGCCGACGTCGCGGTGACCGAAGATCACCGGCAGGTCGACGCTCTTGCCTTTGCCGATGAACGTGAAATCCGTTCCCTCGGAGGTCATCGTCGTGGTCCCCTTGGGATCCAGACCGGCCTTGCCGAGTCGCCAGCCGAGGAACTTGCCGACCGAATCGACGGTCTCCTGCGACGGATCCTGAGTGGAGTAGTCGCCCATCATGGCCACTCCGACGGTGTTCTCGTTGAATCCACCGGCGTGCGCACCCTGGACCGGCTTGTCCAAGCCGCCGGCGCGACCCTCGAAGATCTGGCCGTACTTGTCGACGAGTGCGTTGTAGCCGATGTCGCACCAGCCCAGAGTCTGTGCGTGGTAGGCGTAGATGGCGCGGACGATCTCGGCCGATTCGGACTTCGAGTAGTCGTTGCTGCCTGCGGTGTGGTGCACGGTGGCACCGCCGATGAAATCGTCGATTGTCGGGTTGGCGCAACGGATCGACTCGTCAGCGCCCCACTGGGCGCGGGTGATGACGTTGGGACCTGCATCGCCTGCCACCGGAGTAGCGAGGTCGCTCAACGCCGAATCGGCGGGGGACGTGCCGGGGGTGATGAGCACGGCGCTGATGTCGCTCACTGCCGACGCCAACTGCTCGGCCGACACCTCAGGAGCGGCGTCGGGCGCAGCGGGCTCTATCGGTGCCGGATCCTGTTGGCGCAGCGGCTTGCTCGACGACGCGGGTGTGTAGCCCAAAGGCTGCTCCGCAACGGCGGGAGCAGGTGCAGGTGCCGTGGCATCGGAAGGCAGCGGAACCACCGGGACCTCCGGAACCGGCGGCGTTGCAAAGCTTTCGGGAGCAGCGCTGCTCGTCAGCGGAGTCAACAGCACCTGCACGGCCTTGGTGAGTCCCACGAAGATCGGTTCGGTGCCCTGCTTTTCCGCAGCGGGAACGGCGTCGCTCGCAGTGGTATCCACCGGTGCGGTCTGCAGCCACGGGCCCCAGGATCCGTCCTCGAGCTGACGTCGAACCTGTGCGCTCGCGCCGTTCAGCTGGTCGGAGGTCAACGCCACCATGCTGAACGGGGTGTCCTGCGAGATTTCCTTGACTGCGGCTCCGAGCGGCGGCCCGGTGGGGTCGGCCGCTTCAGGATTGACCGGTGCCGAGGCGTCCACCCTGGGGATCGGGGCCTGCGCGGTTGCGCCACCCGGAGCCGGCGTCGTGAGACCCGGGATGTCGGGAATCTCGATCGGCGGGATCACGATGGAATCCGGCAGCGGCAGGTATTTCAGATCGGAGAGCCGCAGATCGGGCAGCGGCAGGCCGGTGAGCTCCTGCAGCGGAATGACGATGTCCGGCGCAGCGCTCAGCGCGGTCTCGACGATCTTCGTCGGCACGGTGACCGGGGTTGTCTCGTTGGCCGGTCGAACTCCGGTGGTCGTGCTGTCTGTCAGCCCTGCGACCGCAAACGGGGTCGCGACGGCGAGTAGTGCGACAGCACCGAGAACGATCGACGGCTTCGTTCGACGGTTCGGCAAGGCGGTACTCCCTGGTTGGTGGTAGGTACGCGTCGTAGAATCTCCCACTGCTGAACAACAACATTCACATCAGCAACATGAGTCCCATCAGACACAAGGCTAAACCTTAGCTTGACAGTTAGCCACAGCCGGGAAGTTCCAGTGGCGCGGCGCGTCGGGGCTTGCATTCCTGGGTCATTCCGCAGGCTCCACTCCCGCCTTCATGGGTCATTCCGCAGGCTCCACTCCCGCCCCCTACGCTTTCCACCTGTGACTGTGCACTTCATCGGAGCCGGACCCGGAGCGGCAGACCTGCTCACGTTGCGGGCCGTCGAGTTCCTGCGATCCAGTCCGGTGTGTGTCTACGCCGGTACCTACATCGACGACGCGATCCTCGAACATTGCTCGGCAGGTACTCGCCTGGTCGACACCGCGAAGCTCGATCTCGATGCCATCACCGCCGAACTCGTCGCCGCCGACCAGCGCGAGGACGACGTCGCACGCCTGTGCTCGGGTGACCCTTCCCTCTACTCCGCGATCGCAGAACAGTCGGCTCGACTCGACGCCGCGGGTGTGCCGTGGGACGTCACCCCGGGAGTGCCCGCCTACGCGGCCGCCGCGGCCACGTTGGGCGTCGAGCTGACCGTTCCCGAGGTGACGCAATCGGTGGTCCTCACTCGCGCGCAGGCCCGCTCGACGGCGATGCCGGACACCGAGGCGCTGGCCAACTTCGCGGCCACTCGCGCGACGTTGGCTTTGCATCTGGCCATCACCCGCACCCGTGTCCTCGCCGACGAGTTGGCGCAGTTCTACGGCTCGGACTGCCCCGCCGCGGTCGTCTTCCATGCCAGCAAGCCCGACGAGATCGTTCTGCGCGGCACTCTGGCCGACATCGCCGACCAGGTCGAGGCCGCCGGCCTTCGTCAAGCTGCGGTGATCCTCGTCGGTCCTGCTCTGGCTCGTCGCGTCTTCGCCGAATCCCACCTGTACGACGCCTGCCGGGACCGCTCGTGAAAATCCATCTGATCGGCATCGGCGGTGGTCACCCGGACCAGGTGACGGTGCAAGCCGTCGAGAAGCTGCGGGCCGTGGACGTGTTCGTCGTGGCAGACAAGGGCGCGTCCGTCGGGGATCTCGCAGCAGCCAGGCAGGAGATCCTCGAACGCCACCACGGTGGAAGCTACCGGGTCATCGAGGTGCCCGACCCCCCACGCGACCGGTCACCTCGGCAGTACGAGACCGCGGTCCTCGATTGGCACGACGCCCGCGCCCGGGCGTACGCCGACGTGCTCGACGGTCTCGCCGACGGCACCGTCGTGGGGTTTCTCGTCTGGGGAGACCCCGCGCTCTACGACAGCACGATCCGCGTCGTCGAGCGGATCGCCCAACTGCGCGGCGACATCGAGTTCGATGTCACACCCGGCATCTCCAGCGTGTCCATGCTGGCGGCGAGTCATCGACTCGTCCTCAATCGCATCGGGGGCCCGATCGTCATCACCACCGGCAGGAACCTGGCCGGCGACGTCGCAGCCGGGCTGGACAACCTCGTCGTCATGCTCGACGGCAACCTGGCCTGCAGTGCGCTGACCGGCGCAGGCTGGGGCATCCACTGGGGAGCCAACCTGGGTACGACCGACGAGAAGCTCGTGGCCGGGCCGCTCGACGACGTGCTCGACGACATTCGCCGCGCCCGCGCCGAGGTCAAAGAGGCACACGGCTGGGTGATGGATACCTACCTGCTCCGACGCCTGCCAGGTTGACACCGGACCGGCCGGGCGGTGCCTGGCGGGGTGGAGCCGTCACGATCGTCGGATACCCTGGTTGCCCGTGACTGCTGTAAGCCCCGAGACCACCTCTTCCGACGCCACCGCGACCGGCCGCTACGACCTCATCGTCGTCGGATCCGGGTTCTTCGGTCTGACCGTGGCAGAACGGGCGGCGTCCCAGCTGGGCAAGCGTGTTCTCGTTCTCGATCGGCGGCACCACCTAGGCGGCAACGCGTACTCGGAAGCCGAGCCCGAGACGGGTATCGAGATCCACAAGTACGGTGCGCACCTGTTCCACACGTCCAACAAGCGCGTGTGGGACTACGTCAACCAGTTCACCGACTTCACGGGCTACCAGCACCGCGTCTTCGCGCTGCACAACGGTCAGTCGTACCAGTTCCCGATGGGCCTGGGGCTGATCTCGCAGTTCTTCGGGAAGTTCTTCTCCCCGGCCGAGGCGCGGGCCCTGATCGAGGATCAGTCCAGTGAGTTCGACTCCAAGGACGCGCAGAACTTCGAGGAGAAGGCAATCTCGCTGATCGGACGTCCGCTCTACGAGGCGTTCATCCGGGACTACACGGCCAAGCAGTGGCAGACCGATCCGAAGGAACTGCCCGCGGGCAACATCACCCGGTTGCCGGTGCGCTACACCTTCGACAACCGCTACTTCAACGACACCTACGAGGGGCTGCCGGTCGACGGCTACACCGCGTGGCTCGAGAACATGACACGCGACGAGAAAATCGACGTTCGCCTGAACACCGACTGGTTCGATGTTCGCGACGAGTTGGTCGCCGAGAGCCCGGACGCCCCGATCGTCTACACCGGGCCGCTGGACCGCTACTTCGACTACTCCGAGGGCGAATTGGGCTGGCGCACCATCGATTTCGAGACCGAGGTGCTCCCGGTCGGCGATTTCCAGGGAACGCCGGTGATGAACTACAACGACGGCGACGTGCCGTTCATTCGGATCCACGAGTTCCGCCACTTCCATCCCGAGCGTGAATACCCGACCGACAAGACGGTCATCATGCGCGAGTTCTCACGTTTCGCCGAGAGCGGCGACGAGCCGTACTACCCGATCAACACCCCCGACGACCGGCAGAAGCTCGAGGCGTACCGCAACCGCGCGAAGGCCGAGACGGCCTCCAACGGTGTGCTGTTCGGTGGTCGACTCGGCACGTACCAGTACCTCGACATGCACATGGCCATCGCGAGCGCACTGAACATGTACGACAACACCCTGGCCCCGCACTTCGAGACCGGCACCGCCCTGGCGGGGGACAAATGACCGCCAAGCATCTGCTCGAGGACGGGGTGGCAGACGTCGCGCCGGTCCTCGGAATATCGCTGTTGCAGCGTGTTCTGCTGCCCCGTTCGGGTGAGCCGCTCGACGTGCGCACGCTGTACCTCGAAGAAGCGACCACCAATGCCAAACGCGCGCACTCGCTCTCGCGTACCTCGCTCACCATCGGCGGCGAGTCCGAGGTGTCGTTCTGCACCTACTTCAACGCATTCCCGGCGAGCTACTGGCGGCGCTACAGCATCCTGAAGTCCGTGGTGCTGCGCGTCGAGGTGTCCGGCCACTGCCGAATCGACGTCTACCGGTCCAAGGCCGATGCGTCGCGCATCCACGTCGAGGGCCGCGAGGCCGTGGACGGCGATGCGGCGCAAGAGTTTCTGATCGACCTCGGCCCGTTCGAGGACGGCGGGTGGATCTGGTTCGACATCACCTCCGATTCCGAGGTGGTCCTCGAGAGTGCCGGTTGGTACGCGCCGATCGACGCTCCCGGTGAGGCGACCGTCGCCGTGGGTATCCCCACATTCAACCGACCGACCGACGCCGTCAAAGCGCTTGTCGCCCTTGGCTCGGACCCGTTGGTGCTCGACGTGATCCAGGCCGTGATCATGCCGGATCAGGGCACCCGCAAGGCGAAGGACGAACCCGGCTTCGACGAGGCCGCAGCTGCGCTCGGTGGCCGTCTCGCGATCCACGATCAGGCGAACCTCGGTGGGTCCGGCGGCTACAGCCGGATCATGTACGAGGCGCTGAACAACACTGCCTGCCAACACATTCTGTTCATGGACGACGACATCGAGATCGAGCCCGACTCGATTCTGCGGGCGTTGGCGATGTCGCGTTTCGCCAAGGTGCCCACGCTCGTCGGCGGCCAGATGCTGAATCTGCAGGCGCGTAGTCACCTGCACGTCATGGGTGAAGTGATCGACCGCGGGAACTTCATGTGGACCGGCGCGCAGAACGTCGAATACGACCACGACTTCTCCGAGGACCCGCTGCGCACCAGCAAGCTGCTGCACCGCCGCATCGACGTCGATTACAACGGCTGGTGGATGTGCATGATCCCGCGCGTCGTCGCCGAGGAACTCGGGCAGCCGTTGCCCCTGTTCATCAAGTGGGACGACGCTGAATACGGCTTGCGCGCACGCGAAGCCGGCTACCCGACGGTGACGCTGCCGGGTGCCGCGATCTGGCACATGGCGTGGAGCGACAAGGACGACGCCATCGACTGGCAGGCGTACTTCCACCTGCGCAACCGTCTCGTTGTCGCGTCGCTGCACATGCCCGGCGACGGCAAGGGCCTGGTGCTCGACACGATCAAGGCCACCGTCAAGCACTTGCTGTGCCTCGAGTACTCGACGGTCGCCATCCAGAACCTCGCGATTCGTGACTTCCTGGCCGGTCCCGAGCACATCCTGGAGATCCTGCCCACGGCATTGCCGACGGTGCACGCACTGCGCAAGGAATTCCCCGACGCCGTTGTTGTCGGCAGTTCCACGGAGTTGCCGCTCGCATCGGGTGAGGAAGTCGGAGCCGTCGGCCTGCCGACCAACCCGATCTCCAAGGTCCGTCGTCTGGCCAAGGGCTTGCTGCACAACGTCAAGCCTGCGCACCAGCAGCACCACGAGCGTCCGCAGCTCAACGTGCCGACTCTCGACGCACGCTGGTTCCTGCTGTCCCAGGTCGACGGCGTCACCGTCACCACCGCCGACGGCCGAGGCGTCGTCTACCGCAAGCGCGACCGCGCGCAGGCGGCGGCGTTGCTGAAGGAAGCGCTGTCGTTGCGCAAGCAGTTGGCAGCCGAATTCCCTGCGCTCAAGGCTCGATACCGTGATGCCGTGCCGCACCTGACCAGTAAGGAAACGTGGGAACGTGTCTTTCGTTACCAGGCGTAAGAGCCAGACCGAGGCACCGACCGAAGTGCGCATCCTCGAGAAGGTGCAGGCCACGGTCGGCAGCGCCCCCGGGGCGATCACCGTCGCGCGCGGGATGTCGCACTTCGGCGAACATGCCCTCGGCTGGGTGGCGATCGCAGGTATCGGCGCTGCGCTGGACGCGCCGCGGCGACGCCAGTGGGCGTCGGTGGCCGTCGGTGCCGTCGGATCGCATGCCGCGTCCATCGTCATCAAGCGCATCGTGCGCAGGCCGCGTCCCCACGATCCGGCCGTCCGGATCAATGTCTCGACGCCGAGCAAGCTGAGTTTCCCGTCGTCGCATGCGACATCCACCACAGCGGCTGCGGTTCTCCTCGGCCGCGTGACCGGGCTACCGTTACCGGCGGTCCTCGTCCCACCCATGTTGCTCTCGCGCTTGGTGCTCGGAGTCCATTACCCCACCGACGTGCTGGCCGGATCTGCACTCGGCGCGTTGACGGCTGCTGCCGTCGTGAAGTTCGAAGGAGACAAATGAGCGAGGATGCCGCACCCGTAGGCGCACCGCCGAAGAATCTGGCGGACGGCATCGTCAAGGCGCTTCGCCCGCGGCAGTGGGTCAAGAACGTGCTGGTCCTGGCCGCGCCGTTGGCGGCAGGCTCGGTCACCGATCGCGACGTGCTGCTGTCCGTCGCGCTCGCGTTCATCGTGTTCTGCTTCGCCGCCTCCGGCGTCTACCTGGTCAACGACGCCATGGACGTCGAGGCCGACCGCGCGCACCCCACCAAGCGGTTCCGGCCGATCGCTGCAGGAGTCCTGCCCGTCACGATCGCCTACGCGATGGCCGTGGTGTCGCTCGGACTCGCCGTCGGCCTGTCGTTCTTCGCGAACTGGAAGCTCGCGCTGGTCATCGGCGTCTACATCGTCATCCAGCTGGCGTACTGCTTCGGCCTCAAGCACCAGGCCGTGCTCGACATCTGCATCGTCTCCTCGGGCTTCCTGCTCCGCGCGATCGCCGGTGGCGTCGCTGCCTCGATCCCGCTCTCGCAGTGGTTCCTGCTGATCATGGCGTTCGGCTCGCTGTTCATGGCGGCAGGCAAGCGCTACGCCGAGCTGCAACTGGCCGAACGCACCGGGGCGAAGATCCGTAAGTCGCTCGAGAACTACACCACGACATATCTGCGCTTCGTGTGGACGCTGTCCGCGACGGCCGTCGTCATCTGCTACGGCCTGTGGGCTTTTCAGCAGGACGCCGAAACGGACTCCAACTGGTTCGCCATCTCGATGATTCCGTTTACTATCGCAATCCTGCGATACGCAGTGGACGTAGACGGCGGCGAGGCAGGCGAACCCGAAGAGATCGCGTTGGGAGACAGGGTTCTCCAGCTACTCGCCATAGCGTGGATCGGAGTGGTTGGTGTCGCTGTCTACCTCGCCTGACCAGCGAGACACGCGAGAAGACACCCCGGCACCGGCGGTCTCGACCAGGGCGGTCTTCTGGGTCGGGACCGTCGTCACCGGTGCCCTGTTTCTGTGGGGTGCCTGGGAACGTCGCTGGATCGCCGACGACGGCCTGATCGTCCTGCGCACCGTCCGCAACCTGTTGGCCGGCAACGGCCCGGTGTTCAACGCGGGCGAGCGGGTCGAGACCAACACGAGCACCATCTGGACGTACCTCGTCTACGCGGGTAGCTGGCTCAGCGACGGCCGGCTCGAGTACGTGGTCCTGACGATCGCGCTCGTGCTGTCCACAGCGGCCGTCGTCATCGCGATGATCGGCACGTTCTCCCTGCGTGGGCGCACTGCGTCACGCACTCTCTTCCTCCCCGCCGGTGTACTCGTGTACATCGCGGTACCGCCGGCCCGTGACTTCGCGACGTCCGGGCTGGAGACCTGCCTGGTCATCTTCTGGCTGGCGGTTTTGTGGCTGCTGATGGTTCGCTGGGGGCAGCGCCGCGGAGGTGGCGTCGAGCTGCTGCTGCTGGCCTTCTTCGCGGGCCTGGGCCCGCTGGTGCGCCCCGAGTTGTCCATCGTGTCGGTTCTGGCACTGGCGATGATCTTCCTCGCCCCACAGACGTGGTTGTCGAGGCTGCGCGTGTTCGCATTCGCGGGCGCGGTTCCCGTGCTGTACCAAATCTGGCGCATGGGCTACTACGGCCTTCCGTACCCCAACACCGCAGTGTCCAAGGACGCCGGCGGTGCCAAGTGGTCGCAAGGGTGGGCGTATCTGACCAACCTGACGGGACCGTACCTACTGTGGCTCCCGCTGGTGCTGCTCCTGCTCGGTGCCGCCCTGTCGGTGACACGAGTGCGCCCGACGCTGCCCAGAACAGTGGGCGGCCTGCTCGCCGCGTTGCGCACGCCGACTGCTGTCGTCGTATTCGTGCTCGTCAGTGGATTGTTGCTCGCGGTCTACGCAATTCGAGTCGGTGGCGATTTCATGCACGGGCGAACATTGTTGCCCGCCCTGTTCACGCTGCTGTTGCCCATTTCGATATTGCCCGTCGCGCTCCCGCAACGATGGTCCGGTAATCGTGCGACTGCTGTTTTCGTCGCAGATGTATTCGTCTGGGGTGGGATCGTCGTCTGGGCTGTGCTTGCGGCGAACACGACGGGAATGCCCCAGGGCTCGATCGTCGGACGAAGCGGAATCGTCGACGAACGAGCGTTCTATTCGCTCAACACCGGGCACGCTCATCCGATCCTGGCGTCGGACTATCTCGACTATCCGCGGATGCGGGCAATGGTTCAGGCGATCGACGACACCCCGGACGGCGGATTGCTGCTGCCGTCCGCGCAATTCACCTACTGGGATGTCGTCCCGCCGCCCCTCCCGATCCCCGAGGGTGGATTCGGTCACACCGTCTACTTCCTCAACCTGGGGATGACGAGCATGAACGTCGGCCTCGACGTGCGGGTCATCGACCAGATGGGGCTGGCGTACCCGTTGGCATCGCACACCGAACGCCTCGAGAACGGCCGTATCGGTCACGACAAGAACCTCTACCCGGACTGGGTCGTCGCCGATCTGGGACTGGTCGGCATCCATCCGTACCTGCCCTGGTACATGGACGAGGACTGGGTGACCGAAGCTCAGGTGGCGTTGACCTGCCCGGACACCCAGGAAATGCTGACGTCCTACCGAGCACCGTTGACGAAGGATCTGTTCGTCCGGAATGTGAAACGTTCGTTGTTCTATGCCGGTTATCGATTCGACCGGGTGCCGAAATACGAAATACAGCGATGTGATCTTCCGGCACCTGTATTGAAGGCGGATAATTAGCCGACAGAACACGAGAAGATCACCGGGTTGCGCCGATTCGGTCTCGACGCGAAGATGAGCTGTCTCGATCCTGTAACGGGCGACGTACTTCGTGCGATAAGTGCGGAGGATATGTATGCGCCAGACCCTGGGTCGGGCGCATACATGATGAACTTGCGAGATCAATCGTTGATTGCGTAACCGATGTGACGAAGCTGCTGAGAGGTCGAGTGCATGCTGGGTAGATGGAAGAGCCGGTCCGGGGACAAGCGAGCGGGCTCCTGGGGACGCCGCGCCGCAACATCCATGCTGATGGCAGTGGTGCTACCACTGGGCTTGGCCGTGGCGGGCGGTGGCGCAACTGCCAACGCAGCGTTCGACGGCAACGCCATCGACGTCTGGACGGACTCGAGCATGGGCCCGATCAAGAGCCGGGTGTGGCGGGCAGCGGACGGTAACACCAACCGCGTCGTCTACCTGCTCGACGGCCTGCGCGCCACGACGGACATCTCGGGCTGGGAGCACGAGACCGACGCCGGAGCAGTTCTCGCCTCGTGGAACATCAACGTCGTCGAGCCGGTCGGTGGACAGTCGAGCTTCTACTCCGACTGGTACGCACCGTCCAACTTCAACGGTCAGAAGACCACCTACAAATGGGAAACCTTCCTGACGCAGAACCTCCGCGAGAACCTGCGCGCGAACTACGGCTTCAACCCGAACCGCAACGGTGTCATCGGCATCTCGATGGGCGGCTCCGCAGCCCTCACGCTGGCTGCGTACCACCCGGACCAGTTCAGCTATGCCGGTTCGCTGTCGGGCTACCTGAACATCTCTGCACCCGGCATGCGCGAGGCGATGCGCCTGGCCCTGCTGGACTCCGGCCGCTACAACATCGACGCGATGTGGGGCCCGCCGTGGGATCCGGCGTGGCTGCGCAACGACCCGTTCGTCTTTGCGCCTCGCTTGCGTGACAACGGCACGCGCGTGTGGGTCTTCGCAGGCAGCGGTCTGCCCGGCGGTCTCGATCGCCCACAGAGCTTCATCGATTACTACAACACCGCGAACGGTATGGGCCTCGAGGCCATCGCCCTGGCGAACAGCCGTGCCTTCCAGATCCGCATGGCGAGCATCGGTGCCAACAACGTCACGTATGCGTTCCCGGCCGTCGGTACCCACCAGTGGGGCTACTGGGGCGAGCAGATCCGCGTCATGGCACCGGACCTGAGCGCCAACATCGGTAACTGATCCACCCGGCAGCGTTTGCTGTCGCAGTCCCCGCTTTCGGCCCTGTAGTGATATTTCACGACTTTTCAGGGCTGTTCAGCGGGGACCGCGCAGGATAGTCTCCTGTTTCAGAAACTCGCAGAGGCGAAACTGGGACGCTGATCACAGTTTTGCCTTGGAACCGCTCGATGGAATAACCTCCATCGAGCGGTTCGCCTGTTATGCAGCAGAACCTCGACGTTTCGACACACCACAGCTTCACCCCGGCCTCATGGGCCGTCAGTCAGCCCTGTTCGATTGCCGGGGGCCGCTACGACAGCGGAGACCGCGTAGATGAGAGAGAGCACGATTCATGCGATTTGCCGGCCTCAGCAGTAACCCGAAGGCGTCATCACGCTGGCGTCAGCGCCTGCTCGGCGTGGGTGCTGCCGCACTCGTTCTGCCGATCGCAGCCGGTGTCGTCGGCGGCGCAGTCGCAGTCGCTGCCCCGACTGCCGTCGTCCACCAGACCCCGGCCGGTGGCCGCGAGGATCTGATCGTCCCGTCCGAGATGGGTCCGATCAAGGTCCAGGTCCAGTGGGCGGCGCGCGGCGGAAACGCTGCTCTCTACCTACTCGACGGCCTGCGTGCCCGCGACGATCGCAACGCCTGGACCTTCGAGACCAACGCGCAGGATCAGTTCGCCAACGACGACGTGACGCTGGTCATGCCCGTCGGCGGACAGTCCAGCTTCTACAGCGACTGGTACACCTCGTCGAACTTCAACGGCCAGGAAGTCACCTACAAGTGGGAGACGTTCCTGACGCAGGAGCTCCCGGCGTTCCTGGAGAACTACGGCGTCTCGCGCAACAACAACGGTGTTCTCGGACTGTCGATGGGTGGTTCGGCTGCCCTGACGCTCGCCGCGTACCACCGCGACCAGTTCAAGTTCGCCGGCTCGCTCTCGGGTTACCTGAACATCTCGGCCCCGGGCATGCGTGAGGCGATTCGTATCGCGATGCTCGATGCCGGCCGCTTCAACGTCGACTCCATGTGGGGACCGCCCTGGAACCCGGCGTGGCTGCGCAACGACCCGTTCGTCTTCGCACCCAGGTTGCAGGGTCTGTCGCTGTACATCTCCGCAGCCAGTGGCCTGCCCGGCCAGTTCGACCGCCCGGCCGCCCCGATCGATTTCTACAACACCGCCAACGGCATGGCGCTCGAGGCACTCTCGCTCGCCAACACCCGTGCATTCCAGATCCGCATGCGCACCCTCGGTATCCCGGCAACCTACAGCTTCCCGGCCAACGGAATTCACGCCTGGCCGTACTGGGGTGCCGAGCTGTGGAAGGCACGCACCCAGATCCTGGACGCGCTGAACGCCTGATTCGGTTCCGTAACGTGCTCTCCGACAATGCCGCCCCACGCTCTCGCGTCGGGCGGCATTGTCGGTTCGAGCGCCGGCTCTCCGAGCCTCCCCAATTCACATTCGCACCACCAGTCACAGCGAGTCTGCTGTTCGTGGCCATCGGGCACGTGTAGAAAGACATACGAAGCATGTCTCGAGACGAGACCTTCGGTCGTCACAGGAAAGAGAGTCACCATCATGCGCACTGGGCTTGTTCGGTTCGGTCGTACCCCATCGGCCGGCACACGGGCTCGGCGAGCGGCAGCAGCAGTGACTGTCGCCTCCGCGCTGATGATTCCCTTCGCGACGACGACGTTGGCCACTGCAGCCCCGGTTGCTCATGCCGCCCCGATGGCGCAGACCGGCCCCGCCTACACCCAGACCGGTGGAGCAACCGTCACCTCGGTGGACTGGCTCTCCGATCGCCGCGTCGCGCTGTGGATCCAGTCGCCCTCGATGGGAACGCCCATCCAGGTGCAGCTGCTGCTCGCGCGTGACTGGAACATCAACCCGCAGGCCACGTTCCCGCAGGTGTACATGTTGGACGGACTCCGGGCGACCGACCAGGAGAACGGCTGGACGGCCGAGACCGACGCCGAGGCCTACTTCGCCGACAAGAACGTCAACGTCGTGCTGCCGATCGGCGGACAATCCAGCTTCTACTCCGACTGGGTCGATCAGGACAACGGCAAGAACTACCAGTGGGAGACGTTCCTGACCAAGGAGCTGCCGCCCATCCTGGCCAAGGACTGGCGCAGTACCGACAACCGCGGCGTCGTCGGGTTGTCGATGGGTGGCACGTCGGCGATGTTCCTCGCGGCCCGCAACCCCGGCTTCTTCAAGTTCGCCGGTTCGCTGTCGGGCATCCTGACCACCACTTCGCTCGGCATGCCGCAGGCCATCCAGTACGCGATGACCGACGCCGGCGGCTACAACTCCAAGGCCATGTGGGGCGCACCGTCCAACTCGCTGTGGGCTCAGCACGATCCGTACCTGCTGGCCGACAAGCTCAAGGGCGTCAGCCTGTACATCTCGAGCGGCAACGGCTCGACCGGCCCGTACGATCAGCCGTCGCCGATTCCGGGCGTCAGCACCAACTACGCGGGCATGGGCCTCGAGATCCTCTCGCGACTCACTTCCCAGACCTTCGCCACCAAGCTCAACCAGCTCGGAATCCCCGCGCAGGTCAACTACCGCCCCTCGGGAACGCACTCGTGGCCGTACTGGCAGTTCGAGTTGCACCAGCTGTGGCCGCAGCTCGCTACGGCACTCGGCGTCGAGGTCGACAAGCCCGCCTGCAGTGTCGCGGGCATGATCGGCAATGCGAGCGGCGCGAATTCGTGGCTGGGTCCCTGCCTCACCGCGGAGTACAACGTCGCAGGCGGACGAGCTCAGGACTTCACGTTCGGTCGGGTCTTCTTCACTCCCGACACCGGGGCGCAGGTGGTTGCCGGCGCTATCGGCGGTATCTACCAGGGCAACAAGGGCCCCGAGGGTGCGCTCGGCTTCCCGAAGACCGGCGAGATCGCCACTCCCGACGGCCGTGGCCGCTTCAACGCCTTCCAGAACGGCATGGTCTACTTCACGCCGCAGACCGGAGCCCATGTGGTCAAGGGTGCCGTGCTCGACGAGTGGGCAGCCCAGGGGTACGAGGGCGGTCCTCTGGGATACCCGGTGCTCGACGAGGTGGCAACACCCAACAAGCCCGGCTCGGTGCAGGGCTTCGAGATCGGCGCGATCTACACCTCTCCCGACGCCGGCGTGCATTCTGTGCAGGGCATGATTCTCGGTAAGTACGGCGAATTGGGTTGGGAGAGTGGACCTCTCGGGTTCCCCAAGTCCAACGAGATCGGCCCCATCCGGGACGGCGGACGGTTCAATCAGTTCGAGACCGGCAACATCTACTGGAGCCCGGTCAGCGGAGCCTGGTCCATGCCGTACGGCCCGATCTTCGACGCCTGGGGATCGGTGGGCTACGAAGGTGGCCGCCTCGGCTACCCCACCAGCGATCAGTTCGACATCGACGGTGGCGGTAAGCAACAGAACTTCCAGTTCGGCATCATCACCGTCAAGGACGGCAAGGCCACGATTGCTCCGTGACCGGAGGCGGTCACGGCTTCAGAGTTCTCTCAGAGCGTGGCTGTACTCTCGCCTGCGACCCGACGACCGAAGGATTTCGATCGATGACGCGTAACTCTCTGGCCAGAACTCTGTCACTCGGCGTGCTCGCCGTGGCGGCGAGCTCGATGCTGGTGGCGTGTGGAAGTGACGACTCGACGGCCACCGGCGCGCCGACGAGCACCACCACGGCAGCTGCGACGACGACCGAGGCGAGTTCGTCGACGTCGGCGGCCGAGAGCACCACCACGACTGTCGCTCCGACCACCAGCCCGGGCGAGGCTGCGACGGCACCGCCGGAGCAACCCCAGGCCGTGCCGGACGACTTCCCGGGGCCGACGGAGAGCCAGATCGACAACCGTGGCCAGCGTTTCCTCGACGAGCTGAAGAGCAAGGGCGTCACTCCGGCGGGCAACGGCGACATCGCGGTGTCGACGGCCAACTACATCTGTGCCGCGCAGGCGCAGGGCGTCGCAGCCGACGAAATCACGACCTACGTCACCGCGAACGTCGGCGTCGAGGCGAGTGCAGCCGGAACGCAGATGAACGAGACGCAGGCCCAGCAGGCAGCCCAGACCTACATCGCCGCCGCGCAGGCGACGTACTGCACGCCGTAGTTCGCGCTGATGGCCAAACGTAAACGCAGAGTTCTGCCGGTGATCGCCTTCGCGGTGATCATCGGGCTCGTCATCGTGGCCCTGTGGTACCTCCTCGCCGGGCGTCTCGGACCCGGACCGGGACCGGTGCCGCCGCCGGGGCCCGAGCAGCCGACCTCACAACCGGCGGACTGCCCGGACGTCCAGGTCATTGCCATCCCCGGTACGTGGGAGTCGTCGTCGACCGACGACCCGTACAACCCGACCGCCAATCCGGTGTCGCTGATGCTCAACGTCACCCGGCCGCTGCAGGAGCAGTTCCCCGGATCTCGCGCGGACGTCTACACGGTGCCCTACGTCGCACAGTTCTCGAACCCCATCGCGCTGCCGCCGGACGGCCAACAGTCGTACAACAACAGCCGTACCGAGGGTAAAAACGTTGCGGTACAGAAGATGTCGGACGTCGCGGCGCGATGCCCACTGACCAACTTCGTCATGGCCGGCTTCTCTCAGGGCGCAGTCATCTCCGGCGACATCGCGGCCGACATCGGCGCGGGTAACGGACCCATCTCCGCCGATCGTGTCCTCGGTGTCACCCTCATCGCCGACGGCCGCCGCGACGGAGTGTCGGGTACCGACGTGCCGGGACCGCTCGACGGCGTCGGAGCCGAGGTCGCCCTCGGGGGACTCGACCTCCCCGGCATCACCATGACGGGGCGTCGGGACGGCGGATTCGGCGCGCTCGACGACCGGACCAATCAGATCTGTGCACCCGGCGACCTGATCTGTGCGTCCCCGTCGGATGGACTGTCGCTGCGCAACATTCCGCAGAGCATCCAAATTCTGATCGGGGCGGCGGGCAATCCGGTGCACGCGTCGTACAACAGTTTCGTCGTCGACGGTTCCGGCACGACGGCCACCCAGTGGACGGCGGCGTGGGCGGCCGATCTGATCGAGAATGCGCCGACGCCTCCGCACTCGTGATCGGGTCGTGTGGACGACGGCGTGATCGGGGTCGTGGGTAGCGCAGTGACCGGTGTCATGGATAACGGACAGGTCACAACGCGGCGTGTCGCCAACTGGTGCAGGGCACAAACCTGTGGTCTGCGACCCCCAGTCGGTGGGATCCGCTCCCGCGAGCGGCTAGAGTGACGCCTTGGACCTGCGCGGATCGGCCCCGGCCGACTGCCCCGCACGGTGTGCCCAGACCCCGGTGCCGACCACCTCAGACCCCAGGTGCCGGCCGCTCCAGACCCCAGAGGAGAGCAATAGATGAGTTCCGCCGAGGCCGCGACCCCCGGGCCGCGCAAATTCCGCTTCGCTGCAGGCGGAGAGGGAAACGCGGAGGAGGGCGGGGCTCGGAAGTTCATCAAGCTGGCTCAGCAGGCCGAGGAACTGGGTTACGACAGCTTCATGATCCCCGATCATCTCGGTAATCAGGTCGGGCCGATCGCGGCGCTCGGAGCTCTCGCCGTCGCCACCGACAAGATTCGGCTCGGCACGGCGGTGCTCGCCAACGGCTTCCGCCATCCCGCGGTGCTCGCCAAGGACGCGGCGACCATCGATGTGCTCTCCGGCGGACGGCTCGAACTCGGACTCGGCGCGGGCTGGATGCGCGAGGAATACGACAAGGCCGGCATCACCTACGACCGTCCCGGCGTCCGCATCGAGAAGCTCGCGGAGACCCTCGACATTCTCGACGTGTTGCTGCGCGGTCAGGAATGCAACTACGAGGGCAAGCACTACACGATCACCGGTCTCAAGGGCAGCCCTCGTCCGCGTCAGGGACCGCGTCCGCCGATCTGCATCGGCGGCGGCGGCCCCAAGATGCTCGCGCTGGCGGCCAAGCACGCCGACATCATCTCCGTGGTGCCGAGCACCTCGAAGGAAGGCAAGTTGCTGCTGTCGGGCATGACCATCGAGAAGACTCTCGAGCGCGTCGAGCTCATCCGGGCTGCCGCAGGGGATCGGTTCGACGACATCGAGCTGAACTGGGCGATCACCACCATCGTGGTCACCGACGATCGCGAGCAGATGGCCGAGATGGCGTTGGCCGCGCTGGACAACGGTTATCCGCCCAACGTGGACGTCGACGTCAAGCTCACGGTCGAGGACATTCTGTCGTCGCCGTACCTCGCCTTCGGAACGTACGAGGAAATCGCCGATCAGATCCGTAACGTTCGCGCGCGGACGACGATGTCCTATGTCGGGGTTTTCCCCACACAAATGGAAGCATTCGCTCCGGTTGTCGACTTGCTGAAAGGCGAGTGACGCAGGCGCGTGTCGGTAGCATGGAGTCGGCCTCGAGGTCGACCGAAACCGCCACCGCTGGAGTTACCACTTAGTAACATAAAACGCTGTTCGGGGTCTGCATCGATGAACGTCGTCAATGCAAGGCCAGGTCACGCACGATGTGTGGCAGCGATTCGTGTCGGAGGAGATTGAAGCAAATGAGCCACACGTTCGATGATTTCATCGATGAGAACGGCCACATCACCATCGGTGAAGGGCAGACACTCGTCCGCCACGTCGAGGCGAACGTCGAAGAGAACGCCGACACGCTCGCGTACCGGTTCATGGACTACTCCCGGGAACGGGACGGTGAAGCGCACGAGTTGACCTGGTCACAGTTCGGCAAGCGGCTGCGCGCTGTCGCCGCCCGTCTGCAGCAGGTCACCGAGCCCGGTGACCGCGTGGCGATCCTCGCTCCCCAGGGCCTCGAGTACGTCATCGCGTTCTTCGGTGCGATCTACGCGGGCACCATCGCGGTGCCGTTGTTCGATCCCGACGAGCCCGGCCACACCGACCGCCTGCATGCCGTCCTCGGCGACTGCAAGCCCAGCGCGATCCTCACCGCCAGCAACTCCGCGGCGGGCGTTCGCGCGTTCTTCCGCGCGCTCCCCGCTGCCGAGCGGCCCCGCATCATCGCCGTCGACGCCGTTCCCGACAGCGTCGGCGAGACGTGGGTCGAGCCCAAGGCAGGGTTGGACGACATCGCCTACCTGCAGTACACGTCGGGTTCGACGCGGACCCCGGCCGGCGTCGAGATCACGCACCGCGCGGTCGGCGTCAATGCGCTGCAGATGGTCGACAGCATGGAGATCAACTACGACTCGCGCGGCGTCACCTGGCTGCCGATGTTCCACGACATGGGTCTGCTCACCGTCATCCTCCCGGCCCTGGGTGGCAAATACATCACGATCATGAGCCCGCGCGCGTTCGTGCAGCGGCCGTGGCGCTGGATCAAGGAACTCGCCGCTGTCTCCGACGGAGCAGGCACGTTCGCCGCGGCACCGAACTTCGCGTTCGAGCACGCCGCTCAGCGCGGACTGCCCAAGAACGGTGAAAGTCTCGACCTGTCGAACGTCATCGGCCTGATCAACGGCAGCGAGCCCGTCACCACGTCGTCGATGAAGAAGTTCAACGAGGCCTTCGGCCCGTACGGTTTGCCGAAGTCCGCGATCAAGCCGTCGTACGGCATGGCCGAGGCCACGCTGTTCGTCTCGACGAGCAAGCACGCCGACGAGGCCAAGGTCGTCTACGTCGACCGTGTCGAGCTGAACGCAGGCAACTTCGTCGTCGTCGCACCCGACGCTCCCGGAGCCATCCCGCAGGTATCGACCGGAACCGTCGCCCGGAGTCAGTGGGCCGCGATCGTCGACTCCGAAACCGCCACCGAGGTGCCCGACGAACACGTCGGCGAGATCTGGCTGCACGGCGAGAACATCGGCAAGGGCTACTGGGGTCGCGAGACCGAGACCAGCGAAACCTTCCACAACAAGCTCGTCCACCGCGTCGCCGACGGGTCGCACGCCACGGGTGCCCCCGAGGGTGCCAACTGGATGCGCACCGGAGACTTCGGCGTCTATCACGACGGCGAGCTCTACATCACCGGCCGCGTGAAGGACCTCGTCATCGTCGACGGCCGCAATCACTACCCGCAGGACATCGAGTTCTCGGCGCAGGAAGCAAGCAAGGCTCTGCGGCCGGGCTTCGTGGCAGCGTTCGCGGTGCCGCTCAACCAGCTGCCCGACGTCGTGTTCGAGTTCAGTGGTGCCGCGTTGACCAAGGATTCGGACGACAGCTCCGAGCAGCTCGTCATCGTTGCCGAGCGCGCTCCCGGCTCGGGCAAGGCGGACCCGGCTCCGATCGCCGACGAGGTGCGCACCGCAGTCTCGGCGCGGCACGGCGTCACGGTCCGCGACGTCCTGCTCGTCCCGGCCGGTTCCATCCCGCGTACGTCGAGCGGCAAGATCGCCCGACGCGCGTGCAAGGCCGCCTACATCGAGGGCACCCTGCGCGGCGGTTACCAGCAGACGGCATTCCCGGACGCCGAACTACCCGACTGATCTCTGGGCCTCCCGTTCCTTCGATACATAGCTTGGTGAGTAATGGCTGAACAAGAGACAGACAAGATTCAGAGTGCCGACGGGACGGACCTCACGGTCGCCCAACTGCGGGATTGGCTACGCAACTGGGTTGCGGACGCGACGGGTCAACCCGCGTCGGCCATCTCCGACGACCGTCCGATGGAGGAATTCGGTCTGTCCTCTCGCGATGCCGTCGCACTGAGCGGTGAGATCGAGGAGCTGGTGGGGGTCACGCTGACCGCGACCGTCGTCTACCAGCACCCCACCATCGCGTCTCTGGCCAAGATCATCATCGAGGGCGAACCCGACGAGCCGGTGGGTACCGTCGACGACGCGTTCTACACCAGCGGAGTGCAGTCGGGCGACGCCCACGACATCGCGATCGTCGGACTGTCGTCGCGCTTCCCCGGCACCGGTCACACCCCCGAGGAGATGTGGTCGCTGCTCATCGAGGGCCGCGACGGCATCACCGACCTGCCCGAGGGCCGGTGGAAGGAATTCACCTCCGATCCCGTCATCGCCGCAGCCGTCGACGCGACGGTCACCAAGGGTGGCTACCTCGACGACGTCAAGACCTTCGACGCTGAGTTCTTCGCGATGTCGCCCAACGAGGTCGTCAACGTCGACCCGCAGCAGCGCCTCGCGCTGGAACTGACCTGGGAAGCGCTCGAGCACGCGCACATCCCGGCCAGCTCGGTCAAGGGCAGCCAGGTCGGCGTCTTCATCGGCAGCTCCTCTAACGACTACCAGCTCATCGCCGTCAGCGACCCGGCCGTCCACCCGTACGCACTCACCGGCACGTCCACTGCCATCGTCGCCAACCGCGTGTCGTACTTCTACGACTTCCGCGGGCCGTCGATCGCCGTCGACACCGCCTGCTCGTCCTCGCTGGTTGCTGTGCACCAGGCAGTGCGCAGCCTGCGTACCGGCGAATCCGATCTGGCCGTGGCGGGTGGCGTCAACATGCTGCTCGCGCCGCCGATCACCGTGGGCTTCGGCCAGACCGGTGTGCTGGCACCCGACGGCCGGATCAAGGCGTTCTCGTCCGACGCGAACGGCATGATCCGCTCCGAGGGCGGCGGACTCGTCGTGCTCAAGCGACTCGAGGACGCCGAGCGAGACGGCGATCAGGTGCTCGCCGTCATCGCCGGATCCGCCATCAACCAGGACGGCCGCTCCAACGGACTGCTCGCGCCGAACCCCGATGCACAGGCCGACGCACTGCGATTCGCGTACCGCGACGCCGGCATCAACCCGTCGGGCGTGGACTACATCGAAGCGCACGGCACCGGAACCATTCTGGGCGATCCCATCGAGGCCGATGCGCTCGGCCGCGTGGTCGGCCGTGGCCGCGACGCGGACAAGCCGGCACTGCTCGGCTCGGCGAAGACGAACTTCGGACACCTCGAATCTGCCGCAGGCGCAGCAGGTTTGATCAAGGTCGTGCTGGCGATGCAGGAGAACAAACTCCCGGCGTCACTGAACTACGTGGGCCCCAACCCGTACATCGACTTCGACAAGGCGCACCTGAAGGTCATCCCGGAGGCCACCGACTGGCCGCGGTACACCGGCAAGGCCGTCGCCGGCATCTCCGGTTTCGGCTTCGGCGGCACCAACGCCCACGTCGTCGTACGCGAGTACGTACCGGGTGAGACCTCGGCCGAATTCGACCCCGCTGCCGTGGATCCCGAGGCCGCGGTGGTGGAGGGCGTCTACGAGGAGCAGCTCGACGCCGAGACGACCAGCCCGGTCGCCGAGGCCGAGACCATCCTGGCGGAGTCCGACAGTGCTCCGGAGACAGTGATTCTCGCGGTGTCGGCCGCGTTGCCGTCGCGTCGTAAACGCGCGGCGTCGGAACTGGCCGACTGGCTCGAGACCGAAGAGGGCAGCACGACGCCTCTCGTCGATGTCGGCCGCACGTTGGCTCGGCGTAACCACGGGCGTTCGCGCGCAGTGGTTCTCGCGTCCACCACAGCCGAGGCCATCGCCGGATTGCGCGCAATCGCAGCAGGCAAGCCCGGACCGGGCGTGTTCTCCGCGGACTCGCCCGCGTCCAACGGCGCAGTGTGGGTGTTCTCCGGATTCGGCTCGCAGCACCGCAAGATGGCATCGCGGCTGTACCGAACCAATGCCGTGTTCGCCGCCGAGGTGGACAAGGTGGACGAGCTGCTCGTCGACGAAGCCGGCTACTCCATCCGCGAGATCATCCTCGACGACTCGCAGACCTACGAGTTCGAGAACTCCCAGGTCGCCATCTTCGTCATCCAGATCGCCTTGGCCGCAACGCTTCGCGCGCACGGTGCCGAGCCGTCGGCCGTCATCGGCCACTCGATGGGTGAGGTCGCCGCCGCGTACGTGGCCGGAGGCCTGAACCTCGAAGACGCCGTCCGCATCATCTACGCCCGCTCGCGGCTGCTGGCCGAGGGCCAGGACGGCCTCGGTGCCGCCTCGCAGGGTGCCATGGCACTCGTCGAGTACACCCCCGACGAGGTCAAGACCCTCACCGATCAGTTCCCGAACGTGGAGCCCTGCGTGTACGCCGCGCCCACGCACACCACGGTCGGCGGGCCCCGCGCCGAGGTCGAAGCCCTCGTCGAAAAGGCCGAGGCCGCAGGCAAAATGGCCCGTCTGCTCGACGTCAAGGGAGCAGGACACACCGCGGCAGTCGACGTACTGCTCGGTGAGCTCGCAGCCGAGCTCGCCGGAATCGAACCGAGCAAGCTCACCGCCGGGGTCTACTCCTCGGTCGATCGTGAGGCGCACTACCGCGTCGGACATGCGGCGATTCACGGCGTCGACTACTGGACCAAGGGAATGCGTCACCCGGTCTGGTTCACCCAGGCCGTCAATGTTGCTGTGGGAGACGGGCACACGACGTTCGTGGAGCTCGCCCCGAACCCCGTCGCGCTGATGTCGGTTGCCGCTACCGCGTGGGCTGCCGGCCTGGCCGACGCCACGTTGATTCCGACGCTCAAGCGCAAGGAAGACGAGGCCGACACGTTCCTCGCCGCGCTGGCGCAGCTGTACGTGCACGGTCACGCGCTGGAACTGGCGACGCTGTTCGAGTCGGGTCCGTATGCCGCAATTCCGCGAACTGCGTACTTGCGCAAGGAGTTCTGGCTCAACTCGCAGGTCAGCTCCAGCGGTAACTCTCGCGTTCCCGGTGCCCGGGTGGCGCTGCCCGACGGCCGCCACGTCTGGGAAGTCCAGGCCTCGGCCGTCTCGGGATTCGATGCGTTGGTCACCGCCGCTGCCTCGCAGGTGTTTTCCGATGTGGCTCTGGGTGCTTCGGTCTCGCATGCATCGGTGCCCGCGGGCGGCACGGTCGTCACCACATTGACCTCGCACCTCGGTGGGGCGTCGGTCCAGGTCCATGCACACGAGGGCTCGGCGTTCACCCTGCTGCACGAGGCTGTCGTCACCTCGGGCGATGTGCGGCCGGAACCCGTTGTGGCGGTAGAAGAGCGATCCTCGTCTCCGATGGAAGAGTTGCCCGAGGTCGTCGAGACGTTCGGTGACCGCTGGGATCCCAACGGCAATCAGAAGCTCGAAGATCGGTTGGCGATCATCGTCGCCGAGTCGATGGGCTACGCACCCGAGGACCTACCTCCCGAGGTGCCGCTGATCGAACTGGGGCTCGATTCGCTCAGCGCCGTTCGGATCAAGAACCGCGTCGAGTACGAATTCGACATCCCCACAGTGCAATTGCAGGCCGTGCGTGATGCGAACCTGCGTGAGGTGGAGAAGTACCTGCGCTACGCGATCGAGAACCGCGACGAGGTGCAGGCGCTGGCAGACAAGCAGGCCGCCGAAAAGGCTGCCGAGCAAGCTGCCGAGAGTGGCGCGACTGCACGCGACGAAGCGTTGGAGACGGCCGTGGCCGCACCGGAGACCGCGGTGCCGAGTGCGGAATACCAACCCGCACCGGTGGTCGCAGCGCAGACCGACCTGGGCGGTAAGGAAGCGTTCGCCGAGGCTGCCGGATCCGATGTGCCCCCACGTGACAACGCCGAGCGGATGACGTTCGCAACGTGGGCAGTGGTGACGAAGGAATCGGCCAAGGGCATCTTCAACACCCTGCCGATCCTCGACGACGAGACGGCCGAAAAGTTGGCCGCTCGCCTGACCGAGCGGGCCGGCGGGGAGATCACCTTCGACGACGTACTGGACTCGGAGACCATCGAGCAGCTCGCCGACAAGGTACGCCCGCATCTCGAGGACGGCGAGATCGACGGTGTCGTGCGCAATCTTCGGGCCCGTCCCGAGGGCTCCACGGCCACACCGGTATTCGCGTTCCACTCGGCCGGTAGCTCCACCGTCGCCTACGAGCCGTTGCTGCGGAAGTTGCCGGCAGGCACGCCCATGTACGGCCTCGAGCGCGTCGAAGGACCCATTGCCAAGCGCGCCGCGGAGTACGTGCCGCTGATCAAGGCGATCCAGCCCGAAGGACCGTACGTGTTCGTCGGATGGTCGCTCGGCGGCATCCTCGCCTACGAGGTGGCGCGTCAGATGGAAGAGGAAGGCATCGAGGTCGCCTACGTGGGGCTGCTCGATACCGTCATGCCCGGCACCAAGATCCCCGACACCAAGGACGAAGTCCGCAAGCGTTGGGAGCGGTACGCCGCGTTCGCCAAGAAGACGTACAACGTCGACTACCCGATCCCGTACGACAAGTTGGTCGACTCCGACGACGAGGGTCAGATTCGGATCATCACCGATCTGGTCAAGCTCAGTGGGGCAAAGATTCCCGGCGGCATCATCGAGCATCAGCGGACGTCGTGGCTCGACAATCGGGCTATCCAGACAGCCGAGCTCAAGGAGTACGGCGGGCACGTCACGCTGTACCTCGCCGACAAGTACCACGACGACGCGATCGCCCTCGAGCCCGCATACGCCACCCGCGAAGACCACGGTGGTTGGGGACCGGTGGTCAAGGACCTCGAGATCGTCTACGTCGGAGGCGACCACCTCGCGGTCGTCGACGAGCCGTACATTGGAAAAATTGCGGCCCATCTGTCGAAGACGCTCGAGAACATCGAGTCTGCAAGAACCGGAGCGTAGATTTTGAGTGGCACCACTGCGGAGAAGCTGGCCGAGCTACGGGCGAGGCTGGAACTGGCCAAGGAACCGGCCGGCGAGATCGGCATCGCCAAGCGCGCAAAGAAGGGCATACCCAGCGCCCGAGATCGCGTGAACTCGCTGCTCGACCCCGGCAGTTTCGTTGAGATCGGCGCGCTGGTGAAGGCCCCGAACGATCCGGGTGCCCTCTACAGCGACGGCGTCGTCACCGGGCACGGAACCGTCGACGGCCGTCCGATCGCAGTGTTCTCGCACGATCAGACCGTGTTCGGCGGAACCGTCGGCGAGATGTTCGGCCGCAAGGTCGCCGGCATCATGGACTTCGCGATCAAGATGGGCTGCCCGGTCGTCGGCATCAACGACTCCGGTGGAGCTCGCGTGCAGGACGCCGTCACCTCCCTCGCGTGGTACGCCGAACTGGGTCGACGCCACGAGGCGCTCTCCGGCCTGTGCCCGCAGATCTCGCTGATCCTCGGCAAATGCGCCGGTGGCGCGGTGTACGCACCGATCAACACCGACATCGTCGTCGCCACCGAAGAGGCGTACATGTTCGTCACCGGGCCGGACGTCATCAAGTCCGTCACCGGCGAGGACGTCAGCCTCGACGAACTCGGTAGTGCCCGTGTCCAGGCCATCAACGGCAACGTGCACCACGTCGCTGCCGACGAGAAGGCCGCATTCGACTGGATTCGGAACTACCTGAGCTACCTGCCGTCGAGCTGCCAGGAAGAGGCACCGGTGATCAACCCGGGGCTCGAGCCGGAGATCACCGAATCCGATCGCACGCTCGACTCGTTCATGCCCGACGCCGACAACGCCGGTTACGACATGCACGACATCATCCTGCGCATCTTCGACGACGGCGAGTTCCACGAGATCGCCGCCCAAACTGCACAGAACGTCATCACCGGCTTCGCCCGCGTCGACGGTCGTCCGGTGGGAATCGTCGCCAATCAGCCGATGCACCTGTCCGGGGCACTCGACGCCAAGGCAGCGGACAAATGTGCGCGGTTCATTCGCCTCAGCGACGCCTACAACATTCCGATCATCTTCCTCGTCGACACACCCGGCTTCCTGCCCGGCGTCGACCAGGAAACCCTCGGCGTCATCCATCGCGGTGGCCGCTTCATCTTCTCGTTCGTCGAAGCGACGGTGCCGAAACTGACTGTGGTGATTCGTAAGTCGTATGGCGGCGGATACGCGGTGATGGGCTCGAAGCAGCTCGGATCCGACATCAACCTCGCCTGGCCGACAGCCCGCATCGCCGTCATGGGTGCCGAGGGCGCCATCAACATCATGAGTCGCAAGCAACTCGCCGAGGCGGGCGAGAACGCTCCGGCGTTGCGCAAGCAACTGATCAACTTCTACAACGAGCATGTCGCAACCCCGTGGATCGCCGCCGAGCGTGGCTACATCGACGCCGTCATCGAGCCCTCGCAGACGCGCCTCGAAATTCGCAAGGCCTTGCACATCCTGAAAGACAAGGAAGTGCACAAGAGTCCGCGTAAGCACTCTTTGCTGCCGATCTAGCCACGCGCGCCCGTCCCCACGTCGGGGTCGCTTCGCTCCCTTTTGGGATCAATGTGGGTTTCAGTCGCTCTGACTGCAACAAAGCCGCATTCATTCATCTGTCTCCTCGAGCCAGAAGCGAATGAATGTGGCTTTGTTGCAGTTGGAGTGCTTGCAAGAGACATTCATCCGGTCGACGTCGCGCTCCGTCGAAGAACGAGGTTCGGACGGGGCCGCGCCAGAGCCTGTTGATAGCCGGCCCGAAGATCCGCGAGCACGCGCTGGGGGTCGTCCCGGATGTCCTGCGGCAGATGTGACACCACGATCGCGCCGTGGCGTTGCAGGAGAGCTCGGCGAGCCATCGTGTTCGCATGATCGATCGGCGAGAGGTGATGAGCGAGGGAGTCGATCTCCCACCCGAAGCAGACTGTGTCGAGGAAGCCGTCGGGGCTACCGAGGAATGTACCGTCCGAGGTGAACAGCCGGGCATTGTGAATCATTGGTGGGAGTCCGCTCGATCGGTAGAGCCGTTGAGCGTCCGCCTCGGCGACGGAGTGAGCGTTTCCTTCCAGATCCCTGATCGCCAACCGTGTCGATGCGCTGTAGCGTCTCGGCCCCTCCGCCAATTCGATTGCCAGCTCTTCGAGTGATGCCGCACCCCGTCTGATGATCTCCGCAATCAGAGCCGTGCACTGAGATCGTCCGCGTAGTGCGCGGGTCGCGTCGACGACACTCCGGGATACCGGAGCGCAGCGCGGACCGTGGTCGAACACGGCTTCGGGCATGCGCCAGGTGCGTTCGGATCGGACGAATTTGACGGATGCTCGCTGCATCTCGTTCGGGACGAGAATGTGAACTTCATTCGACGGTGGATTCGGCCCCAAGCCATGCACACTCAATGCCGCGTTCCCAGTGAGGATGCTGTGTGGGCCGCCGTAAGCCAGGGCAGCAGCCATTCGCTGTCGGTGAGATGGGAAGCCGTTGTGCAACAGCACCACCCCTGGCAGCAAGTGCTGCCAGGGTCCGCCGGCTGCGCATCGGCCGGCTACCGTCCCGTCCGCGACACCGGCCGAGCGAAGCTGTGCCCTTGTCACGACGCCGTGATCGGCGACGTCCTCGAGCATCGATAGGTCTGTGGCCCAAACTCCCCGTTTCATGCCTCGACTGTCGAACGCGACACTGACACTTCGACGTCGAAAACGGCCGTTCAGGGGTTCCCTGTGGATGGTCGACGAGGTTGTGCACAAATGTCTCAAGGGCGTGTCTTGTCCACCGAAAACTGTCGGGGGTCGGTGGTAAGCCCCCGCTCCATCGATCGTGTGCCGAACCCCGCTCCATCGGCCGTACGCCAACCCCGTCCGAATGAATGCGGGATTCAGTCAGTCAGAGTGCAACAAAGGGACATTGATTCCAAAAAGGAGCGGGCGACACCACGCGGAGGGGCGGGTGGGGCTGGATGGACTATTTCTCGAAGACTCGCAGCTTTCCGTCTTCGTAGAATCCCGATCGCGTGGTTTCTCCGGTTTGCAGGTCGGCGGGCACGGCGTTGGGGTAGTACTGCTCGTAGCGCTCGAGTGAGCCCCAGTCCCTGGCCCAGTCGTTTTTGAGGTAGGTGGGGACGGCAACTGGTTTGGCGAGTAGTTCGGACCATCCGAGCGGTCCGCCGTTCTCGCCGGATTGCCAGGTGTCGGTGGAGCTGACGGCCAGTGGGCGGTCGGGGAGGATGCGGTAGCCCGGTACCTCGGCGACGCCGAAGCGGTGGTCGAACGGCCGTTGGCACGGGAACTGGAGTCCGACAGCCCAGTCGAGCAGAACGGGCTGCTCACTGCCGATCATGGTGTTCAGATTCTCCATCACCGGTACTCGCGGCGGGGTGAATGCGAGCCACTGGTCGCCGGTGAGGTTGGGGTCGTTGGCGACGATGCGGACTGCGTCGGCGTCGGGTGCGATGTCTGCCAACGGAACTCGCAGGTTGCGCCACGAGGGTGCGGGTCCGATGTCCCGAGGTAGGTAGGTGCCCTGCGCCTGGACGCTTCCGTCGGGCTGACGCTTGCCGTATTCGAGCAGCAACGACTGGCCGTAGGTGAGGGCACCGGTGTCGTCGTAGGACCAGATACGTCCGGCTGCGGAGAACACGACGAGTGGTGCGTCGTCGCTGCGGGCGGGTAGTTGGTACCAGCTCGAGGTGGCCTCGGCCGGTTCCTGGATTCCTTCTTGGTAGGAGCCGAGGACGGGTGTGGTGGCGGGGTCGAGTCCGAAGGGGAGGGCGGCGGTGGAGCCGTTGACGCCCAGTGCGCCGGTGCCTCCTGCTGTGCCCGAGCTCTGGCCTTCCTCGAAGGCGGGCCCGACGGCTTGTTGGTCGGTATTGCCTTGTCCTGGTTTGACTTCCACGGCGTCGGCGCTGAGGTCGCTGGGGATTCCGTTGGCGGTGAAGTTGCGTAGGGTGTCGCTGGCTCCGCCGAGGGGGCCTGCGACGGGATCGAATTCACCAGGCAGGGGGCTCAGTACATCAGCGTTGGGATCGGCTTCGACGAGCACGTCGTTGGCGAGTCCGCACGAATTGCCCAGTACCGATTGCACATTGGAGCGTGCGAGCGAGTAGGCGGGATATTGGGAGACGGCACCCTTGACGAGGGAGAGGACCTCGAACAGCACCATGATTCCGGCGATGACGGTCAGTGGTGCGGCAGCGAACGTGCGAATGCGTCTACCGCGGGCCGACGTCGGTTTCGGTTGTGGCGGTGCGTATCCCTCACGTAGGTATTGGAATGCCGCGACGGCGAGAACCAGTCCGAAGAGGACGAGGAACAGCGAGCCGGATTCGTTGCCGCCGAGCGAGACCGTCTTGTCGAACCACGGCACGCCGTAGCTCGAGACGTACCAGTAACCGTTGATTCCCGAGAACGACAGTGCCAGAACGAACATCAGGCCGGCCGTGAACAGGGATCGGTTTCGGCGTGAGCGCAGTGCACTGGCCGACACGGCCACTGCGGTCAGTGCGGCGAGCCCACCGGCGATTCCGGCGTAGGAACCGAAGTGGTGAGTCCACTTGGTGGGGTTGAACATCATGAAGAAGATGGTTCCGAGGACGACGCCGAGCAGTCGCCAGGCAGGCCCGTTCGCGATGCCGGGAATGCGCCGGCGTCGCAGGAGCACGAACAGCGTGGTGAACAGGCACAGGAGCATCGCGAGGAACGCGAAGCGGCGGGCCACGGAACCGTCGACGGTCTGGACGAAGAGGTAGTAGTACCGCAGGAAGTCTTGGTACCACGCCTCGTTGGGGCCGATGATGGTGCGCACTCGGGTGGACTCGATGACGGTCGCGAAGGTCTGGTCGGCGAACACGACGACGAGGACGAGGACTCCGGCAGCGGCCAACGGTGCCAGCATGGCGAGGGTGCCGACCTGCCGGTGGCGTCGGACCACGATGCGAGCGATGGGCCGGGCTCCGGCGAGAAGCGCTGCCACACACATCAATCCGGTGGGCGCAGCGGCCAGGGTGAAGGCACCGATGAGGCAGGCGGCTGCGGCGGGGAGCAGTCTGCCGGTGGCGATGGAGCGTTCGATCGAGCACCAGGTCAGCAATGCGCCGAGGGCGACGATCGGCTCGGGACGCAGTCCGTTGTTGTACGGGAGCCAGAAGGCGAGGAACACCAATCCGCCGGTCCACAACGCCACGTTCGATTTGCGCACCGCGCGTCCGAGTCGCGGCACCACCTCGCGGCTGATCACCATCCAGCACAGGACTCCGGCGATCAGGGCGGGCAGGCGCATCCACGGGCTTGCGGTCGAGATCTTGGCGAAGACGGCCAGGACGTCGTAGTACCAGCCGAACGGTGCCTCGGGGACGCCGAACCAGCGGAAGTAGTTGGCCATGTAGCCGGAATGTTCGGCCGCGCGGGCCATGGTGAGCAGGTAGCCGTCGTCGGAGGTGTTGGCTCCGACGAAGTGCCAGCCGACGAGGACTCCGAGAACCGTGACGTCGACGCCGGTGAACTTCCACCAGTGCGACGGGAAGAAGCGGCGGTGCGCGCGGCGATCGGTGCCGTCGAGCCGTGCGAGCGCGCCCATGGCCAGCAACGTGCAGGCGATCGCCAGCACCATGATCAACGACTTCAGGATGGTCGGAGTCGACGAGAAGCGGGAGTCGACGTCGACGGTGACCGACATGTCGGCCGGGGCCGCGCCACTGAGATCACTGAAGATGCCGACGACCTGCGGACGGAGATCGCCGTCGAGCCGACCCTGGACGGGTTGGCCGCTCTCGTCGGTCAGTCCGGTGAAGGCCGCGGAGGTGTACTGGTCGTTCGAGGTGATCTCGATGGCGGCGCAGCGCGTGCTCTGGACGTCGGCGCGCGGTGCCGTCGCGACGACGACGTTGCGGTCGAGGACATCGACGTTCGACTCGCCGACGCGAACGAACAGGCTGTTGAGGGCGGCACCCTCACCTTGCGGGGGTGCGGTCGCCAGCAACAGCCCGCCCGACGCGGGTAGTGCGGCCACAGCAGAGCACGGGAGGGTGGCGGACAGTCGCAGGGGTGCCTGGGAGACCAGTGGGGCGTCCACGTCCTGTAGGAGGCCGTTCTGGGGCCATTCGATGCTCGCGGTGGTCTGCGTGACGGGTGCGAACGGAGTGATCAGTGCGAACAGCACGCCGAGTATGCCGGCCACCATCGCGATCAGCCGGGGAATCCGTACCTGAGCACGAAGTTCGTCCGAGGCTCCGAGCGGAGCGGGGACGGGGGGACCAGCTGATGAATCTGTCACGACGTCGGGCACGATTGTCGATGTTATGCGAGCGTGACTTCGAGGTCACACAGGCGCCGTCCCCGGATCCGATGGAGAAACAGGGAATCAGCCGGTCTTCATCGGTCCGTCGCTGGACAGTCCCGACCGAGACTGTTGCTCGACGGTGATCCGGGCGGTCGCGGCAGCCGGATCGAGTGGCGTGTATCTCTCGATCGACCCCCAATCGCGGGCGTAGTCGTCGGCCAGATACGACGGCAGAGTCTGGGCACCGAGCAGCAGTTCGGTCCACCCCAGCGGGCCGCCACCGAATGAATCCTGCCAGGCGTTGGTGGATTCGGCTCCGGTTCGGTCGGGCAGGATGCGGTACTGCGGCACCTCGGCGACGCCGTCGCGATGATCGAACGGACGCTGGCACGGGAACGCCAGCCCGACCGCCCAGTCGAGCAGAACGGGGTCGGTGGACCCGACCAGAGAATTCAGCGTCTGAGTTTTCGGGACGCGTGGGGGAGTGACGGCGAGCCACTGATCTCCGGCCAGGTCGTTGTCCTCGGCGACGATGCGGACGGCGTTCGCGTCGGCGGGTAGGTCGTTCATCGGTACGCGCAGGTTGCGCCACGACGGTGCGGGGCCGATGTCGAGAGGCGTGACACGGCCGAGTGCCTGGACGTCGCCGCCGTCGCGGCGTCCGTATTCCAGTTCGACGCGTTGGCCCGGGGTGACGATGCCGTCCTTGTCCACCGAGCGAATTCGGCCTGCGGCGGCGATGGCGATCAGGTCGCCCTCTCCAGGCAGCGAATACCAACCGGAGGTCAGTGACGCGGGCTCGGTCGCTCCGAAGCTGCCGAGGACCGGGGTCGTTTCGGGGTTCAGTCCGAACGGCAGAGCGACTGTGCTGCCGTTGATTCCGACGTTCTCGTTGGTTCCGCCCGAGGTGCCTGCGGAGTTCGACGAGGTGGCCGACGCGCTCTCTTCGGAGTCTTCGGGGCGGATGGAGTTGGCACTGCCCTGGGCGGTGTCCTCGGAGTCGGCCGTGAGGTCTTCGGCGACGCCGTCCGGGGTGAATTCGGTGCTGCCACCTGCTCCCAGCGCGTCCGGGGCGGGGTCGATCGGTTGCAGGACGGACCCGTTGACGTCGGTCTCCACCTGCACGTCACCGGCGAGTCCGCACGAGTTGCCGGCGAGTGCGGAGAAGTTGGATCGCGCGATGGAGTACGCAGGGTATTGGGCCACAGCACCTTTGGCGAACGAGAGCACTTCGAATGCGACGACACCGCCTGCGACGATGGTCAATGCGGAGGGTGCGAAGCGTCGACGCGTGGTGGTTTCTGCTGTGCGATAAGGCAATCGGACATGTTGGTACGCGGCATACAGCAGGGTCAGCACGGTCAGGCCGAGCAGGATGGTCGAGAAGCCCTTGCCGGCAATGGACGGCGGCTTGTCGAACCACGGAATGCCGTAGCTCGAGACGTACCACCAACCGTTCGAGCTGGTGAACGCCACGGCCGTCAGGAACAGCACTGCGGCGGTGAACAGCGTTCTGTTTCGCGGGGATCGGACGGTGGCCGCGGTGACGGCCACCGCTGCCAGTGCGCCGAGAGACGCGGCGAGACCGGCGTACACACCGAAGTGGTGGGTCCACTTGGTGGGGGTGAACATCATCAAAGCCAGTGCGCCCAAGACGATTCCGAGTATCCGACGCGATGGCCCGGTGGCGGTACCGGGGATGCGTCCGTTCTTGCGGAGCATCACCGCGATGCAGACGACGATGCACAGCAGCATCGCGAACATGCCGAATCGTCGGGCGAGCGAGCCGTCGGGGGAGATGGTCATCAACGCGTCCCAGCGCACCCGTTCCTCGAACCAGGGTACGTTGGGTCCGAGAGCCGAGCGCACCCGGGTCGCTTCGAGCACGGTGCTCAGAGTTTGGTCGGCGAAGATCGCGATCACCACGGCCAGTCCCGACGCGATCAGCGGCGCGAGGACCGCGAGCAACCCCACCTGCCGAGCTCGTTTGACGATGATCATCACGATCGGGCGCAGTCCGGCGAGCAGCGCGGCGACGGCGATCAGTCCGGTGGGTCCGGCGGCGAGGGAGAAGGCGGCGATCAGTGTGCCGACCGCGGCGGGCAACAGTCGTCCGGTGGCGATGGCCCGCTCGATCGAGCACCACGTCAGCAGCGCGCCCAGGGCGATGACGGGTTCCGGGCGCAGTCCGTTGTCGTAGGGCAGCCAGAAGGCGAGGAACACCAGGCCTGCGGTCCACAGCGCGACGCGGTTGGTCAGTACCGCGCGCCCGAGGCGGGGGATGACCTCGCGGCTGATGACCAGCCAGCACAGCAGTGCGGCGATCGTGGCAGGCAGGCGCATCCAGATGCTGGCGGTGCTGACTTTGGCGAGGGCGGCCAGCATGTCGTAGTACGGCATGCCGAACGGTGCTTCGGGAACGCCGAACCAGCGGAAGTAGTTGGCCATGTATCCGGCGTGCTCGGAGACGCGTGCCATGTTGAGCAGGTAGCCGTCGTCGGAGGTGTTGGCACCGATGAAGTGCCACAACACCAGCACCCCGACGACGACGGCGTCGACGCCGGTCACCGTCTTCCAGCGCGACGGCAGGAAGCGGCGGTGACGTCGACCGTCCACGCTGTCGAGGCGATGCAATGCGAACAGGGAGGCGACGACGGCCAGCGCGCCGACGATCATCGCCAGCAGCTTGAACGTCGTCGGGGTCGAGGAGTAGCGGGAGTCGATGTCCACGCGCACGTTCAGACCGTCGACCGGCGCGGTGAGGTCGGTGAAGATGCCGACGACCTGGGGCCGAACGTCGCCGTCGACAGTCGTGGCCGCGCCGCCGAGGTCGACCACCGTGCGAGCGGCGTTCGAGGAGATCGTCAGCGCGCAATCGGAGGCGAGGTCGGATACGGGAGCCTCGGCGAGAACGCGATCGCGAAGCAGCACCTGCAGTCGATCGTCGTCGACCCGCACGGTCAGTGCTCGCTGCTCGGTTTTCGCCGCTGCGATCGGAGCGGTGGACATCACCGTGCCGCCGCCGTCGAGCCGAGTGGCAGTACTGCACGGGATCGTCGCGTTCAGTTCGAGCGGGGAGTAGCTCACCAGCGGAGCGTTGACGCTGCCGAACGAGTTCTGCGGCCACGACAGCGTGGAGACGTCCTGCTGCACCGGCAGCAGCGGAGTGGCGATGGCCAGGACGGCACCGACGATGCCGGTGACGATCGCTATCAGCCGGGCAGTCGTGATGTTCGGAGCGGTCGCAGGCACACCGGCGATGCTATTGGACGAGCGAGCGCACATCCCACACCCATACGCCGCCGGTGTATTGCGGCTGGACGTCGAGCAGCTCGGTGACCGTGCTGCGCAGGGCGACGGTGTTCTTGCTCGGCGGAAGTACCACGACGTCGGCTTCCCAGAAGCTCATGTCCTGCGCCGCCTGGCTGCGCTGATCGGCGGTAATTTCCGGAACGGTGCCGGAGTCGTAGACCGAGCCGAGCAGCAGCGCAGTCGGGCGATCGACGGCGCCGTACTTGGCGACCTTCTCTTCCTGATCGCTCGGTCCGACGAAGTATCCGGCGGCCAGCGTGAAGCCCATGTCCGCGTCCATCTGCCAACGCAGCGGCCGGGCGTCCTCGGGCCGTGGGAGTGGGACGGTGACGACGGAACCGTCGTCGACGTAGTTCTGCCAGTCGCCGTCGGCGAAGAACCGAGGTGTGGGGGATTTGTCGACGGTGAGCAGCGGCGTCGGGATCAGCGGAACGAGGGCGAGGGCGAGTCCGGCGATCCAGAACGCGGGCAACGGCCGTAGTCCGTTGCGGAACGTCCGATCGGTGGCCAGGACGAGCAACAGAGCCAGTGCGGGGACCGCGCCGAGGGCGAAGCGGGTCTCGAGGACGGATTCGACGAGTGGGTATTCGGCGAGTTTCGTCCACGGCAGGGTGATGCCGGTGTCGTTCTTGCCGATCATCAGCGTTGCGCCGAGCGAGAGCACGCTCATGACAATGGCCGTGGCAGCCGCGGCCCTGGCGCAGGCAACACGCCACATCCACACTGCCGCCACGAGGCACAGCACGAGCAGCGGCCAGCCGAAGTATGCGTTCTCCTCGGTGGCGTTGATCCGTACGTTCTGTCCCGGGGTGGCGACGCCACCGATGGATTGCGTCGGGAACTGGAAGAGGGCTTTGGCGTCGTTGCCCATCGGGCCGTGTTCGAGGAAGGAATACGACTGCGGTCCGAAGAACTGCCACCACAGCGGCAAGGCCACGATGACCAGCGCGATGCTCGCCGATACCGCGAGCCGGGGTACGGCATTGCGGACGGCCGGCCACAGCGATCGCGGCCGGGACAGGTAGTAGACGACGGCGAAGATGGCGAACGACATCGCGAAGATCAGCAGCGGTTCTTCGCCGAGCAGGATCTGCAGCGCGACGATCAGGCCGAGCCCGACGGTGTTCTTGGTGGTTCCGCCGCCGTGTGCGATGCGGGTGACCAGCATCGCGATGACCGGGAGCAGGAACAGCACCACGAAGTTGGGGTGGCCGTTGGCATGGGAGATGGCACCGGGCGCGAAGCCGCACAGTGCGCCGCCCATTGCGGCGGCACCCTTGGACGCGTTCAGCTGACGCGAGAACAGCCAGTACCAGGCGAACGAGGTGCCTGCGAGGCCGATTGTGAGGGCAATTGCCCAGGTCACCGTTGGTCCGAAAAGTAACGTGATCGGGGCCAGCGGAATGGAGATGCCGAACATCGCCGTGTTCGCCATCAGATTCACCCCGAGTGGGTAATTCTGCAGGTCACTGGACAGTGGATTGTCCAGATGCGCGACGGCATGGGCGGCGACGGAGAAGAACCACTCCCACATCGTCTGGTCCTGGCCGCTGTTGTAGAGGTAGCCACCGTTGAGATTGCGCCACTGACCCTGCAGGACGTACACGGCGGCGATCAGAAACCCGACGGCCGCCACGATGTCGCCTCGCCCGACGCCGGAGTGTCGAGCCGGTGCCGTGGTCGGCTGCCGCTCGAGAACGCTCTGGTCGTGGGTGGTCATCGCGTCGAGGTTACAGAAAGATCACGGTGGGCGAAAACTCGAACGTGCTGGGTCACACCGGCTGGAGTGCGACGCCGCCCCACCCCTATGTACGGATCAGTCACCGATCCAGGTGGCCACATTCGTCACGTCCGCCCGTTCGGTTCGGAACGAGTTGATCGGGTGCTCCAGGTCCGCGTATCCGAACGAGATGCCGAGCACGATGCGCCGGTGCTCCGGTATGTCGAAGTAGTCGTGCAGAAAATCGGAGTACGACGCGAGGGCGGCCTGTGGGGCGGTTGCGATGCCGAGGCTGTGTGCGCTGAGCAGAAAGGTGTTGACGTACAGACCGCAGTCGATCGCTCCGTACTCGCCGAGATCGGCCTCGGTGGTGATCACGGCGACGTGTGGCGCATCGAAGAAGTCGAAGTTGCGGAGCATCTGAGCAAGGGCGCGCGGATCCCCCTTCTCGATGCCGACACTGTCGTAGAGCTGCAGTCCGCACGCACGGCGACGGTCGCGATAGTCGCCGGCGTACTGGGTGGGGAAGGGGATGTCACTCTGCACGGGGCCGCCGCCGCGGACGTGGTCCTGGAGTGTCCGGCGGAAGCGGTCTGTCCCTTCCCCTTCCGTCACGATGACCTGCCACGGCTGGGTGTTGCACCACGACGGTGTGCGCTGGCTCAGCGCGAGCACACGCTCGATATCGCCGCGTGGCACTGCATCCGGCCGGAACTGTCGGCACGTCCAGCGTTCTTCGAGAATTCCGGCGAGTGCCGAGAATTGCTGCCCTCGATCGTCTGTCACAGCGTCCATGTACACCCCTGGTCTCATTTCGAGACTACAAAGTAGCAGCAATAGTCTCGTTTCGAGACTGCTGGGTAAGGTCGACGGTATGCGTCATGCGGAGCTGGCCGATGTGCCCTGCTCGATTTCGAGGTCTCTGTCCGTTCTGGGTGACCGGTGGACGCTGGTGATTCTGAAGTGGTCGTTCGCCGGGGTTCGCCGTTTCAACCACTTCCAGAGCGCCATGGGGATCTCACGAAGTCGGCTGCAGGATCGACTCGACCGCCTCGTCGAGCACGACATTCTCGCCAAGGTGCAGACCGATTCCACCTACGCGGAATACCGGCTGACCCGCAAGGGCCACGACATCTATCCGATTCTGATGGCCTTCAAAGACTGGGGCGACGCGTACATGGCACCCGACGGTGTCCCCGTGCACTACACGCACCGCGACTGTGGGGGCGACGCACACGTGAGGCTCGAGTGTGATTCGTGTGGGGATGAGATCACGGCTCGTCAGGTGCTGCCGACGCCTGCCGCGGGCAACCCGCTTGCGCCGTGACGTACTCGGCCTGCGGTCGCGGTCTCGATCCGGCGCGCACAGCGATTATGCAGTGCGTACGACCAGTGCGAAGGGCCCGATATCGGTCACCGTGAAGCGTGGACCCTCGAACAGTGACTCGGGGAAGGTGACGGTGTAGCGCCGCACATTCGGATCGTTCGGGTAGACGTCCTCCGCCAGTCTCAAGGTGTAGCCGTCGGCGCCGCGGCGGAACAGGAAGGCATCGGGGGCGCGCCACTGGCTGGTGTCGAGCGCCTCGATCATCTGGTCGGGGGTCTCGAGCTCGGTCCACCGCTCGATGGCGTCGGCCCGCTGATCGAACTGCGCCAGTGGATTGGCGTAGTGCGACGTCAGTCCTTGGAATCCGAAGTACGGGTAGTAGCTCAGGAACGAGGTGTCCGCAGTGAGCAAGACGGTTTCGTCGCGCGGTCGACCGGTCTGTTCGGTCAGGGCGTCGTCGACCTCGCGGTAGTACGAGACGGCGCTCGGCGGACGCATATCGGCACGGTTGCCATCACCGTCGGTGTCGGAGTACGCGACGGTGATCTCGCTCTGCAGTACCTGGGGGATGTTCTGCGCGAAGGCCATTGCGCCGATGGTCGCGACGACGACGGCAGCGATGCGGAACTTCGGTGGCTCGTTGATGGCCTGGTAGATCGCGTGGCTGCCTTCGAGGAATCCGAAAACGCCTGCGCTGCCGAGCAATACGATGAGAACCGCTTCGAGTCGGAACGAGAGCAGTGTGGTGCCCGCAGCCGTGGCCGCCATGGACAGCAACGTCCACAGGTAGACCGCGACGACGCCGACTCCGAGTGCCTGTGCTCGACGCGACGACGAGAAACGTACTGCGACCCATACCGTTCCGAAGAGGCACAGAATGCCCATCATCGAGAACTCGAACATCGGGAACGGAAGCGTTGCACCGGCCTCGGGCAGGTAGTGCAGTGCGGTGCCCGATGTGGACGGTGCGCCGCGGAGGAAGTCGACGAGATACGGCAGCCATACCGTCGCCGCTATGAGGCCCGAGATGACGGCGATCGCAGCCACTTTGAGTGCAATGGGAATCAGGGCCCGCCAGGTCTTGCGCTCGCGACAGGCGAGAACGGCGGCGAACAAGGCCATCAGCACGACGGTGAACGCGGCCAGACCCAGGTACAGGGTGTAGAACGTCGCGGCCAGGCCGAGGAACAGGCCGGTACCGATTACCGCTCCCCAGCCGCCTGCTGCGCGTCCCCCCGTGGGGATGAATGTCCCATTCTTGCCGTCTGACCGACTGGATGCCGCATTCATCCCGACGGGGCGATGCAACGCGCCCCAGGCCAGGAGCAATGCCGGGGCGAACAGCAGCACGATGACGGCGCTGTAGGCCTCGGGCGAGGCGTAGGCGACAACCAATGCAGTCGTGACAGCGCTGACGGCGACAGCCCAGTCACTGCGGATCAGGGCCTTCCACAGTACGAAAGCGACCACCGACGTGACAGCAAGCAGTCCGATTGCGTACGGCTTGAACACTTCCCAGCCGTCCATACCCAGCAGGTTGCCGACCCGTCCACCGAGCCAGAACCAACCGGCGGGGTAGAAGGGTGGGATGTCGGCGTACGTCATGTCGCGCAACGACGCCGAATCCGTCAGCCGCGTCAGGTATTCGGTGCGAAACTCCTGGTCGACGGAGATGCCGAACAGGTACAGCTTGGTTGCCGCCAAAGGCATTCCGAGGGTCACGGTAACGAAGCCGGACAGCCCGACCCACGCCGATAGTCGAGCGATCCACGGCCACTTACGGATTCGGTACAGGTAGATCGACGACGCGAACAGGGCCGCGGCTACCACCTGGCCCAGAGTTGTCAGAGCGCGAGTGACGTTGGACGAGTTGAACGCCGGCCACTGAACCAGTGAGAAGGCGTACAGCCCGACCGTCGCCACCACGACTGCGACGAGCGCACCGAGAACGATCTCCCCGACGGCAGAGGCGGTTCTGCGAGCCGGTGCAACCCCGTCAGCCATCGAGATCAGATGGGCAGCTTGCGGAAGATCGGCCGCGGCACGTGTCGCAGCACCATCATCACCAGACGCCACGGTGCGGGAGTCCAGATGAGCGGGGTGCCCTTGCGCGATGCATTCACCGCGAGCTTCGCGATGACCTCCTTGTCGACGGTCATCGGCGCTTCCTTGACGTGGGCGCTGAACTTGGTGCGCACCATGCCCGGACGAACGACCGTGACCCGAGGACCGAACTCGCGCAACGCTTCTCCGAGTCCGAGGTAGAAACCGTCGAGGCCGGCCTTGGTGGAGCCGTAGACGAAGTTCGAGCGACGGACCCGCTCGCCTGCCACCGAGGACATGACGATGATGCGGCCGTACGCCTGCGCCTTCATCTTCTCGCCCAGCAGTACGCCGACCGACACGGATGCGGTGTAGTTGATGTTCGCGGCGAGGACGGCCTTGCGCTGGTCCTGCCAGAGCTGCTCGGCATCGAAGTCGACGGCGAAGGCGACGATCGCGACGTCGACGTCACCCTTGGCCCAGGCCGCGTCGATGACCTTCGGATGCGACGCGGTGTCGAGTGCGTCGAAGTCGATGACGTCCACGGACTTCGCGCCCTTGGCGGTCAGCTGTGCAACGGCACTCTCACGCAGCGGATCGTTGGGCAGCGCAGCGAGAACGACGCGTGCCGGAGACTTCGAGAGGTACTCCTCGGTGATAGCGAGACCGATCTCGCTGGTGCCACCCAGAACGAGAATCGTCTGCGGGTTACCTACGGCGTCTATCGTCACAGCAGTTCCAGCCTTCTAGCCATATCGGAGGCGAAAACGCCTGTGGGGTCTACAGATCGACGAACCTTGATCCATTCGTCGATCCGCGGGTACATCGAGTGGAACGTCTCGGCGTCGGTGCGCGAATCCTTCGCGGTGTACAGACGACCGCCGAACTCGAGCACACGCTTGTCGAGTTCGCGGACCATCTCGTTCAGGCCCGCCTTGATGGGGAAGTCCATCGCGACATTCCAGCCGGCCATCGGAAAGCTCAGTGGAGCTTTGTTTCCCGGGCCGAACAGCTTGAACACGTTTAGTGCCGAGTACTGGCCGGAGCGTTGAATGAACCGGATGATGTCCTTGAACTCCTCGAGCGCCTCTGTCGGAACAAGGAACTGGTACTGCAGGAAACCCTTGGGCCCGTAGCCTCTGTTCCACTCACCGACGAGGTCGAGGGGGTGGTAGAACTGCGTCAGGTTCTGCACCTTGCCGGTGTAGTTTCCGCCCATGCGGTAGTACGCCTCGCCGATCATGCTCATCGACAGTTTGTTCAAGCCGCTGATCGGAAAGATGTCCGGCACAGTCAAGAGCTGGGGTGCGTCGAACTTCAGTGGATCCTTCTGCAGTTTCGCGGGAAGTTCGTCGAACTTGGCCAGCGATCCGCGAGTAATCGTTGCGCGCCCAAGCTTGGGTGGTGCGCTCATCACGTCGAACCACGCACTCGAGTACGTGTAGTTGTCCTCGGTGCCGTCCTGGTGAGCCGCGACGGTCTCGTCGAGGCTCTCGGTGCGGATGCCGTCGTTGATGAAATAAGCCGTTTCGGTCGGCGTCATCTCGATCGTCGCACGCAGGATGATGCCGGTCAGGCCGTTGCCGCCGACCGTCGCCCAGAAGAGCTTGGCGTTCTTGCCCGTCGGCGTCAGGTGGCGGATCTGACCATCGGCGGTGAGCAGTTCCATCGAGCGGACGTGGTTGCCGAAGCTGCCCGCGCTGTGGTGGTTCTTGCCGTGGATGTCCGTGCCGATCGCTCCGCCGATGGTGACCTGACGGGTACCAGGAAGCACCGGAACCCACAGACCGAACGGCAGTGCAGCACGCATCAGTTGGTCGAGGTTGACGCCACCGTCGACGTCGACGATGCGCGTCGACGCGTCGATGCTGTGAATGCCGTTGAGGGCATTCATGTCGATGACGAGTCCGCCGGAGTTCTGCGCGTTGTCACCGTAGGAGCGGCCGAGGCCGCGGGCGATGACGCCGCGTCGGAGGTAAGCCGGCTTGGAGTCGTTCTGCTCGGCGACCTGCTTGACCGCGTTCGCGATGAGCTCGGGGTCGGAGGTCGAGAGCACCTCGCCGGTGGAGGGCGCAGTGCGGCCCCAACCAGTGAGTGTGCGGGTCTGCGTGGGTAGCGGCGCAGTGTTCCCGGCCTGTGGTTCCAGGGGGAAGAGTGCGTCGTCGGCTGTCGTGGACATCGCTCAAGAGGGTACCCGCATTGTGATAGCAGCTAATGTCAGTCCTCGTGTCCACCCCTGATCGCTCCATCGAAGACGGCTCCGGGAACGACGACTGGTCGCCCGAGGACGACGAGCTGCAGCATCACGTCCCGCTGCCCGTCGAGCTGCCACTGACCGAGAACATCGCCGACGCGGCCCTCGATCTCAAGACGCAGGTAGTGCGGTTTTTGGCGACGGGTGTGCTGTCGGCGATCGTCGATCAGGGCGTCAATCTGATCCTGCATTTCGTGTTCGGCGTCGGGGTGACTCTGGCCAAGGCGATCGGGTTCGTGCTCGGCACCACCACGGCGTACCTGATCAACCGTCGGTGGACGTTCAACGCGGCACCGTCCCGGGCCCGGTTCCTCGCCGTCGTCGCACTGTACGGAGTCACCTTCGCCGTCCAGGTCGGGATCTACACCTGGCTCTACCAGGTTCTTCCCGACGGCTTCTGGTACGCCAACGTGGCATTCGTCGTCGCGCAGGGAACGGCGACGGTCATCAACTTCCTGGTGCAGCGGTTCGTGATCTTCAAAATTCGGTAACTGTTGTGGGGCGCTAAGTTTCCTTGATCCCGGGCCGAAGTCCTGGTTCAATATGGCCCCAGGAGGGGAGTATCCCCCAGCAGCTTCGTCGTCACCACGGCCCGGCAATCCGGGCCCGGCGAGCGGCCCGCATCGGGCGGGAGAGACCTCCAGTTCACCGAACTGGAGGTTGTCATGTCCGTTCCAATTTGGGCTTGGGTGGCAGTACTCGGCTTCATCGTCGCCATGCTTGCGGTCGATTTGTTCGCCCATCGGCGAGCACACGTCATCGGACTGCGCGAAGCGGCTGTCTGGTCTGGTATCTGGGTCGCTTTCGGCGTTGGATTCGGTGCACTGATCTGGGCCACCGCCGGTGCCGAGTTCGGCCAGCAGTACTTCGCCGGCTACCTGATCGAGAAGTCGCTGGCGGTCGACAATGTGTTCGTGTGGGCCATCATCTTCACGTATTTCGCGGTGCCCAGGGAGTTGCAACACCGCGTCCTGTTCTTCGGCGTACTCGGTGCGCTGGTCTTTCGTGGCATCTTCATCGCCGGGGGATCTGCCCTCATCGCCAGCTTCAGCGCGGTGCTCTACCTCTTCGCTGCCTTCTTGATCTTCACCGGATACCGCATGGTGCGTCAGCGCAACGAGCATCTCGATCCCGAACAGTCTCGTACGCTGCGGTTGTTCCGTCGCTACGTTCCCATGACCGACGCGTTCTACGGGCAGAAGTTCGTGGTGCGCATCGGGGGCGTTGCGTTGGCCACTCCGCTGTTGGCGGTGCTCGTACTCGTCGAGGTCACCGACATCGTCTTCGCTGTCGATTCCATCCCGGCGATCTTCGCCGTCACCGACATCCCCTTCCTGGTGTTCACCGCCAACGCATTCGCCATTCTCGGACTGCGCGCGATGTACTTTCTGCTCGCGGACCTGATGCACCGATTCGTGTATCTGAAGGTGGGACTGGCGTTGGTCCTCATCTGGGTCGGCATCAAGATGGCACTCAAGGTCGACGTGTTCTACATCCCCACCGCCGTCTCGCTCGGTGTCATCTCGTCGATTCTCGCGATCTCCGTGATACTCAGTTTGCGAGCCACCCGAGGGCAGGATGCGCACCCGGAGGTCGACCAGTCGGCGTCTCCGTTCCGGACGGCGACGGAAACGGAACTTGCTGCGGCTCAACCTTTGTGGAGCACGCGCGGTCGACGGAAAGACCGTCTGTAGCCTTCGCATCGGGTGTTGGGGCGACGCCGCACGACCGCGGTGTCGCCCCAGCAACGACTTACTCAGAAGGTGGGCAGGTTTCCTGCTTCGAGGGCTTCGGTGAGGGTGGGGGCGGCTTTGTCTTTGGCGGAGAGCTCGTAGGTCAGGGGCGATCCGTCGCGGCCGGTGGTGGGCCAGTCGATGCCCAGGGCGGGGTCGAGGGGGTTGATGTCGCGGTCCAGTGCCGGGGTGTATTCGAGGCCGCACAGGTACATGACGGTGGAGTTGTCTTCCAACGACAAGATGGCGTGGCCGAGGCCTTCGGAGAGGAACACTGCTTTGCGGTCGATGTCGTCGATCAGCACGCTGTCCCATTGCCCGAACGTCGGGGAGCCGACGCGCAGGTCGACGATGACGTCGAGGAACGCTCCGCGGGCGCAGGTGACGTATTTCGCTTGCCCGGGTGGGTTGGTGGTGAAGTGGATTCCGCGCAGCACTCCGGCGGCGGAGACCGAGCAGTTCGCCTGCTTCAGATCCAGGGCTCGCCCGGTCGTCTCTTCGAAGAGGCTGGCTTTGAACCATTCGAAGAACACGCCGCGGTCGTCGCCGAACTGGCGTGGGGTGTATTCGTAGGCACCGGATATTGTCAGTTCACGAAAGGTCATCGGTTTCCTCGGTCGATCAGATCGAGCAGGTAGCGGCCGTAGCCGGATTTGACGAGTGTCTCGGCGCGGGCGCGCAGTTCGTCGTCGGTGATGAATCCGCGTCGCCAGGCGACTTCTTCGGGGGATCCGATCTTGAGTCCTTGGCGTTGTTCGATGGTGCGCACGTAGTTGGAGGCGTCGAGCAGGGAGTCGAAGGTGCCGGTGTCGAGCCAGGCGGTGCCGCGGGGCAGGACTTCGACCTGGAGGCGGCCGGCGTCGAGGTAGTGGCGGTTGACGTCGGTGATCTCGTATTCGCCGCGGGCGGAGGGGGCGAGGTCGCGGGCGATGGCGATGACGTCGTTGTCGTAGAAGTACAGGCCCGGGACGGCGTAGTTCGATTTCGGGGCGGTGGGTTTTTCTTCCAACGAGATGGCTTTGCGGTTCGCATCGAATTCGATGACGCCGTAGGCGGTGGGGTCGGAGACCTCGTAGGCGAAGACGGCGCCGCCGTCGATGGTGTCGAAGCGTGAGAGTTGGGTGCCCAGGCCGGGGCCGTAGAAGATGTTGTCGCCGAGCACCAGGGCGGCGGAGTCGGTGCCGATGTGCTCGGCTCCCAGGACGAAGGCTTGGGCGAGGCCGTTGGGTTCGTGTTGGACCTTGTAGGTCAAGGAGATGCCGAATTGGGAGCCGTCGCCGAGCAGGCGCGTGAACTGGTCGGCGTCCTGGGGTGTGGTGATGATGAGGATCTCGCGGATGCCGGCGAGGATCAGGGTCGAGAGGGGGTAGTAGATCATCGGTTTGTCGTAGACCGGGACCAGCTGTTTGCTCACTCCCATCGTGATCGGATGAAGCCGTGAGCCCGTGCCGCCCGCCAGAATGATTCCCCGCATGAGCCCGAAGTCTTCCAGACCCTCCGATCACCCGCTCGGTCGTGCACCTTCGTTTCCGGCGCGCGAGGTGGCAACTGCCCATAGACTCCGGCCAGCCCTGCCCCGTTCCGACGGAACCGCCCGTCGACCGAACAAAGGACAAGCCACGTGACGACGAGTAGCCAGATCGCCACCGGTGCCACTCAGATCACCGAATTGATGGCCGGAATGACCGACGCCGAACGCGCGTCGGCCACGCCCTGCACGGAGTGGACAGTCGCTGACCTGACGGACCACCTGGTGCACACCGCGGCCAACCTGGTGACGATGGCGCGAGGCGGGGAGATCGACTGGTCGGCCGCACCCGAGCCCTCCTCGGATCCGGTTCCGCTGTGGACCGCCCGGACCCGCGAACTGCTGACCGAGCTCGACGCAGGTTCACCGCTGCCGGCCGGCATGGTCGCTGCTGAACTGTCGGTGCACGCGTGGGACCTTGCGACCGCGCTCGGGCGCGGTACCGACGACTTCGACCAGACCGTGGCGGAGGAGGGGATGGTGTTCATGTCGGCCAATATGACCGATGAGCGCAGGGGTGGTGCCTTCGATCCCGAGCAGCCTGCACCCGACGGAGCAAACGCGTACGAGCGCATCGCGGCTTTTGCCGGGCGCACTGTTCGACGGTCCTGACACGTCCAGCGGCGCTCACTCCCACGGGATTCGATAGGGCTGAGACTGGCCTTCGGTCGTCGATGTCGGCCATTCCGACGGCCACACGATCAGCGGATCGGCTGTGAGCTCGTCCACCTCCGGAGGCAGCGGATTCGCGTCCACCTGGATTCGTTCCCAACAGCATTCACCCGACGCGACGCGGCGTGCGTAGTGGATCAGGTCGGCCGACGCTCGCGGTGAGGACGCCACGCGGGCCAGTAGTTCCGTGGTGACGGTCCGGGTTTTAAGGTCTGCGTTCGAGGCGCGTGTACGCGTGGCTTCGAGCTCTCCGCAGGATGCCATCAGTCGGTCGTAGGCAGCGCGGGCGTGCGGAGGCAGTGACTCGATCATGCGTCCCGCCATGGTTCGTCGCCGGTGCCGACGGAGAAGTCCTCGTCCGGTGAGTCGAGTACCGGTCGGATATCCGCGGTCTTGCCCGCTTCGACGGCTTGCTTGCCGTAGTCGAGGAGGTCGTTCAGCGGTCGCAGTGTGTCGTCGATCTTCTGGCCCACCTGGCCTTCGGGGTCGCCGAGCGCGTCGAGGAACCCGCCGAAGTCGTCGACCACCTGCTCGATCTTCACAATGAGATCCTTGGTCAGATCCATTGCCGTCAAGCATATTTCGATGATGCTCTCCACCTGCCATGCAGTGCCGACCACCGGCACTTTCTTGAGCACGACCTTCAACGCACCGCGGGCGTTGTCGAGGGCCACTTCGGACTCGAGCAATTCGACGATCTTGCGGACCACTGCCAGCGCTGCGCCACGAAGTTGCTCGGCGATGGCCGTACAGATTGCGGCGATCGTTCGGCCGGCATGCCCTTCCCATCGCATTGCGGCGAGTTGTCGGTCGGCATAGTCGGTGAATGCCTGTGCGGCTGCACCGTTCCAGTGACCGTCGACGCGGCGTACTCCTGCAGCCAACGACTCGGCTGCGGCTTCCATGGCGTCGCCCGCAATCTGGTACGCCTGACCGATTCGACGGATTTCGTTCCAGTTGCCGGTGACAGGAATGGTCGCTTCGCGTAGCGGACTCCACCCGGAGAGTTCGAAGATCGTTCGGTCGATCTCGCCGAGCCACTCGGAGGCATCGGCGAGCACGTCGCGGATGTCGTCGATGGCGGGATTGGTTGGAGAACAATCGATTCCGTGAGGATGACCGTAGTCAGCGGCACCGTCGAATTCGTCTACATGCCCGGCCGCGGCGTGATCCGAACTCCCGCGGTCGCTGCCGGGTAGCGGTGGCACAGATGTGTGGGCGTTGAGCAGGTCGTAATTCTTTCGATCTTGATCGGCATACAACCAGGCAGCTTTGTTCAGCTCGGCCCCCATCTCGCCGCAGTTGGCCGACAGGTGAACGTGTCGGGTGCGGGTCATCTCTTGGAAGCGCGCGATATACGGACGCAGCTTCTTCAGAATCTCTCCGACCACGTTCTCGCCGAGGCCCGCGTTGTCGAGCAAGTAGTGGTGACTGGCCAGGGTATCGACACCGATGCGATCGAGAAGATTACCGAGACCGGCGATTTCGGATGTTTTCGCCGAGAGCTGTTCGGTCATTCCGTCGAGCTCTTCCGTAGTGAGGAGATGAGGCCTTCGACGTCTTCGTCGGTCAGTGCGTTCTCGACATCACGGTCGGCAAGCACGACGAAGACCGCGACCTCTGCGGTGGCGAAACCGGTAGTCGTGACGACGTCGAATGTCGCTCGGGGAGGAGGGCAGTACGGCGAATCCGGTATGTCTTCCACCAGGGCTGTGTAGTGGACAGCCGGAGCTCCGTCGATCTGCAGATACTTGGGGTCCCCGATCCGAACGGTGGGTTCCAGAGACCCATCTTCGTTGGTGAAGATCATCGACGCTTTCTGCACCTCTCGATAGGCGAGGACAGTCAAGTCACCGGCACGACGACCGGTCATTCCGCTGATTGCCGAAGACTCGAACTCACCGCCTTCGCAATCGAATCGTCCGTGGAGACCCATTGCGCCGTATGTTGCGGTCGATCCGTCCTCGCCGACCCACTCCGAGAATCCGTCGTTCCAATTCTCCCAGTCAGCCGGAATGTCGTAAGTCCAGCCGAATTTGGTGGCGATGGGCTGCGGCTGCCCGTCGGGCACGTCGATTTGCGGTGGCGGGCGTTCCATCGACGGAAAACCCGGCGGCAGGGGCGGCGGCACTGTCGTCGAGCCCGTGGGTCTGGGTGACACCGGTGGCAGAGTCCGTACACCCTCGTACGGTTCCGGCACTTGCGGAGCCAGCTGCGGAATTGCCCACATGAGCCCGAACAGCAGCGTTGTCAGTGCCGCGAGACGGACAAGAATTTTTCCCAGACCCATTGACGTACTCCCCCCGAAGTCGAACAGAAGCTAGCACGCGCGCCCGACAAGAACGGCCCACACGAGCATCCCCCGGTAAAGTGCCTGTTCATGAGAATTCTCGTCACGGGTGGGGCCGGGTTCATCGGCGCGAACTTCGTCCATCAGACCCTCGCGCAGCGCCCCGACTCCCAGGTCACCGTGCTCGACAAGCTCACCTACGCCGGCAACAAGGCCTCTCTGGACCCCGTCGCCGATCGCATCGACTTCGTGCACGGCGACATCGCCGACGCCGATCTCGTCGACCGCCTCGTCCGCGAGACCGATCTCGTCGTCCACTTCGCCGCCGAATCCCACAACGACAATTCGTTGACCGACCCGTGGCCGTTCGTGCACACCAACGTCATCGGCACCACCACGTTGCTCAACGCGGTCCGCGAGCACGACGTCCGCTACCACCACATCTCCACCGATGAGGTCTACGGCGACCTCGAACTCGACGATCCGGCGAGATTCACCGAATCGACCCCGTACAACCCGTCGAGCCCGTACTCGTCGACCAAGGCGTCGAGCGATCTGCTGGTCCGCGCGTGGACCCGCTCGTTCGGGGTCCGCTCCACCATCTCGAACTGCTCCAACAACTACGGCCCGTATCAGCACGTGGAGAAGTTCATCCCGCGTCAGATCACCAACATCCTCAGCGGCTCACGCCCCAAGCTCTACGGTGCCGGGCAGAACGTGCGCGACTGGATCCACGTCGACGACCACAACAGTGCCGTCTGGGCCATCATCGACGGTGGCCGCATCGGCGAGACCTACCTCATCGGAGCCGACGGCGAAGCCAACAACCGCACCGTCCTCGAAGCGATCCTCGAAGAAACCGGCAACGCACCCGACGCATTCGATTTCGTCACCGACCGCCCCGGCCACGATCTGCGCTACGCCATCGACTCGACCAAACTCCGCACCGAATTGGGTTGGACACCAACCTATGTCGACTTCCGAGCAGGGTTGAAGGCGACCGTCGACTGGTACCGCGACAACGAGCAGTGGTGGCGACCGCAGAAGGACGCCACCGAGGCCGTCTATGCGACGAAGGAATCCGTACTGCCCTGAAAATCCGAAACGCTAGCTGCTGCGCGACATCCGATGTCGCAGCAGCAGGTACACGGCGCGCCGCATGAACGAGGTCATGAGTGCCTTGGCGTTGCCGATGCGAACGTCACTGTCGGACAACAACGTCGGGTCGCTCGCCTGGAGGGAGCGGTGGAAGTCGGCGGCCTGACGGGCCTGCTGGGTGGCCAGCTCGACGCTCCACTGTCCCGAGTTGATGCGAAACGACGCCAGCGGCTGGGGAATGGCAACGATGTCGCCGCGCAGCGCTACGGCGATGAAGGTGGCCTGGTCGATCAGGTACGGATGACTGTTGTCCCACAGTCCGACTGCGCGCAGTTCCGAGAGCTTCATCATGACGCCGCCGGGTTCACCGAAGATGTTGGCTCCGGCCCGAACTGCTGTTCTCGCGGCCACTCGACCCGACGTCTTTCCCTGTAGTCCGCCGAGTCCGCGCGCGGCGATGACGGTTTTGCTGTTGGCGTCGATCAACGTGCGTTGCGCGGCGACGAGTACCGCGGTCGGATGGGCGTCGAAAGCCTGTACCTGGGCGGCGAGCGCGGTGCGGTGGATGGTGTCGTCACCGCACACGAGTTTGATCAGCTCGCCCGATGCTTCCTCGGTGACGCGATTCCAGTTGGCCTGTGCCCCGCCGCCCGCGGGTGTGGTGAGGAGGCGAATGCGTGGATCGTCGTACTTCTGGGCAACTGCCAGGGTGCCGTCGGTCGACGAGTGGTCGGCAATGACCAGCTCGAAGTCCGTGAACGTCTGGGCGAGAATCGAATCGATGGTCTCGGCCAGGTATTCGGCGTTGTTGTACGCCGGGACGACGACGGAAACTCGGGGTGTCATGGTGTGGGGTCCTGGCTCTTTCTGCGAAACGAGAAGTCGCGGTAGCCGAAGAAGCTGACGACTGCCATCACTGCTGTGACGACCAATTGGGAAGGGATGGGCGGGAAGTGGAACACCGAGACAGCGAGGGTCATCAGTGAGATGTTGGCGAGGAACGCTCCGAAGTTGACCACGAAGAACCGGAGCAGATCTCTGAAGAAGTGCCCGCGAACGCGAAACACGAGGTAGCGATACATCGCGAACGCGCACAGTACGTTGCAGAGATACCCGAGCACGATGGCGGCGTGGTATCCGTATCGCTCGCCGATCAGCAACTGCCACACGATGAACCATGCGGTGCCCAGTGCGGTGTTGACGCCGCCGACGAGCAGAAATGCGATCTTCTGATTCTTGACGATGCGCATCAGTGGTCCCGGTGCACCGTTCATGCCGGCCGGAGGCGCGGGAGTCTGCGGTTCGGTCATCGGCCCACCGCCAGTGCCTGACGCGTCGCGAACAGGGTCGAGGCGATACCCGCAGGCAGTGTGCGGTGGGTGCGTCGATCGATCTGTGGCCAGACGGTCGACCGCAGTCGTAGGTCGCGTCCTTGGAACGCCGCGAGGGGAGAGGCCGCCAGCACTACGTTGGGGCGTCGACGAAAGACCGTTCGGCAGGCACCGAGAATGGAACCGATGGTGACGGCCTCACCCGAGGCGAAGATCTTGACGGTCGGAGCGATACGTCGTTCGGCGGAGACGGTTAGGGCGTCGGCCACCATTTCGGCGGCGTCGCTGACGTAGAGGTAATCGCGCAGGGTGTCCATGGGGACGTAGATCGACACCGGTGAGGCCATCAGGTATCCGCGACACAGGTGCGAGATCAACCCCTGAGGTTTCGCGAGGTTCTGTCCCGGGCCGTAGAGGTTGGCGAATCGGCCGACGACAACGTTGACCCCGGTGCGGATGCCGAATTCGGTCGCGACCGACTCGGACTGCAGTTTCGCGAAACCGTAGTCGCCCAACGGGATCGGCGGTGTTTCTTCGTCGTGTGGGGCTCCCGGTGCGCCGGCGTAGACGCCTCCGGCAGACGACGCGAGAAACACCGTTCCGGTGTCCGCGCGGTCCGCAGCGACGGACTCGACCCGGGCCAGTACGGTCCGGATCAGATCGTTCTCTTCGGCGAATTGTGCTGCGCTGGTGCCGTTCACGCCGGCTCCGGCGGCCCAGACGACGTTCCACGCGCCGGTCCGGAACGAGTCGAAGAAGGCCGAACAGCGTTGCAGCAGAGTTTCTTCGGCCAGTGATCGGTCGGACCACGGGATTGCACTGGTGTGCACGTGATGTCCGCGTCGTCGAGCTTCCCGCGTCACCGATGCGCCGAGCAGTCCGCCGCTGCCGACGACCCAGGTGTGCGTCGCGTTCACGCCGGCGGTGCGGGATCGGTCGACGGTTCGGTGCGTCCGAGCGGCCCGTTTCCAGGGTCGGTCACGATCAGGTAGGGCGGCTTGCCCATGGCGGTCTTGACGTTGACGCCGACGTACTCGGCCACCACTCCGAGTGAGAACAGGGTGGCTCCGAAGCCGAACAGCAGGATCACCATCGTCGATGCCCAGCCTCGCACTTCGGCACCGGAATCGAAGACGAAGTACGACACCAGCACGTAGGCGACGAGAACGAGGCCCAGTAGCGCGAAGGCGATGCCGATGAAGGACACCAGTCGCAGACCTTTGGTGCCGCTGGAGAGCACCATTCGCCAGAAGTGCGACAGAAGCGTCCGCAGCCGGTATCCCGATCGACGGTCCACTTCTTCTCGCAGGGCCACCGGGCTCGTCGTGACGTCGCCTGCAATCCACCCGAGTGCGATGTCGAGGTATGCCTCGGAGCCGGCGTAGGCGGCAACGGATCGACCGACTTCGCCGAGGACCAGGCGGTAGCTCTGGTAGTCGACGGTGTTGTCCCCGGCCAGAGCCTTGGCGATGAGCCACTTCGCTCCGCGTGAGGCGGCGTTGCGCCAGAGTCCGTGCGGTGCGACGTTCGTCGGCTTGGCGTAGACGACGGTGGATTGCCGGTCGAGGGCGGTATCGAGCATGCCGCCGATCGCGGCCGGGTCGTGTTGGCCGTCCTCGTCCATCGTGACGATCCACTCGCCGCCGCTCGATGCCATGCCGGCGAGGGTGGCGGGGTGTTGGCCGAAGTTACGACTGAGCCACACGCCACGAACGAACGTATGCGCCTCGGTGAGCTGCCGGATCACGGCTGCGGAGTTGTCGGGTCCGTGGTCGAACACGAGGAGAACTTCTTCGACGATCATCGGCCGCCCGAGGGGCGTGTGGGTGACCTGCGTCAACGGGATGATCTCGTCCATCAGCGCGCTGAGCGTCCGCTCGCCCTGGTAGACCGGAACCACGATGGAGATGCGGTGCGGAGCAGCAGCGTCGGACGTCACGAGGTCTGACCCTATCTGCTGGACGTCGTACTGCCGAACTCCGGCGCGGAGGGGCGTCGACGTCGTCGAACATCGAGTACGACCAGGCCGATCAGCACCATCACCCCACCGGCCATGGCAGCGAGTCCGAGTCGTTCACCGGGCGGCCGGAAGGTGAGTTCCAGGTCCGCTGCGTCGGTGCCGGGCGGCAGGTCGACGTACAGGAAGATATCGGCCAGACCCTTCGTCTGCAGCGGCTCGCCGTTCAGAGTGGCGGTGTAGCCGGGCCAGGCCAACCGCGAGAAGACGACGCTGCCACCGGCGGGCGCGGAGACGGTGACGTGCTCGGAGTCCGCGTTGGACGAGATCGGGTCGGCGGAGGCGTTCACCGTCGCTACGACGCGTCCCGACGCGTCAGGAATCAATCCATCGACGCGTTCGAGGACGTAGACCTGCCGAGCGGAGTCGGGGGTGGGCGCGGTGACCCACTGCCAGCCTGCGGGCGCGGCCTCCCTCTCGGCCAGCGGATACTGCAATTTCTGCAGTACGACGCGGTCGAGCTGCATCAGATCGGCATAGGTCTTGCCGGTGTACGGCTCGATCTCGTAGAGCCGGTCGAAGGCGTCGGTGCAGGTCGAACCCTCGTGCTCGAAGCACAGCAGGTTTGCGAAATCGAGGTAGCCGACGGGGGTGTAGGCGTTGACGTAGTCCAGGCCCATCACCTTGGCGGAGTTGCCGTAGACCTGCGAGTGCCACGGCAGTTGCGGGTCGTCGGGCCCGTCGGCTTCGGTCTCGGTCAGCGCACGACTGCCGAGCTGCAGCGTCGAGCCCTGCCACTGCGGGAACTGGGCTTTGGCCTCGGACTGCGAGGTGGGGAGCCACCATTTGGCGAACGGCGGTTGGTATCCGGCCACCTGGTACATCGCGATCGGCGCGATCGTGACCAGGATGAGCGCGGCGGTGGCCCGGGTGGAGAAGCGGTGGGCGAGCAGCAGGGCGAGTGCGCCGACCAGCAGGATCGCGAGCGCAGCAACGATGTGGCGGCCGAAGAACTCCGGACCCGACGAGCCTGCACGCAGCAGCAACACCAGCGTGAGCAGGCCGGCGGCGAGCAGTCGGGGCCGCAGCTTGTCCAGAGTTCCGTATCGGCTGATCAGGGTGACGACGAGGATCAACGCGACGATGGCGACGAAGGGGAGGATGCGCGCGGGCCAGCGGATGGGGCCGATGTCGCTGGGGCCCGCGGTGAAGACCAGCGCGAACGCCAACAGAATCAGTGGTGCGGCCAGCTCACGCAAGGCCGCGGGCACCCGACGCCAGGCGATGAACGCGAGCGCAGGGACGAGGAACCAGGCGATGTAGGTGACCGGGGATTCGGTGGTCTCGCCTGCCCACGATTCGATGCTGGTCACGGCCGTCGGGATGCTGGCGGTCAACGATTCCGACCACGGTGCCGTCAGGAAGTTGTCGTTGAACGTTCCCTCGTCACCGCTGCGCCAGGTGACCGCGGAGGTCAGTACTCCCGGCAGGAAGGTGACGGCCCCGCAGGCGGCCGCGGCGATGCCGACGCTGCACACCTTCAGCGCCGGACGCCACAGGCGCTGGAACAACCGTTCACCGATGGCGACCGAGCCGATCATGACGCCGGCCATGACCGCGGCGTGGACGTATCCCACGCTGATGGCCAGGTAGAGGAACACGAACGGCACGACGGGGCCGCTGTGGCCGCGGGCGTACTTCACCGAGCTCGCCCATGCGTTGGTGATGTACGCGGTGCCGATGAGGGCCGTCACCCACGAGGTGTTCTCGAAGAACAGAGTGAAGCCGACGAACGGCGCGCTCGCGCCTGCGACGGCGGCCCAGTTGGCGCGTGCCCCGTAGACGAGCGCGACGCGGTACACACCCCAGGCCAGCAGGATCGAGAAGCCCAGTTTGACGACCGTCGCGAGCAGGACCAGGTTGTCGATCGAGGGCGAGACGTAGTTGATCGCCATCTGCACCGGGTTCCACAGTCCGCCCTGGCCTTCGACGGGATAGTTGCCCGCCATCCACTGATCGAGCACGAGGGACGGGAAGTGACCGTCGCGCATGATGCGCCCGAGTTGAAGCCAGTTGGGGATGGCACCGGATTCGGTGTCGTCGATGTAGAAGAAGCGAGGGTCGACGCTGAGCACCAAGAGATAGCCCAACACGACGACGGCCGCAATTGCCGCTCCCCATACGAGGCGCTCTCGTCTGCTGTCGGGCAGGGAGCTGCTCGCGATCTGGGTATCCGTGGTGGGCAAGGGTCAACTCCGTGAGTTCGGGCAAAGACACCCGACTGTAGCTGTCGTCTTGCTCCCGAGCCGAAACGCCGACGCATGCATCACGCAGATGTCCTCAGGAAAGCGGCTATTGCGAGTGACCACTCTCTAAGTTACTGTTTCGTCATTCTATGACGGAGGTCACATGAACCCGAACATTCCTTTCGATGTCGTCATCACCGGCGGAACCGTGTACGACGGATCCGGCGGCCCTGGAGTTCGGGCGGATGTGGGCATCGTCGACGGCGTCGTGCGGGCCGTGTCGTCCACTCCTCTCGAGCCGAGCGCGACGACCGAGGTGGTCGATGCCACCGGCAAGTGGGTCACGCCGGGCTTCGTGGACGTACACACCCATTACGACGCAGAGGTGTTGGTCGGGCCGGGTCTCGAAGAATCCGTCCGGCACGGGGTCACGACGGTTCTCCTGGGCAACTGTTCGTTGTCGACGCTCTATTCCACTCCGGTCGACATCGCGGACCTGTTCAGTCGGGTCGAGGCGCTGCCGCGCGATCATGTGCTCAAGGCCGTCGATGCGCACAAAAATTGGAACAGTCCCGACGAGTACATCGCAGCCCTCGAGCGCCTGCCTCTCGGGCCCAATATTGCTGCGTTGGTCGGTCATTCGGACCTCCGTGCGCACGTCATGGGTCTCGACCGCTCGACCGACCGAAGTCAGAAGCCCACCCGCGAAGAATGGCGCGCCATGTCCGACGCGCTCGAGAAGGCGCTCGATGCCGGGCTGCTCGGAATGTCGACCATGACGAACCCGTGGGACAAGTTGGACGGCGATCGATACCGGTCTCGTTCGTTACCGTCCTCGTATGCGCGGTGGAGCGAATTCCGTTCTCTGCACAAGATTCTGCGTCGACGCGGTCGGTTGTTGCAGAGCATTCCGAACCTGAACACCAAGTACGACATGTTGTTCTTCCTCGCCTCGGCCACCGGGGTCGGCCGCACTCCGCTCAAGATCTCGTTGCTGGCGGCGGCCGATGCCAAGGCGTCGCCGTGGATCCATCGCGTCTTCGGCCCGCTCGCCCGGATGGTCAACGGCCCGGGCAAGGGCCAGTTCCGCTGGCAGCACCTCCCCACCACGTTCGACGTGTATTCCGACGGCATCGATCTCGTGGTGTTCGAGGAGTTCGGCTCCGGCCGCGCCGCACTGCATCTTCGAGAAGAGTTGGGACGCAACGAGTTGCTGTCCGAAGAGGCCTACCGCCGCTGGTTCCGTGCCGACTTCGAGAAGAAGTTCAGCTCGCGCGTCTGGCATCGCGACTTCGCCGACGCCGAGATCACCGAATGCCCCGACGCGTCGGTCGTCGGAAAGAACATCGCGGAGGTCGCGGCCGAACGTGGTGTGCACGTGGTGGACGCGTTCCTCGATCTGGTGGTCGAGCACGGCCGAAAGTTGCGCTGGCACACGACGGTTGCCAATCATCGCAAGCGGCAGATGGACAAGCTGATCAATCAGCCCGGGGTGACCGTTGGGTTCTCCGATGCCGGCGCTCATCTGCGCAACATGGCGTTCTACAACTTCGGCATTCGGTTGCTGCACCGTGTGCACGACGCGCGGAACGATCGCCGGCCGTTCATGACCGTGGAGAAGGCAGTGCACAAGCTCAGCGGCGAACTGGCCGACTTCTACGGTGTCGACGCCGGTCACCTGCGGGTGGGGGACCGTGCCGATATCGTCGTGATCGACCCGGAGGGCCTGAACGAGGATGTCCTGGCCTATCGCGAGGAGACCATGCCGGAATTCGGTGGCCTGAGTCGCATGGTCAATCGCAACGACCGAGCAGTCACCGCCACTCTGGTCGCGGGCCGAGTGGTGTTCTCCGGCGGCACCTTTGCGCCCTGGTTCGGTGTGTCGGAGCGGGCCGGTAGCTTCCTGCGGGCAGGCACTCCCACGGCCCCGCGACGCCGGGAGCGTGTGTGAGTGGCGAGTCAACACCAGCGCCGAACCGAGACCATCGGAAAACTGCTCGACGCGACTATTGCATCGTTGTGCGAGAAGGGCTACGCCGCAACCAGTGTCAGTGAAATCGTCAGCCGGGCCGGGGTGTCGTCCGGGGCCATGTTTCGGCATTTCGACACCAGGCTCGACCTGATCGTCGCCGCAGCCGACGAGGTTCGTCGACGTCAGTTCGAGGAGTTTCGCCGCGGCCTGTCCGGTTTCGGGAGCGCGTCCATCGAGCACTGTCTCGAACTGCTCAGAGCAGCGTGCCGCGCCCCGATCAACGGGGCCTGGTACGAGCTGTTGACCGCCGCCCGCAGCGACGACGAGCTGCGAGAGAGACTGCAGCCGTTCACCGTTCGATATCACGAGCAGATCGCAGAACTTGCTCGTGCGCTTCCCGTTGCCGGCGTGATCGATCCGCAGCATCTGGAAACGGTGGTCTTCAGCGTCGTCCACCTGCTCGACGGCGAGGCGTTGGCAGCCGTGGTCCATCCGCAGCCCGAGCAGGAAGCCATGCGGCTGAAAATGATTGCCCACCTGTTGCGCGGTGGCGCACTGCATGCCCTGACCGACGCAGGATGACCCACTGGACGGTACGCACATCGGGGGCCGAGCTTCCCGTTTTCGAATACGGGGACCCGGCGGCTGAGTCCACAGTGTTGCTGGTGCACGGCTATCCCGACAACCATCACGTGTTCGATCCGCTGATCACCGCGCTCGGTGACACGGTCCGGGTGATCGCCTACGACACACGAGGCAGCGGAGCGTCCGTGCTGGAGCCTGCGGCAGACGTCGCCATCGAGCAGCTGGCGCGGGACGCCTTCGCGGTGGTCGAGTCGATTCCGGGCCTCACCGGCAAGGTGCACGTCTTCGCCCACGACTGGGGGTCGGTCCAGATGTGGGAGGCGATGGCCTCGCCTCGGGCGAGCACCGCATTCGCGTCGTACACGTCGGTGTCGGGGCCGAGTCTGGATCATCTGCGGCAGGTGGCACGGGCGCGGTCGGTCCGGCCGCATCGGTGGCCGTCACTGGTGGGGCAGTTGGCCAGGTCCTGGTACGTCTTCGGGTTTCACGTGCCCGTCCTGCGATCGCGAGTACCGGCTCTGCTGGCCCGATTGCAGGCCGCGGGCGAGCCGACCCCGACGGCGGCCGACCAGCAGCGCGGCATTGCGCTGTACCGGGCCAACGTGCTGCGGCGGGTGTTCCGTGGACCCGATCCGCGCTGCGTCGTCCCGACCACCGTGGTGGTTCCGACACACGACCCGATGCTGTCGACGAACCTCACCGAGGGTCTCGATCGGTGGATCCCCGACCTGCGCGTCGTTCACGTCGAGGCGGGCCACTGGTGGCCGTACACGCACCCGGCCGATGCCGCTCGTGTGCTGCTGGAGAGGGTGCGGGAAGGGGAGTAGGTGGCGGGCAGTGCGGCGAGCGTCGGACGGATCGGCCTCGGGCTGTGCAACCATGGTCAGTGGTCTTCTTCTCGGTACGGCCACACCTGTGATCGCTCGAACTGTCACTACTCGAACTGGATGGGGTATTTCTCGGTATGGACGGCACTGCTCTCGATCGTCTCGGTTCCTCGGACGTGCCGGCTGCCGCCGGCGGTGACGACACGGCCGAACTGACAGTTCAGAGGCTTCTGTTCGACGGCCCGTCGCCCCTGGTCAGCGCAGACATGTACAGCGAGGTCCGCAAGGGCAACGCCGAGCGCACCCGCACCGGTATCCGGATCGCCAAGCGCAGCGTCGTACATACCAACAGCTACTTCGGACGGTTCCCGGCCAGCTACTGGCAGCGGTGGACCACCGTCACCGAGGTGGTGTTCCGGGCGACCGTCGCCGGTGCCGGCCGGATCGATCTGGTGGCCACGGACTACAAGGGTCACGAGCGCACGATGGCCAGCACAACGGTCGATTCCGCGAACGCGTCGACTCAGTTGGCCGTTCCCGTCGCCACCACGCAGTTCCTCGACGGCGGGGCGCTGTACGTCCGCTTCACCACCACGTCCAGCGAGTTGTCTGTGCAGGACGCGGAATGGACCGTCGCCGCTCCCGAGAAGCTGCGTCCCACCTCGGTGGTGATCTGCACGTTCAACCGCGCCGACGACTGCGCCAACACCGTCGCAGCAATGGCCGACGACCCGATCGCTCTGCTCGGCGTCGACAACGTCTACGTCGTCGATCAGGGCACCGATCAGGTGCAGACGCGGGAGAAATTCCAGCGCGTGGCGGCCGAGCTCGGCGACAAACTCGTCTACATCACCCAGCCCAATCTCGGTGGTGCCGGCGGGTTCACCCGCGGCCTGTACGAGGTGCAGGGCAAGGGCGGCGATCCGGCCAACGTGATCTTCATGGACGACGACGTGCTGTGCGAGCCCGAGGCGATCGTGCGCATGAACTCGTTCGCGAACATGACCGTCGAGCCGGCGATCATCGGCGCCCAGATGCTGTACCTGCTGCACCCCGACCGCGTGCACGTCGGTGCTGAGGTGGCCAACCTGCAGAAGCTCGAGGCCGGAGTCCACGTCAAGAACGCGGTATCGGACAAGAGCGCATTCAAGCGCAAGCGTCAGCAGGACGTCCGCGTCGACGCCGGATACAACGGCTGGTGGTCGTGCCTCATCCCGTCGGAGATCGTCGGGCAGGTCGGCTACCCGTTGCCGCTGTTCTTCCAGTGGGACGACATCGAGTACGGATACCGTTCGCGCGCAAACGGATTCGCCACCGTCACGCTGCCGGGCGCAGCGGTGTGGCACGCCGACTTCGCGTGGAAGGACTGGGACGAGTGGCACCGCTACTTCAACCTGCGCAACGGTATGATCACCGCCGCCCTGCACATCGAACTCGACGGTAAGACGCTGGCCAAGCAGCTGTTCACCGACCTGCTTCGCTACCTGGTGTCGATGCAGTACGGCATGGCGTACACGCTGATCAAGTCCGTCGAGGACTTCCTGGCCGGTCCGGAACATCTGCTCGACGGCGGCATGGAAGCGGCGGGTTCCATCCGGCGCGAGCGCGCAGCGTACGGAGAAACCAAGCGGCACAACGCCAACGACGTACCGGGGGTGCGTCCGGCCGACATGTTCATCACCCCGGCCGGCCCGCACCCGAAGAAGAGCATGGAATTCGCCGTACTCGCCAAGCGCGTCCTCAACCAGTGGCGCGGCACGGTCGATCCGGGCCCCGTTTCCATCTCCGCCGACGACGCGCACTGGTGGCACGTCTCGCTGTTCTCCCACGCGATCGTCACCGACCGCTCGCAAGAGGGCGTCCGAGTTCGCAAGCGCAACAAGGCACATGCCGTCGAGCTGCTCAAGCGCGGTGTGTCGGCACTCAAGCGTCTGCGCACCGAGACACCCGCCGTGGCAGCGTCGTACCGCGCCGCCGTCCCGCAGCTGACGAGCCGCGAGAACTGGGCTCGTCTCTACGGGCAGTAGCTAGTTCGACCGGACCTTGGGTGCCGTGCGAATCCGTACGACGACCTGTTCGTTGTCGGCGGTGTACCCGAGGTAGTCGAATTCGGTGCCGGTGCGTGCGACGAATTCCGTCCACGCCCGGTACTCGTGGTTGCGCCAGCCGGGGAAGTTGAAGTACTCGTCGAACACGATGACGGTGCCCACTGCGAGTCGATCGGCCACGAGGTCCAGCACGGTGACCGTCGACGAGTACAGGTCGGCGTCGAGGTGCAGGAAGGCCAACTTCTCGTGGTGGCCCTTCAGGAAGCCCGGCAGAGAATCCTCGAACAGCCCCGGGACGATCTGTGCGCCGGGCACTTCGGGGATCGTGTCCTGCTCGAACAGTCCCTTCGGGAAGCCCGTACGCCAGGTCTCGGGTAGGCCGGAGAACACGTCGAATCCGGCGACGACGGTGATGTCCTTACGCGACGCCAATTCCTCGGCGATGATCTCGAGCGTCGTCCCGCTGGCCACTCCGAACTCGAGCGCCATGCCGCGAATGGAGACCTCACCGAGTGCGAATCGCAGCGTGGCGTGCGGCCGCAGGAAGGTCGGTGCCTCCGGCATCATCTCTTCGGCGAACTCTGCGCTCTGAGCGGCGGCTTCGACGTCGGAGGCGTACGGAATGTCGCGACGCATCCGCATCTCGAGACCGCGAATGAAGGCGTGCAGATCGTCGATCTCGCGCCGTTGGCGTTCGAGGACGTCGAGCAATTTCGCTTGCTGATCGCTGGTCTGCTCGGCCAGCTGCGCGGTCTGCTGCGCCAGAACCTCACCTATTGCTCGTTGAAGTTTTTCTCGAGCCGACGACTTGATGCGATCCGCGAGCTTCCGAGGTTCCGTCATGGGCACACGGTAGCCGGTGAGGACGCGTTCGCAAACACGTCAGGGCTTACGAAAGTGCTCTCGACGGCCGAGTCCGCGCAGCCGGAACCACTCGGCCAGACCGCGAGGATTCCTGGTGGTGATCAGGAAGAACCAAGTGAAGCGAATCCACTCCTGCGGCAACAGCTTTCGCATACCAGGCTGCGACATCAAGTAACCGCGGTTGCGGTAGGTGAAGTACCGCTTGGTCGCATCCTCCGGGTACTGCGTGTGCATCCGGCCACCGAGGATCGGCTTGAACTCCTCGGCCCCGTTCGGGTGCACGTACGCGGCCGTGAGGCACGTTCCGAACTTCAGGCCCGAGCGCTGCAATCGGCGGTGTACTTCCACCTCGTCGCCGCGCACGAACAGCCGCAGATCGGGCACGCCGACCGCATCGATGGTCGAGGCCTTGAACAGGGCACCGTTGAACAACGATGCGATGCCTTCGAGCAGATCGTCGTCCGGATTCTCGGGGTCGATCAACTCCGAGCGAAGACGACGCCACTCGACGCCGCGTCGCAGCGGAAACGCCAAGCGATCCGGATGCTCGATGTCACAGACGACGGGGGAGACCTCGTCCAGTCCGTGCGCGAGCGCGCAGTCGTAAAGGGTCTCGAGCACCTTCGGGCCCTCGGGGCGGCCGTCGTCGTCGGCGAGAAACACCCAGTCCGCACCGAGCGAGAGGGCGTACAGAATGCCCAGCGCGAATCCGCCTGCGCCGCCCAGGTTGTGCTGCGAGCCGAGGTACGTCGTCGGCAGGGCCGTCGAGTCCACCAATTCGCGGACGGCCGGCTCGTTCGCATTGTCGACGACGACCAGATGATCGAGCGGACGCGTCTGGGCACCGATGACGTCCAACGACAGAGCCAACAACTCCCGACGCTTGTGCGTGACGATGACCCCGATGATCCGGTCAGGCACCGGCTTGCCCATCAGGTCCGTCTTCCCGCTCGATCTCTTTCAGGATCTGCGCGACGTGGTCCCCGGCGTCGTCGCCGTCGTATGCCCGCACCACGTCCTCGATGCCGCCCTGCTGGCGAATCTGGCCGTGATCGATCCACATCGCGGTATCGCACAACTGAGCCAGGAATTCGTTGGAGTGGCTGGCGAACACCAGGATTCCCGAGCGCTTCACCAACTCCTGCAGCCGGTGCCGGGCTTTCTTCATGAATTCCGCGTCGACGGCACCGATGCCCTCGTCGAGCAGCAGGATCTCCGGGTCGATGCTGGTGACGACGCCCATCGCGACGCGCACCCGCATACCTGTGGAGTAGGTGCGCAGCGGCATGTCCAGATAGTCGCCGAGTTCGGTGAAGTCGGCGATCTCGTCCATCTTCGCGAGCATCTGCTTGCGCGTCTGGCCGAGGAACAGACCGCGGATGATGATGTTCTCGTAACCGGAGATCTCCGGGTCCATACCGACGCCCAGATCGAACACCGGCGCGACGCGGCCGCGGATGGTGGCGCTGCCGCGCGTCGGCTCGTAGATGCCCGAGAGCAGCCGCAGCAGCGTCGACTTGCCCGCGCCGTTGTGACCCACCAGGCCGACGCGATCGCCGTCCTTCAGGTTCATCGTGATGTTCTTGAGAGCTTCGACGACGACGACGTCGGAGGAGTTCCGGTCGATGGCACCGCCGGCTTTGCCGAGGAACGCCTTCTTCAAGGACCGCGTCTTGGCGTCGAAGATCGGGAAGTCGACGCATGCGTCATAAGTACTGATGCTGATGGACAACTGCTGACCCCTAAACCCAGTAGGGCACGCGGGCCCGGTACTTCTTGAGAGCGACGATGGCCAGCGCCCACCCGACGACGGTGAACCCGAGCACGATGTACCAGTGATACGCCTGCTGGTCCTCGCCGATCAGAGGGGCCCGGATGATGTCCAGGTAGTGGAACAGCGGGTTGATCTCGACGAGCTTCGCGCGATTCGCGGCCTCGCCGCCCATCTGCTGTAGGCCCGAGGTGGTCCACACGATCGGCGTCATGAAGAACATCAGCGTGACGAAGCTGCCGAGGATCGGGGCGATGTCGCGGTAGCGGGTGGCGATGATGCCGAAGAGGATCGACACCCACACCGCGTTGAGCAGAATCAGGACCAGCGCCGGAATCGCGAAAATCACGGTCCAGTGCAGTCCGCCGGGCGGCCAGAAGATCGCGATGATGATCACGTAGATCAGCAGGTTGTGGCCGAGCAGCAGGAGCTGACGCCACACCAGGCGATACACGTGCACGCTGAGCGCACTGGGCAGCTGCTTGATCAGACCCTCGTTGGCGACGAAGACGTCTCCGCCCTCGAGAATCGCGGCACTGATCAGGTTCCAGATGATCAGGCCGACCGTGACGTGCGGCAGGAACTCGCGCAGATCGATGTCGAGAAGCACCGAATACAGCAGGCCCATGGCGATGGCCTGCACGCCGGTGGCGATGGTGATCCAGAACGGGCCGATCACCGACCGTCGATAGCGCTGCTTGATGTCCTGCCAGCCGAGATGCAGCCACAGCTCACGCTGGTTGAAACCGGTCCGCAGATCGCCGAACGCGCGCCGATAAGTCTGTGAGTCCGAAACCGGAGCAGGCATCTGTTCTCCTGCCTCGCTCTCGGGATCCTTCGCTGGTGCCGACACGACGGTCGACACTACCTGCAATCGACCATGCAGCTCATTTTGCAAGCGTGTGTGTGGTGTTACAGGTACTGGCCGGTACCGCTGCCGTGGCCGCCGCCCGGTGTGGGCATGACACCGGGAGGCAATGCGCCCTGACGCATCTGCTCGAGTTGGGCCCGTGCGGCCATCTGCTGAGCGAAGAGTGCCGTCTGGATGCCGTGGAACAGTCCTTCGAGCCAGCCGACGAGCTGAGCCTGCGCGATCCGCAGTTCGGCGTCGGTGGGCACGACGTCCTCGCCGAACGGCAGCACCAGACGCTCGAGCTCGTCGCGCAGCTCCGGGGCCAAGCCCTGCTCGAGCTCCTGGATGGACGATTTGTGGATTTCCTTGAGCCGGTTGCGGCTGGCGTCGTCGAGAGGTGCCGCGCGCACTTCTTCGAGCAGCTGCTTGATCATCGTGCCGATGCGCATCACCTTGGCGGGCTGTTCCACCATCTCCGAGAGGTCCGATCCGTCGGACGACTCCTCGTTGGCCGCCGAGCCGGAAGCGCGGGCTGCAGCAGCGGTGGCTTCCTCGCGGCTCAGTGCGAGTGGCTCTCCGTTGGGGCCGATCACGACGACATGATCGCCGGGTGCATTGTTCGACTCGGATTGCGTCATGCATCCATCTTTACGCGTCGCCTGCCGTTGCGCGATCGACAGGGGCGATTATCCTGGTTCGGTCGTTCGCAACCGGGGTGTCAGGAGGATCGAAGCGTGCGTTGTTGGCTGCCTTTCCCTGGGGAAACAGGACGTGAAACACACCCTCGGCGGGTCGGCGCTTAGAGTGTCCGGCATGGGGTACGACGTCGCACGGGTCAGAGGGTCCATTCCCTCCCTCGGCGACGGGTGGATTCATTTGGACCCTCAGCTGGGAATGCTGATTCCGGATCGCGTGTCGACGGCCGTCTCCACGGCGTTCCGGCACAGTGCGTCCAATCATTCGGCCGGCAACATCGCCGCCAAGCGGAGTGCTGCTCTGCTCGAATCCGCCCGCGTCGCAATCGCAGATCTGGTCGGTGCCTATCCGTCCGGGGTGGTCATCGGACCGGACCGGGCGACGCTGCTGTCGTGGCTCGCCGATTCTCTGAGCTCCCGGCTCGGGCTGGGAACCGGCTTGGTGCTCTCGCGTCTGGACGAGGAAGCCAACGTTGCGCCGTGGCTGCGGGTCGCCAGCCGAACCGGAGCACACGTGCGCTGGGCCGAGGTCGAGATCGATACGTGCGAGCTGCCCACGTGGCAGTTCGAGGAACTCATCACCTCCACCACCCGGCTCGTCGCGGTCACCGCGGCGTCGCCGATCGTGGGTAGCGCTCCCGACGTTCGCGTCGCGGCGGATCTGGTCCACGAGGTCGGTGGACTCATCGTCGTCGATGCCGCCGGAGCAGCCCCCTACGCACACGTCGACATCAAGGAACTCGGAGCCGACGTCGTCGCGATCGATGCGGCTGCGTGGGGTGGGCCGTCGGTGGGTGCGCTGATCTTCCGCGATCCGACACTGCTCGACCAGTTGCCGTCGATGTCGCTGAACCCGTCGGCGAAGGGGCCCGAGCGGCTCGAGGTCAGTGGTCATCAGTACGCGCTGCTGGCCGGTGTCGTGTCGTCCATCGACTACCTGGCCAACCTCGACGACGCAGCGACGGGCACCCGACGTGAGCGGCTGGAGCTGTCCATCGGGTCGCTGCAGCACTATCAGGATCGGCTCTTCGAGTATCTGATGGCTGCGCTCGCCACCCTCGATCACGTCATGGTGCTCGGCACTGCGCCCACGCGTATCCCGACCGTCAGCTTCACCGTCGACGGTATGCCCGCGGTGAAGGTGTCCGAGCAACTCGCGCAGGCCCGAATCGGCAGCGTCAGTGGGGTCCACGGTGGCAGTCGTCTGCTCGACGCCCTAGGCGTCAACGACGAAGGTGGTGCCGTCACCATCGGACTCGCTCCCTACACCACCCGGTACGAGATCGATCAGCTCGTGAAAGCTCTCGCTGCGCTCGCCCTTTGAGCGGCTGCGCCGCACGTGCGTGGAACTTCGTAGCCCACTACGAAGTTCCACGCACGACCCTCGGACGCACATCACTGCACGCGCAGGATGACTTTCCCGATCGTCTCGGCGTCGTCGAGCATCCGATGGCCTTGTGCTGCTTCGGTTATCGGGATTTCGGCATGCACGACGGCGGTGACGCGGCCCTCGGAGATCATCGGCCACAGGTGTGCGGTCATGTCGGCGACGATGTCGGCTTTGCTCGACGGTCCGGTCTCGGGGCGTCCACGCAATCCGGCCGCGTGTACCGAGCCACGCTTGGCGAGGAGCTTGCCGAAGTTCAGCTCACCCTTCACGCCGCCCTGCATTCCGATGGTGACGACCGTGCCGTCCATGGCGAGGGCATCGAGGTTCCGGTCGAGGTACTTCGCGCCCATGTTGTCCAGGATCAGGTCGGCACCGTGATCGTTTGTCTGTGAACGGATTTCGGTGACGAAGTCTTGGTTCTTGTAGTCGATGAGGATGTCGGCACCGAGGTCCGCGCACATGTCCAGCTTGTACTTGGATCCGGCGGTCACGGCGACGGTGACGCCCATCTGTTTCGCGACCTGGATTGCGTGCGTACCGATTCCGCTGCCGCCGCCGTGGATCAGCAGTACTTGGCTCGAACGCATGTGCGCATCCATCACCAGGTTGGACCACACCGTGGACGCGACCTCCGGAAGTGCCGCTGCCACATGGAGATCGAGGCCCGCAGGGATCGGGAACAGCTGGGTGGCAGGCACGGCGACCTGCTCGGCGTACCCGCCACCGGCCAGCAGCGCGCAGACCCTGTCGCCGACGTTCCAACCACTGACGCCGTCACCGAGCTCGGAAATGATTCCCGAGCACTCGAGACCGAGGATCTCGCTGGCACCCGGGGGCGGCGGGTAGTTGCCCTGACGCTGCATCAGATCGGCACGGTTGACGGCGGTGGCGGAGACGTCGACGATCACCTGTCCGCGGGCCGGTCGTGGATCGGGAACCTCGGTCCACTCCATGACGTCGGGATCGCCGAATTCTCTCAGTGTGATTGCACGCATGTATCCATGATGCGCCACCACTGTCGCAGGCGCTTTACAGGTCCCAGAGGTTGATGCCGAAGTCGCCGGCGTGACTGTCGATCTGTTCGAGTTCGGCGTCGGAGAAGTTCAGATTGTCCAGCGCCGCGACGTTGTTCTCGAGCTGCTCGACGCTCGATGCGCCGATCAGTACCGACGTCACTCGCCGGCCGCGCAGAGCCCAACTCAGCGCGAGCTGCGCCAGGGACTGACCGCGGGCCGACGCGATGTCGTTCAATGCGCGAAGGTGCCCGATGTGGTCGTCGGTGAGCCAGTCCGGGTTCAGCGACTTGCCCTGTGCTGCGCGCGAATCCGCGGGAATGCCGTCGAGGTACTTGTCGGTGAGCATGCCTTGAGCGAGGGGAGAGAATGCAATGACGCCTGCGCCGATCGCGTCGAGGGTACCCAGCAGTTCGGGTTCGATCCACCGGTTGACCATCGAGTAGCTGGGCTGATGGATCAGCAGCGGAACGCCGGCGTCGGCGAGTAGATCCGCCATCTTCTGCGTGCCCTCGGGCTTGTACGAGCTGATGCCCGCGTACAGGGCCTTCCCCTGTTGAACGGCGCTGATCAGCGCGCCGGCTGTCTCTTCGATGGGAGTGTCGTGGTCGGGGCGGTGGCTGTAGAAGATGTCGACGTGGTCGAGTCGCATACGCGTCAACGACTGGTCGAGTGAGGACAGCAGGTACTTGCGGGAGCCACCGAAGCCGTACGGGCCGGGCCACATGTCCCATCCCGCTTTGCTGGAGATGATCAGTTCGTCGCGGTACCCGGCGAAGTCCTCGGAGAAGATGCGGCCGAAGTTCTTCTCGGCGCTTCCGTACGGCGGACCGTAGTTGTTCGCCAAGTCGAAGTGGTTGATTCCCAGATCGAAGGCGCGACGAAGAATCGAGCGCTGTTTCATCAGTGGAACGTCGTCGCCGAAGTTGTGCCACAGGCCCAGCGACACAGCCGGCAGTACCGGCCCACGCGATCCCACTCGGCGATACGACATGGATTCGTAGCGATCGGCGGCGGCAACGTACGGAGGGTCGATGTAGGGATCTGTCATAACTCGACCCTAGGTCGCATCGGCGAATCGGACCCCGAACCACGGCAAGCTACTCGTGAGTAGATTTCCTGCCTAAGATGACTCGCGTGACGGCCGAATTAGCCATTGGTCCCGGGGGGGACCCGCAGTGGCTCGACACTGCGGAAATGAGAGCTTGGCGTGCCTATGTCGACGGCGGTCAACGATTGATGGAGGTATTGAACAGGGATCTACAGGACAGGCACGACCTGTCGATGGCGGAGTACCGCATCCTGGTGATGCTGTCGGAGGCGGACGACGGCTCCATCCGCATGAGCGAGTTGGCCGACGGGGTTCTGTCCTCTCGAAGTCGCCTCACCCACCAGATCAGGCGGATGGAAGTCCAGGACATGGTGCGCCGCAGTACCTGTGCGCACGACGGCCGTGGCGTCCTCGCCGTCATCACCGAGGAAGGTCGACGACGACTGACGGAGGCAGCACCCACGCACGTCCGCAGCGTCCGGCAACATCTGGTCGATCTCCTCACCCCGGCCGAACTCGACGTCCTGGGCGACATCTTCCAGAAAGTGGATGCCGCAATGGACGCATCGGCAACCCGACCCCGACGCTGACAGACCGGCAACGAGGGGCGATTGGGCCGGTGCCGCCCCGGCCGTTAAGATCGCACACGGAAGCGTGGCAGAGCGGCCCAATGCACTCGCCTTGAAAGCGAGAGACGTGTAAAAGCGTCCGGGGGTTCAAATCCCTCCGCTTCCGCCATATGTCGATTGATCGAGCCCGGTCCGCCCGCGAGGGTGGACCGGGTTTGTTCGTTTGCGAAGCAGCGAATTCTCGGCGTGGCATCAATACCGGTTAGGTGGGTACTACCTGCCAATGAGCGAAGAAGCGCGGCGCAACGACGGCGACAACGAGGGGCCTCTGGAAGAAGAGCTCGAGGAGAGTTTCGACGCTGTCGTCACCGAAGGTGGCGAGCGCTTGCACCGCACCGTACGCACCGTGCTGATCACCGGACTCTTCGGCGGACTCGAGGTCGCTCTGGGGGTGATGGCGTACCTGGCGGTGCTGGACGAGACCGGCAGTCACCTGCTGGCGGGCCTGGCGTTCGGAATCGGCCTGGTGGCCATCTATCTCGCACACGGTGAGCTGTTCACCGAGGATTTCCTGATGCCGATCGCCGCGATTGTGGCCCGCAACGGCACGCCTGCACAGCTCGCGAAGTTATGGGTCGGGACGCTGCTCGCGAATCTGCTCGGCGGTTGGTTCGTGATGTGGTTGATCGCGCACGCGTTTCCGCAATGGCTCGAAGTGTTGTCCGAGTCGGCGCATCATTTCGTCTACGCACCCTTGGATCTTCAGTCGATCTGCCTCGCTGTTCTCGGTGGCAGCACGATGACACTGCTGACCCGCATGCAGCAGGGAACCGAATCCGACGTGGCGCGGATCATCGCCGCCATGGCGGCGGGTTTTCTGTTGGCCGGATTGCAGTTGTTCCACTCGGTCCTGGATTCCCTGCTGATCTTCGGGGCCATCCACGCAGGAGCGGATGTGAGCTACCGCGAGTGGATCGAATGGTTCGGCTACACAGTGCTGTTCAACATCATCGGCGGCGTCGTGTTGGTCACGGCGCTGCGCTTGGTGCGCACGAAGGAACTCGTGAAGTCCGAGCGTGACCAGAATTCTGAGTAGTCAGCGGAACCGGGAGTCACGGACTGCTGTTCGACACCCAACGCTCCAGGCTGCGCCGAGTCTCGAAGCGTCGTACAACTTTCGAGATCGGGTCGATGAATTCGATTGCACTGGCCAGCAATTGGAGTGGAGCAGTGAAATCGTCGACGGCTCGCCCGGATGCCGTCGGGTACAGATCGTCACCCAGGATGGGAATGCCCAACGAGTTCATGTGCAGACGTAGCTGGTGGGTTCGTCCCGTCGACGGTGTCAGTCGGTACCGTCCGATACCCTCGCGGTGTTCCAGAAGTTCGACGACGGTGTGCGCGTTGAGTTCTCCGGCCACTTCGCGTGCAGTGAACTGGCCCTTGTCCGAGACGATTCGACTGCGTACCTCGGTAGGCAGAGCGAGGGACGGTTCGTAAGCCGCGATGGCCTCGTACTCCTTGCGGACCTTTCGATCCTGAAACAACGTCTGATACGCCCCGCGGAGGGCAGGGTCGACGACGAACAGCACCAGGCCAGCGGTGACGCGGTCGAGTCGATGAGCGGGCACCAGTTGCGGCAGATCGAGTTCGAGGCGCAGTCGCACCAGCGCGGTCTGCAGAATGTGGCCGCCGCGCGGGATCGTCGGCAGAAAGTGCGGTTTGTCGATCACCAGTACGGCGTCGTCCCGGTGCACGATCGAGATGTCGAAGGGCACAACGGTTTCCGTCGGCAGGTCGCGGTGGAACCAGACAGCGTCGCCGGGGACGTACGGCGCATCAGCGGATACAGGCCCGCCCATGTCGACGACCTCACCCGCAGCGAGCATCTCGTCGATGCGTTCCGGCGAGATCCGTTGCTCGGTCGCCGTCAAGAACTCGCGGACGGTGGGCCATGAGCCGTCCTCGGGCATTCGGACGCGTGCGGGGTCGAGGCCGTAGCGCTTCGCCAGGGGCGGTTGCTGGCGTCGTCTCACCGACCGAGCGTATCCGTCCGCCGAGATCGCACTTGTGCAGACAATCGACAGCGATTCACCTACACAAGTGCGAACTCGCTACTCGCAGCCGATGCCGTCGTTGTCGCGGTCGAGGTGGGGGCCGTAGCCGTACTCGTCGCGATAGACCGGTGCAGCTCCGGCGTCGCGGGCGGCGTCGCAGTTCTGGTACTGGAACCCACCGTTGGGCCGAGGTGCGGGAGCGGGCGCACCCTGAGGTGCGGGCGGGGGAGCGAAAGCAGGCGGCGGCGGAAGGATGCAGAACTGAGCCGAGCCGGCACCGCACAGGAAATCGGTGATCGGATCCGCCGAAGCGAGGGCGGGGGTGGTGACCATGGCTGCCGCAGCGATCGCGCTTCCGATGCCGATTCTGACCAGCAGGTTCTTCGTCTTCATGTTGCTCCAATTCGAGGGGGTGCGATGGAGCTTCCTCGCCGGATCCTTGAACTGTCAACGAAGTCATTCGCGCGACCGACAGCCGTGCTGAGCAGGGCGGCGCCGTAATGCGCAGGGTCGACGCGTTTGGAAACCGTCACGAGGGCGTATTTACGAACGTATGAGCGAAAACGAGCAGGTCAACCAGAACCCCGAGAAGGATCCCGACGACTGGGTCACCGGCGACGAGCCGATGACCGGTCCGCAGAAGAGCTACCTGAGCACCCTCGCGCAGGAAGCAGGGGAGGAAGTCCCCGACGACCTGAACAAGGCGCAGGCGTCGGAAATGATCGACAAGTTGCAGGGCGAAACCGGCCGCGGTTGAGCCTGCGTTGCAGGAAGTCCACTCGATGTGACATCGACCCCCGAAAAGTCCACCGAATGTCACATTGAGTGCCTTCCGAAGCGCCTCCCGGCGGCAGCATCCGACCAGGTAGACCGTTATTTCTTCGGTACATGTAACAAAGGATTACGCAGACTTTTGTACCCGGGATTTCGCGGCTACTGTGAGCGGACCCACAGCCCTCGGCGTGTCTGCGTCGCGGTGGGTACGTTGTGGAACGGATGTTGTTTGTGTTGCGCCCGCGAGGGCGCGCCTGGGGAGGATGGCAGATCAGATGCACCGTCGTGTGTTGGCAGTAGCGGGGGCTGCGCTGGCTGTGTCCTTGCTGTCGTCGGGTATCGCCGGAGCGCAGCCGCTTCCGGGTACCGGCAGTGCCGATGGTGGCGGGGCGGCACCTGGCATACAGGCGCAGTCGTTGCCGACGGCAGCGGCTCGTATCGACCGAGTCGACATGTTGACTCCGCGTCGTGCGGCCGTGTGGGTCGATTCGCCGGCCATGGGTCGGGCGATTCAGGTGCAGGTTCTTCTTCCAGCCGCGCAGGCCGTGTCCCGTCCGACGCTCTACATGCTCGACGGGGTCAGTGCCGGCAAGGAATCCGATTACAAGGAAAGCACCTGGACGCAGAAGACCGACATCGTCGACTTCTTCGCCGACAAGCCGGTCAATGTGGTGTTGCCGGTCGGTGGATCGAGCAGCTACTACACCGACTGGAATGTGCCCGACCCCGTCTTGGGCGTCAACAAGTGGGAGACGTTCCTGACGGCGGAGTTGCCGCCGCTGATCGACGCGCGGTTCTCCGGTAACGGCACCAATGCCATCGGCGGTGTGTCGATGGGTGCCCAGGCCGCAATGGATCTGATCACGCGTCACCCCGGTCTCTACACCGGAGTAGCCGGTTTGAGCGGTTGCTACGACAACTCGCAGAACAACCTCAAGGACGCCGTGCGCGCCACGGTCGCCACCAACGGCGGCAACGCCACCAACATGTGGGGCGAGAACGCCGACGCGAAGTGGATCGAACACGATCCGTCACGCAACGCAGAAGCATTGCGCGGCAAGGACGTCTACGTGTCCGTCGGCACCGGCCTACCCGGCCCGTACGAGCTGGGCCCCGGCGGCGGTGGAGTGCAGGAAGCTGCGATGGGCGGACCGCTCGAAGCTGCAGCGCTGTACTGCACCACGCTCTTCGACACACGCCTGCGCTCGATCGACATACCGGCCACCTTCACCTACCGCCCGTACGGCATCCATCAGTGGCCGTACTGGCAGGACGATCTCCGGGAATCCTGGCCGACGCTCGAGCGCGCGCTAGGACTGTAGAGCGAACTTCAGAAACGCGTCGTTCTCGTGCGGGTCGCCGATGGTGACCCGCACTCCGTCGTTTCCGTAGGAACGCAACAGCACGCCCTGTTCGGCTGCGCCCGAGGCGAATTCACCCGAACGCTCGCCCAGCGGCAGCCAGATGAAATTGGACTGGGATACGCCCACGTCGTAGCCACCCGAGACCAGGGCGTCGCGTACTCGATCACGTTCGGCGATCAGCGCATCGGTCCGGGCCAGTAATTCAGCCGAGGCTTCGAGCGACGCGAGAGCCGCCTGCTGAGCAATCGTGCTGACGGCGAACGCAATTCGAACCTTCGACAGTGCCGTGATCACCTCGGGATCGGCCACCGCGTAGCCCACCCGCAGACCCGCGAGGCCGTACGCCTTCGAGAACGTCCGCAGCACGATCACGTTGCGCCGACCGCGAGCGATCTCCACCCCATCGGTGTGATTGCCTGCCGCGTCGGGGCGGGTGTACTCGAAGTAGGCCTCGTCGAGGACGACGAGGACGTGGGGCGGCACCGCATCGAGAAAGGCCACGAGCTTGTCGCGCTGAACGACGGTTCCGCTCGGGTTGTTCGGGTTGCAGACGAAGATGAGTCGGGTGCGCTCGGTGATGGCCTCGAGCATCGCGTCGAGATCGTGCACGTGGTCCGAGGTCAGCGGCACCTGAACGGGCGTCGCTCCCGTCACCCGGACGATGATCGGATAGGCCTCGAACGAGCGCCACGCGAAGACAACTTCGTCACCGGGACCACAGGTGATCTGGACGACCTCCTGGCACAACGCGACCGAGCCGTTTCCGGCGGCCACGTTCTCCGGAGCCACTCCGAGCTTCTTCGCCAACGACTCGACGAGCGCCGTCGCGCGGATGTCGGGGTAGCGATTGACGCCGCCGGCCGCTTCCGCGATCGCCTCACGGACACTCGGCAGAGGGCCCTGTGTCGTTTCGTTACTCGCCAGCTTGATCGCACCGGGAAAGCTTCGGCCGGGTACGTAAGCGGGGATGGCGTCGAGGTCGGGGCGGATGTGCACGGTCACGTCAGTCATTATGCGCCGACCCTGTCGGTAGTCGACTTCTGCCTGTCCGCGTCAAAGCTGTGCAGGACGGCCGGAATCGTCCTATCTTCGTACAGTATGTCGGGAACTTTCAGCGACTTCGCAGTCCTTCGGTCCGCCCCCGCGCCCACAGTCGGCGCGGACGACGAGGTGGATACGGCCGCATCGAAACCCGTCTCGCAGGAGAAAGTGCCGTTGACGGCCGTCGAGCCCGATGGGTCACCGCGCGGCGGGATCGTCGTGTTGCACGAGGCCAGGGAGATACCCGAGTCGCTGAAAGATCTCCTGCGCGCGCTCGCATTGGAAGGGTGGCTGGCGGTAGCGCCGGACCTGTTCCATCGGGGGCACGGCGACGACAAGGAAGTGTTCGGCGACGACCTCTTCGCCGATTTCGACGCCACCTCCGACTGGCTCGTCCAGCGCGGGGTGTACTCCGATTGCATCGGCGTCATCGGATTCGACGATGCGGGAACGGCCGCGTTGATCGTGGCTACCAGCCGTCCGGTCGGAGCGGCGGTCAGTGTCGCCGCAGCAGGGATCGTGGAGCCGCTCAATTCGGACGCCATCGCATTGGTCGACGCCGCGCCCAAGCTGCAGGCGCCGTGGCTCGGCCTCTACGGCGAGAACGACCCCCACACCCCACCCGAACACATCGAAGCCCTTCGCGACGCCGCCACGCGCGCCTCAGTGGCCACGAACGTCGTCAGCTACTCCGGTGTGGAGCATCGCGCCGATCATCCTCGGGAACAGCCGGGCAGCAGCGACGACACCGACCCTGCCGAGGCCGCTCTCGTCGATGCGCAGACGCGCATCTTCGACTGGTTCGACAGCTTCATGCGTTGACGAGCAACAAGCATCTTATACGCGAACGCCGCGCGAACCTGGGGCGTCGACCAGCCGTTTTGCCTTCTGGCCTCAGCCGTGTGTAATCTCTTTCCTCGGCGGTCCGAGAGGGCCGGCAGCCTAGGAGGCGTGCCAGAGCGGCCGAATGGGAGTCACTGCTAATGACTTGACCCTTCACCGGGTCCGGAGGTTCAAATCCTCTCGCCTCCGCCACGCTGATCCGCAAGGATCGGCACGTCGGTTCTTCGGAACCGACACAACTGAACATGCGCCCGTAGCTCAACGGATAGAGCACTTGACTACGGATCAAGAGGTTAGGGGTTCGAATCCCTTCGGGCGCACGCATTGACGTCCCCCCACCAGCAGAAATGCAGGTGGGGGGACGTTCTCGTTGTAGGGCGTTGACGCTTAAAGAGACGGAAACGACACGGATTGGAAGAAGATGAATGCTGAAACTGCCTCGGCATGGGCCGCCTGGGCGACGGTTGCGGTCGCTGCGCTGGCCGCGACCTTCGCATACTTCCAGGTTCGAGACGCCCGGAGGCTTCGGGAGGAGCAAGCAGCACCGTATGTGGTCGCCTACATGGAGGTCACCGGCCGCACGTTCGGAGTAATCGACTTTGTCATTAAGAATCTTGGCGCGACAGGTGCCCACGACATCACGGTGACTTTCAATCCCGAGCCGACCACAACTAAGGGCGGAGAAACACCCTCCCCCTTCCCGTATCCGAAGAAGCTCCCCTTTCTTGCACCTGGCCAAGAGTGGCGGGCACCATGGGACTTTGGGCCACAGCGACACAAGGCCGGACTGCACGAGCCTTTCGACGTAATTATCGGCTTTAAGGACAGCAAGAGGCGAGAGCAGGAAGGCACAGAGGCGAGATTGGACTGGGCTCTAATCTGGCACCAGGTAGCACCCAACCCGCGAACGCTTAAGCATGTCGTCACCGAGCTAAAGAAGATGGGTGCCGAAGTGAAAAAGATCCGACAGCAAGCCGATACTCCAGCGGACCCTAATCAGCTGAGCTAGCCGCCGGGCGGTCGCAAATTCCGGGGAAGCCTCGCAGCACTGCGCGCGGCCCTCCACCCGATCCGCAACCGCGGAGACAGCGCCCATCAAGTCCTTGTCGATCCACTCGTCTCCGGCGTGTGCTCCACGCCCGAGCGCGAAGTCGCCACAGCGTTCATCCCACGGATCGCCAAGGCGCACAGCTCCTACACTGCCGCCGTGGCCGGTGCTCCCGCGCGATCGGAGCGAGAGTTGCTACCAATCCAGCCGTATATACCGGGCATCGACAAACAGTTCGACGACTACGCCCGTGGGTCGCCCGCTGCTACTCCGCGGCCTAGGACGGCAGCTCATTCGTCGTCTACGATGGTTAGTGTTCTCTTCAATTTGTGGCCTAAGTTGTATGCCCAAATCTTGTCGTGTTGCATCCGTCCAACCACTATTCCAGGCGCTATTCCGATGTTGTTAGCGAATTCCTTGACGTCTGAGTCTGTGCGGAGCTGCTTTAGCTCGGATGCACGATCTGGTGGAATGAGGAAGTCTCTGGCAAATTTATTGGCCTCATCTTCTAGGCTGTCATCTTCGGAGCCGTCGTCAACAAATGTCTCTTTTTTGGAATGTAAGAGTACGTGCGCGGCCTCATGGAAAAAGGTAAACCAGAAGTGGTCATCTTTTTTAAATCGATCGCTTAACGCAATTACTGCCCTGTTGGGGGTATCCCACCAGGTAGCACCGTGTGTTCGGCAGCCTTTGACCTCAGGGACAAACACGACAACTACGCCGACTGAGGCGCACAAGTCCACCATCTCATTAGGGTCTCCGTCGAGTGTCAGGGCGCGAACAGTGTGCAGCACCTTACGGAATGCGGGAGCCGAGAAGCCGCTCGTGACCTCGATCGACAGCGCCTCGATCTGTGCGATTCGAATCCACGATATAACCGCACTCGAGTGGCTTCCTATGGTCTGCGATCGGCGGAACGAGGCTACGGGGCCGCGCCAAATACGGTAAAAAGCCTCGGTATTGGCGACTCCAAAGAATGTGAGGGCAGCGTCGAAGAGTCGACCGCGGTCGGATGTGGACGGAAGTAGCTTTCGCTTCTGTAATTCTTTTACGGGAAGCGATGTAAGCCACTGTTCGTCGTCTGGGCTCAGTGTCAGTGACTTAGCTCGAAGAAGGCCTTCGCGGTAATCGGCCTCACGTCGATTCCAAAACCGGGCAGGTATTCCGGTTATCCGTTCGAGTGCGAGGGCCGTTTCGGGCGTGATTGGCGCAAGGCCCTGCATTATCTGGTTTACATGTTTGGTCGAGAAGCCCGCGCGCCTCGCTAATTCTGATTGAGGGAGGTGTAATTCCGTCAGACGGTCGCGAAGCGTGTCTCCAGGCGGGCTGACGTAGTCCGGCGCAAAGGGGTGGCTCTCAGTTGTGCTCATGGTGGTCACTTCCGTGGACTTCGAGGCTGGTAATCAGTATGTGGCCAGACGCGCCAGGTTGGGCGCGCAGGACGCCTCGGATCGAAAATTCGCCGGAAAAGTCGATTGTCACGACACCGTCGTCCAGCGAGGTGATCTTGGCGTCGGGAATCAGGTCGACCGTCGCCGTAGTGATGGCCGACATATCGAAGAGACGCCGGCAGACCTTCGCAGCTGCGGGCATGCCCCAGCGCTGCGCAAGGGCTGATCTCGAATTGCACAGCGCGGCCAGCTCCGCGCTGGCGAAGTTCAGCTCCATTGACTCAGATCCATTTTGGTGTACCTTCGAGGTGTATCGATTCATATGTACCGGCGAGGTACATGGAAACTATACGCCCTTGGTTGGACGGCGTGGCTCAGGCTCGCCGCCCGGCTCGTGTGCAACTACCACTAAGGATCTGAAGCAATGACAGCATTGAGAATCACAATCGATGGCACGCCCCACGTGACCGAGGATGACGATCAGGAAGCGGCGGCGCTGCTACGTCTCTCAGGTCGCGATCCGCAAACCCACGACCTTTTTGTCGTCGATAAGCAAGGTGTCGAGACGCACATCAAGGACAACCAGATCGTGAATTTGCGCGACAACCAGAAGTTCCGCGCTCGGCCCAAGATTCGTTTCAGCATCGACGGGGAGCCTCACACCAGCTGGGACGACGACCAGACTGCCGCCGCTTTGCTTCGGCTGGCCGGTGTGAAGCCCGCCGAGTACGACCTCGCCCGCGTCAACGGAGCTAGTGGCCCTGAAATCTTCACTGGGGAGCAGATGGTGCGTCTTCGCGACGGTGACGAATTCGTAAGCGCGAAGCACACCGGGCCAGTCGCGTGACGGAGTTACTGCAGACAGGTACACCGGCTCGCCGATTTGTCGACGACATGTCGGCGGTCGGTGCGCTGGTGCGGGCCGAGCCGGGGCGGCTGGTTTACGAGGTCCTCGCTGTCGGCGGTGCGTTCAAAGGCCAAATGGTGACAACGGGAGTGAGCCTGTCCGAGGTGCAGGCATGGCCGCAAGTACCGCCACATTGGGTCCATCTACCAGACGTGGTTGTCTTCGAAACGACCAACAGTGACTGCACCGACTGCCCGCCGGGTTGGAAGCGTCATTCCAGAGAGTTTGCATTTAGCGACATGTCAGCCGCACCGGCGATTGTCTGGCTGCGTCACGTGCGTGGACTTCTTTCACTCGCAATATCGCCCTCGGCTTGAGCCGAAGCTTGCGGTCAAGGCCGCTCAAACTGAAGGGACTACTTCATGCGGTACTCAGTGGCTATGACCGGCGAAGTAAACACCGCTATGCGTGAGCACCTGCTACGGGACGACGGCCAAGAGGACGTTCTTGCCGCAACCTACGTGCTGTCGACTGGGGTTCACCGGACAACTGCGGTGCTGAAATCGCTGATCTTCCCGCAGGATGGTGAACGCTTGCTCCACGGCAACGCGTCTTTCACCAGTGCCTACGTGCTGCGTGCAGCCGCTGAAGCCCGCGGTCGAGGTGAAGGGTTGACGCTACTGCACTCCCACCCTCGAGGTCGCGGATGGCAGGGCTTAAGCGTCGTCGACGAAAAAACAGAAGCAGAATACGAGCGTGTGGCGCGGGCCTATACGAAGCTGCCTCTACTCGGTATGACGCTCGCCGGTCTCGACCACGGTTGGTCAGCCCGCCTATGGTTCGATCGAACCCGCCCGACCTGGGCTGAGTCGGTTCGCTGCGTGTCCGACAAACTGATCGTCACGTGGAACGACAAGCAAAAACCGCCCCCGCGATCCACTCGTTTCCAGCAACGAACCGTGTCAGCGTGGGGTGGCCGCACACAGGCTTCGATTGCCCGACTACGGGTTCTGGTCGTCGGGGTAGGCAGCGTTGGTCTTGACATCGCGCAACGACTGGCCGCCACAGGGCTAATGGAGGTCGGCGTGATGGATTTCGACTCCGTTGAACACAAGAACCTCGACAGGATGATCGGAGCGACGCGTCTGGACGCGGCACTCGAAAAGGCCAAAGTAGACGTTGCTGCTCGCCTGATGGATACGGCTGCCACCGCCGACGACTTTCAACCGGTACTGCATGAGACCAGCATCAGCGACCCAGAGGGGCGACGAGCCGCGCTGGACTACGACGTAATTTTCTCTTGCGTGGACCGCCCCTGGCCGCGGGCGGTGCTGAACGTGACGGCTTACGCCGACCTCATCCCGGTAATCGACGGCGGTATCGCGATTGACACCTTCGAGGATGGGCGATTGCGCAGCGCAATCTGGCGAGCCCACACCCTTGTGCCAGGTCGCCCGTGCATGGTCTGCTTGGGCCAACTAGATCTCGGTGAACTGAGCCTTGATATGCAGGGTCTTCTCGACGACCCGACCTACATCGCGCGAGCTGGTAGAAATGAGCCAGCTGGACAGAACGTTGCCGCCTTATCCGCGAACGTCAGTGCCGCATTGTTGGCCCAGTTCGTCAGCTTGGTAGCGCATCCCGGGGGCCGCGGCGTTCCACCACCGCTCCGCTATCTACTCGCCCCACACATGCTGGATCGTTCAGCTGCAATAACGGGCGCGTACTGCAGCTACGAAACAGAGACTGCCACTGGTGATCTCCGACCAGATCTCACGAGGTATCAAGATTCATGGCGAGATATCGTTTCTGATCGGCAGGGGCAGAAGCGGCCGCTGCGTCTACTGGCTGTCGACTTAGCTGGTCGCAGATTGGAAAAATTGGCACGCACCGTTGTCGACAGGCTGGTGTCGCGAGACTATCCGGTCGGCTTGTAGTTCTCGGTGGTTTTGTCGTATCGCCATCGTGCGTCATCGATGATGACGGCGGTTGAGTCGCCGACGGAATCTCCTACGGCAGCGCGGTCGGTTTCGATCAGGCCGATGACCTCATCAATCGTCAGTTTTGAGCGGGTCGTAGTGTCAACGTCCTCGTGGTCAGAAGTCGGCTCAGTCGGTTCACCATCGGCCGGGGAGCTTGGTCGTTTGACGCTTCGCGTCCGCCGTGATCGGCAATTTCGCCCTGTTCGTACGCCTCGCGGTGCGCGAACATTGCTGCGGCCAGCTATTCGGCCACCGGGCCATGCTTGAGTCAACATGGCGGAATGAGGCGACCGAGTTCGAGTCAGTCGCGTAGCCATTCCGACCGAGGTGCCGAGCACGATGCACAGTCGGGCGGCGCTGTCCTCGTCGAGGCACTGCCAGTCGATCGAGCGGGGATTGAGGTCAGGGGCAAAAGGCCAGAGGTGTTTCTGAGCCCACCGTAGTCATGGGATCATCTGGACCATTACAAGAATTAGGGTTCGAATTCCTTCGAGTGCACAGAAGAAGTACCCCGAGCTACAGCCTTGCGGCTGTGGGCTTTTCCTATGATCGCCCAAATTGCGGCTGGTGAACAAGTGCTCAATGCGTCGTCGGCGACGGACAGGTTGTCGCGGCCGTGGACCGGTGTTCGCAACACTTGTCCCGTCGGCATCTGGTCTGTCTAGAACTCGATCCCGAATTCTCGGATTTTTCGGTAGATCGTGGCCCGTGACATTCCGAGGGCATCGGCGGCGGCCTGTTTGTTCCCACCGTTTTCCTCGAGGCTGCGCACTATTGCGTCTCGGTTCATTGCCTCTATCGGGGTGAGGGTTCTGCGGCTTACCGCCCGAACGGACGGTGGCAGCTTGTCTGCCTCGACGACCCCTGAACGTTGACTCTGCACGACCTGCTGGAGCACGTCGCGGAGCTGTCCGACATTGCCGGGCCAGCTGTATTTGGTCAGCTGACGGACCGCAGCCGCGGACAGTGACAGCTCCTGGCCGCGACTGACTTGGCGCAGTAGGTAGGGAATCAACTTGTGGAGGTCTTCGATGCGGTGTCGAAGGGCGGGTACGTGCACGGTGTGGCCGAAGAAGGGCAGTATCAGTGCCTCGCTTCCGGCGCTCTGCGTACCGGTTCCGATGGTGGCTCCCATCCATCCGGCGTGTTCGCGCCCTTGAATCAGGCTCGCGATATCTTGCTGGACGGAGTTCGGAACCAGGTCGAGGTCGCGAATGATGACGCTGAATTCGTCCTGTTCGATCTCGGTTTCGAGCGCCCGCATCCCTGCGTCCCCGTCGGCGAGTTCGGCTGCGGTGACGAAGTGCGTGCGACTGGAAATATGCTGTTGTGCTGCAGCTTTGAGGACCGCGAATCGGCCCGAGCCGGATTCGCCTGCCACCACGGCCCATTCGTGCCTGCGGACGCACTGCGACACGTCTCGGGTCGCGCGCCTCCACGATGCGCTGTCTCCCACGATGCCGGGCAGCGACCTGATGCCCTCGATGGCTATCGCCGCCGGCCCGGCTGTGTCGTTGAGGTAGGCGTGGTACACCGCCACGCCGTGTCGAGGCGCAAGGGCGTCGTCGTGGAACGGCGACAACCTGACGGTCTGCCCACCGGGCAGGGTCAGCAGATACTTGCTGTTGTCGGTGTGGACGCTCAGATCGACTGCGTGCTCGAGCAACGCGGCTTGGTCTTGCGGGGTGAGGGCATTGCGTAGCTTGCGATTGAGCAGGACGATGTCGTCGCCGAGTGCCAGAACTCCGACCTGTTGGGATCGCCTGCACGCTTTGAGATAGGTGTTGAGCAGAGCGGTCTGCTCCTGACTCGATTGAGACAGCAGTCGACCTTCGATCTGTGCCGTCGCCGATTGCGCGAGTGTCACCAGGAGTGGAGCTCCGTCGTCGATCCACCCGGTCACGTCGAGAACTCCGACGACGAGGCCGGATATGGGATGAACGATGGGGACGCCGGCGCACACCAACCCGCCCAAGCTCTCGACGTAGTGTTCGGCTCCGTAGACCAAAGTCGGTTTGCGAGTCTCGAGCGCTGTGCCGATGCCGTTGGTGCCGGCATATTCTTCCGAGTAGCTGAAGCCCGGTGCGAGATTGACGTTGTCCAAGTTGTCCAGCAGTGGCTTGCTACCGGCCACGCGGTCCAACACCACACCGTCGGCCGAGGTGAGGATCACCGAGATCGGCTCGTCCACCAAACCTGTTGCGAGCTGGCGAAGTACGGGCGCTGCGGCGACGACGAGAGGGCTGTCCAAGTCGGGTTCGCGAACGAAGGGCAGGTGCAGAATGTCGGGTTGGATGTTCAGTGCGCGCGATCGTTCCCACGAGAACGAGATCTGGTCTCGGACCGCGTCGTCGAACTCGTTCTCTACGAAGAACTTGTCACGCGCTCTCGAGAGATCGCGTGCGCCCTGTCTTGCCAAAGCCGCCACCTACCCACAACAATCGAGGAAACTCAATTACCGCCTGCGCGTGAATGATTCGGCGTAGGTGTTCTGCGGGGATCGAGTCTACCCGTCGAAAAGCGTGGCGTCTGCGGTTTTTGGCACTCGGCTGCGGCAGGCACCTCGGGGCCGATATGAATGCCGGTCAGAACTCGCAGCACGACTCGGAGGTCGTGATCGGTCAGCTCGCGTCGCGGATTCGATGAGGACATCGTGGTTATCTCCTTGGTGCCGCTCGGGGATCGGCGTCCGCACTGCGATGCCGACCCCCGAGTAGCGTGAAACTTGTTAGGTTTCAGTAGATGTTCGAGGGGCGGACCATTCCTTCGGCGAGATCGCCGAATCCGGGGGCCATGATCGCGCCCGGATTGCCGAATACCTCTTCCACCACTGCGGTTTCGGTGGTGATCAGCAGCGCTGCAATGGAAGCCGCACTTTCGAGCGCCGCACGCGTCACTTTGAAGGGATCGATCACTCCGTCGTCGAACATGTCTCCGTATTCGCCGGTGAGCGCATTGAAGCCATGGCCCAGTGGCAGTCCGGACACGATCTCCACGACGTCGTCGCCTTCGTAGCCGGCGTTGATGGCGATCCATCGAAGTGGTTCGGTGAGCGCTTTGCGGACCACTTCGGCACCGATCGCCTGGTCTCCGGTCAGCTCCAACTCGCCGAGGGCGCGATGGGACTGCGCCAACGCGGTACCCCCGCCGGAGACGATCCCGGATTCCAGAGCTGCTCGAGACGCTGCCAGGGCGTCCTCGACACGCAGCATGCGTTCCTTGAGCTCGACACTGGTGGCCCCGCCTACCTTGACCACGGCCACCCGGCCGGTCAGTCGTGCGATCCTCTGCTCGAGGCTGTCCCGGTCGCCGTCGATCTTGGAGCGCTCGAATTGCGACTCGAGCTGAGCCACGCGCGCGTCGAGCAGCTTGGGATCGCCCCGGCCGCCGACAATGGTGGTCGAGTGCTCGGTGACGGTGATGCGGTCGCACGAGCCCAGTTGGTCGAGCGAGACCTCGAACAGTTCGAGGCCGGTGTCCTTGGCGATGACCTGACCCCCGAGCGACACGGCGAGGTCCTGGAGTTCTGCGACGCGGCGATGTCCGAAGCCCGGTGCTCGCACCACGACGGACTGCATCGTGTTGTGCATGTTTCCACCGACCAACAGCTGCAGCGCCGGTCCATCCACGTCCTCGGCGATGACCACCAGGGGACGATCTGCTCGCTTCGCGGCTTCGATGCTCGGCATGATGTCCTGGACCTGGTTGATCTTCTTGTTGGTCAACAGAATGACCGGATTTTCGTGGACGGCTTCTGCTCGCTCGTGATCGGTGATCATGTAGCCGGAGATGAACCCGTGATCGAACTCGATGCCGTCGACCACGTCGACCGACATCCCGAGAGTGTCGCTTTCCTCGGTGGTGACGATGCCCGACTTGCCCACGTACTCCACGGCTTTGGCCACGCACTGGCCGATGGCGTCGTCGTCGCTGGCCGCCAGTGTCGCGATGCGCTCGAGGTCTGCATTGCCGACCACCTCGACGGCTTGAACGCGCAAGGAATCGACGACGGCCGAGACGGCGGTCTCGATGCCTCGGCGCAGACGCATCGGGTTGGCACCGGCGTCCACTGCTCGCAGCCCCTCCCGCACCATCGCTTGGGCGAGCACGGTGGCAGTGGTGGTTCCGTCGCCGACCACTCCGTTCGTCTTCATCGCCACCTCTTTGACCAGCTGCGCACCCATGTTCGCAAACGGGTTGCTGAGCTGAATCTCTTTCGCGATCGTGACGCCGTCGTTGGTGATAGTCGGTGGGCCCGTGAGCTTCTCGAGCACGGCGTTGCGCCCCTTCGGGCCCAGAGTCACCTTGACCGCGTCGGCGAGTGCGTTGACGCCTTGCTCCAGTAAAGCGCGCGCCTCGGTGTTGAACCGTAGTTCTTTGGCCATGACGTATTCCCTTCGAGTGGTGTGATGTGCGGTCGGTTCGGTTCACGGGGTCAGAGCGTGGACTGTCCGGACGAATGTCGAAGCCCTCTTCGTTCTTCCGGCATCATGGGTTTGCCGCTCTCGTCCACGAAGACGCGACTGTTGGGACAGATGCTCAGCCCGAGTGCGCTCCGCCGTCGCAACAAGGCTGTGGTGTGTGTTTCGCCCCTGATATCGCGGAGTGTCAGGGAACGAACACGATCGGTACCTTCTCCGGTGCGCGCCAGATGCGCAGCGATCGAACGATCCAGAACCGCGAAGTATGCTTCGAGACAGGCAGTCTCGTGTTGGTCGACGTCGGTTTCGTACATCTTCGAATCTCCCACTCGTGTCGGTTCGGGGCTGCGCATCGATGGCCGGCGCTCGATCGGCCGAAGCGAGGTCAGGGCCGTTCGGCGAGATCGAACCCGATGTACTTGGCGGCGTCCTCGGGGCTGGCGAAGAGCATCGTCTTGTCGTCGAGGTGCACCATGCGGCCGTAATGCGTCGAGCTGATCTCCTCGAAGACCGACCCGTCGAATTCCTGGCCGAGTGCATCGGTCAGCTCGTCGTAGTCGAAGGAGAGGAGTTTGGTGCCGTCGACGCGGATCATCGAGGGATATTCGGTGAGCTCGACGCCGTCCTTGTCACCCATGACCTCGGCAACCACACGTCCGACCGGCGTGTTCATCAGCGTCACGCCGCACTTGTTGGAGAACTCCGTGTCCGATCCGAAATGCATGGTCATAGTGCCAACTCCTGCGGGATGTCGAGGCCGAGTGATTCGAGCAGAACGGTGAATTTGGCGATCGCCGCGTCCAAGCTGGTCGCGAACGTCACAGCCTTGTCCGCGGGCTGCGACCAGATGGGTTGCAGGGCGCGCGCGGCGGCCAGACATCTCGGTACCCACAGCGACATCCATTCGCCGAACAGTGCGCGATTGGCTTCGCCGTGTTCTGGATCGTGTGTGAGCAGCTGGAACAGCGTCCGGGTGTAGTTGAGGTCGCGGTCGTAATCGTGCTCGCCGGTACCGACGATGGTCGGGGTGATGTAGTCGCCGTTGCGGGCGGAAATCTGCATCACCAGTTCGGTGCGGAACAGGGAGCCGACGAGTTGCTCGAAGACGATGTTGGTTGCGAAGAGCAGTTCGCACCAATCCGGCACAGCCGTCAGCTGTTCCACGACCTCACGTGTCGGCTGCCACTCGGGTGCGCTCTTCCACACCTCCATGTGGGCCGAACCGTCGAAGGAGACATCGGCTTCGGACAGATCGAGATTGAACAATGCGAGATCCTGTGCGAACCGCATCTTGTGGGCGGCGTTCACCGCAACGGCCGTGTTGATCATGTTCGTCGGCCCCGAACGCTGAATGGACGTGAACACATGCAGTGCCAGTCCGTTTTCCGCGTGCATCCACGCACCGACGTTGCGCTCGATGAACTTCAGCCACGGAGTGTTCCAGCCGGCGTAGGCACGGGCTCGCTTGGCGTTGCTCAGACACAGCTCGACCTGATGCACGACTGCGGAGTTGTTGCGGAAGATCGTCTGGTCCCATTCTTCGTTGGGATCGAGAAATTGGTGCCAGTTCGAGGATTTCGCGACCGTCCACTCCTGTGGGTAACCGCCCGGGCCGTCGCCGAAGCCGTAGATCCACCCTTGCGTGAGGTGCCGATCCGGGTCCGGCTGAACGTCGACGGTCACGTCCTCGTACATCGTGGCCCGACGTTTTGCCGGTGTGTAGTAGCTGTACGCACGGCTTCTCGAACTGGGGAACTCCTTTGCTCCGGCCTCGGAGTCGGTGAATTCGATTGTGGGGAAGCTGCGTTGCTTCGGCTCCGTCGTGGCAGTCGAGTCTGTCGTGGCAGTCATGTCTGGCCTCTCGGTTGAGGTAGGGGCTGATGTTCGTGGTGCGCGTGCCCGGTCTCGGCGGTGAACTAGTCGAAGGCAGGGCTGGTGAACTTGTCGAAGAAGATCTGGTCCGTCGGCGTTCCGCACACGTCGAGGAGGTCCAACGCAGCGTCGACCATCGGGGGAGGTCCGCACAGGTAGACCTCGGCTCTGGCGATGTCGGGTTCGAGACGACGTACGACGTCGGTGACGTTTCCCTCTTCGATCGACAAGGATCCCGAGGATGCGACTCCCGCTGCGTCGGATACGCACGCCACGAAGGTGAAGTCGACCAAACCTGCACCGAGGGAGATGATCTCGTCGACGTAGAACAAGTCGGCCGGGGTTCTCGCGCCGTAGTAGAAGTGCACGGGACGGGTGTTGCCGGACTCGCTCATGTGCCGGACCAGCGACAGGACGGGTGCCATGCCGGCACCACCGCCGATGCAGACCACCGGCAGTACGTGACCGTCCTTGAGGGTCGAGGAGCCGTACGGGCCGGTCAGAGAAATGCTGTCGCCGACCGAAATTCCGTCGTCCAGCAAGGCCGCGAATACGCCGCCCGGATATTTCTTGATGAGGAATTCGACCTGGTTCGGCGTCGACGGTGTCGACGCCATGGAGAAGGATCTGAACTCGTCGGTGCCGGGGATCTGCAGATCGGCGTACTGGCCCGGTTTGAACTCGAACACCTCGGGCTCGATCGGTTCGAGGCGTAGGGCCACGATGTCGGCGGTGACCGACTCGGCCGAGACTACGCGGGTGGTGACGTTCTGAATCGGAATTCCACCGAGTAGTTCGTCTTCGTCGAAATTGAGCAGCTCGATGGTGCAATCACTGTAAGCCTTTGTGCGACAGAGTAGTACGAAACCCTCGTCCTGTTCTGCCTCGTTGCACGCGAAAGTGGAGTGGCCCTCCATCTGAATGTCTCCGTCGAGAACGAACGACTTGCACGCCGAGCAACGTCCTTCGCGACAGCCGTGCATCAGGTGGATTCCTTGTCGGAAGGCCGCGTCGAGAATGTGTTCGTCCTCTCGGACCTCCATCTCGATGTCGACCGGGTCGAACGTGATTCGGTGTGTGTCGGCCACGAGGGGTTCTCCTGAATCGAAAGAAAGTGATCGTGCTGGATGCGGTGGGCAGCGCCCGTGATCGGCCGCTGCCCACCGAGTCTGTGATCAGGCAGGCATGGTCGCGCCGGCTCGGTACGCGGCGATGTGTGCGTTCCGCTCCGATTCGGTCATCTGGTTCAGCAACACGTTCGGGCTCTGGAAGGTGTTCCCGCGGACATCGTCGAGTGTCCACATCTTCTTCGGATCCAGATCGAGGTGTGGCTGACCGACGAGCGTCTTGCCGTCGTCGCGGACGTAGCCGAGATCGGAGACGATGTCGGCGAGATCCTTGCCGTGGTGCAGCGTCTCCCATTCACGGAAACCTGTGAGACGACCCATGTTCGGCGTGTCCTTGCCCTCGTACTCGCCGCGGAAGGCAACTGCGTCGGTCCAGTAGCACGTCTCCGAACAGTAAGTGCGCCACTGGTTGTCGACCTTCTCGACCACCATGTCCTCGCGGATGAGGGCCGGCACCATGCACGTCCAGCAGCGGTGCGGATACTGGTAGCCGACGTCCTCGAATGCAATCGGCTTGTTGATCCCCGGGTACGCGAGCCGGTTGTACTCCTCCCACCACTTGCCGTACTTGCTGTACCAGCCGGGGTACTTGTGCTCGAACCACTCGAAGTCCGTGTCGGTCATGGTGTCGATGCGCCAGTAGTTGACCGGCCAACCGGTGGCGAAGAATCGCGCGACCTCGTGCACGTAGCCCTTGTTCGTGATCCGGTTCCACGCTTCTTCGACCAAGTCGTGGGGGATCGTCAGGCCGTACTTCTCGAGCGGGATCAGGTAGCTGCGGTAGTAGTCGTCGTAGATCCACCGCTGCCACATCTCGGCGTAGCTTTCGCGGTCCTTGCGTCGATCCTTGGTGCCGTACTCGATGAAGGTGCCGATGGCCGCGTCGACAACGCAGTGGTTGTTCCACCAGGCGTAACGCAGATCGCGTTCCAGTAGAGGACGATTCCGCTCGTCGGCGAGGGCCATGAGCAGAATCGAGTACCCGTTCGAGATGTGCCGTGATTCGTCGGATTGCACCGAGTGGAACACCGTCGGCAACAGGTAGTCGCCGTTGGCGGCGGCCTCGTCCGGCATGGCCACGAACAAGGTGTTGGTGAACGCCGTCTCCGCCACCACGGTCAGATAGATGTTTGCGGCCGTGATGGCATCACCGGTGATGAAGCCCTCGCCGAACTGCCTGCCGATAGTGCCCGCGTAGTTGTTCGCGAACGCTTTCTCGGTCATATCGAAGCCGGCCGGGTCGATGTAGTTGTTCATGTACAGCTTCTTGAGATTCATCTGAATCGTCGAGTGACGCACCTCGTCGATCATCTGAACGGCAAGGCCGTTGTGGATCTCGGGGTTCGGCACGGCATCGATCGCCATCGGCATCGCACGGGCCGCCGAAATCTCGGGGAACGGAATGATCGAGAGGAACAACTTCTGCCACTCGAGCCAGCGTTGCTGGACCTGGCGGAACATGTTGCCGCGAATGGCACCGTCCATCGCGCCGTACACGCGGTTGTCCTTCTCCTCCTCCATGGGGAAGTAGGACCGCATGATCTGCTTGAGTGGGTCCTTCTTGGGTGCTTTCTCGAACGTGTAGTCCGTGCCGAAGCGAGTAGCAGGGGTAGCGAACGTGGGTTCCCACGTCAGCTCCGAAATCTTCGCGTGTGCCTTGGTAAGGCTTTGCCTACTCAATGTGCGCCTCCTGGATGCGAGGTCGGCAGGGGTTGTCGACCTTCTCGGGAAGATGTGCACATGATTGAACACCGTGACTTACGTCTCATCCGTCTCAGTTTGAGATTTGTGGCACTCGATGTGCGGCCTGGTAGACGGCGTATAGATCGGTCGAAAGTGCACCCATTGGAAACAAACCGAACGTAAGGTGTGATTGTCTCGCCGAGGAGGGCACGTGAGTTTTGGATCAGGCAGAACGGCGACTGTGAGCGAGTCGGATGCTCAGGCTTCGCCGTTGTTTATCCCGCTGTTGTTCATCTCGGTGCTCTTCGTCGGTGCGTTGCCGTTCTACGTTCGGCAACCGGTCGTCAGCGGTGAGTCGGTGTCGGGTCCGGCGTGGTTCGGTGGTGCGCACCTCGGAGAACCAGCAGCCGATGTGTACTGGCTGTGCGCTCTGCCGGTGTGCATCGGGGCCGTCGCGGTCTACTGCGTGTGGAGCGAACGTCGATCGGGCGTCGCCATGCATGTTCGGCTGTGGCTCGTTGCGAGTCTCGGATTGTCGAGTGCAATAGCAGTTTTCGTGCAGAACGGAATGATGTTCTACGTGGGTAACATGACGATTCGAGGATTGTTGCCCTTACTGGCGATATCGATCGCGGTCCTGGTGTGGGGTGTCGGCCTGCGGTCGCGGTTGCTGGTGGCAATCGGTGTTGTCGCCGTTGCTGCGAGTCTGGTGTCCAACCTCTACAACGTCGAGAATCTCGTGCCGCGGGAGTGGGCACTGGACCCCCGCTTCGGTCTGTGGCCGAACATCGTGCTGACCGCAGCGGTGTTCGCGGTCGGAGCAGTGGGGTCGGGGTTTGCCGAACGGTCCCGGCGGTAAAGCCTGCAACGCAGCGTGACCCGGACGATGGGGGTCGTCGCCGGCGGTGGACACTGGCAGGATGGCCAGCCCAGGTGACCCGAAGTCGGTGTGGACAACAGTCTCGGTGATCGTCGGCACCGTGGCAGCGGGCGTCGTAGTCGCCGGTCTTCTCCACGATCCGCAACCCGACGCCGTGTCGATACCTGGCTGTGCGGAGGTCATTCAGCCCGAGGACATGCAGAGAATCAACTACGCCATTGTCGGACCGGATTCCGCCCCGGCGGGGTTCGACGCAGCAGCCAAGTCGGCCGCTTTGGCGCGAGCCCTTCCCGCCGGGACCACGGTAGAACCCGATGCCATGTTCCCCCCGCTGACATTCGACTTCAGCGCCTCTGCGTACGGGCGTATCTCGCTGGGCGGAGCCGTGGGTGACCTGAACGTGAGGCTGTCGACATCCGACCAATCTGCCGGTCCATGTTTTGCCGGGCAGGTCGATGAGCGTCGGACACTGAGTGACGGCACAGTCGTCGATCTGAAATCATCCGAAAGACGTAGTCGCGTAGAGGTATACGGGACCGACGGCAGCATCGTCGATGTATCCGCCGACCCTGTGTTGACGGTCCAGCAAGTGACCGACATCGCGATGACGCCCTGTCCTCGCTGGAATCCTAGGCCCCCTTGACCGCCGTACCTTGCACGCCGGTGTCGGCACTGCCCCAACATGTCCGACCCCGCCGCAATGTCTGCGACGGGGTAGGGCACATTCGCGTGCTTCTACGCGCGGGCGACCAGCTTTCCTGCGATTCCCGACAAGATTTCGGTCGGCCTCTGCTGCTCACCCTGCTGAGCACCCAGCACCACGAGGGTTCCGGTCAGAACCGGCAATGCCCACTGGAGGTACTTCAGTTGCTTCTGTGCTGCGGCGGCCTCGCGTGGGGTACCTGCTGACGGCTCGGTTGCCGAATCGATCGAATGACCCTGAGCCTTGGTCGTTTTCGCGCCGAGGACACGGCTGTATGCAGTGGCGACGAGGGCGGCACCGGTAACGGCGATCTTGAAGTTGGTGTTGGCGGTGACACCCTGCTGATGACGAGCACGACCGCGGTTGGCCATGAGTATGCCTGCGCCGCCGATGAGATGTGCACCGATGGCCGCGGCGTTGACCGGAGCCCATTTCGCCCACCCCGCCGCGGCAACCTGTGCGCGGTCTCGCGGATCCTGCACCGCAGTGGCAGCACCGTTCACGCCGACGGCACCCATGAGCGAGCCGCCGAACCAGGCAGCAGCACCGAGATCGTGTAGCGAACGGATGAGGGTATTTCTGTTGGACATTTGAGGATCCTTCGGTTGTGTGCGCTGCTCCGATCGCGAAACGCGCGATATAACAGAGGTTTTGGCGGCCGCGTGAACTGCTCCTTGTCCATCGGTTACCCGCGTGAGCGGTTTCCACACCTGGGCCCCACGCCGACTCGAACCGGAACGCCACGGATGCGCCCTCGCTCCTCGAACCCCGTCAGGCGTTCAGAGCAGTGAGCCGACCAGTCCGCCGTCCAGGACGAGGCTGCTCCCCGTGCACCACGACGACTGTTGCGATGCGAAGAACGCGACCGCTGCTGCTACTTCCTCCGGTGTGCCGTAGCGCCCTTGTTTGTCGGCGATGAGGGTGTCGAACCCTCCTTCCGGTAGCCCCAGAGCTGCCTCGAATTCGGGGGCTGCCTTGGTGACCAGAGCGGTATCGATGAACCCTGGCAGCACAGCGTTGACTCGAACACCCTGCGCTCTGAACTCCGTTGCGGCGGTTTCGGTCAGATTTCTCACCGCGGCCTTGCTGGCGGCGTAGGGCGCGAGCAGCGCCGAACCTGCCGTCGCGGTGATCGAGCTGATGGTGACGATGGAGCCGCCGCCGGATGCTGCGATCGCGGGTGCGGCGTAGCGGATGGTCAGGAACACGCCGTCCAGGTTGACTGCGGTGGTACGCCGCCAATCGGCGTACGACATCTGTGCGATCGCTCTGACTTCGCCGACACCGGCGTTGGGAATTGCTATGTGCAGGTTGCCGAAGTGTTCGACGGTCTGCTCGACGAGAGATCGAACCTGATCCTCGTCGGTGACGTCTGTCGCGACAGCGATCGCACCGTCGATCGAAGACGCCACTTGGCGAGCGGCGTCGAGATCGATGTCGGAGACGACCACCTGTGCACCGTCGGAGGCCAGTCGCCGCGCGATGGCGGCACCGAGGCCTGCCCCGGCACCGGTGACGAGTGCGACCTTGCCGTGGAGAGATTCGTCGATTGGCATTGTGTTCGGTCCTTCCGTGGGAAAGCAGAGGTGGTGCCTTCTCGCTGACGACAGAGAAGGCGAAAGGTATTGCTGTGTCGTTGTTTCAGCGCTTCAGCAGGTCATCCAGAGCTCGTCGCGCTGCGTTCAATCCCGCCATGCCGTGTGCACCGGGTCCGGGGGGAGTTGCCGCAGAGCACAGATAGAACCCCGGCGTTCCCGTGCGGTACGGGTCTCGGCCGGGCCGTGGTCCGAGGAGCAATTGTGTCGGTGACGACGTACCGCACAGAATGTCGCCGCCGACGAAATTCGCGTTTCCTTCGGCGAAGCTCTGCGGAGACGTGCTGACTGTCTCCACAATTCGCGAACGCAGACCCGGTGCGAACTGTTCGATGCGGTCGATCACGACGTCGGTGACATCGTGATCGAGGCCGGAGGGAACATGGGCGTATGCGTACAGCGGTACGACGTCTCCGTCCGCGCGCTGTGAATCAGCGACGAACTGCTGCCCGACGAGGACGAACGGCCGATCGGGCATTCGTCCTGCAGCGACGGCCGCCTCTGCTGCGATGGTGTCCTCGGCGCTACCTCCCACGTGCACAGTGCCGGCCTGCGCGACCCGGGGGTCGGTCCATGGGACTCCACCGCGCACCGCGAGGTCGACCTTGAACGCAGCCGGTCCGTGCCGAAACCTGTTGTAGGAGCGACGTGTACGCGTCGTCAAATCCTGGCCGAGTACGTCGGCCACCACGGACGGCGTCGTGTCGAAGATCGTGATGTCCGACGACGGCAGATCGGCTCGCGAGGCAACCCGCGTCGAGGTCTGCACGGTTGCTCCGAGTTCGATGAGCGCGGAGTGCATCGCCCGTGAGATCGCCGCGGTTCCGCCCTCCGCCACCGGCCATCCGTTGTGGTGTCCCGCGGTCAGGATTCCCACCCCGATGGCGGAGGAGAACACTTCGGTCAACGGCCGCATCGCGTGTGCCGCTGCTCCGACGAACAGTGCCCGCGCCTGCGGTGTGGTGAACACCCGTGACAACATCGCAGCGGGCAGAGCAGTCGGCGCACCGAATCGCGCCAGCAGCAGTGGATGTCGGGGCAGGTGCACGACCGGTCCGAGAAGGTCTTCGGACAGTCTGTCGTACGACGACGACGGTTGCCCGAACAGTGCCTTCCATCGTTTGCCGTCCGCACCCAGGCCAACAGCAGTCTCGTTTATCGATCGATGGAGCAGCGCTGCCGCGTCGTCGAGAAGCGGATGGGCGCAATCGATCTCGGGCCACCGCCACGTCAGTCCGTGTTGCTCGAGACCGGCGAGGGCAGGTGAACCCACCGCCATCGGATGGAAACCGGCACAGTGATCGACGAGCAGATCGACGGTGGTGAAAGGCCGGTGGCTACGGGTGCCGCCGCCGATCTCGCTCTCCGCCTCCAGCACGGTGACGTGTATGCCGTCGCGTGCCAGAGCAAGTGCAGCGGCAAGCCCGTTCGGGCCGCTGCCCACTATCGTCGCGGATCGCGTCATGATGTCGATTCTCCAGCACCGGCCGTCGCTGACGACGCCTCTGGTGCCGAGTGTCGAGCGGTTGTCGAGTCTGCGCGACGCCGCCACGTCACCGACATGGGGATGGGGCCGTCGGGTAGCCACGGCTGGGCGGACACCGCGTCGTCGACGTTCCACGTACCGGTTTCGATCACGCCGAGGGCGGCATCGATGAGCTTGTAGGACTGCGTCTTTCGATGGATGGGCTGCGATTCGACCCACGCCACCACGAACTCGCCCGGCTCGAAGTTGCAGCGTCGCTGAATCGCTGCGATGAGGGAGGCGTCGTGCAGGTGGCCGTCGCCGAAGTTGAAGCCGAGAATTGAGTTGCAGGCGAATTCGCCTTCACGCACCGTCCATCGGTCGATGTCGGGAACGTTGCGGATCAGAAGCGAGAACAATCCGCGGCCCTGACTGTGCATCGAGCGCCATGCGATGGTCTGTTGCATCGTGATCTCGGCGACGGCAGGCGGGTAACCCATGGCTTCGAGCTGTCGTACCTGATTGCGGGTGGGGCGCACGATCTGATCGAGCTTGTCCTCAGCACCCGGTGCGAACGCCCAGAGACCGGAGGCCCAGTTGCCCGCGTACTGGCGCATCGAGGGCGTGAAGGCCACGAGGTCCGGTCGTAGGTTGCCCAGCACCGGGAAGAAGAACAAGCACACCAGCGCTGTCGCCACGAACCACGGGGAGGCGTCGAAGATCGAGAATCCCTGTCCTGCAGGATGTCCGACGAAGAGGAACACCGCTGCGTAGGCGAACAACAGATTCCACTCGAGCGGGACCGCCAGCGGGAACGTCGAGATGATGAACAGGTGGAATGCCACCATGAGAAGTGCTCCGGCGAGTGCGACGGTCGTGTTGGTGGTGAGCAGCAACACGACCGGTACCGCGATCTCGACGGTGGTGCCCAATACGTGCGCGATCAATTTGGCCGTTGCCGAGGGGCGAATGTCGTCCGGGAAATTCCGGTAGTGCTTGCGCCTGGCCCAGCGCGTGGGAATGCAGGGGCTGTTCGAGACCATGGGCGGAACGACGTTGGCGAAATGTGCACCGAATTTCGAGATGCCGGCCCCGACCCACACCGAGAAGATGAGCAGCTTCAGTCCGACGACGAGGTCCACGATGGCGTTGTCACCGAGAATTCCCACGAGACCGAACAGGACTATCGCAGGACCGTACTGCTCGGCGCGGGCAGCGATGAAGATCGTCTTGTCACGAAGGCCCACAACGATGGTGAGCAAGACCGGCGCGATGGCCCAGCGTGGATCGACGAGGTTGCCGATGCCCTCGGGCAGGATCGAGGCAAATGCACCGGGCGGTGTTCCGGGCGCGATGACGGGGACGAACAGACTCGCCAGGAGCGCGAGATACAGCACGACGTCCAGCGGCGTCCTGGTGTCACCCGAGGTGAACGGCACCTTGCCCGGCCACGGAGGCATCCGAACGGTCCCCGGTTTCGCCCAGAACAGGATTCCGCCTGTCATCGGCTTGAACTTGCCGGCGATCGGTCCCCATGACCCCGCGAGTCCGACGGTTTCGAGCAGCATCGTCCAGTAGACCAACTTCTGGTAGACGATCATGTCGTCCCACCACGAGCTGACGTCCCACGGCATCCCGACGCCGGAAGTCAGTGTCGCCAGAGTCAGGCCGATCCCGATGTAGAGCACCAGGAGCTTGACGACGTAGGTGGTGGGGATGACCTTCGGCGAGCCGAAGCCGTAGTCGACCCAATGCAGTGCAAGGGTTTTCACTCGTTCCAGCAGGGGCCGGTCGAGGAAGGTTTCGAGGTCGACAGGTGGAAACTGTCCGTTCTTGAATCCCATGAGTGAGCTTTCTGTAGCGAGCGCTGAGGATGAAGGAGCAGGAGTCAGCCCTTTCGCCCGAGGCTCGGGTCGCGGTGACGCAACCATCGGACTGTGTCCTGCACCACAGAAAGCTACGGGGTTCCTATCGGCGGTCCCAATGGTTCGCCGACCCGAGGCTCACCTTCGTTTTTGTGACGCCGACCCAAAGTGCACTCTCAGGAGAGGATCCGAGCCCCGAGCCACTGACATGCGGTGAGGGCAACCTCGACGGCGAGTCGGTCGTCGGACAGTGGCCGGGGGAGCAGCTTCTCGGCATTGTCGACGCGGTAGCGAATCGAGTTCTTGTGCATCGTCATCACCGCAGCCGCCGCGGAGAGGCTCCGTTCGCACGCAAGGTAGATCCGCAACGTGGTGCGCAATCGTTCGGCATGTGTGGTGTCGGCGGCCAACTGCGGTCCCAGCACGGTCAGGACCCAGGCCTGCAATGCCGACGGGTCGCGAGCGCACAGGTCCACCACGGCCAACCCGGGGTCGTCGTAGCGTTCGATCGTTCGGCCTCGGCCACCCAGAACGGCCACGTGATGGGCGCGCTGAGCCTGCCGGTGGGATGTGACGAACCCGGCCGCGTCGAGTCCGATGGCCCCGGCCGCCAACAGGGGTGCGTCCTCGGTCCGCGGTCGAGTGTTGATGCGATCGAGAACGACGGCGAGATCTGTGTCGTTCGATGGAACCTGAATCCATCCCCACGCGGTAGCGCCGTCGCGTCCGACCACCAGGGGAGGGGCCGGACTGTCCAAGTCCGCCGCCAGAGCGCGGATGGTCGTGGTGAACCTGCGCATCCGGTCGCCGCGAACGGCGGACTCGCCGACCCAGGCCACGACGGCCAGGTGTCGTCCGCGCAGTCGATACCCGGTCACTCGCTCGACGACATCCAGCGACCTCTTGCCGTTCAGGAGATCGAGTACCGCATCGAGTCGAGCATTCTCGCGGTCCGCCAGCCAGGACTCCCGCTCGGTCTCGTACACCGCGGCCACCCGTTGCGAGATCCAGTCGATGTAGTCGAACACCGAATCGACGATCACGCGGTGCGCTTCCATCCGGACCGGGTCCGGCGCGGCCAGCGACATCGAGGTCTCGAACGCTCGATCGAGCAGAAATTGCTGTCCGAGTCGATAGGCGCGAACCAAGGCATTGACCGGCACGCCCCACTGAGCCAGGCGGCGCGCATATTCGATGGCCGCCGCCGGCGGCTCGAATCCGGCACCGCCGATGTCGTGCTGCAGAGCGTGCAGGATCGTGTCGACGTTGCCCTCGATACTCGATCCCAGCAGCTCGATCAGCGATGGTTCGTTGTTCAGTTCCGTGATGCGCGACGCGAGTGTCGTGCGCATCTGCGCCACGACATCTGCCAGCCGGGCATTGAGGTGCGCGGCAACCGCAGCCACGTGAGTGCGCACCGCCTCGGCGGAGGCGGGCGAGATGTCGGCAGGTGTCGGCACGGGTGTTCCTTTACGTTTCGGGCTACAAATAATCCGCGGTTTTTGTGCTGCTGGACCGAAGTCTTTCAAATGGCCAATCCGTAACCTACGTCACATGCTGCCAATTCTCGACGCCTCCTCGCCGGTTCTGCAGGCCATGTACCGCCGGATCGACAACGACCCGTACGGCGCGTGTCTGTCCGACGACTCCACTCGGTTGAGCAATGCCGAGTTCGGGCTCGAAGTCGACTCGGTTGCCGCCGAACTCGTCGACGCGGGGGTGGGAGCGGGTGATGTCGTTGCAGTCTTGCTTCCGAATCGCATCGACATCATCACCACGATGTTCGCGGCATGGGTGCTGGGAGCAACGTTGACTCCCGTCAATCCCGCACTCACCGACGACGAGGTGCGCTACCAGCTCGAGGACTCGACCGCCCGCGTGCTCGCCGGTAGCGAGCGAGCCTGCATTCTCGCACGCGCACAGGGTATTTCGTTCATCGACGTGGACTCCCGCGATCGTCGTCCCCGCACGCCTCAGTTGGACGGCACGCATCGTGGATCGGGGCCTGCCGACAGCTCGGCACCGGCCTTGATCGTCTACACCTCGGGAACGACGGGGCGGCCGAAAGGCTGTGTGCTGACTCATCGCAACGTCGACCGGATGAGCGCCGCGATCGTGACGGCCTGCGAATTGACCGAGGCCGATACGAGCCTGCTGGTGCTTCCACTCTTTCACTGCAACGGACTCGTCGTCGGCTCGGTCGCTCCGCTGCGAGCCGGCGGGCGTGTGCACATCGCGCCTCGTTTCTCGCCGGACACGTTCTGGGACAACGTGGAGACCGTCCGGCCCACCTACTTCTCCGCAGTGCCCACCATGTACTCGCTGCTTGCCGACCGTGGATCGACCGACCGCGACATCTCGTCGCTTCGATTCGTCATCTGTGGAGCAGCGCCCATGCCTGCCGGCCTGATCGCGTCGTTCGAATCGATCTTCGGCGTGCCGGTCGTCGAAGGGTACGGCCTGTCGGAATGCACTGTGGCGGCAACGATCAACCCGCCGAACGGGATTCGAAAGCCGGGCACGGTCGGCATCGCGCTACCCGGTATCGACATTGCGATCGATACACCCGACGGTCCGAGCTCCCTTCCTGGCCGGACCGGTGAAGTATTGGTGAGCGGCGAGACGGTCATGCAGGGATATCTGGGTCTGCCGGACGTGACCGCTAAGACCATTCGAGAGGGGTGGTTGCACACCGGCGACATCGGAGTCCTCGACGAGGACGGCTATCTCGTCTTGGTGAATCGACTAAAGGACATGATCATTCGCGGCGGCGAGAACATCGCGCCGAGCGAAATCGAACATGTCCTGCAATCCCATCCCGACGTCCTGGAAGTGGCCGTCGTGGGCGAAGCGCATCCGGTCTACGGGGAGGTGCCCGTCGCGCACGTCGTGGCACGAGCCGGTCGCAGTATCTCGGTCGACGAGCTGGACGCGCACTGCGCGCGGAGCCTGGCCAAGTTCAAGCGACCGACTCGGACAGTCGTCCACGACGCTCTACCGAAGAACTCCGTCGGAAAGATCGTGAAGAAGGAGCTCGGCGCGTAGTCCGATCCGACCTGCCCTGTCGCTACCGGGTCAGGACGGTCGCGGTCACATGGACGAGGCCGCGAAGGTCAGGAACACGACGAACAATCCGATGCCACCGAGCGCCGCACCGATCACGGCGTCGCGACCGTTGGACGCGTCGCCCTCGACTGCGCGGCCGAGACCGATCCAGCCACTGACCACCGCGATCACTCCGGCCGGGATGGTCACGAAGTCTCCGACGAACGGCACGAATGCGCAGACGACCGCGACGATGCCCGCAATCAACGCCAGGTTCCCGGCACCGTCTCGGAACATCGACCGAGAAGGGGACTTGCGCATCACCGGCACTCCTTCTCGCATGCAGTGCGGCAGCACCGCCCCGACCTGTTCTTCTGCAGGTAACCGGCAACGACGCCTCCATAGTAGAGACTCGATCATCTCTTCATCGGCGACGGTCAGTCGGATTTCATCGGAACGTGGTGGGAGTCGCGGCCAGTTGTATGCGCTGTGCCGTCGGGCAATCGCCGTCGAGCTTCCCACCTGACCCGAGCGGTCAGGGGGTGGGCGTGCTTCTGCGGACTCGGTGGTTGTGCCATGCCTGCGCCGCCAGAGGCATCCCGACAGCGCCGATGCAGACGACCGGCAACGCGAAAAACCACGGTACGGATGCGCTCTTCGCGGCCACTGCAACACCGAAGACGACCATCGGAAATCCGAAGGTGTCCAGTAGGTCTACCTGCCGGGGTTCGATCGGCGGCCGACCGTTCCAGGGAATTCGGCGGCCCGCGTTCTCGCGCATCCTTCGGCGCGTCGACGCAACGGTCGGCGCCGCGCCTATCGCTGTCGTGCATATCCCTGCGACGACCATCCATGACTGTCCGTCCTCGAACAGAATCGCGGTCAGAACAAGTCCTACAAGGACGATGCGCGCACCCCACACCTTCCATCGAGGTGCAGCTTCGCGCTCGTCCCGTTGCACGTCGACCGGCCGCATCGGCTGCAGGGGCGCCATGTCTCGACCCTCCCATACTGCGGCTCTTGACCGGTCGCTGCGACTCACCGTACCCTGACCGACAGTTGATATATCAGGACTTCAGCGGCCCGCCGAATCGAGGAATCGAAAGTATGACCACAGCGCTCAAGATCGACGGAACGGCGGTCAGCGCGATCGTCAAGGACGATCTGCGATACCGCGTCGAACGGCTCGCCCAGCAGGGGATTCGGCCCGGCCTGGGCACGATTCTGGTGGGCGACGATCCGGGGAGCCGTTCCTATGTCGCGGCGAAGCATCGCGACTGCGCCGAGGTGGGACTGCATTCGATTCAGGTCCGGTTGCCTGCGTCCGCGAGTCAGCAAGAAATCGAAGATGCCGTGCACGCTCTCAACGAGGATCCCGAATGCACCGGTTTCATCGTTCAGTTGCCGCTGCCCTCGCACATCGACACCCATCGGGTGATCGAGCTGATCGATCCTCGCAAGGATGCCGACGGGCTGCATCCGACCAATTTGGGTCGGCTCGTACTCGGCATGGACGGGCCGCTGCCCTGCACCCCACGCGGGATATTGGAACTGCTTCGGCACCACGATGTTCCGATCACCGGTGCTCGCTTCTGCATCATCGGATGTGGAATCACGGTGGGTCGTCCGCTCGGCTTGATGCTGACGCGTCGCAGCGAACACGCCACCGTGACGATGTGTCACGAGGCGACGGTGGACACCGCCGCGCACACTCGGGCCGCCGACGTGGTCATCGCGGCAGCGGGTGTTGCGCATCTGGTGCAACCGGACTGGATCAGTGCCGGGGCCACGGTGTTGTCGGTGGGAATCACCCGTACCGTCGAGGGCATTCTCGGCGACGTGCACCCCGGCGTCGAGCACATTGCGGGGCGGCTCAGTGGAGCGACCGGCGGGGTCGGGCCGATGACCAGGGCGATGCTGTTGACGAACGTGGTGGAGTGCGCGGAGGCCGCTCAGGCCGAGGGGATGAAGGACTCCCGGTAGCCCATCTTCTCGCTGATCTCGGCGGCGGCGGCCAGTACGTCGGGGACGATGGCCCGCATTCTGGTTTCGTCGAAGCGGTATACCGGTCCCGAGATGCTCAGCGCGGCGGTCGTCTTGCCGGTGTAGTCGAGAATCGGGGCTGCGATGGCGTTGAGTCCGGTCTCGAACTCTTCGACGACGACGGCATATCCGAGGGATACCGCGGCATCGAGTTCGGCAGTGAGACCGGCTTTGGTGGTGAGTGTGTGCTCGGTGTACCGGTGGAGGTCGAGTCCGTCCACGACGTCCTGACGCGTATCGGAGTCGAGGGCAGCCAGCAACACCTTGCCGCTCGCGGTGGCGTGCAGCGGTGTCTGCTCCCCGATCCAGTTGTGGGTTCCCACCGAACTCGGCCCGCGGGCCTGATCCAGGTGGACCGCTGTATTGGACCGCAGCACAGCGATATTGACCGTTTCGCCGAGCTTGCCGGCGAGGCGTTCGCAGACCGCGTGGCCGTATTCGGTGATCTCCAGACGCTCGGGCACGGCCGCCGCGAGCCGGAGGACTCCGAGGCTGAGCCGGTACTTGCCGCGATTGTGCGTCTGCATCACCATGTCGTGTTCTTCGAGCGACGCCAGCAGCCTCGACACCGTGGATTTGTGCACACCGATCTCGGTGGCGATGGCGCTCACGCCGGCCTCTCCGAGCCGTGCCACGACCTCGAGCACCCGAAATGCGCGGTCGACGGACTGGACGCCACCCTCGGGGGCACGTGTCGAATCGTCGCTGGCCACCCCCGCGACTATACGTAACAGGCACTTGGCCGTGGTGTTGCCCCTCGGAGCGTGGCCCGAGCCGGCGATCTAGATGACGGCGCGCACCGCGTCGTCGAACTCGGTCACGTGTGCTCGGGCGATGGTCGCGGCCTTCTCGGCATCCCCGGCCGCGATGGCGCGCAGCAGCTCGGTGTGCGTTCCCACATGGTCGGCCAGCGGAGGCAGACGATCCATGAACAACCAGAAGATTCGCGTCGCGAGATTGTTGTAGCGAATCAATGCGTCTTCGAGAACCGGGTTCGCCGCCAGCCGGTAGACGGTGCGATGCACTTCGGCATCCCAGTTGATCAGGTCGTGTTGGCTCGGCGGCGTCGCCTCGAACTTCTCGGTGCGGTCGGCCATGCCCAGCAGAACTTGGCGTTGGGTTGCGGTGGCCGCGGTGGCTGCCTTGGCGGCGGCCAGTGGCTCGAGCCGCTGGCGGATTTCGGAGATGTCGCCCAGATCGGCGACGTCGACGGCCGTGGCAAAAGTGCCGCGGCGGGCGTGCGAGATGACGAGGCGCTCGTACTCGAGCCGTTTGAGAGCTTCCCGTACCGGCGTGCGTCCCACCCCCAGCTCGGCGGACAACGCCGATTCGACGACGGCCTCACCCGGCTTGATGGTCAGCATGATCAGTTTGTCGCGGATAGCCGAGTAAGCGACGTCGGCCATCGTCGCTCCGGGTTCGCCCGGCACCCCCGACGATCCGGGGGCGCCCGGCGATGCGACCTCGACACTCATGGTTACCGATCCTATCGGCACCGAGTGCGGGGCAGCGTGCGGTCAGGCCTCGATGCGGTTCTTCAGCCAGTCGTGGAAGATGCCGATGTGGTGTTCGCTGCCCACCAGCACTCCGCCGTCGCGGTACTTCCGTGAGCTCATGGCGGGCTGGCAGCGTTCGCACGCCTCGAAGTCCTGCAGATTGACGCGGTGGAACAACTCCACCGATTTCTGCAGATCCCGTCCCGATGCGACGACGCCGGGCAGGTACAGCCAATCGCATTCCACCAGAGTGCGATCGGCGGCAAGCGGATACATCCGATGGATGATCACGTGATCCGGGACGAGGTTGACGAACACCTGTGGCCGGACGGTGATGGCGTAGTAGCGCCGGTCCTGTTCGGGTGCGATTCCGGGAATGGAGTCGTGTCCCTCGGAACCGTCGAGCGTGAATCCCTTGACGGATTCCCCGAATTCGGCCCCGTGGCCCACGTAGTACTGGGCGGCGTAACCGTCGGCGAATTCGGGGAGTACCTCGGTCAGCTCGGGGTGGATGGTGGCGCAGTGGTAGCACTCCATGAAGTTCTCGATGATGAGCTTCCAGTTGGCCTTGACGTCGTAGCTCACGCGGCGGCCGAGACCGAGGTCTTCGATCTTGTAGCGGTCGATCGACTCGACGTCGCCGAGTCGATCACGGATGTCCTGCACCACAGTGGTGTCGAAGGAGGCCGGATTGTCGCTCAGATTGACCCAGACGTACCCGAGCCATTCCTCGACCGACACCGACGCCAGGCCGTAGCGAACTCGGTCGATGTCGGGCATCTTGGTGAGATTCGGTGCTGCGATGAGCTTTCCGTCGAGATCGTAGGTCCAGGCGTGGTACGGACACTGGAACGATCGCTTGACTTCGCCCTTGTCCTCCATGCAGATTCGAGCACCGCGGTGCGCGCACACGTTCAGGTAGGCCTTGATCGCCCCGGTTCGGGTGCGCGTCACGATGACGCTTTCGCGGCCGATCTGCACGGTGCGGAAGGCGCCGGGCTTGTCCAGGTCAGCGGCACGGACCGCGCAGATCCACAGTTCCTCGAAGATCTTCTCCTGCTCGAGCTCGAAGATGGCCGGGTCGGTGTAATAGCGACCGGGCAGGGTGGAGATGAGGCTTTCGGGCAGGGGAAGGGAGGTTGCGGGCGGCGTGGTGTCGGGAATGGTGGTCAAGGGGTCCTCCGTACGTGGCCGATCTTGTGGATCGGTGACGAGACGTCAACTGGGGTAATGGAATACGACGGGTGGAGCAGCGGCCTGGGTGATTTCAGACCGCGCGAGCGGGAGCCGAGAGCTGTCGGCGCCAGCGGGTGAACAATCGAACTTGATTGACACCGAGTACACCGACCGGAAGTCCGTCGGATCGATACACGGCGAGGAAACTCCCGAGTTCGGGCGAACCCTCTTCGATGGTGCATTCACTGTCCGGTCCGGCGGTGCCGGCGAACTGAATACGTGACCCGTACTGGTCGGACCAGAAATACGGAGGTTTGACGTGTTGGCCGCCGTAACTGCCCGAGAGCAGGGTGGCCACTGCAACGGTGGGTCGTTCGGACGCCCCGGCCCAATGCTCGACGCGTCGGTGGACGCCGGTCGCATCCAGCCATGCGGCGCAGTCGCCGACTGCGACCACTCCTGGTACGGCAGTCGCGCCGCCGCCGTCGCACAGGATTCCGTTGCCCAGCGCGAGTCCGCTGGTGCCGAGCCAGTCGATGTTCGGAATGCCGCCGATGCCCACAACCACGACGTCGGCGTCGAGGAGTCGACCGTCCGCGAGGCGAACGCCTGTCACTCGGTCGGTGCCGGTCAGGCCGTCGACGGCGGTTCCGCAGATCAACGTGGTGCCGTTGTCGCGGTGCAGATTGCCCACCGCGCTACCCAATCGTGCACCGAGTGGCCCGGCAAGCGGTGACGGGGCGGCTTCGACGACGGTGACCTCGAGGCCCAACTTCCTTGCAGTGGAAGCTACTTCGGCTCCGATGAAGCCTGCGCCGATGACGACGAGTCGTGCGCCGGGCGTGAGATCTGCACGCAGCCGGTCGGCGTCGTCGATCGTACGCAATACGTGCACACCGGCGAGGTGATCGGTACCGGGAAGCGATCGCGCGCGTGAGCCGGTGGCGAGGACGACGCCGTCGGAGGTCAGCTCGGCACCGTCGTCGAGGGTGACGGTGCGACGCGATGGATCGAGGGCGGTGGCCGTGCGGCCCAGAATCCAGGTGGCGTCGAGGTTTTCGTCGTCGGGTTCGAGGGCGAGAGTGCTCACGTCCACGTCGCCGGCGAGGTATTCCTTCGACAGGGGAGGGCGGTCGTAGGGTCGATGGCTCTCGGCACCGACGATGGTGACGGAGCCGTCGAACCCGGCCGCCCGCAGTGCACGCGCGGAGCACAGGCCTGCCAGGGAGGCTCCGACGATGGTGACGCTCTTCATGAATGTCCCTCGGCGGCCAACCGGCTGCGAACGTCGGGCGGAAGATTGGGGGCCGCGGTGCTCAGCTCGACATAGACGACGCCGTCCTCGACGACGACGGTGTGCGTGCGGACAGGCAACTTGGCGGGCGGAGCGTCGACAGCACCGGTACGCAGGTCGAAGGTGGACGCGTGGAGCGGGCATTCGACCGCGCACCCTTCGAGCCAGCCGTCGGCGAGCGACGCGTCCTGATGCGTACAGGTGTCATCGATCGCGAACAGCTCACCGTCCTCGGTGTGGAACACCGCCACCGGAGGGGTGGTGTCGACGCGCAGAGCTTCGCCGCCGGGGAGATCGGCCAAGGAACACACCTTGAGCATTCGGATCCTTTCTGTATCGCTATGCGGAACACGTCTTACTTCCCGCAACAACAGTGTGAACATCGCCACAAGAGTGTGTCAATAGGTGACGGCACTTTTCATACACGCGAAACACGACGTAACCGGAACCGGACAAACCACGCGTTGTACCAGCTGAGCAGGTGGTTAGCCCGTGCAATGACATGCGTGGCCGGTGTCGCATCCGCCCGACTCGATGATGCCCCCGACGTCGGAATACGTCGAGGGCACCATGAAACAAAACGCTACCGACGGGTAAAAAGGCCCATTTTGATATATCAGACGTGCCGAGCCGCAGCGCACGGGCTCGAGTCACCGGAAGCGGCCACCTTCTCGACCCGCAACTGCCCGCTCACAGGACCACCACCGAACGCAGCACCGTGCCCTGATGCATCTTCTCGAACGCCGCCTCGATATCACCGAG
>NZ_NOZG01000032.1:0-238724 GCF_002258575.1 Rhodococcus sp. 05-2254-5 | reverse complement strand
GGCATCCCCGACACCGCCGCACCCGATCACGGCGACGGAATCCCCGCGGGAGACGTTCCCGGTGTTCATCGCCGCACCGAGTCCGGCCATCACCCCGCAGCCGAGCAACCCGACGACCGCCGGATCGGAGTCCGGGTCGACTTTGGTGCACTGGCCTTCGTGGACGAGGGTCTTGTCGGCGAACGCCCCGATCCCCAACGCGGGAGAGAGTTCGGTGCCGTCGGCGAGGGTCATCTTCTGCGACGCATTGTGGGTGTCGAAGCAGTACCAGGGGGTGCCTTTCTTGCAGGCTCGGCATTCCCCGCACACCGCCCGCCAGTTCAGCACCACGAAGTCGCCGACCTCGACATGAGTGACAGCATCGCCGATCGCTTCGACGGTGCCTGCGGCTTCGTGGCCGAGCAGGAACGGGAACTCGTCGTTGATGCCGCCCTCGCGGTAATGCAGATCGGTATGACACACCCCGCACGCGGCGATGGTGACCACGACATCGTTCGGGCCGGGATCGGGAATGGTGATCGTCTCGATCGAGACGGGCTCACCTTTGCTCTTGGCGACGACGGCGCGGACCTGCTGCGGCATGACTGGTACTCCTGGGTGAGGTGAAGGAGCGGCGTTCGAGGCCGCGACGGTGGTGGAATTGGCTTAATATATCAGTTACCGGGCAGTATCGAATGTTAAAAGCGAGTATCGAATTTGGACAACTTTCGGCATATGTACTCGCATAGTTGCTGTTCAGGGACGTTGTCCGTTTCGAAAAACCGTGATGAACGCGTCGAAATGACCAGCCATCTATTGACATAGCCCCTGGGTCGGCTCAGTCTTGTTCGAGTCCAAACAAATCGTAGTTGCGCAGAGAGCAACGAGTCGCGCACCTATCCGACCACCCACGCTGCGTGCACGGGCGACACACCTATTCGGCGAGAGCCGGAGGGAGAACGATGTGACAACGAACAGCAAACCCCGGGGCGACAAAACTCGCGTCGCTGCACCCGAGAAACATGCCCCTCATCATTACGGCCCCCTCGAGGTCTACCACCACGGAGAGGAGGGCAAGCCGCGCACCGACAAGGTGGTGTTCGGTATCACCGCCGCCATCGTCATCGCGATTCTGGCATGGGGCATCCTCGGCACCGAGAACATGAAGTCCGTCAACGCGTCGGTACTCGACTGGGTCGTGACCAACGTCGGCTGGCTGTTCATCTTCTCGGCCACCGGGTTCGTGATCTTCGCGCTGTGGCTCGCACTCAGTCGCTACGGAAAGATTCCGCTCGGCAAAGACGGTGAGAAGCCCGAATTCAACACCGTCAGCTGGATCGCGATGATGTTCAGCGCCGGCATGGGAATCGGCTTGATCTTCTGGGGAGTGGCCGAGCCCCTCACCCACTTCGTCACCCCGCCGCCCGGAATCACCGATTCCACTGTGGGAACGGCACTGTCGACGGCCATCTTCCACTGGGGACTGCACCCCTGGTCGATGTACGCGGTGGTCGGATTGTCCATCGCCTACGGCACCTACCGGATGGGCCGCAAGCAGCTCATCAGCTCCTCGTTCATTCCGCTGATCGGTCGCCGCGCCGAAGGCCCCATCGGCAAGGTCATCGACATTCTGGCGATCTTCGCCACGATGTTCGGCACCGCGGCATCCCTCGGCCTCGGCGCACTCCAGATCGGTTCCGGTATCGAGGTTCTCGGCTGGGTCAACCAAGCGGGGACGCTTCTGCTCGTGGCTGTCGTCGCCATCCTGACACTTGCATTCGTGGCCTCGGCAGTGTCCGGGGTTTCCAAAGGAATTCAGTGGCTGTCGAACATCAATATGGTGCTGGCTCTCGTGCTTGCGATCTTCGTGTTCGTCGCGGGCCCCACGGTCCTGATCCTGAATCTGCTGCCCACCACTCTCGGTGACTACGCCGCGCACATCGCCGGCATGTCGGCGCGCTCGGCGGCATCCGGTGGTCCCGAGACCGAGTCCTGGCTCTCGTCCTGGACGATCTTCTACTGGGCCTGGTGGATCTCGTGGACCCCCTTCGTCGGTATGTTCCTCGCTCGCATCAGTCGTGGCCGTACCATCCGCCAGTTCGTCATCGGCGTCATTCTCATCCCTACGTCGGTGAGCTTGGTCTGGTTCTCGATCTTCGGTGGAGCGGCAATCGGCGAGCAGCAGAAGGGAACCGAGGATCTGGTGGCCCTCGGTAAGCCGGAATCGCAGCTGTTCGCGGTTCTCGACCACTTCCCGTTGGCCGGCATCTCGTCGGTGTTGGTGATGGTCTTGGTGGGCATCTTCTTCGTCAGTGGTGCCGACGCTGCCTCGATCGTGATGGGCACCCTGTCGCAACGCGGCACCCTGGATCCGTCGCGTGGGGTCGTCGCCTTCTGGGGTGTCGTCACCGGCGGCATCGCGATCCTGATGCTGTGGACGGGAGGTTCGGACGCCCTCAACGGGTTGCAGACGATGACCATCATCGTGGCGGCACCGTTCGTACTGGTGATGATCGGTACGTGTGTCTCGCTGTACAAGGACGTCACGAACGATCCGTTCATCGTCAAGAACCCCAAGGCCCCGCCGAAAGTCAAGGCCGGCAAGTGAAGTGAGCGATGGTGCGGGATGCGAAACTCTGCGTCCCGCACCATCGGTATTTCGGGGGTTGACCACAACCATCCCTGCCCATACTCTTGATATATCAATCTCTGGTTAGTTGTCGTGCAGGCCGTGGACCGCTTCGGCCGAGCTCCATCTCTCCACCCCGATACGGAAGGACCACCATGGGTTCACCGAGAGTTGTCATCATCGGCGCCGGCATAGTCGGTACCAACGTGGCCGACGAGCTCACCGCACGCGGTTGGGATCGCATCACCGTGCTGGATCAGGGGCCGCTCCCTCTCACGGGTGGATCCACCTCGCACGCACCGGGTCTGGTGTTCCAGACCAATGCATCCAAGACCATGACCGAACTCGCCCGATACACGGTCGAGAAGTTCATGGGCCTCGAGGTGGACGGGCAGTGGTGCTTCAATCAGCTCGGCGGCCTCGAAGTGGCCACCACCGAGGAGCGACTGGCCGACCTGCATCGCAAGCAGGGCTGGGCCACGTCCTGGGGCATCGAAGGATCGGTCATCGACCCGTCCGAATGCGCCAAACTGCATCCGCTGATCGATCGTTCGCGGGTCCTCGGCGGTCTGTACGTCGAGACCGACGGTCTTGCCAAAGCGTCCCGTGCCGTCGTGGCACTCACCCGTCGCGCAGAATCGCGCGGAGCCGTGTTCCGTGGTTCCACCAAGGTCATCGGTATCGAACAGACGGGTGGCCGCGTCACCGGTGTGGCAACCGACAACGGCGTCATCGAGGCCGACATCGTGGTGTCCTGCGCCGGCTTCTGGGGCCCCGATGTGGGCGAACTGGTCGGCATGAAGGTGCCGCTGCTGCCCTTGGCGCACCAGTACGCCAAGACCGATCAGATCCCGGAACTGGTGGGACGCAACACCGAAGCGGCCGAGGCCGGCATGCCCATTCTTCGTCATCAGGATCAGGACCTGTACTTCCGCGAGCACGTCGACCGTCTCGGCATCGGAACCTACGCGCACCGCCCGATGCCCGTCGACACCAAGACCCTGCCCGGCGGAGACGGTGTGTCCGACGAGGCGATGCCGTCCATGCTCGACTTCACGCAGGAGGATTTCGCCCCGTCGTGGGAGCAGTCCAAGCTGCTGTTGCCCTGCCTCGAAACCGCCAAGATCGACCACGGCTTCAACGGAGTCTTCTCGTTCACCCCCGACGGCGGACCGCTGCTCGGTGAATCCCCGGACGTCAAGGGCTTCTGGATCGCCGAGGCCGTGTGGGTGACGCACTCGGCCGGAGTCGGCCGGGCCATCGCACAGTTGCTGGTCGACGGACGCTCCGAGGTCGAACTGCACGGATGCGACGTCAACCGCTTCGAGGATTTCCAGCTCGATCCCTCGTACGTCAGCGAAACCTCGCAGCAGAACTTCGTCGAGATCTACGACGTGCTGCATCCCTCGCAGCCGCGGTTGTCCCCGCGTGACGTTCGGGTCAGTCCCTTCAATGCGCGGCAGCATCAACTCGGTGCCGTGTTCCTCGAAGGCGGCGGGTGGGAACGCCCGCACTGGTACGAGGCCAATGCCGATCTGGTGCACCAGCTTCCCGTCGAGTGGCAGCCGCCCGAGCGCGACGAGTGGGCGTCGATGTTCCATTCGCCCATTGCCGCGGCCGAGGCGTGGAAGACCCGTACGTCCGTCGCCATGTACGACATGACCCCGCTCAAGCGTCTGCGCGTACGCGGACCCGGTGCGCTGGCACTGTTGGAGGGATTGACGTCCGGCAAGATGGACAAGACCGTCGGGGCCGTCACGTACACCCTTGCTCTCGATGAGAAGGGCGGCGTCCGAAGCGATCTCACCGTGGCGCGGTTGTCCGCCGACGAGTTCCAGGTCGGAGCCAACGGCAATCTCGACTTCGATTACCTCCGCCGCGAAGCGCCGAGTGACGGCAGCGTCACCGTCGACGACATCACCGGATCCACGTGCTGCATCGGCCTATGGGGTCCCCACGCCCGCGAGGTCGTGGAGAAGCTCACCCAGGACGACTTCTCGAACGAGAACTTCAAGTACTTCCGCTGCAAGCAGGTTCGTATCGGGGGAGTACCCGTTACGGCGATGCGATTGTCGTACGTGGGCGAGCTCGGGTGGGAGCTGTACACCACCGCCGATTACGGCCAGCGACTGTGGGACATGTTGTGGCAGACCGGTTCCGAGTTCGGGATCATCGCCGGCGGGCGCGCTGCGTTCAACAGCCTGCGCATGGAGAAGGGCTACCGGTCGTGGGGTTCGGACATGACCACCGAGCACAACCCCTACGAGGCAGGCCTCGGCTTCGCGGTACGCCCACAGAAGGGCGAATTCCGCGGCCGCGACGCCGTACTCGAGATGTCCGACGACACCGTCTCGAAGAAGTTGGTCTGCTTGAAGATCGACGACGGCACGTCGGTGGTACTCGGCCACGAGCCCGTCCTGGTGGACGGTGAACCCGCCGGCTACGTCACCAGCGCCGCGTTCGGTCACACCGTCGGTGCGCCGATCGCCTACGCCTGGGTTCCTGCCGGTAGCGCAGAACCCGGTGCAGCAGTACAGATTCGATACTTCGATCGGCTCGTGTCCGCCACCGTCGTGGCCGAGCCCCTCGTCGACCCCGAGATGGCCAAGATCCGCAGCTGACGACCCACCAGTACCAGGAGATTCGATGACCGAGAACTTCACCCTCACGCTCAGCTGCGGCCAGCGGCCGGGCATCGTCCGGGCCGTCAGTGCGTTCCTCTTCGACAACGACTGCGACATCGCCGAACACCAACAGTTCGACGACTCCACGGACGGCTCGTTCTTCCTTCGCACCTCGTTCGTGGCCAGCGGCACCACCGACATCGAGAAGCTGACCGAGAGCTTCCGCGAGGTGGCCGATCGATTCGCGATGACGTACACCTTCAACGGCTGCAGCCAGCCGCGCGTGCTCGTCATGGTGTCCAAGATGGGGCACTGCCTCAACGACCTCATCTTCCGTTGGCGCTCACAGAATCTCGGCGGCGAACTGGTGGCCGTGGTGAGCAATCACGAGGTGCTGCGGCCGATGGCCGAGGCTGCCGGGCTGCCGTTCGTCCACGTTCCCGTCACCCCGGGAACCAAGGCCGAGGCCGAGCAACGCCTGCTCGACCTCGTCGCCGAGTACGAGGTCGACCTGGTGGTGCTGGCCCGCTACATGCAGGTGCTCTCCGACGAGACGTGTCGAGCGCTGCACGGCAAGGCGATCAACATCCATCACTCGTTCCTGCCCGGCTTCAAGGGCGCGAAGCCCTACCACCAGGCATTCGACCGGGGCGTCAAGCAGGTCGGAGCGACGGCGCACTACGTCACCCCCGACCTGGACGAGGGCCCGATCATCGAGCAGCAGGTCATTCGTATCGACCACACTCACGACCCGTCTCGTCTGGCCACCGTCGGACAGGACGCAGAGGCACTCGCACTCTCGCGAGCGGTCCGCTGGCACTGCGAGAATCGCGTCCTGCTGCACGGACACCGGACGGTCATCTTCAGCTGAGCCGACACGCACGAGGGGCCCGTACCGAATCGGTACGGGCCCCTCGACGTTGTGTGGCGGTGGAGAAAGTTCTCGGCCTCTAGCACTCCACGAAGTTCACCGGCACGTTGATCGCGAGGCCGCCGCTGGAGGTCTCCTTGTACTTCGAGTGCATGTCGGCCCCGGTGGACCGCATTGTCTCGATCACCTGGTCCAGGCTGACGCGGTGGGTGCCGTTGCCGCGCAATGCCATCCGAGCCGCATTGATGGCCTTGCCTGCCGAGATCGCGTTGCGTTCGATGCACGGAATCTGCACCAGCCCGCCGATGGGGTCGCACGTGAGACCGAGGCTGTGTTCCATGGCGATCTCGGCGGCGTTCTCCACTTGTTCGGGTGTGCCGCCCAGTACCTCGGCCAGACCGGCGGCCGCCATCGATGCTGCCGAACCCACCTCGCCCTGGCAGCCCACTTCGGCACCGGAGATCGAGGCCATCTCCTTGTAGAGCGATCCGATCGCGCCGGCGGTGAGCAGAAAACGCACCGTGCTGCCGTCGGGATCGGCGACCCCCGCGGCGGTGTAGCGAGTGGCGTAGTGCAGCACGGCCGGGATGATGCCGGCCGCGCCGTTGGTGGGTGCCGTGACGATTCGTCCGCCGGAGGCGTTCTCCTCGTTGACTGCGAGGGCGACGAGATTGACCCAGTCCTCGGCGAATTCGCTCGAACGGTTCGGATCCTCGGCATCGAGCCGCAGGAACCAGTCCCGTGCTCGACGCCGCACTCCCAGCGCGCCGGGAAGGTAGCCGTCGCGGGAGATGCCGCGAACCTCGCACTCGACCATGACGTCACGGATGTGCAGCAACGCGTCCCGAATCTCCTCGTGTGTGCGGCGTTCGAGCTCGACCTCGGTCATGACGTCACTGATGCTGCAGCGCCGACGTTCACAGAGCTGAAGTAGTTCCTTGGCCGACGCGAATCCGTTCGCGGAGGCGAGGGGTGCGACGGCCTCGACGCTTTCGGCCTCGGTCACCACGAAGCCGCCACCGACGGAGAAGTACACTTCGCTGTGCAGTTCGGTCGAATCCGCCCTGCGCGCAGTCAGTTTCATCCCGTTGGGGTGGAACGGCAGTACCGTCAACGGACGCAGCACGATGTCGTCGACCGCTAGGTCGATCTCTCGGTGACCACCGAAGACGATTCGGCCGGTGGCCGCCATCGATGCCTGCCGTTCTTCCATGACCTCGGTCGTGATGGTCTCGGGCGCATGGCCTTCCAGCCCCAGCAGTACGGCGGTCATGGTGCCGTGGCCGGCTCCGGTCGCGGCCAACGAGCCGTACAGATCGACCGCCAGCTCTCGAACGTCGTCGAACGCAGACATGGTCCGCAGATCGTCGACGAATCGGGCGGCCGCGCGCATCGGTCCGACGGTGTGCGAACTCGAGGGGCCGACTCCGACGGAGAAGAGGTCGAACACACTGATGGTCATGAGGTCGTCCGCACTGCGCCGGTCGGCTCGCGCATGGTCAGGTCGTCGAACGACGAGGCCGCGGGAGTCAGGACGGCGAACAGCCAGCCGGCACCGAGCGGATCGGCAGCGACGAGCGACGGGTCCTCGCGCACAGCGGGGTTGACGATCGTGACCATGCCGCTCGCCGGGGCGTACACCGTGACCGAGCCGGCGGAGGTGTGGATGGTGCCGCACGCATCACCGGCGGTGAGCACGGTACGTACCGACGGAAGATCGACGCCGACGATGTCGGCGGCGTCGGCCAACGCTGCCGGCGTCACCCCCACACGGCTCGGAGTCTGGGCCGGTGAGCCGAACGGGTCGACGGCCATCCAACCGTGCTCGGCGCTGAAGAGCCGACGGGCGGAGGAGAGGGATGCGGTCATGAGGTGGCCTCGGCATTCGTCGTGGATTGACCTGGGTGTGAGGGCAGTACGTCGAGCGACCGCACTGCCCGCATCACGGCCAGTGCGTCGATGGTGGCGGCGACGTCGTGAACCCGCAGGAGTGACGCCCCGTTCTGGGCCGCGAAGATCGCGGCGGCGAGTGATCCGGCGAGTCGGCCGTCGACCTCTCGGCCGGTGATGGCACCGATCATTCCCTTCCGCGACAGACCCGCCATGATCGGTCGCCCGGCCGCGGTGAGCGTCCGAAGGCCCTGCAGCAGTTGCAGATTGTGCTCGAGCGTTTTCCCGAACCCGAATCCGGGATCGACCAGGATGCGGTACGCCGGGATTCCGGCCCGGAGGCATTCGGCGGCCCGGTCGTCGAGGAACTCGCGGACCTCTGCCGTGACATCGCCGTACCGAGGGGAATTCTGCATCGTCGACGGCTCGCCCAGCATGTGCGTCAGGCATACCGCAACGTCCAGTTCGGCAGCTGCGGCGAGTGCGCCCGGAAGACGAAGAGCACGAACGTCATTGATGACGCTCGCCCCGGCGCGTACCGCCTCTCGCATCACCTCTGGCCGTGAGGTGTCGACCGACAGCGGTGTCGAGGTGAGCCTGGACAGGGCGTCGATCACCGGTACGACTCGGGCGATCTCCTCGTCGACGGTGGGCGGGGTTGCCCCCGGCCGGGTCGACTCACCGCCGATGTCGAGCAGTTCGGCACCCTCGTCGACCATCGACAGAGCATGCGCCACAGCACGATCCGAGTCCAGGAAGCGGCCGCCATCGGAGAACGAATCCGGGGTGACGTTGACGATCCCGCAGACGACCGGATGCGAGGTCGTCAACCGGGTCAGCAGCCGGTCGCGGGCATCGGCTGCCCGGGTTGCCGTGGAGACGGTCGTGAGCACTGCGGTCACCTTTTCTCTCGCGTCGGGTTCGGTGGTCCGACTCAGCCGGCGTCGGTGTATTCCTCGGCCGCGTCGGTCAGCCAGGCAGCGAGATAGCGTGCGAACGACGAGCGCACCAGGATTCGATAGTCCGTTCCGGTGTCGTCACAGGCAATGAGGATCATGCCTGCCATCGCCAGCATCGTCTGTACCGTCGACCCGGCCGGGAAGACGCGAGGGTGCAGATCGATCGAGCACCCCTTCGCCAACACGTCGCGGGCCCGGGAACCGCTCAGCCGCAGACTGGTTCGCTGTGCGGACACATCGGTTGCCGCACCGCGATGCTCACGAACGGCCGAGCCGAGACGGTGTTCGAGTTCGACCGGATCGAGGCCCGCCCCGATCACCAGCCACTCCTCCGGGCCGAGCCAGATCGCGGTGGTGTTCGTGCCCTCGGCAACGCGTCCGGGGCCGGGCAGCTCGGTGCCGAGCTCGGCCGAGGCAGCGGCACCGCCCGGCCCGCTCGGGTCGACCCACAGGTCGATCCCGGCCAGGAACGGCTCCTCCACGATGCGGACAGCAGACGAGTCCGGCAGAACTGTTTCTGCGAGTGGGCTTCTGGCGGCGAGTCGGTCAGCCATCACGGCGGTTACCTTCCGGGTCGACGAGTACGGAGCCGGTGACTTCCACGGCGACGAGGGTGTCGCCCACCGGGACGTGCAGGATGTCGCCGAGTCGGTCACGCCCGGCCTCGAGCAGGGCCAGCCCGAACGGCCTGCCCAATTCTGCGCTGGCGTAACTCGACGTGACGTGGCCGAGCATCGGAACCGGAAGCTCGGGGAGGACGCCGCTCTCGGAGTGCTCGATGATCTGCGAGCCCTCGGGGAGGACGGTCTCCCGATCGACGGGCAGGAGCCCGACGAATTGCTTGCGCAACGGGTTCCGGTTCTCGGCACGGTCGAACGAGCGCTTTCCGATGAAGTCGAGCTTCTTCTTCGATACCGCCCAGCTCATACCGAGGTCCTGTGGGGTGACGGTCCCGTCGGTGTCCTGGCCGACGATCGGGTAGCCCTTCTCGGCCCGCAGCACGTGCATGGTCTCGGTGCCGTAGGGGGTGATGCCGTACTTCTCGCCCGCATCGATCAGCCGCGACCACAGTGCGTGGGCGTGCCAAGAATCGATGTTCACTTCGAAGGCCAGTTCACCGGAGAAGCTGATGCGCGCCACGCGTACCGGCACACCGTCGACCGAGGCGTCACGCCAGGCCATGAACGGGAACGCCTCGTTGGAGACGTCGAGCTCGGGGAAGATCTCGCCGACGAGGTCGCGGGAGCGCGGTCCGACGACGGGGAACGTGGCCCACTGCTCGGTCACCGACGTCAGCCGAACCGCCAGGTGCGGCCATTCGGTCTGCAGCCATTCCTCCATCCAGTCGAGCATTCCTGCTGCGCCGCCCGTGGTGGTGAACACCTGGAATCGGTCGTCCGCCAACCGCATCACGGTGCCGTCGTCGATCACCATGCCGTCGGCACCGCACATCACGCCGTAGCGAACCATGCCGACCTTCAAGTTGCTCATCATGTTCGTGTAGAACATGTCCAGCACCACACCGGCGTCGGGGCCCTGCACGTCGATCTTGCCCAGTGTCGAACCGTCGAGCATGCCAACGCTTGCACGCACGGCCGCGCACTCGCGGAGCACGGCGTCGTGCATCTCCTCGCCGGGCAGTGGATAGTAGCGGGGCCGCTTCCACTGTCCGACGTCCTCGAAGACCGCGCCGCGGGCGACGTGCCAATCATGAACTGCAGTAACCCGTTCCGGGTCGAAGGCCATGCCGCGGTTGCGGCCGGCCAACGCCGCGAACGCCACCGGGGTGTACGGCGGTCGGAAGGTGGTGGTGCCCAGGTTCTCCACCGGCTTGTCGAGCAGCTCCGCCACGATGCCCGAGGACACCACACCGGAGGTCTTGCCCTGATCGTGCGCGGTGCCGATCGTGGTGTAGCGCTTGATGTGTTCCATCGACGACATGCCTGCACCGACGGCGCGGACCAGATCGGCCACCGTCGCGTCACGCTGCACGTCGACGAACTGGCTGTCGGCTCCTAAGTCGTCGCGCACCCGCCACAGCACCAGCGACTCGCTGCTGGGCACGGATTCGACTGCTGGTGGCGACGTTTCGGTGACGTCGAAGCCGAGACGGGTCAGCGCACCTGCCGCGGCCGAGTTACCGTCGCGGAGGCATCCTGCCAGATCGAACACTCCCGAGGCCGACCCGGCGACACTGATGCCCTCGACGTCGTCCGCGGGAACGAACGCACCGAGTTCGCCGTCGTAGCGGAGCTTTCCGCGGGCCTGACTGAACAGGTGGACGGCGGGGTTCCAGCCACCGCTGACGAGCAGTACGTCGCACGCCACGGTGTCGGTGGCACCGTCGGCACCGGTCACCAATGCATGAGTGACGCGGGTGTCGCCGCGGGTGCCGGATACGACGCTGCCGGTGCGCACTTCGATACCGCGCTCGCGGCACGGGCCGAGCCAGTGTTCCGGTGCCTCGGAGCGGGCATCGACGATGCGCGCGATGCGGACCCCGGCGTCGTGCACATCGACGGCTGCCTTGTACGCGCTGTCGTTGGTGGTGAACACCACGGCCTCGGTTCCTACCGTCACGCCGTAGCGATGCAGGAACGTACGTGCACTGTGCGCCAACATGATTCCGGGTCGGTCGTTGTCGGTGAAGACGACGGGCCGCTCGTGGGCGCCGGTGGCCACCAGGATGTGACGCGAGCGAATACGCCAGACTCGCTGACGGCTCAGCGCTGCAGGAGCTTCCAAGCCCAGGTGATCGGTGCGACGCTCGAGGGCGAGCACGAAGCCGTCGTCGTAGGAACCGAACGCGGTGGTGCGGCGCAGCAACGTCACGTCGGGGAAGGTCGACAAGTCGGCCACCGCGTCGGCAACCCAGTCCAGGGCCGGCCGTCCGTCGATGACGTCGTCGGAGCCGAGCAGGGAGCCGCCGAATTCACTCTGATCGTCGACGACGACCACGCGAGCGCCACTGCGGGCGGCGACCAGAGCGGCCGTCAGACCGGCCGGGCCGGCGCCGACGACCAACAGGTCGGCGTGGGCGTGCATGGCGTCGTACTTGGCGGAGTCGGAGATCTCGGCGAGACGCCCCTGTCCGGGGATGCCCCGAGCGACCAGGCCGTCGTACAGCTCGATCGTCGTGGCGAGCAGCATCGGCTCGGGGAACGGCTCCTCGATCTGTACGAGTCCGCCGGTGTCCTCGGCCCATGCAGCGGTGAATCCACGGGGCCTGCCGAGCTTGATGCTGGTGGTCACCTGATGAATACCGTTGGCGAGCAACGCAGATGCCAGCGTGTCGCCCGGGTGGCCCTGCAGGGCCGAGCCGCCGAACGTGAAGTCGAAGGTGCTCGTGCGGTCGATGCGGCCGCCGGATGCGGTGCGGAATGCGGTCATGGGTTCACCGGCTTCGGGTCGTCGAGGCGATAGACACTGTGGATTCGATAGGTGGCGGTGTCCCGCACGGCGTTGAACCAACGCCGACAGCCCGCGCTGTGGCTCCACCGTTCCGCAAAGAGCCCCTTGGGGTTGTCGCGGAAGAACACGAAGTGCGCCCACTGTTCGTCGGTCAGAGCCGAGGGATCCTCGGGGTAGGCGATGTGCGCCTGGCCGCCGTAGTGGAACTCGGTCTCTTCTCGACTCCCGCACCACGGGCATTCGATCAATTGCATTGCCACTCCAAGATTTCTCGTTCGGGTGCTGCGTGTGTCGGGGCGGAGAAACTAGTGAGCCACGCCTGCGGCACCGTGCTCGTCCACCAGCGCGCCGGTGACGAATCGGTCCAGACTGAACGGTGCGATGTACTCGTGGACCTCGTCGTTGGCGATGGTGTCGGCCAGGCACCAACCGGCACCGGGGGTGGCCTTGAATCCGCCTGTACCCCAACCGCAATTGAGGAACACGTTGTCGAACGGCGTGCGTCCGACGATGGGGGAGGCATCGGGGCAGACGTCCACGATGCCGGCCCAGGTGCGCAGCAGGTGCGCGCGAGCGAAGACGGGGAACAACTCGACTGCAGCTGCCATCTGCCGTTCGATGATGTGGAACGCACCGCGCTGGCCGTAGCCGTTGTAGGAGTCGACGCCCGCACCCATCACCAGTTCGCCCTTGTGGGCCTGAGAGACGTACACGTGCACGGCATTCGACATGACGACCGTGGGATGCACGGGCTCGAGCAACTCCGAGACGAGGGCCTGCAGCGGATGGCTCTGCAGCGGAGTCTTGATGCCGAGCATGTCCGTCAGCGTCGAGGTGTGCCCGGCTGCGCACAGCGCGACCTGGCCGGTGGCGATGTCGCCACGCGTGGTCTTGACCCCGGTGACGCGGTTGCCGTCGGTGGTGAAGCCGGTGACCTCACAGTTCTGGATGATGTCGATACCGGCCGCGTCGGCGCGTCGGGCAAATCCCCAGGCGACGTAGTCGTGCTTGGCGATGCCGGCGCGTGGCTGGTACGTCGCACCGAGCACCGGGTAGCGAATGTCGCTGGAGATGTTGACGATCGGGCACAGCTTCTTGACCTCGTCGGGGTCGACCCACTGAGCGTCGATGCCGTTGAGTCGGTTGGCCTCGACGCGTCGCACGCTGTCGCGCACGTCCTGCAGACTGTGCGCGAGGTTGAGGACGCCGCGCTGGCTGAACAGGATGGGGTAGTCGAGGTCGTCGGCGAGCCCTTCCCACAGCTTCAGCGAGTGCTCGTAGATGCGCGCGCTCTCGTCCCACAGGTAGTTGGACCGGATGAGGGTGGTGTTGCGCGCCATGTTTCCGCCGGCGAGCCACCCCTTCTCCAGCACAGCCACATTGGTGATGCCGTGGTTCTTGGCGAGGTAGTGCGCGGTGGCCAGGCCGTGTCCGCCGCCGCCGATGATCACGACGTCGTACGACTTCTTCGGCTCGGGGTTGCGCCACAGGAAGTCCGGGTGGTCGGGCAGATGTGCGCCCGGAGGGGTTACGGGGGCGGTCATCGGTAGCCTTCCGTCAGGTCGGAGTAGAGGGGGAACTGCGCGGCGACGGCTTCGACCCGGATTCGCAGTGCATCGAGTCCGCGGTCGTCGGTGTCGGGACGCAACGCGTGGGCGATGACGTCGGAGACCTCGGCGAAGGCCGTGGCGTCCAGGCCGCGGGTCGCGAGGGCCGGGGTGCCGATGCGGACTCCGGAGCTCACCATGGGTGGCCGTGGATCGAACGGAACTGCGTTGCGGTTCACGGTGATTCCGACGTGATGGAGTCTGTCCTCGGCCTGCTTGCCGTCCAGTTCGGACTTGCGCAGGTCCACGAGAACGAGGTGGACGTCGGTGCCGCCCGAGACCACGTCGATGCCTGCGGCTGCTGCGTCGTCGGTCAACAGTCGATCGGCCAAGATCTTCGCGCCTTCGAGGGTGCGCTGCTGCCGTTCCCGAAAGTCCTCTTCTGCAGCAAGTTTGAAGGCGACGGCCTTGCCGGCGATGACGTGTTCGAGGGGCCCGCCCTGCTGACCGGGAAAGACCGAGGAGTTGAACTTCTTCGCCAGCGCGGCGTCGTTGGTGATGATGACGCCGCCGCGCGGTCCGCCGAGCGTCTTGTGCGTCGTCGAGGTGACCACGTGCGCGTGCGGTACCGGTGACGGGTGCAGTCCGGCGGCGACCAGGCCGGCGAAGTGCGCCATGTCCACCATCAGGTAGGCACCGACTTCGTCTGCGATGCGGCGGAATTCGGCGAAGTCGAGGTGGCGCGGGTAGGCGGACCAACCGGCCATGATCAGCTTGGGACGGTGCTCGTGGGCGAGGCGCTCCACCTCTGCCATGTCGACGAGATGGTCGTCTTCGCGGACGTGGTAGGCCGAGACGTCGTACAGCTTGCCGGAGAAGTTCAGCTTCATGCCGTGCGTGAGGTGTCCGCCGTGGGCGAGTGCGAGACCGAGAATCGAATCGCCCGGCTGCAGCAGTGCCGCCATGGCAGCGGCATTGGCCTGCGCACCGGAGTGCGGCTGCACGTTGGCGAACGACGATCCGAACAAGGCGTTGAGCCGGTCGATCGCGAGTTGCTCGATGACGTCGACGTTTTCGCATCCGCCGTAGTAGCGCCGGCCGGGGTAGCCCTCGGCGTACTTGTTCGTCAGTACCGAACCCTGCGCCTGCATGACGGCCAAGGGTGCGAAGTTCTCGCTCGCGATCATTTCGAGGGTGTTCTGCTGGCGGCCGAGCTCGGCACTGATCGCGCGGTGCACCTCGGGGTCGAGATCGGCGAGTACTCGGTTCGTCACGCCTCTCGGGTGCGGTGCCGTCGCTGTCGGTGCGAAGTCCTGCGTCAAGATGGCCGCCCTTCTGGAAGATCAATGATCTGGAACTGATATATCAAGATGCCAATAGAGTAAGATCACAAAGCAGAGCCGTCAAGGGCGGGGCGTCGACCGGGAGTGAGCAGACAAGATGACGATCGAAATTCAGCCGGTGATGGATGCAACGCAGTTTGTCGGAACCAACGCCGATCGAGCCTACGAAATAGTGCGTGAGCAGCTGATCATGTTGGAAATTCGTCCCGGTGAACCGATCAACGACGACCGCCTGGCCGAGCAATTGGGGCTGGGGCGCACACCGATTCGTGAGGGTCTGAAACGACTCGAACGTGAGCGCCTCGTCGTCGCGTATCCCCGACGCGGAACCTTCGCGACCGCCGTCGACATGACCGACCTGGCCAACATCTCGGAGATCCGCAAGCAGCTCGAGCCGGCGGCCTCGGCTCGTGCGGCGCGGACCGCGACACGGGCGGCTCGAGACCGGCTGGCCGAGCTCGCGGCCTCCATCGCGAGCATCGACGACACCGACGATTCACGCGAGGTGCTGCGCAAAGATGTTGCGGTGCATCGAGAGATCTATCGGGCGTCGGGCAATCCTCACCTCGAAGACATTCTGGTCAGCCTCGACGCGCACGCCACGCGCATCTGGTGCCTGTTTCTCGACCGACTGCCTAACGTGGCCGGCCATGTCCGTGAGCACGTCGTGTTGCTGCAGGCGATCATCGACGGCGATGCGGACACCGCGGCCGAACTGACCCTCGAACACGTCACCGGCTTCGAGAACGCCATCAGGGAACTGCTGTAGTCGCAGCTGCGATGCGCTCGGCCGCACCGCGCAATGCGGTCGAGATGGCATACATCGCCGGGGTGTACTGACGCCTGGCGAGTGACGCGATGTAGATGACGCGCGTCGGTACCCGATCCGTGTCGGGGAAGTCGATGGTGGTGACGTCGGGTCGATGGTGAATGACCGACAACCCGGGCACCATTGCGATGCCGACACCGGCAGCCACCATGGCCTCGATCTCCTGATAGTCGTGTGCCTCGTAGACGACGTCGGGCTCGAATCCTGCTACGCGACAACTGCGATAGAGAACTTCGGCAGCCGGGTGGTCGTTGCTGCGGATGATCCATCGCGCGTCACGAAGATCGTGCAGCGATACATCGTGCTGCACCCGATCGTCGTCGATCGGCAGCAGCAGCACGGTCGGGTCTTCCATCAGCGGCTCGAGTGACAGCGATCGTTCGGCCTCTTCCGTCCAGGCGTAGCTCCACAGCAGCGCCAGGTCGATTTCGCTCGAATGCAGCATGTCGAGCAACTGCGGGCGGACCGCCGATCGCACGCGGACGTCGACGCCGGGCCACCGCGAGTGGTAGTCCTTCAACGCGTCGGAGAGCAGCGACGCGCTGACCGTGGGAAACGAGCCGAGCCGCACCGAACCGCGTTCGAGCCCTCGGATCGCTTCGAGGTCGCCGCTCGCGGCGCGCATCTCCCGTCTGAACAAGCGGGCGCGGCTGGTGAGGATTTCGCCGGCTTCGGTGAGTTGTACGCCGCGTGGCAGGCGGGTCAACACCGGTTGTTTGATGCCGTGTTCGAGTTTGCTGATGCGCTGCGACGCCGCGGAGGGGGTCATGTTCGCCCGCTCGGCACCGGCCGTCAGCGATCCGGCCTCGGCGATGTCGAGAAGAAGAAACAACGTCACGACGTCGAAGGTGTGGTTCATGCGTCTATCTTTCAGCTGAGCTAAACGGCCAGGTAGCAAAACGATATTGTCCTAAAAGGCGGACGTCAATAATGTGACTGGGACAACGTTCGAGTGCGGATGTAACCGAGCACCTACCAGCCACCTGAAAGACGCCCATGACCTCCATCGAGATCCTCCCGCTCATCGCATTGGTTGCGATGTTCGTGATCGCAACCTTCTTTCCGATCAACATCGGCATCCTCGGCTTCATCGGTGCCTTCGTGGTCGGATACTTCGCGCTGGGATTCGACGACAAGGAAATTCTGAACGAGTTCCCCAGCTCGATCGTGTTGACCATCGTCGGAGTCACCTACTTCTTCGGCATGGCCAAACGCAACGGCACCATCGATCTTCTGGTCAACAGCTGCATCCGAGCGGTGCACGGTCGAGTGACGGTGGTTCCGTGGGTGTTCTTCTTCGTCGCCTCGGTCCTGACTGCACTCGGTACCTTCAGCCCCGCCGCGGTGGCGCTCATCGTGCCTGCAGCCATGGCTTTCGCAGCTCGAACCGGCATGAGCCCGCTGGTCATGGGCATCATGGTCATCAACGGTGCCCATGCAGGCGCGTTCTCCCCGATCTCCGTCTCCGGTGTACTGGTTCGCGACATCGTCGAGAACAACGGCCTCGCCCTGAACCCGTGGACGCTGTTCTTCGCCAGCTACGGCATCAACCTGCTGCTCTCGGTGCTGACGGTTGTCGGCTACGCGGCCCTGGCCCGCATGAAGGGCTTCGAGTACACCGCAACGGGGTCCACCGATCCCGCTCCCGGCAGTGGCCCCGTCGGCGGAACGCCGGTCAAGACGTCCGTCCCCACCGGCGGCGGCACCGGCGGCGGCAGCTCGGCAGGAGGCAGCACCCAGGTGCTCACTCGTCCGACCACAACCACACTGGTCGACGCCCCGGCCCCGGTCACGTTCGTCCAGAAGCTCACGCTCTTCCTCATCGGCGCACTCCTGGTACTCGTTCTCGTATTGCACCTGCCGATCAGCTTCATCGCCATCGGAGCCGGAGCGGTCCTGGCGTTCACGGATCTGAAGAAGCAGAACGAAGCCATCGCAGACATCAGTTGGTCGACGGTTCTGCTGGTCGCCGGCATGGTCACCTACATCTCGATCCTGCAAGAAGTGGGCACCATCGATCACCTGGCCGAAATGGCGATCACCATCGGTGCTCCGATCATCGTGGCCATCGTGCTCTGCTACGTCATCGGCATCACCTCGGCGTTCGCGTCCTCCACCGCTCTGCTGGCCGCCGTCATTCCGCTGGCCATGCCGCTGCTGGGAACCGGTGCACTGCCGGTCGTCGGAGTCGTCGCTGCTCTGGCCATCTCGGCCACCGTCGTCGATGTCTCGCCCTTCTCCACCAACGGTGCGCTCGTGCTGGCCAACGCGCAGAACATCGAGCGCCCGCGTTTCTACCGTCAACTGCTGCTCAATGCAGGGATCGTCGTCGCCATCGCGCCGGCCCTGTGCTGGTTGATCCTGGTGGTCGTGCCCGAGCTGTTCTGACCGGGACGCATGCGTTAAGCGCTCCTGCACGGCCTGAACATATTTCGTAATTGTGCTTGACCATCCTCTGTCGCAGGGTGGAAGCATCGGATCCTGATCGGAAGGCACACCAGATGTTCACTCTTCGTGGAACGTGGATGCGTGGAGGCACCAGCAAGTGCTGGCTGTTCAACGCGGTCGACATCGACCCGTACATCGCCGACGCCGGCGGTCTCGACAACATCCTGACCGCGGCCTTCGGATCGGGTGACCCGCGTCAGCTCGACGGTGTCGGGGGAGGCAGCTCCACCACCTCCAAGGCCGCCATCGTTCGACGCTCCAGCGCACCCGGTATCGATGTCGACTACCTCTTCGCTCAGGTCGCCATCGAGAACCGCACCGTGGAGTGGGGCAGCAACTGCGGAAACTGTGCGACGGCAATCGGCCTCTACGCCGTGCAGACCGGTCTCGTCGCCGTGGACGACCACGTCACCGTGGTCCGGATGCGCAACGAGAACACCGGTGCAATTCTGGCGGCGGAGATCGCGACTCCCGGCGGACGTATTCCTGCCGAGGGTGACGCGTCCGTCCCCGGCACCACGGCTCTCGGCGTCCCGGTGGGGTTGACCTTCACCGATCCGGCCTCGGACCGAGTGACGATGCTTCCCACCGGCGCAGAGGTCGATCGAGTCGCTCTCGGCGGCAACGAGTTCCGCGGAACGTTCGTTCGGGCGGGCGCACCCGCCGCATTGTTCGACGCCGCCGATTTCGGATTGACCGGGTCGGAGCCCAACGATGTCGTCGCCGCTCACGTCCCCACTCTGATCGCGCTACGCCGACAGGCCGCTCTGCGGATGGGGCTGAGCAAGCCCGAAGAACCTGTTTCGCATGCCATTCCGAAGGTCGGGATCGTCGGCCCGCCGCGGGAGTACGTGACGACGACGGGTGAGCACGTTGCCTCCGCCGACTACGACATCTCGGTACGCATGCTCTCGATGATGGCCCCGCACCCGGCGATCGGACTGACCTCCGCGGTGGCTGTGGCCGCAGCGGCAACGGTCATCGGTGGGGTCGTCACTGCCAACGCAGGGTCCGGCCGTCCGGGAACCATCCGAATCGGTACCGCCGCGGGAGTGCTCGAGGTCGACTACACGGTGGACGCCAACGGGTTACTGGAGTCGGTCACCCTGCACCGCGCAGTGCGACGCATCGCCACCGCAGACCTCTTCGTGGTGCCGATGCCGGCTCTGGTCGGTGCCCACGCGTTCTGAGCAGCTTCCCACGTGCGCGTTTTGCGTACCTGGAGGCGCGCAAAACGCGCACGACCGGAGCTACACACCACCGAGGACCGCGTCGACCAGACTTTCTGCGTAGACGCGGTCCTCGGTGTCGCCTCGATCGGCATCGGTGTGATGCGAGAAGATGACATGGCTGAGAACCGCTCCTGTCACGAGTTCGAGAATCCTGGTGGTATCGGCCGACTCGGGTAATTCGCCCCGTTTCTGGGCTCGGTGCACGATCAGCCGGGCCGCAACCAGTCGGCTTCGGTTGAGTGTGTCGATCATGTGCCCGAGTAGATCGGGGTGCACCCGCGCATCGAGGGCGACGCGCAGGCTGACGAGACCGGCCGTTCCTCGGTAGCCCTGCAAAAGCTGCACCGCCAATTCGACGAGATCCGCCCGCAGGTTGCCGAGGTCGATCGGTGTCGCGAGCGGACTTCGAGCTTCCAGCGCATCGACGACTAAGGCCCCCTTCGATTCCCAGCGTCGGTAGAGCGCCGCCCTGCCGACGGACGCGCGGCGAGCAACGGCGTCGAGCGTGAAACCCGACCAGCCTTTCTCCCAGTAGACCTCGAGCACTGCGTCGTAGACGCGGTCCTCCAGATCGGGATCACGCGGCCTGCCCCGTCGGCTCGTGGTTTTGTCGGTCACCCAGGGATTGTGGCACCTACCCGGCATTGCGGACAATCTGTGTCTGTAATAGGTTCCCGGTCATGAGTTCTGTACGCCACGAGGCGTCGACGGTGGATCCGAGACGTGTTCCGGTGATCGTGGCTATCGGTGAGACAAGCGGCCGCGGCGAACCCATGGGCGTCGAACCCATGGAACTGATCACGCGCGCTGCCACCGAGGCACTCCAGGATTCGCCGACGTCGGAGCCGTGGATTCGCAGAGCGGACAGCATCACGTTCTGCCATATCGCCAGCTGGGCTTACGCCAGTCCCGCCGCTGCGCTGGCCCGTAGATTCGGTGCCACCCCCACAGATGTGTTCGACGCGCCGATCGGTGGTCAGTGGCCCGCGCGCCTTCTCGACCGCGCAGCCTCGCGCATTGCGTCCGGGGAGTCGACGGTAGCGGTGATCGCGGGCGGTGAAGCGCAGGCCTCGATGGGCGCCTTGGTCAAGGCCGGGCGAGAGCCCGTGCGGGATGGGGGATGGAGCGCGGACCCGGGAGGTCCGCCCACCTTCGACCTCGATCAACTCGGAAGTGCCGCAATGCAAGAGGCCGGCCTCATCACTCCGGTTCGGATCTATCCGTTGTTCGAGAGCCGCTTCAGATTCGAGGCCGGACTGGATCCGGAGTCTCGACTGGTCGAGTGCAGCGACCTTTATGCGGAGTTTTCCGTTGTCGCCCAGAAGAACCCGTACTCGTGGAACGGGCGAGTGCGGACGGCTGCCGACATCGGCACGCCGTCGCCGAAGAACCGCATCGTGTGCGAGCCGTATCCGTTGTCGATGAACGCCATGCCCTTCGTCGACCAGGCGGCGTGCATCGTGGTGACCAGCTTGGCCGAAGCCCGAGATCGCGGTGTCCCCGAGGGCGACCTCGTGTTCGTCTGGGGCGGTGCGGGTGCCGAGGATTCGGTCGACATTCTCGACCGCAGCGATTTCGGCCGGTCTCCAGCGATGGAGGATGCGATGGACCGAGCCTTGCGCGCCGCAGAGATCGGAGTCGAACAACTCGACGCGGTCGACGTGTACAGCTGCTTCCCGATCGTGCCGACCCTCGCCACCCGACACCTCGGAACGCCGAAATCATTGGTACCCAGTGTGACCGGTGGTCATTCGTCCTTCGGTGGTCCCCTCAGTAGTCATTCGCTGCATTCGATCACCGCATCCGTCCGCGAGATTCGCGGCGGCAAGAACTGCGCACTGGTGCACGCGAACGGTGGCTATATGACGTATCACCACTCGGTGCTGCTCGGTGGCGACCAGCACCCACAGGGCTACGTAGGAAATCCCGAACCCGCAGTGCTGACGCCGGATTCACCGCCTCGTGCACCTGTACAGGACGGGACTCTCGTGGTGGAGACAGTGTCCGTCGAGCATTCTCGGCAGCAGGAACCGAACCAGGCGTTCCTCGTCGCGAGAGACGAACGCGGACGACGCGTCGCCGCACAGACGGCACCCGGGGACACGGCCAGCGCCCGTGCGCTGTCCCTGTATCGAACCGACCCGGCACGCGAAATCATTGGGACCACAGTCACTGTCGACACCATCGAGGGGAACATCCGTGTCCGAAGCAGCTAGCACCGAACCTGTCGTACTGACCAGGCGGGAAGGTCACGTACTCGTCGTCACCATCAACCGACCGCGAGCTGCCAACAGCATCGACGCCCGCGTGCACACGTTGCTCGGGGAGGCGTGGGAGTCCGCCGAGGCAGATCGAGACATCCGAGCCATCGTCCTGACCGGCGCGGGATCGGCGACTTTCTGTGGCGGTGCCGATCTGAAGGCCCTCGGCACCGGAGGACCCGGCGCGGTGACCCCGCCCGAGACCGAGCACTGGGGGTTCGCCGGCATTGTGCAACACCCGATCTCGGTCCCGGTCATCGCGGCCGTGAACGGGTCGGCGATGGGCGGCGGAACCGAGATCGCGCTGGTCTCGGACATGGTCGTCGCGTCGGACACGGCAGTGTTCGGCCTGCCCGAGATCCGGCGTGGTCTCATCGCTGGTGCAGGTGGCGCTTTTCGGCTGATGTCCGCGGTGCCGGAACACATTGCTCTGGAGATGATCTTGACCGGACAGCCGATCTCCGCGCAGGAAGCCGCACGGTGGGGATTGGTCAACAGAGTTGTGGCCCCGAGCGAGGTCCTCGACACCGCCCTCGAACTCGCTCGGCTCTGTGCTGAAGGCGCTCCGCTGGCGGTGCGCGCATCCAAGCGTCTGGCCCGACGTATCACCGACGGTGCCATCGCGCACGAGAAAGATTCGTGGGCACAGAACCGTCAGGAATTGGATCGACTCACCACCACGCAGGACGTCGTCGAAGGAATCACCGCATTCCTACAGAAACGCGATCCGACATGGACCGCGCAGTGAACGCACGGCCGTGAGCGTGGGAAATCCAAGCTTTACTCAGGCGGTTGCAGTGCGGGAGGCACCGTCGAAAGCCGAGTGATCCTCCCGCAGTGTTCCTCTATCGGGCAGTGACCTGCTCGTGCTCGTCGCTTGTGGGATTCTCGGTCCAGGGATTGGCTTCCCAGGCGAAATTCAGTCCGAAGACGACGCCCGCACCGACCAGAACCATCGATGCGGCTCGCCAGAGCGGGATGTCCCCGCCGACGCCCCAGAGAATTGCCAGCGCGACGATGGCACCCACGACCGGGCTCAATATCGCGCGTGTGGTGGCGTTCATGAAGTGCCTCCTGATTGTAGTCGTCCGGGCGGCTCGTTCGAGGTCGATTGAGCTCTCCGTTACGTACCAGAAGTAACGATAATGGAGCCGAAGGTTCCACGCACCCGCGTGGTCGGCTTTCGCAACCAGGCGCTCGAGCCCGCGAACAGCTGCTGGGCCGAAAGCGGAATGGAAGGCCGAGGGGCCAGTAGTTACGTACCCAGGTTCTGTGATCGCATGACCCCATGCGTACCTCGACAACCACCCGACTGATCACCGTGATCGCGGCAGCAACGTTGACGGCAGGCGTCGCGTGCTCCTCGACGGCCACTACCGAACCACCGCAATCCGCAGCGAGTACATCTCGGACCACGACTGATCAGGCGATGGCCGAACAGCCATATTCTCAGCTCGAGGCGAGGGACAGCGCTCGGCTCGGCGTCAGCGCACTCGATCTCACGTCCGGATCCATCCAGAGTTATCGCGGTGACGAACGTTTCGCGTTCTGCTCGACGTTCAAGGTGTACGCCGTCGGGGCCGTACTCGCTGCCGTCGACGCAGGCAGGCTGCAGCTGACCGACACCAGAACAATCGCCGCAGAGGACAAGGTGCCCGAGTCGGCCGTCGATTGGGCACCCGGCTCGGTCGTCACCATCGCAGATCTCGCCTCCGCAGCGTTGACGAAGAGCGACAACACATCCGGCAATCTGCTGATACGTGAAGCAGGTGGCACAGCGGCGCTCACCGACTTCGCGCGATCGCTCGGCGACACCGAATTCCGCCTCGATCGCATCGAGCCGGAGTTGAACACGGCCATCCCCGACGACCCTCGGGACACCACAACTCCGAATTCGATGGCCGCCGGCTATCGGACCCTGCTCGACGGCGACGTACTGACGCAGGCATCACGACAGCAGTTGCTGGACTGGATGGCGGGCACCCAAACCTCCACGGCTCGCTTCCGCGCGGGCATTCCCCCGCAGTGGACGTCGGCCGACAAGACCGGAACCGGTAGCTACGGTGTCTCCAACGACGCGGGCCTCATGCTCGGACCCGAAGGTCAGAGGATCCTGCTCGTCGTCCTCAGTGCTACGACGTCGGGCGCGGAGGACTCACCGGCCATGAACGCCCTTGTCGCCGATACGACTCGGACGGTCGTCGAACAGCTGGATTGACGTCAGTTCGCGGATCGGCGGACGGCGTCGACGAGGGGTACGAGGTCCGGTTCGCGTGCTGCTTCGTCGAGGGCCTCACGCAGGGCCGCGTCGTTGGTCGGCCGCGCTGCCTCGAGCAGAGCCAGGCCTTCGTCACTGACGTCGGTGTAGATGCCGCGGCGGTCGGTGGGGCAGAGGTACCGGGTGAGCAGGCCGCGGTCCTCGAGGCGGGTGACCAGACGGGTCGTTGCACTCTGGCTCAGGACGACGGCGTCGGCCACCTGCTTCATCTGCAGGTGTCCGCCCACCCCGTCGTGCTGACGTGCCAGGACGTCGAGCAGCCAATACTCGCGAGCGCTGAGGTTGTGGCCGGCCTGCAGAGCCTTCTCGATGCGGCTCTCGATGCGACCGTGCAGGACCGACAACGCCAGCCAGTTCTGGGCCAGCGCCGTCAGGGCGGGGTCCTTCGCCGTCATTGCTGCGCCTTCCGTGCCGATGCTCGTACAGCCACCGTACAGCGCCTGCCGTTAATCGGCGTCTGCAACTACATCGGTCGGCGGGCGACGATGCGTCGAGCATGGGCCAGCACCGGTGCGTCCACCATCTGACCTCGGAAGGCGAACACCCCGCGATTGTGCTCGACGGCGTCGAGTACGGCTGTGGCCCAATCGATTTCCTCGACCGTGGGCGCATAGGCCTCGCGAATGACGGGGATGTGACTGGGGTGGATGGCCACTTTGCCGTCGAAGCCCACGGCTACAGCGTCGTCGGCCTCGGCGCGGACGCCGTCGAGATCGGGAATGTCGAGGTAGACCGAATCGAGCGCGAACAGTCCCCGCGCCTTGGCGGCCAGCAATGTCTGCGACCGAACATGCTGTGCGACATCGCGGTACTGCCCACCGGTGTGTCGACTCGAATTCCCGCCCATCGCAGCGACCAGATCCTCGGCGCCCCACATGGCACCGATGGCATTGTCGGCTGCGAGTGCGTCGAACACCGTCATCGCCCCGAGGGGGGATTCGATCAGTGCGACGACATTCAGTGGGGCCAGAGCTGTTATCTGACCGGCAGATTCACACTTGGGCAACATGACGGTCGTGTACTCGGTGCGCTGCAACGCGTCGAGGTCGGCAGCCTGGTCCTCGGTGCCGTGCGCATTGACTCGAACGATGGTGCGCGACGGGTCCAGCGGTGTCGACACCACGGACTCGCGAGCGCCGGCTTTGTCCGCGGCACCGACAGCGTCCTCGAGATCCAGAATGACGACATCGGCTCGGGCCGCTGCCTTCTCGTATCGCTCGGGTCGATCAGCGGGACAGAACAGCCACGCCGGGCCAGGGGGAATCCAGGTCACGACGCGTCGTCCTCGGGCCGCATCCGGACGAGAGTCTTGCGGACGGCAATCGCTACGACGTCACCGTGCTGATTTCGACCGGTGTGGGTGAACGTCACGATTCCCTCGCCGGGGCGGGACTTGGATTCGCGCTTGTCCGAGATCACCGTCTCCGCGTAGAGGGTGTCGCCGTGAAACAGCGGCTTCGGGAAGGAGACCTCGGAGAAGCCGAGGTTGGCGACAATCGTGCCCTGGGTCAGCTGCGTCACCGACAATCCGACGAGGGTGGACACGGTGAACATCGAATTCACCAGCCGTTGACCGAAAGATGTTGTCTCACTGTAGGCGGCATCGAGATGCAGGGCCTGGGTGTTCATCGTCTGTGTGGTGAAAGATGTGTTGTCGGCCTCGGTGATGGTGCGGCCGGGGCGATGTTCGTAGACGGTACCGAGCTCCATCTCCTCGAACCACAGGCCGCGTTGCCGAATGCGCTTGTCGCTCACAGCCCCAAGCTCCGGGCGATGAGCATCAGCTGAACCTCGGTGGTGCCTTCACCGATTTCGAGGATCTTGCTGTCGCGGTAGTGACGGGCGACGACGTACTCGTTCATGAATCCGTAGCCGCCGTGAATCTGCGTCGCGTCGCGGGCGTTGTCCATCGCAGCCTCGGAGGCCACGAGCTTGGCGATGGACGCGGCCTTCTTGAACGGCTTGCCCGCCAACATCAGTGCCGCCGCGTCGTAATACGCCGTCCGTGCGGTGTGTGCGCGTGCCTCCATGCGGGCGATCTTGAACGAGATCGCCTGATTGCGGGCAATCGGAGCGCCGAATGCCTCGCGCTCCTTGGCGTACTTGACGCTCTCGTCGACGCAACCCTGAGCCGCACCGACCGATACGGCAGCGATCGCGATCCGGCCCTCGTCGAGGATGTGCAGGAAGTTCGCGTACCCGCGGCCTTCCTGGCCGAGCAGGTTCTCCTGCGGGACTCGTACATCGGTGAAGCTGAGCGGGTGTGTGTCCGAGGCATTCCAGCCGACCTTGTTGTACGCCGCTTCGGCCACGAACCCGGGAGTGTCGGTGGGCACGAGGATCGACGAAATCTGCTTGCGTCCTGTTGTCTCGTCGACGCCGGTCACAGCGGTGACGGTCACCAGTTCGGTGATGTCGGTTCCGGAGTTGGTGATGAACTGCTTGCTGCCGTTGATGATCCAGTCACCGCCGTCGCGCTTGGCGGTGGTCTTGGTGCCGCCCGCGTCGCTACCGGCACCCGGCTCGGTCAAACCGAAGGCAGCCAGTGCCTTGCCCGCGGTGAGCTTGGGTAGCCACTGCTGCTTCTGCTCGTCGTTGCCGAAACGGTAGACGGGCATGGCACCGAGCGAGACGCCTGCCTCGAGCGTCATCGCGACGCTCTGGTCGACCTTGCCGAGCTCTTCGAGTGCCAGGCACAGGGCGAAGTAGTCTCCGCCCATGCCGCCGTACTCCTCGGGGAAGGGCAGACCGAAGAGGCCCATCTCGGCCATCCCTGCGACCACCTCGTACGGAAAGGAGTGCTCGGCATCGTGTTTCGCCGAGACCGGCGCGACGACGGTGCGGGTGAAGTCCGCCACGGATTTGACCAGTTGCTGGTATTCGTCGGGCAGATTGGACGACGACAGATGTTCGGTCATGACTTGTCCTCTTCGGTGTCGGTGGGAACGATGCGGGCGAGGACCTGGTCGACGCGGACCTGATCTCCTACTGCGACTGTGAGTTCGACGGTGCCGTCGATGGGCGTGGTCAAGGTGTGTTCCATCTTCATCGCCTCGACGACGACGATGGCCGTGCCTGCGGTGACGGCGCTACCGGAGGTCGTTCCGATCGCGATGATCGAACCCGGCATCGGCGAGAGGATCTCTGCGTCGCCGGACTGCGTGTCGTCCTCGCGCACATTGGGTTCGGCGATTCGATCGATTCTCCAGGTGCCGCGTGAGCTGGATACCCAGGTGGACGATTCGTTTCGGGCTACGGTCATCGAATCGCGTCGATCATCGAGTACGAGGTCGATGGAATCCTCGGTAGCGGAGGCCCGCAGTCGGCGCGGTTCTTCGTCGTCGACGACGACCGTCGCCGCATCGAGGGTCCCGGTGATGGACACGTGCGCGGTCCGAGTGCCGGATGTCAGCCGGAGCTGGAACGGTGCGTGCGCTCCCACCCGCCAGCCCGACGGCGTTGCCCAGATGTCCTGGCCCGCCTCCTGCCACGTATCGAGCCAGGCGACGGTGGCTGCGGCGATCATCGCCTCGTCGGGGGCGTCGGCGGCAACGAAATCCTCGACGCGGCGGTCCAGTAGGCCGGTGTCGAGATTGCCGGCACGGACCTCGGTGTCGGCGAGCAGGAATCGAGCGAACTCGATGTTGGTGACGACGCCGAGTACCGAGGTATCGGCCAGCGCACGATCCAGGCTGCGCAGCGCTGTAGTCCGATCGGGGCCGTGCGCGATGACCTTCGAGAGCATGGGGTCGTAATTGCTGCCCACCTCGGTGCCGATGGCGAGACCGGAGTCGACGCGGATGCCCGTGCCGGTGGGCTCGCGTAACCCGACGACGGGGCCGCCGGTCGGAAGGAATCCGCGGCCGGGATCCTCGGCGTAGACGCGGGCTTCGATGGCGTGTCCGGTCAGTCGAATATCGTGCTGACTCAGCGTGAGTGGCTCGCCGGCGGCGATCCTGACCTGCCACTCCACGAGGTCGATGCCGGTGACCATCTCGGTCACCGGGTGTTCCACCTGTAGTCGAGTGTTCATCTCCATGAAAAAGAAGTCGTCGGGATGGTCGGCGGAGACGATGAACTCGACGGTGCCGGCACCGGAGTAGTCGACGCTGCGGGCGGTGTTGCAGGCAGCCTCGCCGATACGCGCTCGGGTCTGCGCGTCGAGCAGAGGGGACGGCGCTTCTTCGATGACCTTCTGGTGACGTCGCTGCAGGCTGCATTCGCGCTCACCGAGGTGGATGACGTTGCCGTGACCGTCGGCGAGGATCTGCACCTCGATGTGCCGGGGCCGCAACACGAATCGCTCGAGGAACAGCGTGTCGTCGCCGAACGACGAGGCAGCCTCGCGGCGGGCACTGGCCAGCGCGGCAGGCAGATCCTCGGCGCGCTCGACCAGACGCATGCCCTTGCCGCCGCCACCTGCGGACGGTTTGACCAGCACCGGGAATCCGACGTCGGGGGCACCGGCGACGAGGTCGTCGTCGGACAGTCCCGGTCGGGAGATGCCGGGTACCACCGGGACACCGAAGGCGCTGACCGCGGCCTTGGCGGCGATCTTGTCGCCCATCACCTCGATGGCCTTCTCCGGCGGCCCGAGGAAGGCGATTCCGGCTTCGGCGCAGGCCGCAGCGAAGTGGGAGTTCTCCGAGAGGAAGCCGTAGCCGGGGTGAATTCCCTGTGCGCCGGTGGCTTTCGCGGCGGCGATCACCTTGTCGATGTCGAGGTAGCTCTCACGTGCGCTGGCAGGGCCGAGTCGTACCGCGGTATCGGCTTCGCGGACGTGCCGGGCGTCGGCGTCCGCATCGCTGTAGACGGCGACGGTCCGAATGCCCATGCGGCGCAACGTTCGAGCGACGCGTACCGCGATCTCACCGCGGTTGGCGATCAGAATGGTGTCCAACATCGTGGTCATCTCTCTCACATCCGGAAAACGCCGTAGGAGACCGGCTCGAGCGGCGCATTGGCGCACGCCGAGAGTGCCAGTCCGAGAACAGTTCTGGTGTCGGCGGGGTCGATGATGCCGTCGTCCCACAGCCGGGCCGTCGAATAGTAGGGGTTGCCCTGACTCTCGTACTGGTCGCGAATCGGAGCTTTGAACGCCTCCTGGTCTTGCTCCGACCACGGATTACCCGACGCATCCAGTTGGTCACCTCGGACGGTGGCAAGGACGGACGCTGCCTGTTCGCCGCCCATCACCGAGATCCGCGCATTCGGCCACATGAACAGGAAGCGCGGGGAATACGCTCTGCCGCACATGGAGTAGTTGCCTGCACCGTACGAGCCGCCGATGACGACGGTGATCTTCGGAACGCGGGCGCAGGCCACTGCGGTGACCATCTTCGCGCCGTGCTTGGCGATGCCGCCGGCTTCGTAGTCTCGGCCGACCATGAAGCCGGTGATGTTCTGCAAGAACACCAGTGGGATGCTGCGCTTGTCGCAGAGTTCGATGAAATGCGCGCCCTTCATCGCAGATTCGGCGAACAGCACACCGTTGTTGGCGATGATTCCGACGGGATGGCCGTGGAGGTGGGCGAATCCGGTGACGAGTGTCTTGCCGTATTCGGCTTTGAACTCGTCGAATTCGCCTGCGTCGACCACCCGGGTGATCACCTCTCGCACGTCGTACGGGGTGCGTGGGTCGGTGGGGACTACGTCGTAGATCTCGCTCTGGTCGACGATCGGGTCGCGGGTGGGAACGGCATCCCATGGCCGCGGCGTGCGGGGCCCGAGGGTGGAGACGATCTTCCGGACGCGGCGCAATGCGTCGCGGTCGTCGTCTGCCAGATGGTCGGTGACTCCGGAGACCTTGGAGTGCAGGTCTCCGCCACCGAGTTCCTCGGCGGTGACGACCTCGCCGGTCGCGGCTTTCACCAGGGGCGGGCCGCCGAGGAAGATGGTGCCCTGATTCTTGACGATGATGGCCTCGTCGCTCATCGCCGGCACGTATGCCCCACCCGCAGTGCACGAGCCCATCACGGCGGCGATCTGCGCAATGCCCTTGGCGCTCATGGTCGCCTGGTTGAAGAAGATGCGCCCGAAGTGGTCGCGGTCAGGAAATACCTCGTCCTGGCGCGGCAGGAATGCGCCGCCGGAGTCGACGAGGTAGATGCACGGCAGTGTGTTCTGCAGGGCGATCTCCTGCGCGCGCAGGTGCTTCTTCACCGTCATCGGGTAGTAGGTGCCGCCTTTGACGGTGGCGTCGTTGGCAATGATGATGCACTCTCGACCGGCCACGCGACCGATGCCGGCGATCACGCCTGCCCCGGGGCACTCGTCGCCGTAGAGGCCGTTGGCCGCCAGCGGTGCGATCTCGAGGAACGGGCTACCCGGATCCAACAGCTCGTCGACCCGGTCGCGGGGGAGCAGCTTGCCGCGGGCGATGTGCCGTTCCCGGGACTTCTCGCTACCGCCGAGTGCTGCCACGGCGAGCTTCTGGGAGAGCTGCTGCGTGAGTAGCTGATGATCTGCGCGGTTGGCAGCGGTATCGATCGCCATGAGATGCACGCCTTCAGGGGTTGGACGTCGGTGTCACACAGGGTTCAGTTAATGGTTGATAACTGACATGATAGTAAACTACGATTAACCGAGAGTCCAGGTTCGAGGGGGTGGCTGTGCAGGAGATCGAGGTCAAGCCGGCCACGGTGCGTGAGCAACGCAAAGCCGAACGTCGGCAGCAACTGCTCGATGCCGCGGCCTCGCTGTTCGCCGAACGCGGGTTCACGTCGGTGCGGCTCGAGGATCTGGGTGCAGCCGTCGGCATCAGTGGACCGGCCGTCTATCGCCACTTCCCGAACAAGGAGGCGGTGCTCGTCGAACTGATGGTCGGAATCTCGGAGTATCTGCTCGACGGCGGTCGCGAGGTGGTCGGCTCGCGGAAGGTCGATGAGGAGACGGTGTCGGCCCTGGTGGACTTCCACCTCGACTTCGCTTTCGAGACACCGGCTTTCATTCGAATTCAGGATCGCGACCTGCAGAGCCTCCCTGAGGGAGCGCGACGCAAGGTGCGCCGCATGCAGCGCGAGTACGTGGAACTGTGGGTGGCGACCTTGTGTGCCGTCGACCCGGAATTGAACGAGGCCGATGCGCGCACCACGGCGCACGCGGTATTCGGACTCATCAACTCCACGCCCTACAGCGCGGGCCGCACTCCGTCGCGCAATGCTCGGCCGGTGTTGCGAACAATGGCACTGGCGGCACTGGGCGTATCGCACTGATCTGAGCGTCCACAATGGGCGTCGACGATCGCGATCCCGCCTGCAGACACGAATTGTGGACACTCAGCACACCTACTGTGCCGTCACACAGGAAGAGCAAATCGTCGTTATCGGAGACAATGATCGACATGACGACCCAACTTTCGCCCGTCGAGATCGGCCGACGGCAGAGTCGATTCACTCGTGACGAGGTGCCGCGACTGCTGGCGATGGCCGGCTTCATCGCCGCTCTGCATGTAATCGGTTGGGGCTTGTTCACCCACTACGACTCGATTCCCAGCATCCACGGCCTCACCGGAGCCGACGGCACTCTGGTTTACGCCGGAGCCGGCGTGCTGGCGTACACCCTCGGTCTCAGGCATGCGTTCGACGCCGATCACATTGCCGCCATCGACGACACCACCCGCTTTCTGCTGCAGAAGGGGAAGCGGCCGTTGGCAGTCGGGCTGTTCTTCTCGCTCGGGCACTCGACGGTCGTGTTCGTCTTCGTCGCCGCGATTGCCTTCGTCGCGTCGCAGGCGACGGCGTTTCAGGACGCGTTCGCCGGGGTCGGCGGCATCATCGGCACGTTGGTTTCGGGAACCTTCCTGTACCTCATCGCCGCGCTGAACATCGCGGTCCTCGCCGGCATCGTCGGAGTCTGGCGGCGCGCGAAACGCGGTGACGTCACCGAGGCCGGGCTCGACGAGCTGTTGGCCAAGCGCGGCTTGATGAATCGACTGTTCCGGGGCCGCTACGACAAGATGATCAACCATTCGTGGCAGATGTACCCGCTCGGCTTGCTGTTCGGACTCGGTTTCGACACCGCGACTCAGGTCGGTCTACTCGCGATCGCCGGCACCACCGCTATCGCCGGCGGGCTCCCGCCGATGGCCATCATCGCGCTGCCGGTCCTGTTCGCCGCGGGCATGACCACGATGGACACGATCGACGGCATCTTCATGTCCAAGGCGTACGGCTGGGCGTTCGTAACTCCGGTCCGCAAGATCTACTACAACATGACGATGACGGGCCTGTCGGTCTTCGTTGCGTTGGTGATCGGGACGGTCCAGCTGCTGACCCTGCTTGCCGAGCAGTTCGAGCTGACCGGTGGCTTGTGGGACGCACTGGCCGTCATCGACCTCAACCTCGCGGGCCAACTCGTCGTCGGCACGTTTTTCGTTGTCTGGATCGGCGCGGTCGTGTATTACAAGGTGGCGCGCATCGACGAACGCGGTGGCGCACACTCGAACGCAACGGAGACCCAGTGATTGCTCGTCGTCGGATCGGTGCCCTTGCAGTAGTTACGGCGCTGGCGTCGAGCATGGCTTCTGGCCTGCTGACCGCCCCTGCCTCCGCAGCGCCGACGATCACCCAGAACATCGGCGATGTCGTCTCCAGTCGCGCTCTACCGCAAGAATTCTGGATTCCCGGCTCGTCCTCGGCCGAGGTGCTCACCTACGTCACCACCGACACGTTCGGCGAGAAGGCCCTGAGCACCGGCACCGTCTTCCTTCCGCAGGGCACTGCGCCCGAGGGCGGTTGGCCGGTGATCTCGTGGGCTCACGGCACCTCCGGGCTCGGTGACTCGTGCGCGCCCTCGGTCGCGGGACCGGCGCTGGCCGAACGAGATCTGCCGTACCTCGGCAACTGGCTCGCGCAGGGGTACGCCGTTGTGGCCAGTGACTATGCCGGCCTCGGCACCGAAGGATTGCAGGCATATCTGGACGGGCGGACCACGGCGCACAACGTGGTCGACATGGTGAAGGCAGGCCGCAACTACAGCGATCAACTCTCGCGCAAGTGGGTGACGGTCGGTCAGTCCCAGGGCGGCGGCGCAGCGATCTACACCGCGCGCTACGCAACCGAATTCGGTGGATCGGATCTGGACTATCGCGGCGCAGTGGGCACCGGGACTCCCGCGTACATCGAGAAGCTCGTCTCGATCGGTGGACCGGGGATGCCGCCGGTGGCGCTCCCGGCCGGTCTGACCGCGTACGTCGCGTACATCGCTGCGGCTCTACGCTATTCGCACCCCGAGCTGGGCCTGGACGACATCCTCACTCCCGTAGGAAAGAAATACGTGGATCTGGCCGAGACGGCCTGTGTCGCGGACCTCGAGGAGCAGCTCGAGGGTGTCAAGGTCGGTGATTTCTTCACTGCGCCGTTGACCAGCCTGCTGAATTTCACCGCAGTTCTCGACGACTACATGGCCATGCCCGAGGCCGGCTTCGACAAGCCGTTCTTCATGGGCCACGGACTGCGGGACACCGATGTCCCGTTCCCGACGACCGCCGCGTACGTCGCCAGGCTCACCGCCAACGGTCAGCCGGTGACCTTCCGGCCCTACGACGCCGATCACAGCGGAGCGCTCGTGCAATCACAGGCCGACACGATCCCGTTCGTCGCAGGGCTGTTCCGTTAGGTCACCGGTCGCTTGGTGGGCAGTCCGTACGCCCGGGCGGTGAACTTCTCGAGCACGGTGCGCGGCAGCAGTCGCTGCGCCATGAACACCGCGGGAGCGTTGCTGCCGACGGCATAGAGGGGTCGAGTCTTCTTGTCCTCGACGGCTTTCAGGACCGTCTCGGCCACGGTGTCCGCGGAGATACCCTGTGCCTCTTTGGCGTCGAGGTGCGAGATCACTGTCGTGAAATCGCGGAGATACGGAGAATGCGGTCCGCAGTACTTGGTGCGGCGGGCGGAGAGTCCGGTGGCGATGGAGCCGGGTTCGACGGTGGTGATGTCCACCCCGTAGGGCGCGAGCTCGAAGCGGGCCGCCGTCGAGAAGCCCTTGATCGCTGCCTTGGTCGCGGCGTACGACGAGCGATAGGCCAACGGGAAGCTGGCCAGCATCGAGCCGATGTTGACGACCTTGCCCCGACGGCGTTCGCGCATCCCCGGCAGCACGGCTTGCATGAGCTCGACGGCACCGAACACGTTGAGCTGGAACAGCCGGGTGACCGCCTCGATCGGGAGTTCCTCGACGGGGCCGCACTGGCTTTCGCCCGCATTGTTGATCAGAACATCGATCTCCACGCCGGCAAGTCCGTCGACGAACGTCCGGATGGAGTCCGGGTCGGTCAGATCGAGATCTCGGTACTCGACCCCGGGGATGGGGTCGACCACGGTGGAACAACTGCGGCTCGTGCCGATGACGCGGTAGCCGCGAGCGAGCAGTAGTTCGGCGACGGCTTGGCCGATACCGGACGTGGCTCCGGTGACAAGTGCGGTGTTCATCTACGCCTCTTCGTTGCGGTGTTTCCGGTTCTCGGGGTGGCTACTGCCGCCGTGGGAGTGGTTCGATCGATTCGTCGCAACCTGGTGCTCGGAACTCGGGTGTGCAAGGCCGGCACCGACTTACCCGCCGCCATGACGGTTCGGTCCGGTCGTACGACAGCCGCTACCGCGTGACCGCGCCGCAACCACAGTCCGAGCTCGGAGGAGGCCGCGACCTCGACGACGACAGCGCCGCGACGATCGACCTCGCGTCGCTGTTCGACGGTCAACGGGGTCGTCGAGACGAAGAGAAACTGTCCCGGCGCGATGCTGTCCAGTCGGGTGCCGTTGTCCAGGGAGCTGTTGGGGCACAGCGCGCCTACCACCGAACGGATCTGCGCTGCCGGACGCTGGACGAAATCGGAACGGGTGAGCGGAGGAGTGGCGCTGTCGGACACCTTCGCTCCGATGAGGGGCAGGTGGCCGAGAGCCGGTGCGAGCGTGGTGCGCAGAATTCCGGTCAGTCGGCTGCCACCGGTCATTGTCCAGCCCATGGCGACGGCCATCCGAATCATGGCCGTGGCATGAGTCTTTCGCTCGATTTCGTAACTGTCGAGTGCCGAATCGGAGACGTGCCCATCCAGGGCCCCGACGATCTTCCAGACGAGGTTGCGCGCATCACGCAGACCCGCGCCCATTCCCTGTCCGATGAACGGTGGAGTCAAGTGCGCCGCGTCGCCGAGGACGAACACGCGTCGATCACGCCATCGGCCGGCGACCTGCGCCCGAAATGTGTACTCGGCGCTCCGAATCAGCTCCATGGCGGGGTCGTCGACGTGCCGCAGCCACGGCGCAATGAGCGGCCGGACGGCGGCGAGATCCTCGAACTCGTCGAGGGTTTCGCCGTCGAGCATCCGAAATTCCCAGCGGTAGCGGGTGGAGCCGATCCGCATGTACGTGGCGGATCGTTCGGAGTCGCACACCTGGTGAACGCCGTCCCACTGATCGAGTTCGGCATCGGTGGCGATATCGATCACCAACCACCGTTGCGCGAACCCGAGGTCCTCCATCTTCGACCCGATGGACCGGCGCACGATGCTGTTGGCACCGTCGCAGCCCAGTACGTAATCCGCGGTCACCCAGTGTGGGGTTCCGTCCTCGGTGGATGTGTACGACACTCGGGCGGCATCTTTCAGGTTCTGCACGTCGGTGATCTCGCACCCGCCGCGCATCTCGATCGTGTCGTATCGGGCGACGTGCGTGCGCATGAGGCGCTCGAGGTCCGGTTGATCGAACATGTTCGCCTGGGGGTAGCCGTGCGGTCTGTCGTCGGGATCGCGCTCGAACTCGGCCAGGGTGAGCAGATCTTTGGTGCACAGTCGCAGCCCGCGGCCGGGACGTGAGATGCCGGCGAAATCCTCCGCGACACCGATGTCGTGCAGAATTCGGTACACCTCGTCGTCGAGATGTACTGCGCGCGGCTGCGGATAGACGTCGGCCCAGCGATCGAGCACCAGGCAGGGGATGCCGTACTGCGCCAACAGCAGAGCGGCCGTCATGCCCGTCGGGCCGGATCCGACGATGACCACCGGGTGGTGGGTGCCGTCGGATTCGCGTTCGGTCATCGGTACGAGACCCGGGTGCGCTGCACTCCCAGGTCGAGGGATCCGTCGGGGGTGGAGCACGTCAGTTCGAGAACGTCGCCGTCCTGCAGGAAGTCGGGATTCTTGGCCTGCTTCTTGAAGAACACCTTCCACTTGAGCGCCGGCGGGATCAGAGATCCGATCATCTCGATCGGCTTGGCCGGAGCCTTCAGCGCAGTACCACCGGGAGTGCCGGTGAGCAGCAGATCGCCCGCGTCGAGCCGCTGGAAATTGCTCAGCGCCTTCAGCGATTCGACCGGCCGGTAAATCATGTCGGCCACGGTACTGTCCTGTCGCACAGTCCCGTTGACGCGCAGTGTCAGAGTCAGCTCGCCGAACCGGTCGAATTCTCCGGCCTCGAGAAGGAGCAGTCGTGGGCCGACCGGCGTGAACGTGGGGTACGACTTGCCCTCGTAGAACTGGGTTTTCGGTAGTTGGACGTCTCGCGCAGACACGTCGTTGGTGATGACGAGTCCGGCGACGTACTCGGCCACGTTGCTGGCGTCGATCTTGGTGCCGACGGTCAGCGTCTTGCCGAATACCAGGCCGATCTCGATTTCGTAGTCGAGGAGTTTCACGTGCGTCGGCTTGACGATGTCGTCGGTGGGGCCGCTGATCGAACCGGACGTCTTCCGAAAGAACGTCAGTGGCACCGTGTCGGGGTTCATACCCGAGTCCTTGACGTGTGAGACGAAATTGGTCATGTTCGCCACTACCCGGCATGGTGCGGTGACCGGGGAGACGAGCGAAAGCGTCTCCACTGCAACCACATCGGTGCCGGTACGCGCTGCGTCCACAGCGGCGCGATCGGCGAGAAGCTCGGCGGTCGTGGTTGCCGACGTGTCGATGCGCGACGCCCCGGCCGGGGTCTCGACCCACCAGGCGTCGGCGGTGCGTAGTACAGCGATGCTCATGAGGAAGCCACTTTCATCAGGCCACGAAGGCGTTCGGTGTCGAACTCGTTGTCGGTGCGTAGGGAGGACAGGATCGATTTGAGCTCGTGCAGAGAGGCTTTGCTCGGGGCGATACCGAGAAAGTCCTTCGATGCCGGTGGGCCCCACTGGGCGAGGCCGGATGCCGTCATCGGTGCCCAGCCAGGTTCGAGCGAGTTGTCGAACATGTCGCCGTCGCTGAAATGCTCCACCAGGAAACCGTCGGGATCACGCCAGTAGTCGAAGATCTGACTGCCCTGGATGTGTCTGCCGATGCCCCAGGAGTGCTTGTACCCACGCTCGGTGAGGAATTCGCCACCGGCGGCGATGGCGTCGATGTCGGTCACCTGGTACGCCGAGTGCACGTAGCGATTCGACGGGCCGAGAGTCATGGCGAGAGTGTGGTGATCGGACGGGATGCTGCCCCGATCGCAGCGGATGAAGCTCATCACCGGTCCGCGGTCGCGTTGGCCGTCGTAGTAGAGGAAATCGCTGACGATCAGACCCAGGTGGTGCAGGTACCAGTTCAGGTTCTCCAGGTAGTCCACTCGCTGCAGCACCACGTGCCCGAGCCGTTGGACGCGCGCGGGCTGACGCGGGGGCCTCTGGGTGGCGTTGATCCGGTTGCGTGGATCGCCGAAGTTGTAGGTGTGCGCGTCCTGGCCCGGGAGTTCGGGATGTTCGGTGTAGCCCGACACGATCTGCACAGGCTGTCCGCCCGGATCGGTCAGAGTGACGGCGATGCCGCCGAGTGTGTCGGGTAGCCGGTGCACCTGCTGCCCGGTGGCATCGGCGAGGCGGACGACGTCGGCGTCCTCGGCGGCAGCGAACGCCGCGCCGACGAACCGTGTTCGTCTGCCGCGTCGGATGATCACGCACGGCGACCCGACGTGCGTGCCGCGCAGGTGAATCTCCTCGGACGTGCGCAGTGAGACGGTGAAACCGAACGCCACCGCGAATGCCTCGGCCTTGGCCAGGTCGGGTTTGCGGAACTCGAGCCACGCGATGTCGCGCACCTTGATGATCGGGTCGGCGGCTTTTCCCGGGTGTTCGCCTGGAAGCGCGCCCTGATCCACATGCATGTTCTTGTGGCCGTCGACGTCGTGTCCCATCAGCCCTCCCTCGTTGGTGACACTATCGTCACCTATGACTAATCGGTCAGTCAAGAGTGTTGACAAATTCGTCAGCGGTGAGGAAGGGTCAAGGCGGCGACAAATGCACTCAGGAGTAGGGACCATGACCGAAACCCCGAATCGCCTCGAGCGACGCAAAGCGCGCACGCGCGGTGCCCTGATCTCTGCCGCGCAGAGCTTCATCGCCCGCGGCGAATTGCACGTGCCGATTGCCGAGATCACTCAGGCCGCAGACGTCGGCATGGGGTCGTTCTACAACCATTTCGAGAGCCGAGAGCAGCTGTTCCAGGCTGCGGTCGACGGTGCCCTCGAGCTGTTGGGCATCTACCTGGACTCGTTGAGCGACGACGAGGACGATCCCGCAGAAGCGTTCACCCGGTCGTTCCGCATCGCAGGCCGACTGTTCCGGCAACAACCGGATCTGAGCCGAGTGCTCATCCACTCCGGGCCCGAGTTGATCACCTCGAAGCACGGTCTCGGTCCGCGGGCCTCGCGCGACATCGAAGCCGGAGTACTGACCGGGCACTTCCGCGTGCAGGACACCCAGCTGGCTCTGGCCCTGGCAGCGGGGGCACTGCTGGGCATGGGGCAACTACTGCTCGAACAGCCGGAACGTAGCGACGTCGATGCCGTCGACAACATGGCGCACAGCGTGCTGCTCGCCCTCGGAATGTCCGATGCGGATGCGCGCGAGCTGTGTTCGCGAACCCTGCCTCCGCTGGACGCGGTTCCCAGCGTCGACGCGTAAGGGGCCCGTCCGGGTGTCAGTGCGCCCGGCTGTGTTCGAGGTCGCGAATGATATCGCCGACTGCGTTGTCACGCAGTAGCTTCCACTCCAGGATCGGGTTGAGGATCCCACGGAACCAGAAGTACGGTGCCCACACTGCAGGGGCGATCAGCCGTGCTCGACGCGTACGGACCGCGTCGACCAGGAGGTCCGCCGCCCGTGGGGACGGGAGTCGACGGCTCAACGGCCAGGGGAGAAATGCACCGATCCGCTGCCCCATCGGATCGTTGTCGAGGGTGTGGCGCGCCAGATCGGTGTCGACCACCCCGAAGTACGCCAGACCGGCCGATGCACCGACCGCTGCGAGTTCGATGCGTAGCGCGCGGCCCAGCTGTTCCACGGCTGCCTTGCTGACCATGTAGGCAGACCCGCCCATGCCGGGAGTGAATGCAGCACAGGACGATACGAGCAGAATGTGCCCACCACTGGTCACGATCTCGTCCGCCGCGGCGCGGACGATGGTGAGCACACCGCCGAAGTTGACCGCCATGACGGAGTCGAACACCGCGCGGTCGACGGTCCTGATGGTGGCAGGCGGCGGTGTGATGCCGGCGTTGGCGATCACGATGTCGATCCCGCCGAAGGCGCGCACCGTCGCCTGCACGCACTCCGTCATCGCCTCCGGATCCGTGACGTCCCCGGTCAACAGCAACACCCGTGCAGCGCCCGCCGCGTCGGTCGGGAAGCGAAGATCCACCACTGCCACGGATGCACCGGCGGCCACCAGTTTTGCTACGGTCGCGGCACCGATGCCGCGTGCACCGCCGGTCACCAGTGCGACCTTGCCGGTGAGGTCCATGTGGTTCCTCATGCGGACTCCTCGGTGACGGCGAGTGTGCCCGGCACATCGACAGTGGCACTGCGGCAGGAATAGTGGTCGAGTTCGATGGCCGACATACGACGGGTGAAGTTGCGTACCGAACCCGGCCAGTAGGTGACGTTGCGGCCCGATGGGCTCAGGTAGTAGCTGCTGCACCCACCCGAGTTCCACACCGAACCGGCCAACCGTTCGTCCGTGTAGTCCGCGAATTCCGTCTGTGCAGTGCGGGTGACGTCGATTGCGGCCAAGCTTTTGTCGTCCATCGCCCGCAGTGCTGCGAGAACGTAGTTCACCTGTGCTTCGATGGTGACGACCTGCGAGGTGTACACCACCGAGTTGGGGCCGAGCACCATGAAGAAGTTCGGAAAGCCGTGCACCGTCGTCCCTCGATACGACGACATCTCTCCGTCGGGCCAGGTCTGCGCCAACGACCGACCGCCACGACCGACGATGCGCCGAAAGCCTGAATGCCCGGCGACGGTGAAACCTGTTCCGAGAACGATGGTGTCGACCTCGTGGACCGTTCCGTCGGTCGTGACGACGCCCTCGGGCACGACGCGGGAGATGGCGGTGGTCTCGACGGTGACGTTGTCGCGGCACAGGGCGGGGTAGAACTTGTTCGAGAACGTCGGCCGCTTGCAGCCGAATGTGTAGGTGGGAGTCAGCTTCTCGCGGAGTACGGGATCCTTCACCTGTCTGCGTAGGTGAGCCCGGCCCAGTGCGGTCAACGGCGTCAGCAGGGCGCGGTGCCGAATCAGGCCGGGTACCAGAGCTTCCTGGAACAGATCGAACGTACGACGCATGGCGCGCTGAGCCGCCGGAAACTTCCTCAGCGCGGATCTGCCGGACTCGGAGATGGGACGGTCCGGGTGGGGAAGGATCCACGTGGGCGTGCGTTGAAAGAGCGTCAGATGTGCGGCCGACGGAGCGAGTCGGGGTACGAACTGCACCGCCGATGCGCCGGTGCCGATGACGGCGAGACGCTTACCCTCGGCCGAATGGTCATGGTTCCAGCGGGCCGAATGAAAGACGTTGCCTCCGAACGATTCCAGACCGTCGATACTGGGAGTGGCGGGTTCACTGAACGGGCCGAGGGCTCCGATCAGAATCCGAGAAGTCCATGTTCCGCCGCTCGTTCGCACGATCCAACGCGCCCGGTCGTCGTCCCACGTCGCGTCGAGCACCTCGTGTCCGAACCGGATTCGATTCCGGATACCGAACCGGTCGGTGCAGTCGTTGAGGTACTGCTCGATCTCGGGCTGCAGTGGATACAGGCGGGTCCAGTCCGGGTTGGGTGCGAACGAGAACGAATACAGCGCCGAGGGAATGTCGCACTGGGCGCCGGGATAGGTGTTCACGTGCCACGTCCCGCCGACCGCACTGTCACGCTCGAAGATCAAGAAGTCGCCGCGGCCTTCCTGTTCGAGCCTGATCGCAGCTCCGAGACCGCCGAAGCCGGCACCGATGATGGCGACGTCGATGTGCGCCGCGGCAGAGTCGTTGTCGGTCATGATGTGTGGCTCCTTCTACAGATCGAGAACGACGACGTCGCCGTCGACCGCGGCGCGTGACACGCACAGGGTGAGTGAGTTCTCGCGTTCGATGCTGCTCAGCACGCGATCGCGATGGTCGACGCGTCCGCCGGTGAGGCCGACGACGCAGGCACCGCAGAAACCTTGGCGGCACGAGAACGGCTGATCGGCACGGACTCGTCGGAGGGCGTCGAGGGCGGTCTCTTGTGCGCCGACTTCGACGGTGTCGCCGGACCGTGCGAGCTTCAGCACGAACGGACGGCCGTCGACCACGGGGGCGGGCGCGAACAGCTCGGTGTGGAACTCCCGAACCGCGGTACTTCGGGTGGCCTCCTCGCGCAGCCGGCGCGAGAGTGCCGCGGGGCCGCAGACGTACAGGGCCGAGGATCCCGTCCCGAGATCCACGATGTCCGAGGGACTCGGAAGTCCGTCCACGTCATCGGTTTTGACGATCATGTGACCGCGGGAGGTGAGCGCCAGATGCTGCAGTTCGGCGACGAACGGCAGGCTCGCGCGAGATCTCCCGTGGTAGTAGAGGGTCCACCGTGTGCGGTCGGCGACGGCTCGCTCGATCATGGACCGAATGGGCGTGATGCCGATGCCGGCCGCGACGAACAAGTAGTGCTCGGCGGCGGCCATGGGAAATGCGTTGCGGGGTCCACGGACTCGGAGGGTGTCTCCTGGAACGAGACCGTGTATCTCGGTGGAGGCCGCGCCGCCGGGGATCCTGCGGACACCGATGCGATATCGATCGCCTCCTGCCGGCCGACCTGCGAGCGAGTACTGCCGAACCGAGCCTGCCGGTGTGGTCACGTCGATGTGTGCACCGGGCAACCAGGTCGGCATTGCGCTTCCGTCGCTGCGACGCAGTAGAAGTGAGCGCACGTCCTCGGCCTCGTCGACGCTCTCGTCGATGGTGGTCTCGAATTCGTAGCCGACGCATCGGCGCGGTCGCGCCGGGGAGAGGGCGGTCACGACGGACGAGTCGGTGACCAGTCTTGCGTACACCCGAGACGCCGCAGCGATGGCTCGGAGACCACGGCCGGGGTCGGTCACCGTGATCTCACCCAGATGGCTGTGCCTCGAGGCTGTTTCGGTGGTCACTGCTGGGCCGCCAGTGCTGCAGGTGACGTCGCCAGGTATCGCACGGCCTTGTCGATGTCGCCCATCTTCGATGGGTGAAAACCCGGTCGGATGTACAGGGCGAGTTGGACGAACAGAAACGACAGGCCAGGTATCAGTTGCTTGCGGGATGCTCGTGCGAAGGCGAGAGGCCAGGGGGTGCGAAGTCGGCGCTTCCCGGTGCGCGGGGTGGCCACCGAGTTCTTGTACAGGTACGCGGCGGTGCTGAACCAGAGCACGGCCAACCCCGCGCTGGCTATCACCGCGGTGCGGGCGCGGCGAAACGCACCCCCGTCGACGTACTGGAATGCGTCGAAGGCAACGTTGCGGTGTTCGAGTTCCTCGGCCCCGTGCCAGCGAAGCAGGTCCAGCATCGTCGGATCGACACCGAGGCGATCGAATTCGGTGTTGTCCAACAGCCATTCGCCCACTACTGCGGTGAAATGTTCGGCTGCGGCGTAGATCCCGAGGCGCTCGTTCAGCCACGCTTTGCCTGCGCGGCCGGTGAGTCCGTGATCGCCGAACACGACGCCCACCGCGAATCGAATGCGCTGCAGGATCGGCTCGATGTCGACGCCGTGCGCGACGAGGTACGTACGAAAGCTCTCGTGCGAGGACGCGTGCGTGGCTTCTTGTCCGACGAAACCGACGACTTCCTCGTGCAGTCTGCGGTCGTCGATGTACGGAAGTGCGAGGGCGAACACGTCGGCCATCGCCCGTTCGCCCTCGGGCAGCACCAGGTGCATCACGTTCCAGAAGTGCGTGGCGTACCACTCGTGCGGAATGTACTGCAGCGGAACGCCGGTCCAGTCGAACGTCACTGCGCGGGCCACGATCGCGTAGGACTCGTCCAGGTGGCGCGCGTTCGGGTCGATCGCTCGGTCACGAGACATTCGAGCTCCATTCGTCGAGATGCTGATGAGCTGATGCTACATAGCAACAGGTAGTGTTGCAATGTTGCATTCAATCATCGAGGGTGCCGTTAAGATCGGACGATGCATCCAGACGGTGACGACGGGCCGATCCTCGATGCCGCGTTGGAGTTGTTCGGTGAGGTCGGCATCCCCAGAACGACCATCGGGGACGTGGCCAAGCGCGCCAAGATCAACCGGGTGACGGTCTATCGCCGCATCGGATCCAAGGACGAGCTGGTGCGCGCGGTCATGGCACGTGAGTCGACGAGACTGTTCGTCGCGGTGGCGGCAGCGGCCGCCGAACAATCGTCACGGGCGGATCGTGCCGCGCACGGATTCGCGACGACGATCGAGTCGGTGCGAACCAACCCCGTCCTGCTCAAGATGTTCGACTCCGAGAGTGCGCTGGTACTCGAACAGTTGACGACCAATGCATCGACCCTGCTCGCGTCCGCAATAGACGCTGCCGCCCAGATCGCCCGGGGAGGGCTGGACTCGGACAGTTTCGCAGTACCCGACGCCCCGGAAATCGTGGTCCGCGTCGTGCATTCGATTCTGCTGACTCCGGCAGCGGGCGCTGCACTCGAGACGTACGACGATCTGCTGGCCTTCGCGCACCGGAGCATCGTGCCGTTGCTTGTCGGCGGTGACCACCGCGGCTAGAAGTTAGGCTAGGCTGCCCAGTCATGCCTCGATTCTTCGTGTTCCACCGCCGTGCAACCGGCCGGATGAGACGTTCCGCCTCTGCCGGGCTGTACACGCTCGTCGGCGCACTCTCTCTGGCTCTGGTCGGATGCTCGAGCGCCACGTCGGAACCGTCCGGTCCAGCCGAGGCCGCCGGCACCAGGACGGTGCAGGACTACTTCGGCCCGGTCGAGGTTCCCGAGCGACCCGCCCGGGTCGTCGCCGCCGACCCCATCTCACTGGCACTGATGCTGTCGCTCGAGGTGAATCCCGTGGCCGCGTCCTTCAACCCGCTGGCGCTACCCGCGCACGTCGACGAGCGCATCGGCGACATCGCGAACATTGCGGGTGAGGGTGGCGGCTTCGATCCCAACGTCGAGGGAATTCTGGCTCAGGACCCCGACCTGATCGTGGTGGTCGCCGGGTACGACGGCGAAGGCGAGAAGGCCTGGAACAAGGAGATCTACGACAAGCTCGCGGCCAGCGGAGTGCCGACCTACGGCTTCGCCTACAACGACGGGGTGTCGCTCGAGGATGTCTCGCACGGGGTAGCGGCCGTAGGGGATGCGCTCGGAAAGCAGAGCCAGGCAACGGACCTCATGCAGGGGCTGACCGATCGCATGGCCGCGCTGAAACAGCGGGTTGCCGACGCGGGCCTGGCCGACAAGCCGGTCTCCGCTGTTCGATTGAGCGAGCGTGGGGAGTACTCGATTCGCGTCGGCACGGGTGAGAGCATCGCCTTCCGCGGTGTGGGCATGGCGCAGCCCGAGGGCCAGCAGGATCCCAGTGTGTTCCGTATCGACATCACCGACGAGACGCTGAACATTCTGAACTCCGCCGACACCCTGTTCGTGTACACCGACCAGGGTGCCGACAGTGAACGGGACGCGATCAGTGCTGCACCGCTGTGGTCGACACTGCCTGCGGTGCAGCAGAATCGGGTGCACTGGGTCTCGGCGAGCGTGTGGAATTCATCGGACCCGATCGGCCTGGGCAAAATCATGGACGACATCGAAAAGATGTTCATCGAGCCGGCAGAGCAGAGCTGAAGGCCTCGTCATGGCCGGCCGACGTGACGAGGGCGGTTACCTCACAGCGCGAGTAATCGAAGCGAACCGCTTGTCACCGTCGCTGATTCGCGTCGTGTTCGATGCTTCCGCTGCACGCGGGTTCGAGTCGAGCGGAGTGCCCGACGAAATCGTGCACCTGTACTTTCGGGCCGACGGAGAGGACGTACCGCCCGAGATGACCCGACGCGACGGCGTTCTCGCGCACCATGACGACGTGGTTCGTGAATGCCGCAACTACACCGTCCGGTGCTGGGACGAGAACCGGATCACGATCGACTTCGTGGACCACGTCGGCGGCGTGGCCGCGGACTGGGCTCGCTCGGCCGAGCCGGGTACGGCGCTGGGGATGTGGGGAACACGGTCGTGGTACGAGCCGCCCGCCGACACGGAGTGGATGTTGTTGATCGCCGATCTACCGGGGCTACCCGCTCTGTGCCGTGCTCTGGAGCAGCTGCCTGCCGGACTCCGCGCGCATGCGATCGTCGAGGTGGCTCACGACGACGACGTGTTGGACGTTCGATCGGCGGCCTCGGTGACCATCGACTGGCGGGTGGCCGGAAACGGGCGCGCACCATCGCAACTCGTCGATGCTGTGCGCACGTTTCGAGTCCCGACCGGAAACGGGTACGTCTGGTTCGGTGGTGAGGCGTCGGCGGGTCGAGGCGTACGTAAGTACTTCCGCAGTGAGATCGCATTCCCTGCCCGCCGCATGGCCGTCGTCGGATACTGGCGAGACGACAAGGAAGCATGGATCGAACGCTATGAGCGGGTCGCCGATTCACTGATCGACGACTACGAGCGCATCGCGTCCGCTGGCATGGGTGAGGCCGAGGCCGAGATCCACTGGGACGAGATTCTCGAGCGAGCCGGACTGTGACTCAGGGACTCGTCGGACAGCATTCACCGTCGCGTGATCACAGAACTGCGTCGGCCGCTTCCTTGGCGACGTAGGCGTCACGCAAGTCGCGCTTGAGGATCTTGCCTGCTCCGCTCATGGGTAGCGCCGTCACGAACTCGATGGTGCGGGGAGTCTTGTACCCGGCAACGTAGGTGCGAGTGTGCTCGCGTAACTCGGCTGTCGTGGGTGAGAGTCCCTCGGCCAGAACGACACACGCATGAACTCGTTCACCCCACTCCTCGTCCGGAACGCCGATCACGGCGCAGGCCAGAACGGCGGGATGACGACTGAGCGCACTCTCCACCTCGGCGCTGTAGACGTTCTCGCCGCCGGTGATGATCATGTCCTTCAAGCGGTCGACGACGAACAGGAATCCGTCGGAGTCGAGGTAGCCCACGTCGCCGGTGTGCATCCAGCCGTCTCGAACGGCGGCCGCGGTCTCCTCCGGCTTGTTCCAGTACCCCAGCATCACATGACCGCCGCGGACGCAGATTTCGCCGACGTCACCGGTGGCGAGCTGCTCGTCGTCCGGGCCGAGGATGCAGATCTCCGAGTGAGGGGCCGCGCGTCCCGCCGAGCCGATACGTTGTCCAACATGATGTTCCGGCCACAGCAGAGATGCGACCGGCGCGAGTTCTGTCATGCCGTAGGCCTGCGTGAGGCGGGCCTGTGGAAGCCTGGCGAGGGTCCGCTCGAGAACACCGGCGGAGATGGGCGATCCTCCGTAGAGCACACGGCTCAGTGACGAGGTGTCGAACTGGCTCAACGTGGGGTGGTCGACGAGCAGCTGAATCATGGTGGGAACCAGCAACACATCGGTGACGGAGTGCTGTGCGATCGCGCCCAGTACCGCTGTCGGTTCGAAGAACGGAACCATGACATGGGTGCCACCGAGCATGACCTGCCCTACCCATGCAGCCAGATCGGCGAGGTGGAACATCGGTGCGGCGTGGAGCAATACCGACGCGTCGTCGAGCAGCTGTCCGGTGGCCACCGTCCCCAGGCCGGAGGTCACCAGATTCGCGTGGGAGAGCATGACGCCCTTGGGGAATCCGGTGGTGCCGCCGGTGTAGAAGAGGCCGGCCAGGGCGTCGCCACTGCGTCGCACATCGGGGACGGGATCGTGGGATGCCACCAGATCCTCGTACGACACCATGCCGTCAGGGGTGGAGCCGTCCCCGCAGTAGACGACGGTGGCCAGGTCGGGACACGACGCGCGTAGAGCCGGAACCATCGCCCCGAAGGTGTCGTCGACGATGAGTACCTTGGTCCCGGAGTCGTTGAGTGCATACGCAACTTCGACGGGTGACCACCGAATGTTGACGGGATTGAGCACGGCATCGGCCCACGGGACCGCAAGCAGGTACTCGGAGTAGCGGTCACTGTTGAACGCCAGCATTGCCACTCGATCGCCGCTCTCGACTCCGACGGAATGCAGACCGGCCGCGAACCTCGCCACACGATCGATCTGTTCCGAGAAGGTGCGCACGCGATCGCCGAACACCGTTGCAGCGCGATCGGGCGTGGTGACTGCGGAGCGATGGAGGCCTTGAGTGAGATACATGGCGAGGTCCCTTGTGCGAGAGGGGGCGCGGTACGCCCGAGTGAATACGGTCACAGTTCCACCTTGTTGGCGTGGTGTCAATAGCGAAGCCGTGGGTGATCGACGGGATGTGAACCGTGAAAAGGATTGCCCAGCTACCGTTCTGGGGCGTTGTCGAGAGAGCGTGCGGTGGAGAGAACGGTGACGAGCACGTCTGTCAGAAGTGTTTCCACCTGGTCCCGGGTCAGCGTGCCGCGCACCAGCCACTCGCGACCTGCCGCCTTCACCATGCCGCCGAACGCCCGCACTGCCGACGTTGCGATGCGTCTGTCGCCGCGGTGTGTCTCGAAAGCCGTTGCGTCCAAGACGCGCTCGGCGGCAAGGTCGTCCGCCTCGTCCAAAATCTGCGCCACCTGCTGGTCCACGCCCGAGCCGCTCGCCACCGACACCCACGCCGTTCCGTGTGCCTCGATGACGCCCACCAGCCAGTGCACACTCCCGCGAGCCCTCTCCTCGACCGAGCCCGTGGGCAAGTGCACGTCCTCGATCGGCGGCACGGTGACCAGGAAACGAACACACTCGAGGTACAGATCCCGTTTGCTGCCGATGTAGTGATGAATGAGCCCGCGTGCAACACCCGCAGCCGCAGCCACGTCGGCCATGGAGACCTCGGCGTACGGCTTGTCGCCGAACAAGCGAACGGCGGCGGCCAGGATCTGGGTCCGTCGCTCGTCCGGTTCCAGTCGATTCCACTTGGGTGTGCTTGCAGCCGGCATGGTTGTCATGATCGCACCGAACCGAGCGAGCGCGATCTCAGAGGTACCGCTCGGTGCGCGCTCGCAGCGATGCCGGTACGACGAACCTGTCGCCGTATCGCGCCCGCAACTCGTCGGCTCGGCGCACGAATCCCGGGAGACCGCCGTCGAACTGATTGACGAACTGCAGCACACCGCCGGTCCAGGCGGGGAAGCCGATACCCAGAATGGAACCGACATTGGCGTCGGCGACGGTTCGGAGAACGCCCTCGTCGAGGCATGCGACCGAATCCAGTGATTGGGCGACGAGCATGCGATCCATCATGTCCTCGAACGGAATTCCGTGATCGGGGCGGTGGTAGTGCTCCACCAGGCCCGGCCAGAGCCGGACCTTGCTGCCGTCCTCGGCGTACTCGTAGAACCCGCGCCCCGCCTTGCGGCCCGGACGGTCGAACTCGTCGACGAGGCGATCGACCAGGGCGTACGAATTCGAGACGATCCAGGGGCGACCGTCGGCGCGAGCGGCCTCGGCCATGCCCTCGCGGATGTGCCGCGACAGGGTCAACGAAATCTCGTCCATCAGAGCCAGTGCGCCGGACGGGTAGCCGGCCTGGAGTGCGGCCTGCTCGACGGTGGCCGGATGCACGCCCTCCGCGACCAGCGAGATCGCCTCGTCCATGAATCGGCCGATGACGCGGGTGGTGAAGAAGCCGTGACTGTCGCCGACGACGATGGGTGTCTTGCCGATCAGGCGGACGAAGTCGAATGCGCGGGCAAGAGCGGAATCGCTGGTGTGTTCTCCCACCACTATCTCCACCAACGGCATCTTGTCGACGGGGGAGAAGAAGTGCGTGCCGATGAAGTCGCCGGTCCGCGAAACAGACTGCGAGAGTGCGGTGATGGGGAGGGTGGAGGTGTTCGAGCACAGCAGTGCGTCGGCGGTCAGATACTTGTCGACGGCCTCGAAGGCACCCTGCTTGACGGCGGGATCCTCGAACACTGCCTCGACGACCAAGTCGCAACCCTCGGCGTCGGCCGCGTCGGAGCTGGGGGTGATGAGCGCGAGCACCGCATCGGCATCGGCCTGGCTTGCGCGGCCTTTCGCGACAGCTTTACCGAGAACCGAACGTGCATAACTCTTCCCGCGCTCGGCGGATTCGATCGAGACATCACGGAGGATCACCGGAACCCCGGCCGAGGCGACGACGTAGGCGATGGCGGCACCCATCATTCCGGCCCCGATCACCAGCACTTTCTCGGGAACTCGATGTGGTTCGGCCGGAGGGCGGGAAGCGCCTTTGGTGATGGAGCCGAGATCGAAGAACATCGACTGGATCAGGTTGCTCGAGATCGGCCCGCAGGCGAGCGACGTGCAGTAGCGGGTTTCGACGAGCGAGGCGGCGTCGAAGTCGAGTACCGATCCTTCCACTGCCGCGGCAACCACTGCGATGGGGGCAGGCATCGGCGCGCCCTTGACCTGTTTACGCACTGTTGCCGTGAGTGCCGGCAGCTGCGCGGCCACAGCCGGTGCTGCCGCCGAACCGCCGGGGATCGTGAATCCCGCTCTGTCCCAGGGCTGGAGGGCCCCGGGATTGGCGCTGATCCAGGAACGTGCCAGCGCCATCATCTGCTCGTGGGTGTCGACGACCTCGTCGATGAGTCCGAGTTCGAGGGCCTGCGCCGGCCGATACCGCTGGCCCTGGCCCACCACCTGTGTCAGAGCCTTGACGATGCCGAACATGCGGACCGTCCTGGTGACGCCACCGGCCCCGGGGAGAAGCCCGAGGGTCACCTCGGGCAGCCCGAAGCGAGCCTTGCTGTTGTTCAGCGCAATTCGATGGTGGCAGGCCAGGGCGATTTCGAAGCCGCCGCCGAGTGCGGTGCCGCCCAGTGCGGCCACCACTGGCTTGCCGAGCGTCTCGAGCCGCCGAAACTTGTCCTTCGTGAAATCGAGCGCACCCGCGATGGCTGCATGGTCGGACGGACCGGCGTCGCGCAGCAATTCGAGGTCGCCACCGGAGAAGAACGAATCCTTGCCCGACGTGACGATGATGCCGTCGTACGCATCGAGTTCGGTCTCGAGCCAGTCGACGGTCTGCTCGAGCGATTCACCGAATGCCGCGTTCATGGTGTTCGTGGAATGCGCAGGATCGTCGATCGTCAGAACTACGATACGATCGGTACCGATCTCGCCGGTGATGGTGGAAGTGTGCAGTGCGGCTGGGTTGTTCATCGGATCCTCGGGTCGGTGCGGGTTCTACAGAGAGCGAGAGATGAGGTCTTTCATGACTTCGTTGGCACCGGCGTAGATGCGGGCGATGCGACCGTCGACGAACATGCGGGCGATGGGGTATTCCTCCATGTAGCCGTAGCCGCCGAAGAGTTGCAGGCAGCGGTCGACCACCTCGAATTGTCGATCGGTGGTCCAGTACTTGACCATCGCAGCCGTCGTCACGTCCAGTGATCCCGAAATATGTTGGGCCACTGCGTCGTCGACGAAGGTGCGGACGACGCGTCCGATGGTGGCGCATTCGGCGAGCTCGAACTTGGTGTTCTGCAGGTCGAACAGTGTCTTGCCGAACGCGTTTCGTGTCTTGGTGTAGTCGACGGTCTGCTGGACGGCGGCCTCGATCATCGCGGCGGCGGCAATACCGCAGATCAGCCGTTCCTGGGGAAGCTGCTGCATCAACTGCGCGAAGCCGCGACCTTCTTCACCCAGGAGGTTGGCAGCCGGAATACGTAGACCGTCGAAGCTGAGTTCTGCTGTGTCCTGGCCTTTCTGGCCGATCTTGTGCAGTACCCGGCCGCGGTGGAAGCCTTCGGTGTCGTCGGAGACCTCGGCCACGAGCAGCGATAGCCCACGGGCTCCGGCGGCCGGATCGGTCTTGGCGGCGATGATGATCAGATCGCAGTGAGCTCCGTTGGAGATGAACGTCTTTCCGCCCGTGACCACGTAGTCGTCCCCGTCGCGCACCGCGCGGGTGGTGATGCCCTGGAGGTCGGATCCGGTGCCCGGTTCGGTCATCGCGATCGCGCCGATCCACTCGCCGGAGCACAGCTTCGGAAGCCAGCGCTGCTTCTTCTCCTCGGGCGCGTACGCAAGGATGTAATGCGGAACGATGCCGCTGTGCACACCCAACTGCATGGCCGAGTCGCCTGCGCGGACCTGCTCCTCGAACAGCACCGCCTCGTGGCGGAAGTCGCCGCCGCCTCCGCCGTACCGCTGGGGTATCGACATTCCCAGGAGTCCATGGTTGCCCGCACTCCGGTAGACCTCGCGGCTGGGGCGTCCGGCCGTCGCGAATTCCTCGCGGTGCGGCGCGACCTCCTTCTCGAAGAAGCTGCGGGCGAGCTGTCGGACGTCGGCGAGCTCGGTGGTGACGTCGTCGGTGCGGTCTGCGAGTGCAGTCATGGAGGGTCCTCGGGTCGGAGCGTACGACGCGTTGTTGGCGCTGTGCCAATAACGATGCACCGACGTGGCCACGGATGTCAACCATGTGCTGCGACGGGTGAGTTCTCTAGCTGTCTGCGGAGCGGAGTAGTGCAACGTCCGAGACGAGGCGGATGTGCTCGGCCATCGCGCGTCCGGCCTCGACCGAATTCTGTTGTCGCACAGCGTCGGCGATGCGGCGGTGGTGTTCCAGTGAAGTCTGCGGACGGTTCGACTGCGACAATGATTCGATTCGAGTTTCGCGAATCAGGCCGGCGATTTCACCCATCAGTCGGGCGAGTAGCGGCGAGTGTGCGGCTTCGGTGATGGCGTGATGGAACAGCTCGTCGCCGGAGTCGCCGCGATTTCCGTCGGTGATTTCCGACGCCATCACCGACAGGGCGTGGTCGATCGCCGCCATTTCGGCGTCGCTGCGGCGGGTTGCGGCGAGCTCGGCGAGCTTGACCTCGAGTGCCTCGCGGGCTTCGATCACCTCGGGCAGTCGATCGGCGTGCTCGCGCAGGGCGCGAATGGCCATGTCTCCCACAGGCCGTCGCACCAGTACCGCTCCGTCGCCGTGGCGGACGGCCAGTATGCCCTGTACCTCGAGTGCAACGAGGGCCTGGCTCAGCGAGGCTCTACTGACGCCGAGGTGACCCGCCAGTTCACGCTCGGGCGGGAGGCGATCGCCGGGCTTCATGTCGCGATCGGCGATGTGTTTGCACAGCTGCTCCACGATGACCTCGTACAGCCGTGGTCGGGTCACCGGGCGAATTTGCTCAGCCACTGTGTCACTCGCTCTCTGCTCCTCTGGACCCCCACCTTAACCGTCGGGTAGGTAGTGGCTCGGGTCATAGCAACTGTTGACAAGTGATCCACTTCACTGGTTCAGTCTGTAAAGACTCAGTGGCTAGTCCAATTGGCCACGGAACCCGAGCGCCCGCTCGGGGGACAACCTCAGACGAACCGGAGACCTTCGATGTCGACCGAGTTGATACCCATCATTGCGCTCGTCGTCATGTTCCTCGCTGCGACCGTGTTCCCGGTGAACATGGGCGCGCTGGGGTTCGTGGCGGCGTTCTTCGTCGGAACCATTGCCGTGGGCATGGGCACCGACGACATCATCGCCGGCTTCCCGAGCAGCTTGTTCCTGACGCTGGTCGGTATCACCTACCTCTTCGCGATCGCCCAGAACAACGGCACTGTCGACCTCCTGGTCCGCGGTGCGGTGCGGCTGGTCGGTGGCCGGGTCGCCCTGATTCCGTGGGTCATGTTCGGTATCACCGGCGTGTTGACCTCCATCGGAGCGCTGGGACCGGCAGCCGTGGCGATCGTCGCACCGATCGCACTCGGCTTCGCGGCGCGGTACAAGATCAATGCCCTGCTCATGGGCATGATGGTCATTCACGGCGCACAGGCGGGCGGGTTCTCGCCGATCAGCATCTACGGCGTCACGGTCAACAACATCGCTCAGAAGGCGGGTCTGGTCAACAGCCCACTCACCTTGTTCCTGGGCAGCATGCTGTTCAACGCGGCAATCGGTGCGTTGCTGTTCATGTTCCTGGGCGGACGCGCACTTCTCGGACGTAGCGTGCACGACGAGGACGGCACCCGCCCCGAGGGAGATTCGGGCGGAGTAGGCGGGGGCGGCTCGAGGACTGTGATGCGCGGCTTCGGATCGTCGACGCCCAAGCCGTCCGGTCAGACGGTCACGGTCGAGAACGCGCCACCTTTGGCCACCGCCGTCAAGGCCATCACGTTCGATCAGATCCTCACGCTCGTGGGGCTGGCCTCGCTGGCGTTGTTCTCACTCGTCCTCGATCTCGATGTCGGCTTCGTGTCGATGACGGTCGCCGTGGTCGTCGCCCTGGCGTCGCCCAAGGCGCAGAAGGGTGCGATCAACCAGATCAGCTGGTCGACGGTATTGCTCATCGGCGGCGTGCTGACGTTCGTCGGCGTGCTGCAGGAAGCCGGCACGGTCGAGTACGTCGGTGATGCGGTTGCCGGCATCGGTATTCCGCTGCTCGTGGCTCTGTTGCTGTGCTACATCGGTGCCATCGTCTCGGCGTTCGCGTCGTCGACCGCCATCCTCGGCGTCACCATCCCACTGGCCGTCCCGTTCCTGCTCGCCGGCGAGGTCGGTGCCATCGGCGTCATCGTGGCCCTGTCCATCGCTTCGACGATCGTCGATGTCAGTCCCTTCTCCACCAACGGCGCCCTGGTTCTGGCCAACGCCCAGGACATCGATCGGGACGTCTTCTACAAGCAGATCCTGAAATACAGCGCGTTGGTCGTCGTCATCGGCCCGTTGATCGCCTGGGCGGTACTGGTCGTGCCCGGCTGGCTCTAGCTCTCGAGCTGCGCGGACGTCCGAGAACTCGATCTTGACTTCCCCTCGGATCGCTGGTCCAATAAAATTGGCTAGGCCACTGACCCAATGGGCCACACTGGCGATTCACCCCCTCATCGCTTTCGACGTAAGGATCAATTCGATGCCCCTCAACACGACAGGCAGAACCGGACCGCTCGACGGCACCGTGGTGGTGGATCTGACGCGCGCCCTGGCCGGCCCGCACGCGGCGATGATGCTCGGAGATCTCGGCGCGGACATCATCAAGGTCGAGACCCCCAAGGGCGGCGACGACACCCGGGTGTGGGGCCCGCCTTTCGTCACCCCGCGTGACGCGGAGCGCGAATCGACGTACTTCCTTTCGGCTAACCGCAACAAGCGGTCCATCGCGCTCGACCTCAAGACCGACGACGGCCGAGAAGCGTTGGAGCGCATGATCGAGCGAGCGGACGTTCTACTCGAGAACTTCCGCACGGGAGTGCTCGATCGGCTCGGCTTCTCGCCCGAGCGCATCGCTGAGATCAACCCGCGCACGGTCGTGCTGTCGATCAGTGGATTCGGACACGACGGCCCCGAGGGTGGCCGATCCGGCTACGACCAGATCGCTCAGGGCGAGGCCGGGTTGATGTCGTTCACCGGCTCCGGTCCCGACGATGTTCAGCGCGTGGGGGTTCCGATCGCGGACCTGCTGGCCGGAATGTACGGAGCGTTCGGCGTTCTCGCTGCGCTGCGCGAGCGCGACCGCACGGGCCGCGGCAAGGTGGTTCGAACGTCGTTGCTGGCCAGCGTCGTCGGGGTGCACGCCTTCCAAGGCACCAAATGGACCGTGGCAGGCGAGATCGGTGAGGCGCAGGGCAATCATCACCCGTCGATCTGCCCGTACGGCCTCTTTCCCACTTCCGATGGAGCCGTGCAGATCTCGGTGGGCAGCGAAGGACTGTGGCACCGCTTCTGTGAGGGCTTCGGTATTGATCCCGACCTCGAGGGGATGGCGACGAACCCGCAACGCGTCGACAGTCGCGACGACGTCGTCGAGCTCGTGTCCAAGATCTTCCGCACCTACGAGACCGAGCCGTTGTTGGCGCTCCTCGACGAAATAGGCGTTCCCGCAGGCAAAGTGCGCAACGTGCAAGAAGTGTACGAGTGGGAGCAGACCAAGTCTCAGGGACTGCTCATCGACGTCGAACACGAGACGCTGGGCACGGTGACCCTGCCCGGGCCGCCGCTGCGATTCTTCGAATCCGACGGCACGGAGGTCACCGAGAACCGGCATCTGGCACCGCCGGTTCTCGGAGCCGACGACGAACTCGTCCGCGACTGGTTGAAAGAAGCGATCCGATGACGAGGATGACCGCGCTCGAACTCCTCGATCTGGTGATCGATCCCGGAAGTTTCGAGTCGTGGGACAGCCCGGCTGCCGATTACGTCATCGACGACGAGTACGCGAACGAATTGGCTGCGGCGCGTGAGAAGACGGGTCTCGACGAATCCGTTCTCACCGGATCCGCTACCGTGCGCGGCCGCAAGGTGGCAATCTTGTTGGGCGAGTTCGCTTTTCTTGCCGGGTCCATCGGGGTGGTCGCGGGTGAACGCTTGGTCAGTGCGGTGCACCGATCCACCGATGAGCGGCTTCCGTTGCTCGCGTTGCCGACCTCGGGTGGAACGCGCATGCAGGAGGGCACTGTCGCGTTTCTGCAGATGGTCAAGATCACCGCGGCGATCACCGCACACAAGGCGGCGAATCTGCCGTACATCGTCTATCTGCGGCACCCCACCACCGGCGGCGTCTTCGCATCCTGGGGATCGCTCGGTCACGTCACCGTTGCCGAGCCCGGTGCGCTCGTCGGGTTCCTCGGCCCCCGTGTCTACGAGGCGTTGTACGACGCGAAATTCCCCGCCGGCGTGCAGACCTCGGAGAACCTGCAGGCGCACGGACTCATCGACGCCATCCGTCCGCCCGAGCAACTCGGTGAGATCGTCGACCGTGCACTACGCATCATGACCGATGTGCCGTCGTGTCGCGTCCGGCATTCCGATGCCCTCGAGTGGGAGATCGAGGACGTGCCGGCATGGACCTCGATTCTGGCCTCGCGCAGGAGCGATCGGCCGGGGGTGCGCGAATTGCTGTTCAACACAGCGGCAGACGTGTTACCGCTCAACGGAACCGGTCAGGGCGAGTCCGATCCGGGCCTCATTCTGGCGCTCGTCCGGTTCGGCGACATGCCGTGCGTTCTGCTCGGCCAGGACCGGAGGAGCCAGACGACGAAGACGCCACTCGGCCCCGCGGCTCTGCGTGAGGCCCGACGCGGCATGCGGCTGGCGCAGGATTTGAAGCTTCCCCTCGTCACCGTCATCGATACTGCAGGCGCAGCGCTCTCCAAGGAGGCGGAGGAAGGCGGCCTGGCCGGCGCGATAGCACGGTGCATCGCAGATATGGTCGACCTCGAAACCCCTACGCTCTCCTTGCTGTTGGGGCAGGGAACAGGCGGCGGTGCCCTTGCGTTGGTGCCCGCGGATCGAGTTCTCGCTGCTCAGCACGCCTGGCTCTCGCCGTTGCCGCCCGAGGGTGCCTCGGCCATCGTGCATCGCGACACCACCCACGCCGCCGAGATGGCGACCAAGCAGGGAGTGCGCTCGCTCGATCTCTTCCGGGCCGGTGTCGTCGACATCATCGTTCCCGAGTTGCCCGACGCCGCAGACGAATCACAGCAATTCTGTGATCGAGTGGGCGCGGTACTGCACCGAGAACTTGCCGAGCTGATCGCTCAGGACCCCTCGATGCGGATGATCGCGCGCGAAAAGCGTTTCAATCGAATCGGTTTTGCGGCTGCCGCTGTGTGATATCCGCCGAGCTCGAAGTTATGGACGGATTTCAGGCCGAATGTGTCCATAACTTCGAGTTCGGCGAGAATCAGGACTCGAGCCAGGCGGCGAAAGTAGTAGTGGACAGTTCGGCCCCATCGCCTGGAACCAGTTCACGGCCGTGCAACAGTGCGCCGAAGTACGGAGCCTGGTCGTCGGCGACGACGGTTCTGCTGTCGCCGCGTGCCTTCAGACCTCTTTCAACGAACTCGTTGAGCCCGAACGCTTCCGGGCCTCCGATATCGATCGTCTCGTTACGCGGTGCCTCGAGAGCGACACGAGCGACAACGGTCGAAACGTCGTGTGCCGCGATCGGCTGGACGAGACCCGAGCTCAACCGGACTTCGTCGCCCGTCGTCGCGCCCTGTGCGATGGCGGAGAAGAACTCGAAGAACTGCGTTGCGCGCACGAGGGTGTACGGAATCGACGATGCGCGAATCAGTTTCTCTTGAGCCACCTTTGCGCGCAAGTAGCCGCTGGCGGGCAGTCGGTCGTTGCCGACCACGGACAGTGCAACGTGGTGCTGCACGCCCGCACTCGCTTCGGCTGCGAGGATGTTGGTCGTCGCGCGTGTGAAGAAGTCCAACACGGCCGCGTCCTCGAACGACGGTGAATTCGAGACGTCGACAACGATATTCGCACTGACGAGAGCATCGGCCAGGCCCTCGCCGGTCAGAGTATTCACACCGGACTTGGGCGACGCCGCTATCGCATCGTGACCGTGCTCGGTCAACATGCTCACAACTGCAGAACCTATGAGGCCGGTTCCGCCGATGACAACGATCTTCATGAGAATCCTCTCTTCGCCGCAGGAGGGGTGCCTGCGAGACGAGCCGGTCAACTCTTGTCTGCTGCCGGTCGCAGTGTTGACAGGGCAGCGCTCCGATCTGTGACACCTAGCGCGGCAGCGCGTGCAGCTTGTCCGGATTCATCACCCACAGGACGGTCCCGATTCCGTCCTCGGTGGCATCGATCGTCAGCAGCGTGGTCACCGTCGACTCACGAACGATCAGTACGGCAGCCCTTCCGTTGACCTGGATGAACGACGTCGTGGTTCCTATCCAGAAATGCGAGGAGAACGCCGCAACGAATGCGGCGACTCGGCTGCGTCCGACAATGGGTATTCGGGCTGCAGCCTTCACCTTGCCGCCGCCGTCGGACAGGCTCACTACGTCCTGCGCAAGAATCTTTTCCAGAGCGGCCAGATCGCCCCCCTTGGCTGCGGCGAGAAAGGCGTCGAGCAGTCGATGATGGCGGTCGGAATCGACAGGGGTCGGACGAGCGTCGGCCACATGTCTGCGGGCGCGCGTCACCAGTTGACGCGCGTTGGCTTCGGTTGTCTCCACTATGTCGGCGATCTGGCCGTACGGATAGTCGAATGCTTCCCGGAGAACGTACGCGGCTCGCTCACGAGCCGGAAGTCGTTCCAGCACAACAAGAACGGCAAGCTCGACCGTGGCGTCGTTGTCTGCCACCGTCGCCGGATCGGCTCGGGTGTCGATCGGTTCGGGCAGCCACGGGCCGACGTACGACTCCCGCCGCACCCGCGCCGACTGCGTGACGTTGATGGCCAGGCGTGTCGTGACGGTGGTGAGGAAGGCGAGTGAATTACGGACGGTGGTGCGGTCGGTGGCGTGCCACTTCAGCCAGACATCCTGCACCACATCTTCGGCCTCGGCGGCGCTGCCCAGCATGCGATAGGCAATCCCGAACAATCGCGGGCGTGCCAGCTCGAATGCGGCGGTGCCGTCGTCGGTCATCGGCGTGGTCTCACTCTCTGTCTCGTGGGGACACTATCGTCCTTGGGGTGGCTGGCAATGCTCGGGACCCCGGAGTCTCGGTGGCTGCGCGCCTGCTGGCCCTGCTCGGTGTGTTCGACGAGAAAGCTCCGTCGCTGACCTTGACCGACCTGGCCGCCGGTGCCGACCTACCCATCGCCACTGCGCATCGGCTGGTGCGAGAACTGGTGGAGTGGGGCGCGTTGGTCCGGGGCGACGACGGGCGCTACGTCGTCGGTAGGCGGTTGTGGAAACTGGGCTTGCTCGCACCCGATCAGTCCGATCTTCGCGACATCGCATCACCGTTTCTGCACGACATCTACGGAGCGACCCTTGCGACGGTGCACCTGGCCATCCGCGACGGGTGCGAAGTGCTCTATCTCGACAGGTTGGCCGGCCACGCATCGGTTCCCGCGGTCAGTCGCGTCGGCGCTCGGCTGCCGCTGCACGCCACCGGCGTCGGCAAGGTGCTGCTGGCGTACGCGCCGCGGGAGGTGCAGGAGCAGGTGATGCGGTCCCTGGATCGCCTCACCCCGTACACGGTGACGCATCCTGGCCAGCTGGAGAGCGAGTTGTGTCGAGTGCGTCGCGAGGGCTTCGCGCAGACGGTCGAGGAGATGACACTCGGTGCGTGTTCGGTGGCTGTGCCGGTCCATGCCGGCGACGGTGTGGTCGCCGCATTGGGAATCGTGGTTCCCAAGCTGGGCCGCGATCGAGTGAGACTGGTTGCCGCGCTTCAGGTTGCGGCTCAGGGGATCGGACGAAGTCTCGGCGGGTAGTCGGCCGTTTTCACTCAGTGGAAGTGCGGTCTTGTTTGGGTCGAGATCCCGGGGTCTACTGCTTGCATGCGTACACAGGTTGCCATCATCGGTGCAGGGCCCGCGGGTCTGCTGCTGTCCCACCTGCTCGACGAGCAGGGGATCGACTCCATTCTGATCGAGTCACGTACTCAGGAATACGTGCTCTCCCGAATCCGGGCCGGAGTCCTCGAACACTCGACGGTCCAGTTGCTCGACGAACACGGACTCGGTGAGCGTCTGCACCGCGAGGGCGACGAGCATCGAGGCATCTACCTGCAGTGGCCGGAAGAGCGGCACCACATCGACTTTCGTGATCTCGTCGACCGGGGTGTATGGGTGTACGGGCAGACGGAGGTCACCAAGGACCTCGTCGTGGCACGCGAGAAGGCAGGCCAACAGATCTACTACGACGTCTCCGATACCGCGTTGCATGACGTCGAGTCCGACGCACCGTTCGTCACCTTCACCGATGCGTCGGGCAGCCCGGTGCGGATCGATGCCGACGTCATCGCCGGCTGCGACGGTTCCTTCGGGCCGAGCCGGGCGGCCATGCCCGATTCGGTGCGCAACACCTGGGAAAGGGTCTATCCCTACTCCTGGCTCGGGGTGCTCGCCGATGTCGCCCCCTCGACCGACGAACTGATCTATGCCTGGCACCAGGACGGCTTCGCGATGCACTCGATGCGGTCGTCGACGGTCAGCCGGCTGTATCTGCAGGTACCGAACGGAACCGATATCGACACGTGGTCCGACGACCGCATCTGGGATGCGTTGGCGTCCAGGCTCGGTCACGGTCAGGACGGGTGGACTCTGAACCCCGGACCCATCACCGAGAAGAGCGTGTTGCCGATGCGCAGCTACGTGCAGACACCGATGAGACACGGCAACCTGTACCTGGCCGGCGACGCCGCACACATCGTGCCGCCCACCGGGGCGAAGGGTCTCAATCTCGCGGTAGCCGACGTGGCTCTGCTCGCGCCTGCCCTGGCGCAGAAGCTGAAGGGGAACGATTCGCGGGCCGCAGACAGCTACAGCGACGACGCCCTTCGACGCGTCTGGCGCTGCACGCATTTCTCGTGGTGGATGACGACGATGCTGCATACCGGCGACGACCCCTTCGACGCGCAATTACAACTCTCGCAACTGAAATGGGTGGCGTCCAGCGAGGCGGGTGCCATGGGACTGGCGGAGAACTACGCCGGATTGCCGATCGGATTCTGATCGGCGGGCGGCGTGTGTACCGCAATGATTTGATCGCTCCGACTTATCAATGAGCTGCAAATAGGTCTTTGTCATCAATGGATTGCGGGCTTACTGTGGGCAGGGTCACGCCTGAGCGTGATACGAACCGACAGGAGGCAATCGATGGAACTGAGGCATCTTCATCAGTTCGTCGCCGTGGCCGAGACCTGTCACTTCGGTCAGGCAGCCAAACGCCTGCATCTGGCGCAGCCGGCATTGTCTCAGTCGGTCCGACAGCTCGAGGCCGAACTGGGCGTCACCCTGCTCACCCGAACCACGCGTCAAGTGAGCCTGACTCCGGCGGGGGAGTTCTTCTACCGCGAGACCGTCCGCAACCTCGACAATCTCGAACGCAGCAACCGCGGTGTCCGACGCATCGCCGATGGCCGGTACGGGTTGGTACGTATCGGCTTCACCGGCACGGCGGCATTCGATCAGTTGCCGCCGATCGCCCGTGCGATCAAGCAGCGCCTTCCCGGGATCGCGCTCGAAATTCACGGGGATCTGTTGACCCCCGCTCAGGTGGAGGGATTGCGGTCGGAGCAGCTCGACGTCGCGGTTCTGCGGCCACCCGTGGCAGGTGACGACCTCGTCGTACGCACCATCACCACCGAGTCGCTGCTGCTTGCGGTGCCCGTAGATCACCGGTACGCCGCCGAGGCAGCGCTCGGCATGGCCGACCTCATGTACGAGGACTTCGTGATGTATGCGGACACGCACTCGGTGATGAACGACGCCGTGGTGCGTAGTTGTCGCGCAGGGGGTTTCAGACCTCGTCGTGAACACGAAGCCCCGGACACCTCGGTTCTGCTGGCCCTCGTCGCGGCCGGGTTGGGTGTGGCATTGGTTCCCGAATCCGTCCGCGCTCTGCAGTTGAACGGCGTCGTGTTCCGCGAGATCGCCGGAGCGAGCACGATCGACCTGGCATTGGCGTGGCACCGCGACCGACCGTCGGCACTCGTCGATGCGCTGGTCGCAGCGTTGGAGGACGCGGGAGTGCTCCCTCCGCTCGAACTATCCGTACCGCCTGCTCAGTCGAAGGACGCGTTGTGAAAATCGTTGCTGTGGAGGCTATCCCGTACTCGATTCCGTATCGAAAGCCGCTGAAGTTCGCCAGCGGCGAGGTCGATGCCGCCGACCACGTTCTCGTACGCGTTCATACCGACGACGGTGTCGTCGGAGTCGCCGACGCTCCGCCTCGGCCGTTCACGTACGGCGAGACCCAGCGCGGGGTGGTGGCGGTAATCGAGACCCTGTTCGCGCCGGCCGTCGTGGGACTGCCGCTCACCTCGAGGGAGGTGGTCAATGCCAAACTTGCTCGTACAGTGGGTAACCCGGTTGCCAAATCTGCCGTGGACATGGCCATCTGGGATGCGCTCGGGCAGACACTCGACCTACCCGTCACCGAACTCCTCGGCGGCTACACCGACCGTATGCGGGTGAGCCACATGCTCGGATTCGACACGCCTGCAGCGATGGTCGACGAGGCGAGTCGGATGCGAGAGACATACGGCATCGGAGTCTTCAAGGTCAAAGTCGGGCGAAGGCCCGTAGAGCTCGACACCGCCGTGGTCCGCGCACTGCGAGAGGGGCTCGGTGAGACGGTCGAACTGTACGTCGACGGCAATCGCGGATGGACCGCTGCCGAATCTGCGCGTGCCATGAAAGAGATGTCGGATCTGGGGCTCACTCTTGCCGAGGAACTGTGCCCGGCCGACGACGTCCTCGGGCGTCGTTGGCTGGTACAGCAACTCGATGTTCCATTCGTTGCCGACGAATCGGCGACGACCCCGGCGGAGGTCACTCGCGAGATCCTCGGTGGGTCCGCAACGGCCGTCAGTATCAAGACCGCTCGCACCGGATTCACCCGCTCGCTCCGCACTCATCACCTGTGCGAAGGGCTCGGTGTCGACGTGGTGATGGGAAACCAGATCGACGGCCAGCTCGGCACAGCCTGCACCGTCGCCTTCGGCGCGGCCTTCGACCTCACCTCACGCCGAGCAGGCGAGCTGTCGAACTTCCTCGATATGAGCGACGACCTGCTGACCGAAAGCCTCGTCATCCGCGACGGCGAACTGCACGTCCTGCCGGGCTCGGGCCTCGGCGTGCGTATCGACCCCGACAAACTCGCGAAATACCGCACCGACCACTGATCTTCAGCCCCGAAGAACGCAACTGTGAGCCAAGGAGTTCTCCATGAGCATCGACCACGCACCCTCGACGGAATCCGCTACCGAGGTGGCCACCGCAGCCGCGTCGGGGGCGAACGCCACCGAGCGTTTCACCTCCGACAAGCAGGCAGCCGCCGACACCCCGCCGGAGCGAGTCAGTCTGCTTGCTCGACAGGTCATTTCGGCAGTCCATGACACGATTCGCGAACACAAGGTCACTTACGACGAGTACAACGCACTCAAGGCCTGGCTGATCAACGTCGGTCAGACCGGTGAATGGCCGCTGTTCCTCGACGTCTGGGTAGAGCACGTCGTCGAAGAAGTTGCCGGCGAAACCCGTGAAGGCAGCAAGGGCACCATCGAAGGTCCGTACTACGTTCCGAATGCCCCGGAGCTCGGGTCGGCCGCGATCCTGCCCACTCGCGACGGCGAACAGGGCACACCGCTGCTGTTCCAAGGTCAGGTCACGAGCGTCGACGGTAGCCCACTGCCGCATGCGGTCATCGAGATCTGGCACGCCGATTCCGACGGCTTCTACTCGCAGTTCGCGCCCGGAATCCCGGAGTGGAATCTGCGCGGCACGGTCACGGCAGACGATCAGGGCAACTTCTGGATCCACACGATGAAACCCGCCCCGTACCAGATCCCGACCGACGGGGCCTGCGGCAAGCTGATCTCCGCGGCCGGCTGGCACCCGTGGCGTCCTGCACACCTGCACCTCAAAGTTGCGGCTGCCGGGCATCAGCAGATCACCACCCAGCTCTATTTCCCTGGCGACGCACACAACGACGACGACGTCGCCAACGCCGTCAAGCCCGAACTGATCCTCGATCCTCGGGAAGTCGACGGCGGCCAAGAAGTGACGTACGACTTCGTACTCGACAAGGGCTGAGCCACATGCTTTTTGCCGTGAAGATGCACGTCGCACTGCCGCAGGACCTCGATGCGGACGTACGAGCGGACACCCTCTCCAGGGAGAAGGCGTACTCGCAGCGACTGCAGCGGGACGGGGAGTGGGTGAGCATCTGGCGCATCGTCGGCCAGTACTCCAACCTCAGCATCTTCGATGTCCGGGACAACGAGCGGCTACACGAAATCCTGTGGAATCTCCCACTGTTCCCGTACATGACGATCGAGGTGTCCCCGCTCGCGCAACACCCGTCGGACATTTCCGCGGGGTGATCGACCCCGCCGAACTCGAAGTTGGGGACGGAATATCCGCGGGATCCGTCCCTAACTTCGAGTTCGCGGGAAGATCCGGTCGACGACGCGTTCGGCGATCAGCTCATGCGTCGACTGGTCGGGGTGCAGCCTATCCGGCAACGGGTGGTCCTCGACATCGTTGTCTCCGTACAGTTCTCGGCCGTCGAGGTAATGAAGGTGGGGGTCCTCGGTGGCGCGCTCGGACACGATACGGGCGAGTTCCTCGCGGATCACGGTCAGAGTCAGCTTTCCGGCACGCACCTCGGCGGGATCACCCGTCGCCGCGAATTTCACGGTACCCGACGCCAATGCCGCCGGATCGAATGCACCTGGGCCGGGGGTGTTCTCGTGGATGGGGCACAGCAGCGCGGAGATCACGAACAGTGGGGTGTGGGGGTGACCGTCGCGGATGGTGTCGAGAAATCCGTGCACCGCGGAGGTGAATGCGCGTAGCCGCATCACGTCGGAGTTGACGAGGTTGATTCCGATCTCGAGGCTGATGAGGTCGGCGGGCGCGTCCCGAATGGCCTTCGCTACGAAGTGATCGAGCAGTGCGCTTCCGCCGAAACCCAGATTGCGCAGTTGCACATCGGCGGCCGTCGCGGCGAGTGCCGTCCAGGTGGTGCTGGGTCCTGTGGCGTTGGATCCCTGGCTGATGGAGCTGCCGTAGTCGATCCAGATCGGTCGGGTGTCGACGACGGGTGAGACAGCGGCGTCGGTACGCAGCGCGACCAGTTCGATGATTTCGTTGTGCGGCAACCAGATTTCGACGTGTTTGTCGGTTGCGGACAGCCCGGAGAACCGCGCGACACCAGTCGGCTCGACCTGATCGGTGACCGACCCCGTCGCCATGTCGATGGTCGTGGTGATGCCACCCGTCGTCGAAACGCGCTCGATGAGGACGCCGTCGATTCGCAGGTCGAACAGCCCGGCCGGCCGCGGCGGGAGGCCCAGGAATGTGCGACGGGTCGCCACCGCCTCGATCTCGATGATGGTGGCGGTCGTGGTGAAGACCAACCGAACTCCGGACGGCTGAGATTCCGCCATCGTGAGCTGGGGGTCGGTGAAGCGCTGACGAGCTGCGCGTGGCAGGCGATGAGGAAGCACGCCGTTGTCGGTTCGTTCCAGCTCGGCCGCGCCGTGCAGAAGTGTGTCGGAGATGTCGGTAGTGATCATGGTGGTCTCGATCTGTGGAGTGTCGGGCTGAGGTAAGGGCAGCTGGCGCACCTGCCTTCCTATATGAACCGTATATTTGCCTAATGCATTTAGGCAAACCGTTTCGCACACGGATTGGCCGCACGTAATTAAGGTGGCCACATGCGCATCGACGAGTATCGGACGTACGACGGCCTCGGGCTGGCCGAGTTGGTCTCCACAGGCGATGTCACCCCGCGTGAACTTCTCGATTGCGCACTGGAGCAGGCGAAGTCGGTGAACCCGGGTCTCAACGCGATCGTGCGCCCGATGCGCGAGGAGGCCGAGCAGCGGCTGGCCGGAACGCTGGAAGGCCCGTTCGCCGGGGTGCCGTTTCTGATCAAGGACCTGTCGCAGGATTACGCGGGGCTGCCCACGTCCAGTGGTTCGCGCGCACTCACCGAGCTGCCGATGCCCGAACACGCGACGGTGGTTCAGCGCTGGCTCGACGCCGGCCTGGTCATCTTCGGTAAGACGAACACCCCGGAGTTCGGTGCCAAGGGAATCACCGAGCCGGCAGTGTTCGGCCCGGCTCGAAACCCGTGGGACCGCAGCAGAACTCCCGGTGGTTCGTCGGGTGGCTCCGCCGCGGCGGTCGCGGCCGGGATCGCGCCGGTGGCGGGAGCGAACGACGGCGGCGGCTCGATCCGCATTCCGGCGGCCTGCTGTGGACTCGTCGGGCTCAAGCCCGGCCGCGGGCTGGTGCCGTCGGGACCGACGTTCGGCGAGCCGATGCACGGGGCCGCAGTACAGGGCGTGGTGTCGAGATCGGTCCGCGACACCGCCGCGATGCTCGATGTACTCGCCGGTGGTGAGCCGACGTCGGGATACTCGTCGACGCCGCCGCCCGACGGGTTCCTGTCTCGGATGGACACCGACCCGCGGCCGTTACGGATCGGCATGTACGCCGCGACCTCGGTGAATCCGTCTCCGGCCCCGGAGGCGATCGCTGCGATGGAATCGGCGGCAACGACGCTCGGCGAACTGGGCCATACCGTCGAACTCCTCGAGGCCCCGCCGTTCGACGACGCGGCGCTCAACCGCGAATTCCTGCTCGCCTGGTTCACGTACCTGGCGTGGGAAATGGAAGAGGTCAAGCGCAGAACCGGGTGCGGTGACGACGCATTCGAGCGGGACACCCGAATCATGGCCGCGCTCGGCCGATCCGCGAGCGGAGTCGACTACCTCGATGCGGTGGAGGGACGACACGTGCACGTGCGGGCCCTGGCCACCTACTTCGAGACGTACGACCTGCTGCTGACCCCGACTCTGGCCGAGCTTCCCCCGAAGATCGGGGCGTTCGAGCTCGCGAAGCCGCTGCAGTTGGCATCGGACTTGCTGTTGCGCAGCCGAACTGCGGGAATGCTCAAGTACACCGGCATCGTGGATCAAATGATCGACGAGAACATCTCGTGGATCCCGTACACCCAGACCGCCAACGTCACCGGGCGTCCCGCCCTGTCCGTTCCGCTGCACTGGACGAGCTCAGGTCTGCCCATGGGCGCACACTTTCTCGCCCCGCTGGGCGGGGAGGGGCTGCTCGTCCAACTCGCAGCGCAGTTGGAACGAGCAGTGCCCTGGGCTCATCGCTACAGCGACATCGGCTGACAGCTACATCAGCTGACAGACATCGACACCGGCTAGCGGGTCGCTCCGAGCTGGACCTTGCCTGCGATGCCGGACGGACGCTGTCGCACGGTGCCGTCGACGATGTCGACGACTCCGCCTGCCCAGTCGGGATCGGTGTCGGCTGCGGCCTGAGGATCGGCGTGTGCGTCCGTACCTTCCTCGGCTGCCACCGTGATGGAGCGTTCCAAGGCCTCCCGCACACTGAGCAACGTCGTATCCGGTTCTGCGAACACGTCCGTCGCGGCATTACCGCGTCGCACGACCATGTCGTGGGTCAGGCTCTCCACCAAAGAGATCACGGTGCCGGGCGGCATCGCGGTGATGACTGCGACCGCGCGGCCGACCAGCCCCGTCGGCAGCAGTGGCACCGGAATCTGTGCTCGGCGCAGACCGGCGACGCTGCCGTACGCCTGCAGGAGTTCCGGGTAGCTCATCGTCTCGGTGCCGCCGATGTCGAACGATCCGGGACGGGCTGTATCGCCGAGGGCGCGGGCGATGATGGCGACGACGTCCACGACGGCGATCGGCTGCACCTGCCTCCGCATCCACGTCGGAATCGGCGTCACCGGCAGTCGCTCGGTCATGCGTCGCACCAACTCGAACGACGTCGATCCGGAACCGAGGATGATGGCGGCCCGGAGGACGGTGGCATCGACGGAACTGTCGAGGAACGCCTCCTCGACCTGCAGCCGTGAGCGCAGGTGATCCGACAGTGGAGTGCCGTCGTCGGGAATCAGACCGGACAGGTAGACGATTCGTTGGAGCCCGTTGCGTTCCGCGGCAGCGGCCATCGACTGCGCGGCGTGGCGATCCTTCTCGACGAAATCGCCCTCGTCCATCGAGTGGACCAGGTAGACCACCGCGTCGACATTCTCGGTAGCGGAGTCGAAGCTGTCGTGGTCGTCGAGGTCGAAGTGCACAGCCGTCACGTGCGCACCCCAGGCGAAGCGCGACTTCTTCTTGGGGTCACGCATCGCGGCGTGTACCTCGTGGCCCTGTTCGAGAAGCACGGGGATCAGCCGAGATCCGATGTATCCGGTTGCGCCGGTGACCAGCACTCGCATGAGATTCTCGTTTCTGTAGACAGGGGTCATACCCTGTCCGGGCAGTCTCACTCCCCGCTTCCGGTGCCGGATGACACACTGTGCAGGTGAGTGCGCGTATCAGGAACAACGTGAAAGTCGTCGGAGCTGCCGACGGCCCGGTCGTGATGCTGGCGCACGGCTTCGGCTGCGACCAGACGTTGTGGCGAGGCGTCACCGAAATCCTTGCTTCGCGATTCCGGATCGTCCTGTTCGACCACGTGGGGGCCGGGGCAGCGGACCCGGCGGCCTGGGACGCCGAGAGATACGCCCACATGAGCACGTACGCCGCCGACATCGTGGAGATAGCGCAGGAACTGGACCTGACCGACGTCACGTTGGTCGGTCACTCGGTGGCGTCGATGATGGGGGTGCTGGCCGCCACCGCTGCGCCCGATCGATTCACCAAGCTGATTCTGCTGACTCCGTCCCCCCGGTACATCGACGACGGCGACTACCGCGGCGGCTTCAGTGCAGAGGACATCGACGAACTGCTCGAATCGCTGGACAGCAACTACCTCGGTTGGTCTGCATCGATGGCATCGGTGGTCGTGAACGCACCCGATCGACCGGAACTCGAGAACATGTGGACCGCGAGCGTGTGCCGAACCGATCCGGCGTGCGCACGGGTGTTCGCCCGCACCACCTTTCTGTCCGACAATCGGGCGGATCTGCCTGCAGTACCGGTGCCGACGTTGATCATCGACAGTGCGCGCGACTCGCTCGCTCCGCCTCAGGTCGGCCGGTTCGTGCACGAACAGATCCCGGGGAGCGTCCGCATCACGCTCGACGTCAGTGGCCATTGCCCGCAGATCACCGCACCCGAACTGACGGCCGAGACCATCGCGGACTTCGTGAGACCGTCGTGATCGATGACCTCGACGTCGAGGACCTGTACGAGAATGCGCCATGCGGGTACTTGTCCGTGCGCCCCGACATGCGGATCGCGCGACTGAACTCGACGCTGGCAACCTGGCTGGGCTTCGAGGTCGACGCGCTGGTCGGCACCGATTTCGGGGAGCTGCTCACCGTCGGTGGACGGATTCACTACGAGACCCACTTCGGGCCGATGCTGTTGATGAACGGCAAGCTCGACGGCATTGCGCTGGACCTGGTGACGGCAGATCGTCGACGGCTGCCGGTGTTCATCACGGCGAACGTCAAGATCGACGCAGCGGGCCGGCCGGTACTGATCCGCATCACGGCGCTCGACGCGCGCGATCGCCGCACCTACGAGCGCGAATTGCTGCAATCACGCACGCGTGCAGAACTGTTGGCCAAGACGCTGCAGCGGTCGCTGTTGCCGCCTGCACTGCTACCGCCGTCGGGGATGACCGCCGCGGCGCACTACCGGGCAGCGTCCCGCGACGAGGTGGGTGGCGACTTCTACGACCTGTTTCCGTTGTCCGACGACTGCTGGGGATTCTTTCTCGGCGACGTTTGTGGCAAGGGTGCATCGGCAGCCGCTGTGACGTCGCTGACGCGGTACACCCTGCGCGCGGCAGCGGTGTACGACGAGAACCCCGTCGCGGTGCTGCAGAATCTGGATTCTGTTCTGCGACAAGAGTTTCGGGACGCCAATGCGCAGTTCTGCACCGCAGTCTTCGGCATTCTGAGCCGAACGGACACCGGATTCGAGGTATCGATGGCCAGTGGCGGGCACCCCCCACCGCTGGTCCTTCGTGCCGACGGCACCGCCCACTACGTGACCATGACGGGCGGCCAGCTGATCGGGATACTTCGGCACGCTCGCTTCGTTCCGGCGACCGTCACGCTCGAAGCAGGGGACACCCTGATGCTCTACAGCGACGGTCTCACCGAAGCGCGAGTCGGCCGGGGCCGATACGACGACGACGGTGCCCTGCTGGAATTCGCGACGGCGCACGCTCCGGCGACTCCGGCAGCGATCGTCGACGATCTGCGGTTGCTACTGCGCAGCTTCGGCGACGGGCTGGCCGACGATGCCGCCGTGATGGCACTGGGCGTATCCCCGGCCCCCGACTCAGCCGAGGGCAGCGAGGGCTGACGCCAGGTCGGCGTGCAGGGTGAATTCCTGATCCAAGCCCATCAGCTTGATCGGCCGGCTGGTGGTCGGTCCGTCTGCGACGACCGAGAACGACAGGGACTCTCCGTGATCCTGTTGCGCCGTCGCGAGAACGGTCATGGCCGCCGAGGCCAGGAACGACACTCCGCTCAGGTCGACGATCAGTGCAGCCGGGCCGGTCGCGGTCTGTGCGGTGATGGCCTCGGACAGTGCCGGAGCGGTGGTGACGTCGAGCTCGCCCGCTACCGAGATGACGGCCGCGCGCCCGTCGTTGGAGGACTGGATCGAGAATCCTGCGGCGTTCGTGTCGACTGGCATCTGTACTCCTGAATCGTTACCCGCCGTGCTCGTCGACGGGGGATGCGGACCATTCAATCAGGCGGTGTCAGCGGAGCGTGACCTGAGTTCCTCGAAGCGCAGGCGCGCCCACCGTCGTGGTCCAGGAGGGGACGGCCTCCGGTGCGATTCCGGTGGCACCGCCGTAGATGACGGCCAGGGTCTGCTGCTCGGTGACCGAGCCCGCGTACGACGCGGGAACAGGAGAGAGCTGCGGAGCCGAGAGCACCGGGATGTTCTGTTCGCCCGGGTTTCTGGTCGGTACCTGGTACGAGCCGTCGTTGGGTGACCCACCCGGGTACTGCGGGAAGTAGTCGCCCGCATTGCGGTCGAGCGGGGTGTAGCAGCTCGGTCCGCGGGTCTGCTCGAACAGCCGTGGCTCGTCCTGGTTCGGCAGGTATCGACCCTTCGGATTGACGAACGGCATCGAGACGTTGATGCCGGGATACTCGTCGCCGACGCCGGTGACGATCCTGCCGCGTCGGGCCCCTTCGGCGAACTGCGCGACCGTGCAACCCAGGGCGGGGGAGAACTCGGCCAGCACTTCGAGTGCCTCGCGCGAATTCGCGGCGAGACCGATCAGCTGCGTCGAGTTCGCCTCGAGAAAGCCCGCCGTCGTGTTCGAGGCGGATGACACCGACGTGTACAGCGTCGCGAGCGCGGATTGCTTCTCGACGACGGTGTTGCCGGTGGTCCGCAGATTGTCGAGAGCGCTGACCAACTCGGGAGCTGCATCGGCGTAGGTCTGGGAGAAGTCCGCCAATCCGCGTAGGTCCTGCTGGATGGCGGGGAGTTCGGTGTTCAGTCCGGAGAAGATGTTCTCCAGCCGATCGATCGTCAGGCCCAGCTGTTCTCCGCGGCCGCTGAGCCCCTGTGCCAGTGCGCCGAGGGTGTTCGAGAGATCCTGTGGCGGCACGGCTTGGAGCAACGGCAGCAGGCCGTCGAGCAATTGCCCCACCTCGATGGCATTTCCGCTGCGATCCTGCTTCAGCACGGTGCCCTCGGTGATGGGCGAACCGGGCTTGCCGTCCGGCGGAATCAACGCGACGTACCGCTCACCGAAGAGAGTCTTGGGCAGCAGGCGAGCCGTGACGTTCGAGGGGATCATCGGCGCTTTGTCCGGCTCGATCGCCAGTTCCGAGGTGACGACGCCGTCGGTGGTCGTAGCCGATCGGACCTCGCCGACGATCATGCCGCGCACCTTGACGTCGGCATTGCGGGGCAGCGCGTTGCCGACGCTGTCGGTCTCGAGGGAGACGGTCACGACGTCGACGAACGTCTTGTTGTACGAGGTGACACTCCACCCGACGAACACCACGATGAGCACGACCAGTCCGATTCCGAGGAGACGGTTCTGCACCGGCGAAGGGGCGCCGGTCATGCGACGGTCTGTGCGACAACAGCAGTCATGACGCGAACCTTAGTGCTACATAGAGTCACACTTACTGCTCCGACGCCCCTTCTGAGATGCACCTATCAGTGCCCGGGTGATGCGATGCAGATCACACGCAGTCGGTGTGTCAGTCCGCGATCAGTTGCGTCGACGAGAACCAGCCGTCTCCGCCGCGTTCGCGCTGACGACCGATGACGTATCGGCCGGGTGCAATTCCGGTGGCTCCGTGTTCGGGGTGAATGAGGTAGGCGGTCTCCGAATTGCTCAGGATGCCCAGAGCGAGGCGTCGAACGTCGTGCACCGGACTCGACCACGTGCACCCGCGGCCGTCGGCGACGAGGCTGTGCGGATTGCCGCCCGCCGCACTACGGAGTAGTTCGATGCCGGACAACGGCACGGTCTCGTGTCGTGTCCGTTCGGTGGTGACGACGATGCCGTCGAGTACGGCGAGTGGGACGACGATCAGATCTCCCTGGGCCTGCGACCCGTTGACGACGGGCACCGATATCTCCTTGTCGAGGTAGTCGAAGACATCCAGACCGGTGCGGTCGGTGAGAGTGGACAGCGTGATGTTCGAGTTCATGGGGTCACCTGTGGGTAGTTGTGGGGTGGGTAGTTGTGGGGTGGTGCCGAATGGGGGTGCAGAGAGTCAGGTACGCCGGAGGAGCCGGGCGTAGTCGGCTCCGGCCAGACCGTAGGTCCAGCCTGCCGCGTCGACGGCGGAGGTGAAGGCGGCGGGGACCCGCAGCCCGTAGCGGCGCCGTCGACCGTCGCGTTCACGAGAACCGTTGACGGCGAGCAGAATTCGTCCCCCGTCCTGCCAGCCCTCCGGTGCTGCGTACAGCTCCAGGGTGCAGCCCGGGTTCCCCGGATCCTGACCGGTGTCGACGAGGCGTAGGCCCGCCTGCTCCAGATAGGTGTCCCAGCCGATCCGTTCGATGGCGCTTCGTCGCACTTCGACATTGCGTTCGACGGTGATGCGGTCGACCGTGGGATTGTCGATCACCCAGCTCGGAACGACGGTGCCGCTCAGTACGTGGACTGCGCTGCCGTCGGCGAACTGCACGGCCGGGCCCTTCGAATTGTGCAGCCGCACTTCACCGTGCGGTGAATCGGGTAGCGGTTCGACGTGTACGGAGGTGGGCCGTTCTGCCATCACTGCGATGTTCTCGAACGCCCACCACCAGCCCGTCGACTCGATGAGGGCGGTTTGGACGTCGAGTAGTTCGACGTCTTCGAAGGAGAACCGGGCGAGGCCGTGGCGACGGAAAGCGTCGTAGTAGGCGACGCGATGGGCTTCCTGTTGGCCGTACCAGGTGATGGAGCCGAACGGGCGGGGAGTGGTCGTGCGGATGGCAGTGGCAATTCCGTCGAACAGGCTGGTGTGCAACGACGTACGGACGGTCCGGTCGATGATGGGATCCGGGCTGACACCGGCGAGGGCCGCCTCGATCGGGGTACCGCGGGCGACGATGCCGCGGGCTCGAAAGTCGTTAGTGCCGTTGACCGTCGACCACCGGTTTTCCCGCGGCCATTCGATGTGGCGGCGCTCGATGATGCGGTCCATACGGTGCCGGGAGTCGGACAACATGGTCGCGATCGCGGCGTCCACCTCGGTACCGGCGGTGGATATCGACGGTGTTCTCGCCAAGTGTCTGCCGGCGATGAAGGTCGCTGCAGCCTGTGGTGACGGTACCCAATGGAATTTGGGCTCGTCGAACCCGGCTGATCGATACAGTTGTGCCACAGCAAGTTCCGCGACGGATCTGTCGGCTGGGCCGGCTTTCAGTCCGTAATCGAGCCACCGGTCGCGTTGTGCACAGACCGCGCGAATGTCTTCGGCGTAGGAATCGGGATCTTCGGAGAATGTGCCTCGACGGGGGAATGTCGACGGCATCGGCACGGCGCTCACTTCGGTGAGGCGGTGTCCGCCTTTCCTGTTGTCATGAACCAAGAGTGACACGAGAATCGGCCGAGCGCAAGGGTTGCCCACGTGCGCGGAAGTTCGTAGCAGGGGTCGAGTTTCCACTCACATGGGTCAGCGCGAGCGCAACACCAATTTCGCGGCGCTGATGTCGTCGATCACCAGATCGGTGATCAGGCCACCGCGCAGTGCGGCGGTAAGGGCGTCGAGTTTGGACTCTCCCGCCACGATGGCGACTCTGCGCGGGACGGCCTTGAGCCGATCGAGGCTCGGACCACTCGATCTGTCGTTCAACGCAATTCGGTTGTAGCTGCCGTCGGATCGGAGGAACACCGTGGCGATGTCGCCGACGACGCCGTCACGTTGCAGCTCGGCTCTGTCCTCGCGTTCGAGATAGCCGGCGCTGTAGACGTGACTCGGAACGGCTCCACTCATGACGCCGATGCTGAAGACGGCGAGGTTCATGCGATCCTGAAGTTCGAGCACGCGCCTGATGCTGCGCTCGCGCCACAGGTGCTGCCTCGTTTCCGGATAGTCGAAGAATGCGGGGACCGGAAATCCCTGTGCCGCAGCCCCGTACGCGTCGGCGAACGTCCGGATGATGTCGGTGGCATACGAGACCCCCGTGGTGCGCATGTTGGCTGCCCCGTTCAGTTGCACCACGCTCGAGTTGTGGGTTCGTTTGGGGGCGAGCTTGCGGCTGACGGCGCTGACGGTGGTTCCCCAGGCGACGCCCATCACCATGTCCGACTCGAAGAACGACGTGAGTAGTCGGCCGGCGAAGGTCGCGACCCGATCGAGACGCTGCAGTTCGTCGACCGTCTCCGCGACCGGCACCACGTGTGCACGAATGTCGTACAGATCGGCGAATGCACGCTCGATCCGTGGTGCCTGACCGAGTGGGGTGGAGATCTTGATTTCCACCAGTCCCGACGCCCGCGCGAACGTGATGAGTCGTGAGACTGTCGAACGAGATACGCCCAGCTCACGGCCGATGGCCGCCATCGTCATGTCCTGGAAGTAGTAGAGCCGCGCCGCCTGGGTGGCATGGCCGGTCCGCAGGTCGGATTCGGGAGTGATACTGGGGTCCGTCACCGGCACCAGTGTACGACCGAATTGCACATATGTGCATCAGCTGTGAAACGCAGTGCAGGCCGTCTACCGTGGCAAATGGCACGCAATGTGGCGTGTATCACTGACTGTGTGGAGGCTGAAAGATGGCACGTAAGGAACCGGAATGGGGGCTACCGGCGCACATGGCCGCGGAGTTCGCCGGAACCATGATTCTCATTCTGTTCGGTGTCGGCGTCGTCGCTCAGGTGGTCTCGGGTGGTGAGTCCGGCAGCCTCGGCGGTCACGACTCGATCGCCTGGGCGTGGGGGCTGGGCGTGATGTTCGGTATCTATGTCGCGGGCCGTATCACCGGCGCGCACCTCAATCCCGCGGTGACCATCACGTTCGCACTCTTCCGCGGATTCAGCTGGAAGATGGTTGCGCCGTACATTCTCGCGCAGACCGCAGGTGCCTTCGTGGCCGCCCTGCTGGTGCGCTGGAACTACAACGACATGATCAACGCGGTCGACCCCGGGCACACCACCGCCACCCAGACCATCTTCTCGACACTGCCCGGTAACGGGACACTGCCGGTGAGTGTGTCCTCGGCGCTGATCGACCAGATCATCGGTACCGCCATTCTGCTGTTCCTCATCGTGGCCGTGACCGATTCGCTCGGCACCGCACCGATGGCCAACATGGCTCCCCTGATCGTGGGCCTCATCGTCGTCGCCATCGGATTCGCCTGGGCCACCAACGCCGGCTACGCGATCAACCCGGCTCGAGATTTCGGACCTCGCCTGGCGTCGTACATCACGGGCTACGGTGGAGCGTGGCGAGATCAATACGGCGGCCTGTACTTCTGGGTGCCGATCGTCGGACCTCTCGTAGGTGGACCGATAGGAGTGTTCCTGTACGACCTGTTGATCGGGAAGAACCTACGCAAACAAGAAGGTTCGACGCCCGAGCCGCCATCACGACTCCCAGCAGACACCCAGACCACAGGAGAGAAGCCATGACCGAGTTCGCAGGAAAGTACGTCGCCGCGATCGATCAGGGAACCACGTCTTCACGCTGCATGATCTTCGATCACGCGGGCACCGTCGTCGCCGTCGATCAGAAGGAACACCAGCAGATCTTCCCGCAGGCCGGTTGGGTCGAGCACGACGCGTCGGAGATCTGGGATAACGTGCGCGCCGTCGCGGCCGGTGCCATGGCCGCAGCGGATCTGACGCGTGAGGACATCGCCGCAGTAGGTATCACCAACCAGCGTGAGACGGCGCTGGTGTGGGACCGCGAGACGGGCAAGCCGATCTACAACGCCATCGTCTGGCAGGACACCCGTACCGATCGCATCGCGACCGCACTCGGCGGCGGCGATGCCAACAAGTACACCGCCAAGACCGGTCTGCCGTTGGCCACCTACTTCTCCGGGCCGAAGATCAAGTGGATTCTCGACAACGTCGACGGTGCACGGGCCAAAGCCGAAGCGGGAGAGCTGTGTTTCGGCAACATGGACACCTGGGTGCTGTGGAACATGACCGGCGGAACCGACGGCGGATTGCACTACACCGATCCGACCAACGCCTCGCGCACGCTGTTGATGGATCTCGACACCCTGCAGTGGGACGAGGGCATCTGCGCCGACATGGGCATTCCGATGTCGATGCTGCCCGAGATCAGGTCGAGTTCCGAGGTGTACGGCACCGGCCGTGAACGCGGACCGTTCCGCGGTGTGCCGATCTCCGGCATCCTGGGAGACCAGCAGGCCGCCACCTTCGGGCAGGCCTGCTTGTCTCCCGGTGAGGCCAAGAACACCTACGGCACAGGCAATTTCGTGCTGCTCAACACCGGCACCGAGAAGGTCATGAGCAAGAACGGCCTGCTCACCACCGTCTGCTACAAGATCGGCGACCAGCCGACGGTGTACGCGCTCGAAGGCTCGATCGCGGTGACGGGTTCGCTCGTGCAGTGGCTGCGGGACAACCTCGGCATGATCTCCTCGGCTGCGGACATCGAGACCGACGCGCGTTCGGTGGACGACAACGGCGGCGCGTATTTCGTGCCCGCGTTCTCGGGTCTGTTCGCTCCGCACTGGCGTGCCGATGCGCGCGGTGCCATCGTGGGATTGACGCGGTTCGTCAACAAGGGCCACCTGGCCCGTGCCGTGCTCGAAGCCACTGCGTACCAGACGCGTGAGGTCATCGAGGCCATGAACGCCGACTCCGGCGTCGACCTCGAGGTGCTCAAGGTCGACGGCGGAATGGTCGTCAACGAACTGTTGATGCAGTTCCAGTCCGACATCCTGAACGTCGACGTGGTGCGGCCCGTCGTAGCCGAAACCACCGCTCTCGGAGCGGCATACGCGGCAGGCCTCGCCGTCGGGTACTGGGCGAGCGAGGACGACATTCGCCAGAACTGGGCCGAGGACAAGACATGGACACCGTCCATGGACGAAGACCAGCGGGCAAAGCTGTACGCCGGCTGGAAGAAGGCAGTGACACGTACTCTCGATTGGGTTGATGAAGAATGAGTTCCACCACAACGGCTTTGAGTCCAACCGCGCGCGCCGAGGCGATCGCACGGATGGAAGCCGAAGAGCTGGACATCCTGGTGATCGGCGGCGGCGTCGTCGGCGCGGGAACGGCTCTCGACGCGGTGACGCGTGGTCTGAAGGTCGGACTGCTCGAAGCTCGCGACTATGCGGCCGGTACGTCCAGTCGCTCGAGCAAGCTGTTCCACGGCGGTCTGCGGTACCTCGAACAGTTCAACTTCTCGCTGGTGTTCGAGGCCCTCAAAGAGCGTTCGCTCGTGCTGAACACGTTGTGCCCGCACCTCGCTCGTCCGGTGCCGTTCATCTATCCGCTCGAAAAGGTGATCGACCGTCCGTACGTAGGGCTCGGCATCGGCGTGTACGACGTCATGGGTGCCGGACGCGGCGTACCGAGTCATCACAAGCATCTCGGTAAGAAGAAGACGCTCGAATCCTTCCCTTCCGGTAAGCGGTCGGCTATTCGCGGTGCGGTGAAGTTCTACGAGGGCCAGGTCGACGACGCTCGGCACACGATGATGATTGCGCGGACCTCAGCGGCCTATGGGGCGTTGTGCGCCAACAGCACTCGCGTCACGGGCTTCCTTCGCGAGGACGACAAGGTCGTCGGAGTCGTGGCGAGCGATCTGGAAACGGGTCGTTCGTTCGAGGTGCGTGCCAAGCAGGTCATCAACGCCGCGGGTGTCTGGACCGACGAGGTCCAGCAGATGGTCGGCGGGCGTGGACAGTTCCAGGTTCGCGCATCCAAGGGCGTGCACCTGGTGGTGCCCCGCAACCGCATCAACAGCGCCACGGGCATCATCACGCGCACCGAGAAGAGCCTGCTCTTCGTCATCCCGTGGGGAAGCCACTGGATCATCGGCACCACCGATACCGACTGGAAGCTCGATCTCGCCCACCCGGCCGCGAGCCAGAGCGACATCGACTACATCCTGGGGCACGTGAACAAGCTGCTGGCCGATCCACTGGACCGCGCCGATGTCGTCGGGGTCTACGCGGGTCTGCGGCCGTTGCTGTTCGGAGAATCCGACTCCACCAGCACGCTCTCCCGCGAGCATGCGGTGTCCAGCCCGGTGCGAGGACTGACCGTCATCGCCGGTGGCAAGTACACCACCTACCGCGTGATGGCCAAGGACGCAGTGGATGCCGCGGTGCACGGGCTCGAACGGACCGTGCCCAAGTGCGTCACCGAGAACATCCCACTCGTCGGGGCCGACGGCTACCTCGGGGCGTACAACTCCCGCAATCTGACGGCCGAACGTACCGGCATGCGGGTCTCACGCGTCGAGCATCTGTTGGGTCGGTACGGCACCCTGATGGGTGAGGTGCTGGATCTGATCGACGCCGATCCCGAACTCGGGAAGCCTCTCGACAGCGCACCGGAGTACCTCAAGGCAGAGGTCGTCTATGCCGCGAGTCACGAAGGCGCGCAGCATCTCGAGGACATCCTCACCCGGCGCACCCGCATCTCCATCGAGGTTCCCGATCGTGGTGAAGCAGCAGCCGAGGAAGTAGCTCGGCTGGTGGCTCCTATTCTCGGATGGGACGATCAGCACCGGACGGAAGAGATCGAGCACTACCGTCTTCGTGTTCTGGCAGAACGGGATTCACAGCAACAGCCCGATGACGAGACCGCCGACGCGGCCAGGCTCGGGGCACCGGACGTGCGCGCCGGGGTGAGCTGACCCTCACAGCGGTTCGGTGAGGTAGCGCCGCAGGGTCGGGATCGGTGGTTGTGTTTTCCGATCCTGCGGCCGCGTTCCTCGTCGCACGGTACGACGCGCTTGTGGCGGAAATCGTCTGTCTTCCTGGGCGCTACGAGCCGTTCATGTCGATGCTGGACGGTGAAGGGCATGCAGCTCACCCGTCGATCCCTCCTCCGATATGCCGCTCTCGGTGCCGCTGCCACGCCTGTGCTGGCATGCAGCCCGGCGTTGGTTCGCACCCGGCCGGTGCTGACACACGGTGTCGCCAGCGGTGATGTGCGTGCCGACGGAGCGCTGGTGTGGGCACGTTCGGATACTCCGGCGACGATGATCGTCGACACGTCCGCGACGGACTCGTTCTCCTCTGTGACTACGATGCGGGGGCCACTGCTGACTCCGCAGTCGGACGGAACGGGAGTGCTGCGCCTGACCGGATTGCCTGCGGGACAGAAGGTTCATTATCGGGTCACGCTCGAGGGCGAGGACGGCGCGACGTCGGAACCCGTCACCGGAATGTTCTCCACAGCTCCTGACGGCCCATCCGACATCCGCCTGTTGTGGGGTGGCGACACCGCAGGCCAGGGCTACGGTATCAACCCCGACATCGGTGGTATGACCATCTTCTCGGCGATGGCCGACAGGCAACCGGATCTGTTCCTGCACAGCGGCGATGTGATCTATGCGGACGGCCCGCTCGAGGAGCGCGTGACACTTCCCGACGGTCGAATCTGGCGAAACACCATGAGCGAGGCCAAGTCCAAGGTCGCCGAGACGCTCGACGAGTACCGCGGCCAGTACGCCTACAATCTCACCGACGACAACTACCGCCGCTTCAATTCGTCTGTCGCCCAGATGGTCCAGTGGGACGATCACGAAACCGTCAACAACTGGTACCCCGGTGAGATCCTCGACCTGGAGCAATACACGGTGAAGGATGTGGACCTGCTGTCGCAGAGAGCGTTGCAGGCGTTTCACGAGTGGTTGCCCATCGCGCCCACAGAAGCCGTCGACGGCCGGGTGTACCGCAAGATTGCCTACGGGCCGCTGCTCGACGTCTTCGTCTTGGACATGCGCACGTACAAGGATGCGAACGGTGCGAACACCGCTGCGTCAGGGGAGATCCTCGGCTCGGCGCAGCGTCAGTGGTTGATCGAGGAGCTGTCCCGCTCCACCGCGACGTGGAAGATCATCGCGAACGACCTGCCCCTCGGACTCGTCGTTCCTGATGGGAAGGACGCGCAGGAAGGCGTCGGCAACGGCGACCCCGGTGCGCCGTTGGGCCGTGAGACCGACATTGCGCAGGTGCTCACCGCGATCGATCGGAACGACGTCACCGGCACCGTCTGGCTCACCGCTGACGTGCATTACACAGCAGCGCATCACTATTCGCCGGAGCGCGCGGCCTACCAGGAATTTCGCGAGTTCTGGGAATTTGTCAGCGGGCCGCTCAACGCCGGCGCGTTCGGCCCCAACGACTTGGACGGCACCTTCGGCCCGGAGGCAGTGTTCGTGCACGCGCCACCGGAGCCGAACGCGTCGCCACTCGACGCGTTTCAGCATTTCGGTGAGGTGCTCATCGACGGGGACTCGCGCGATCTGACCGTCAACCTCTGCGATGCGACCGGGGCCGTGCTGTTCACGAAGGTACTGCCTGCCGCCTGATCGCTCGGGTCCGTCGGGGTCAGGTCGGCGAGAGCGACTGCACTCGAACGGACATCGTCCGCCGTACCGACAGCGGCCCCGCCGTCCTCGTCCGGCCCGACGGATACATCGCGTGGGCCGGACGCTCCGAATCGGAGGAGTGGCTACAGATTCTCGAACGGTGGACCGATCAGCCTTGCAGCAACGTGAACGAATGCTCGCGAATCAGAATGGACGGTCCGCCCGCCTCGTACGCCTGATCCGGATCACTCGACGTCGACTGACTCCACTTGCCCTCCGGCAGCGTGAATTCGACTGTCGCAGGTGAGGCGTTGACCATCCAGGCGAACGCCGCGTCTCCCTCGCCCGCACGCATCAGGATGAGAATGCTGTGCGCGTTTCCGTCCGACCAATCCTCGTCGACCAGTTTCTGACCGTCGGCGCGGTAGAAGTCGACCGTATCGGGTCCTGCCCCGTCTTCCTCGGAATCGCTGTCGTGCCGGAACCAGGTGGGACGCAACGCCGGATGCTCGTCGCGCAGCGAGATCAGGTGGGTGGTGAAGTCGACGAGATCCTGATCGACCGTGCTCCAGTCGAACCAGGAGACCTCGTTGTCCTGGCAGTACGCGTTGTTGTTGCCGTTCTGCGTTCGGCCCAGTTCGTCGCCGCCGAGGATCATCGGGACGCCGGCCGCAAGGAGCAGTGTGGCAAGGTGATTACGCTGCTGGCGGGCGCGGAGTGCGTTGACGCCCTCGTCGTCGGTCGGGCCCTCGGCACCACATCCCCACGAACGGTTGTCGGATTCGCCGTCCTGGCTGTCCTCGCCGTTCTCCTCGTTGTGCTTCTCGTCGTAGGAATTGAGGTCGGCCAGGGTGAAGCCGTCGTGGGCGGTGATGAAGTTGACACTCGCCAAGGTTGGGCGCCGGGTGCTCTCGTACACGTCGGGGCTGCCGGTGACACGTTGCGCAAGAGCGGACAACGCGCCGTCCTCGCCGCGCCAGAAGTCACGAACGTCGTCGCGGAACTTACCGTTCCACTCCGACCACCTGGCCGGGAACCCGCCCACCTGGTAGCCCTGGGTGTCCCAGGGCTCGGCGATGAGTTTGACCGGCGCGAGCGTCGGATCCTGGTGTACGAGATCGAGGAACGCGCTGTGGACGTCGAGGCCGGAGTCCTGACGGGTCAGGGTGCTCGCGAGATCGAAACGGAATCCGTCGACGTGCATCTCCGTGACCCAGTACCGCAGCGAGTCCATGATCAGGCCCAGCGCCGCGGGATGTCCGACGTTGAGGCTGTTGCCGGTGCCCGTGGTGTCGTAGTAGGCGCTGCGGTCGTCGTCGACGAGTCGGTAGTGCGAGCCGTTGTCGATTCCTTTGAGCGACAACGTCGGTCCCAGGTGGTTGCCCTCGGCTGTGTGGTTGTAGACGACGTCGAGGATGACCTCGATACCGGCCTCGTGCATCGCCTTGACCAGTGCCTTGAATTCGTCCACCTGACCGCCGGTGTCGCCGGTGCTGGCGTACTCGTTGTGCGGGGCGAAGAAGCCGATGGAGTTGTAGCCCCAGTAGTTTCGGCGGCCCTCTTCGAGCAGGTGTGAGTCCTGGACGAACTGATGAATGGGCAACAGCTCCACTGCGGTGACGCCGATACGCTTCAGGTGCGCGATCGCGGCGGGGTGGGCCAGTCCGGCGTATGTCCCTCGAATGTCCTCGGGAACATCGGGATTGGTGGCGGTGAAGCCCTTCACGTGGACCTCGTAGACGACGGTTCGGTCCAGCGGAGTGCGCGGTGCCTCGTCGCCGGTCCAATCGAAGTTCGATTGCACCGCAACGGAATACGGCATGTGCGGCGCGGAGTCCTCGTCGTTGCGGGTCTCCGGCTCTGCATGCAGATGCGAGAACACCGACTCGTTCCAGTCGACCTGGCCGGTGACGGCCGTGGCGTATGGGTCGAGCAGTAGCTTCGCCGGGTTGTGGCGCAGTCCCGAGGCGGGATCCCACGGGCCGTCGACGCGGAGACCGTATCGCGTTCCCGGGGTGACGTCGGGCACCAGATCGTGGAAGACGTGACCGGTGCGAAGCGTCAACGGTGTTGTACTGCGCTCTGTTCCGTCGTCGTTCATCACGACGACGGACACCGAGTCGGCTGTTTCGGAGTAGACGGCGAGGTTGGCACCGTCGTCGGACAGACGCGAGACGCCCAGGGGATACGGGAGACTGGATGAGGTGGGCATGAGCCGCCGATTACCCCCGGCGCAGGTGAGCGAAACGCTTGTCCACCTGGCGCTCGGATAGAATCGACGAGGAGATTGCGCCCGTCCTTGACCTACGGCCGCATGTGACTAAGGACGAGGCCATGAATCCCGCAGTACCCGATCCCGGTTCGGCTCGGCTCGACGAGCTGTTTCCCGGTGACAATGCCACCGAGGCTCGGTTTCGCGAGCTGGATTGGAGCTCCACGGAGCTGGGACCGGTGGAGCAATGGCCGTACGAATTGATCGCGGCCATCCGCACGGTCATGCCGTCGACCATCCCGATGTTGATCTGGTGGGGGCCGCACCTGGTCCAGATCTTCAACCACTCGTACACCGATTTTCTCGGTGACAAGTTTCCCGCCGCCGCAGCGCAGCCGGCCAGGGACTGCTGGGCAGAGATCTGGGACGAGATCGGCGCATTGGCCCATCAGGTCGTCGACGGCGGCACTGCGGTGCACGGTGCTCGCCAACGGTTCATGATGAATCGGTACGGGTTCCTCGAAGAGACGTACTGGACCTTCTCGTACAGTCCGATTCACGGTCCCGAGCGCGCGGTCCTCGGCGTGTTCGTCGCGACGTCGGAGGTCACCCAACAGCTGCTCGGCGAACGCCGCATGCAGGCGTTGCTGAGTCTGGGCACGCTGACGGGCAACGACACCGACGGTGCCGTGGACATCTGCCGTGCGGCAGTGGGCGTGCTCGCGGCCGAAGCGTCGGAGTTCCCCCTCGTCGCCGGTTACCTCCGCGAAGATCTGAATGCGGACGGCCCGGTGGAGTGTGTCGTGACCGGCGGCGACGCCGGGTACGACGCTGCGACGTGGGAGTGCGCCGACATCTCTCGCGTTGCCGACGGCACGGTCGCCTGCGCGACCGTGCAGGTGGACGGCAACGTTCCGCAGGCCGTCGTCGTGCCGTTGACGATGGCCGGTCGGGTACAGCCGGTCGGGGCGCTGTTGATCGGAGTGAGCAGCCATCGGGTGATCGACGATGCCTTCACCTCGTTCTGCGTCGTCGTCGCCGAACGCCTGTCCACCGCACTGACGGCCTCGCACGCGTTCGAGATGGAGCGCAGCCGGGTGGCGGCCTTGGCCGACGCCGATGCTGCGAAGACTCGGCTGCTCGAGAACGTCGGGCACGAATTCCGCACCCCGCTGACGTTGCTGACGGGCCCGCTCGATTCGGTACGCGAGAACGCTGCTTCGGTGCTGGACGCGAACGACCGCGAATCACTCGACGTCGTTCATCGCGCGTCGATGCGGCTGCGCAGGTTGGTGGACGACCTGCTCGACATCGTCAATGCCGAGGCCGGCCGACTCGTCTCTCGACCCGAGCCGGTGAACCTCGGCTCGGTGACACGCGATTGCGCGACGATGTTCTCGGCCGTCGCGTCGGCGCAGGGGCTCGAGCTCGTCGTGGATGCGGCCGAGGACGTCGTGGTCCTGACCGACGCCGAAATGTGGTCGAAGGTGGTATTCAACCTCGTCGCCAACGCCGTCAAGTACACCCCGGCCGGACGGGTGTCGGTTCGTCTGGTCGCGGACGAGACCACCGTTCGGCTCGTGGTCGCAGACACCGGACTGGGAATTCCGGCCGAGGACCTGCCTCGAATCTTCGACCGGTTCCACCGCGTCGAACGAGAAGGCGCGCACAGCATCGAAGGGTCCGGAATCGGGCTTGCCCTGGTGACGGACTTGCTGACCGCCTTGAACGGGCGGATCGACGTCGACAGCGACGTGGGCCGGGGGACTACCTTCACCGTGCAGGTGCCGCGGTTGCCCGCAGAAGCTGCCGCTGTCGATCGACCCGGCGCTCCGGCCGATCCGATCTCGGCGATCTTCCCCTCGATCGAGCCCGTTCCCGAGACGACCGATCGCGCCGACGTCCTGCTCGTCGAGGACAACGTCGACATGCGCAACTACCTCGCGCGCCTGCTGACCGACGAAGGGTGGTCCGTCTCGACAGCGGGGGACATCGAGACCGCTCTCGATCGTGCCCGAGCGATGCTGCCGGGGCTCGTGCTCTCCGACGTCATGCTGCCGGGGCGCAGTGGTCTGGATCTGGTGGACGACATCCGCGGCGACGCCGACTTGAGACGAGTACCGGTCATCTTGCTGACCGCTCGTGCGGGAACCGACTTTGTGCTCGACGGACTCGGACGCGGTGCCGACGATTACATCGTCAAGCCGTTCCACGACCGAGAACTCGTCGCGCGCGTTCGCGTGCACCTCGAACTGTCACGGATGCGCGAGCAGCTGATCGCCGAGAGCGGCAATCAGGCCGCGACACTGCGTACGGCGCTCGAGACCCGCGGCACGATCGGCCGAGCCGTCGGCATCCTCATGTCGGTGTACCGCATCGACGCCGACGCCGCGTTCACGCAATTGACCGAACTCTCACAGAACACCAACCGCAAGACGCGGGATCTGGCCGTCATGATCGCCGACGACTTCACCGCAGGCCTCGCCCGCGAGCACTGACCGGGCGGTCAGTGGTTGCGGCGGTAGTTCTCGCGTTCGCGTTCGAGTTCCGCCGTTTTCTTCTCGCTTTTCAGGTCGGCGGGCAGTCCGTGAATCTCGAGACGACGGGCGCGGTTCTGGTCCATGTATGCGGCGGTGTAGAACAGCGCGAGCAGCAGGGCCAACAGGACCATCGAGGCACGTAACCAGATCGCGCCGGGAAAGAGCACGAAGAACCCGATGAAGATGGGAAGGAACGGGATCATCGAGCGCAGGATGTGACGCGGTGTCGCGCCGGGGCCGACGAGGTCGCGTCGAACCCAATCCTGCATGGGGTCGGGGAGTTTGCGGCCCAGGACGGCGTAGCCCAACCATTGGCCGGCGTTCGGACGGGTGCGCTGGGGTCGTGCGCTCATGTCAGTGCTCCTGCTGCGATCGCCGCGTCGTTGACGCGAGTGAGGACGCGGCGCAACTGCTCCAGTTCGTCGAGTGACGCACCGAGTCTCGCCACGACCGCGGATGGAATCTTTTCTGCCTCGGCGCGGAGAGCGGCTCCGGCGGGGGTGAGGGATACGAGCAGAATGCGCTCGTCTTCCGTGCTGCGTGTGCGAGTGAGCAGGCCCATCGATTCCAGACGCTTCAGCAGGGGAGACAGGGTGGGCGAGTCGAGTTGCAGCGCTGAGCCGATCGCTTTGACCGACATCGGCGACTCGCCCCACAAGGCCAACATCACCAGATACTGCGGATGGGTCAGGCCCATCGGTTCGAGCAAAGGCCGATACACCGACAGCACAGCCCGGTTGGTGACGGCCAGGGCGAAGCAGACCTGGCGATCGAGCGCGAGTGGATCCTCGGTGGTGGTCACGCTGGCCAGAGTATCAGAATTGATTAGTGCACGAATTGTTCGTGTGCGACTCAAAGGGCGAAAAAGGGCGGAGGTACAGGTTCGCCACCTCGATCGGGTATCGAGTCTGCGTCAGTGGTGAAAGTTTGCGCACAACGTGTTACCGGGCGCGCAATTGTGCAATGCTGCACCTCGATTCACCCTTACCGTGATAATCCCGAGAGGATCGCCATGCGTCGCCGACGCATCTCCACCACTGTCTTCGTCGCAGCGTTGTCCCTGTCGATCGCCTCGGGAGGTATCGCATCCGCCGAGCCGGCTGCCCCTTCCGCCCGCATCGTCGACACCGTCCTGACATCCGACACGCTGCGCACGCTGAAGGTCGACTCACCCGCTATGGGGGCCGTCGTCGAAGTGCAGGTGCTCACACCCGCGGCGAAAAGCGGACCGCGTCCGACGCTGTACATGCTCAGCGGCATCGGCGAAGAGGATCCGCACAACAGCATGTGGTTGCGGAAGGGGCAGGCAGCGGAGTTCTTCGCCGACAAGAACGTCAACGTCGTCCTGCCGTTGGCCGGGCCAGGAAGCTTCTACACCGACTGGCAGCGCGACGACCCGAAACTCGGCCGCTACCAGTGGGAAACGTTTCTCACCGAGGAACTGCCTCCGCTGATCGATGCGGCCGTGGACGGCAACGGCCGCAACGCGATAGCGGGACTGTCGATGGGCGCACAATCGGCGATGATGCTCGCCGCACGTAACCCGGATGTGTACTCCGGCGTGGCGTCGTACAGCGGCTGCTTCGCGTCCGCCGAGCCGTTGGGCCAGGCCAGTATTCGAGCCATCGTCGGGGCATTCGGCGGCAATGCCGACAACATGTGGGGCGGACCCTTCGATCCTGCGTGGGCCGAACATGATTCGGTGGCCAACGCCGAAAGTCTGCGCGGTACCGATGTCTACGTGTCGGTGGGAACCGGAGCACCCGGACGACACGAAAGCTTCGACACGGCAGCGGGATGGGACAGGGTGGTGGTCGGTGGCCTCATCGAGGTCGGGTCGAACTACTGCACACACCGACTTGCGGATCGGCTCGGCCAGTTGAACATTCCTGCAACGTTCGACTTCACCGAGACCGGAACGCACTCGTGGCCGTACTGGGTGGAGCAGCTACCGAAGAGTTGGCCGACCCTCGCCGGATCCCTCGGTATCTCGGGCTGACACTCGGTATCTCGGGCCGATTGCTCAGTGGGTCCATGGGCAGTCGAGAGGCTTCGTCAGGCCGAGGTGCTTCTCGACTCGCGTCACCGACTCGTCTCGGAGACGGCCGTAGATCCGGTACGGGTCGTGCAGGGTCCGTCCCAGAACGCTTTCCATCGCCTCCGCATCGAAGGCTGCCGCGGTGTTGTCGGAATTGCGGGTGCCGTCGGATTCGAGATTGGACCTGAAGATGCCCGCCGCCGACTTGGGCAGGAAGTCCTCGTACACGATCGGGTCGGCCGCGAGAACACCCGACCTGACCAGATCGACGAGGCCACCGTCCCGGTCTGCAGCGGACGGGTTGGTCCCGGTGACTCGAAAGGTGAAGTAGGCGAGGTCTTCTGCCATCCACTGTGTCTCGTCGTCCGGCACCAGCGACGACCACAGTGCGGACGCGTCCTCAGGTTCCTCGGTATCGAGTCGATCCAGATACTCGTCGTAGCGACGTCGTCCGAGTGCGGTAGCTGCCGCGCCCCTGGCTTCGACCTCGCCGAACCGCACCCGCAGATGGCCGGGTTCGACGTTGCCGTTCTCGTCGAGAAACATCCGCTGCTCGTCCAGCGCTCGGAACGACGTCTGGCGCAACAACAATCCAGGACCGGACGTACGAGGAGGCCCCTGGATGGTGTCGATCATTGCCACCCCGCGCTCTCCCATACGGCGATGCAGAAGATCGATGTCCAGAACCCTCGGTGTCAGATGATTGATGTGGGTGGAGGAGACACCACCGATGTCGGCGGCCACCGCCGAGACTGCCTCGAGTTCGCGATACCACGCTCTGTCGACAGGGTCGGTCGACAACGCGAACGCCGCCGTCGCGAGGTCCAGAAAGGTAGCGGACTCCTCCGCTGCGAGGCCGTTGCCCCTCTCGCACGTGGCTGCCAGCTCGAGCAGTAGCGGAGGGAACAGTGTTCTGCGGTCGAGGAATTCCGTCAGGCGACGGCCGAGATCCGGGTCGAAGAACCGTCGATCCGACGCCACCAGCATCGAGGTGAAGATCCGGAACGGGTTGATCGCCAGCTCGGCCGGATCGATCGGCCGGAACGCTGTCGACACCACCGGAATCGAACTCGACGCAGTGTCACGCAGATCGTAGAAACCCACCGGATACATTCCCATGGCACCGAATATCAGTGCCACCTGCGACATCTCACGTGCATTGCCGACACGAATCGCCCCGTGTCGCTCGGCGGTGACGCGATCGATGGAGCCGAAACGTTCCGCATCGGCACCGCTGGTGCGCATCGTGTCGGCATTGATCGACGCGGTGACATCCAACAGCGTCGTGTACGCGGGAACCTCCCGCCCGTACAGAGCCGACAGACGAAGGGCGAACTGCGCTCGCAATTGCGTCGGTGTCACGTTCACCACCTCATACTGCGCCTTTCCGTGCCGGCACGGAACCCGTTCGGCTGTCTGCTGCCTTCTCGCGACTGTGCGCATCTACCGCACAATGTGTGCGCGATCACACAAGACCGGCACGTTCGGTCGGGCGCAGTCTGGACCAGACATGCGAGAGGTGCCTGCACACGGCACCGTGAAGGAGCGAAAACACATGACCGCAGTACAGGAATCGGCCGCACCGTCGCTGCCGACCGGCACCGCCACCGAGCTCTACATCGCGGGGCAGTGGCACGGTGCATCCGACGGAGGAACCTTCACCGACCTGAACCCGACCACCGAGCAACCCCTGGCGGAGATTGCTGCAGCCACCGCGTCGGATGTCGATGCGGCGGTGCGTGCGGCCCGTGCCCAGCTCGGTGGCGAGTGGGGCGCAACGCCCGGAGCGGTCCGGGGCCAGCTGCTCAATCGGGTGGCCGATCTGATCGAGCGGGACGGTGACCTTCTCGCTCGACTCGAAGCTCTCGACGTCGGCAAGCCGGTCGGTCAACCGGCAATGCTCGACATACCCAATGCCGCAGCCACGTTCCGGCACTTCGCGGGCTGGGCCGACAAGATCACCGGCAGCTCCATTCCCACTGCGGGCTACTTCGGGCAGCCGACGCACTCGTACACCGTCCGTGAGCCCGTGGGCGTCATCGGCATGATCGTTCCCTGGAACACCCCGCTGATGATCGCGGCGTGGAAGCTCGCTCCCGCTCTGGCCGCGGGGAACACCGTCGTCGTCAAGCCGCCGGAGGATGCGCCACTGTCCATCCTGCATCTGGCTCGCCTGATCGACGAGGCGGGCGTACCTGCCGGAGTGGTCAATGTTGTTCCAGGACTGGGCGAAGTGACCGGCGATGCCTTGGTCGGCCATCCGGACGTCGACAAGATCAGCTTCACCGGCAGCCCTCGGGTCGGCAGAATCATCGCCAAGAAGGCAGCCGACACATTCAAGCGGACGACGCTCGAGCTCGGCGGCAAGTCCCCGCAGATCATCCTCGAGGATGCGGACCTGGAGGCGGCGATCAACGGAACCGCGATGGGACTGTTCTTCAATCAGGGCCAGGTGTGTGCCGCGGGGACGCGAGTGCTGGTGCACCGCTCGCTGTACTCGCAGGTGGTCGACGGATTGGCCGCTGCGGCCTCGGCTCAGGTGCTGGGCGATCCGTTCGATCCGTCGACGACCATGGGTGCCCTCGTCAACGCGACGCAGCGAGACAGCGTGTTGGGGTACATCGAGGCCGGACGCGACGGTGGGGCCCGAGTCGCAGCCGGTGGCGGACGTCCCGACGGTGCCGGCTATTTCGTCCAGCCGACGATCTTCGCCGATGCCGACAACGACATGAAGATCGCCCAGGAGGAGATTTTCGGACCAGTCGGAACGGTGATTCCGTTCGATACGGCCGACGAGGCGATCTCCATTGCCAACGACACCGTGTACGGGTTGGCCGCCTCGATCTGGACCCGCGACGTGTCGAGGGCGCACATACTGGCCGGGCAGGTCCGTTCCGGCGCGGTGTGGGTGAACGGCTGGGCTGCAATCGATCCCGCTCTCCCCTGGGGCGGCATGAAGTCCAGTGGCACGGGCCGGGAACTCGGGTGGGCCGGTATCGAGGCCAACACCGAGGAGAAGGTCGTCACCGTAGTTCTGTAGCCCGACTCCCTCGTGCAGCAACGAAACAGCAAGGACTGACATGCCGAAGAAATCGACCGACTACGTCGTCGTCGGAGCAGGATCAGCAGGAAGCGTCATCGCGAGGAGGCTCCTCGACGCAGGCCACACCGTCCATGTCATCGAGGCCGGTCCCGTGGACACCGATCCGGCGATCCACTCACCGCAGGGCTGGCCGACGCTGTTGGGCGGACCGCAGGACTGGGGACTGTTCACCACCCCGCAGAAGCACGCCAACGATCGGCGAATCTTCTGGCCACGCGGACGCGTCCTCGGTGGCAGCTCGTCACTCAACGGAATGATCTACGTACGTGGGCATTCCAGCGATTACGACGGGTGGGCATCGGCCAGCGGTGATGCCGGATGGTCGTGGGAGAACGTGCTGCCACTGTTCAAGCGTTCGGAGTCACACGAGCTCGGTGCCAACGAGTTCCACGGCGGCGACGGGCCACTGCCGGTGTCCATCATGGGTACCCCGCATCCACTGGCGGCAGCCTTCGTCGACGCAGCCGTCGAGCACGGGCACAAGCGCATCGACGACTTCAACGCCGACGAGATGGTCGGTGCCGGCTACAACCACACCACCACACGCGACGGTGAGCGGATGAGCGCCTGGAAGAGCTTCGTCGGCCCGGTGCTCGACAATCCCGACCTGACGTTGACCACCGGTGCTCTCGTGCACCGAGTGGTGCTCGAGAACGGCCGAGCGGTGGGCATCGAATACAGCCGCGGAGATGGCGAGCTGGAGCGAGCGTTCGCCGATCACGAGGTCATCCTGTGCGGCGGCGCTCTCGGATCTCCGAAGACTCTGCTGCTCAGTGGAATCGGACCGTCCACACATTTGGCCGAACTGGGAATCGACACCGTCGTCGACCTGCCCGGGGTGGGCGAAAACCTGCACGATCACCTGCTGCTCAGCAACATCTACGAGTCCCTCGAGCCGCTCGCAGCCGGTACGAACAACCTGCTCGAAGCGCAGCTGTACGCCCGCAGTACCGGATGGGCCGGTGCCGCACCCGATCTGCAGCCCCTGTTCATGCACATCCCCTACCCCGCCGACGGATACCCGGTGCCGGAGAACGGTTACACGATCGCACCGGGAATCGTGGCTCCGCGCTCGCGTGGCACGCTGCGACTGGCGTCCTCGGATCCTAATGAACTGCCGCTGGCGGATCCGAACATCCTGGCCGATCCGTACGACCTCGAGGCGATGGTCGACGCGGTGGAGATCTGCCGGGAGATCGGTGCCTCCGATGCCTTCGCGCCGTGGCGCAAGGCGGAGGTGGTTCCGGGACCGAGCGCCCGCACCCGCGACGACCTGCGGGCATACGTCCGACAGACTGCCGGTACGTACCACCACCAGGTCGGCACCTGCAAGATGGGAGCCGAGTCGGACTCCGATGCCGTTGTCGGAGCGGACCTTCGGGTCCGCGGGGTCGATGGATTGCGCGTGGCGGACGCGTCGATCATGCCCACGGTGCCGTCGGGCAACACCAACGCGCCGTCCATCATGGTCGGTGAGCGGGCCTCGGATCTGATCCTCGGAAAGTAGTTCGTGGTCGGGTGAGGGCGGCGTGCGCTCTCACCCGGCGCGATACTCCCGCGGCGACATACCGTACGTCTCCTTGAACAGCTTCGAGAAGTTCGAGGAATCGATCAAACCGTGACGCGCACAGACGGTTCCGATACTGTCTGCGGCGAAACGAGGGTCACGCAGATCGCGGTGGCACCTCTCCAGTCGCCTGGATCTGATCCAGCCGGCCACCGTGCGACCGTCCTGCTCGAAGAGCTTCTGCAAGTAGCGCGTCGAGATATGCAGGTGCGCAGCGAGAGACGCCGTGGACAGTGTCGGATCGGACAGCTGAGATTCGACGAGACTCTTGGCCTCGATCAGGAGTGTGGATCCCGGCGCATCGTGGGGAGCCGCGTCGTCGAGAGCGGCGCAGAGCAAATCGAGGACGGCGTTCTCGAGCATCGGTGTCGTCGGCAATGTGCCGTCGGCGGCGTTGCGACGCAAATTGAACAGGAACGGCGACACCAGCGCACCGACGCCGTGATCGCCCTCGATGCGACGCGCGGCAACGGTCGTCAAGTCACGGGAATCGATGCGGAGCGCGTCGCGTGGAAACATCACCACGAACATCTCGAAGTCCCCGGCGAAGTGCAGATCGTAAGGGGCACTGGTGTCGTAGACCGCGAAGTCGCCAGGATGGAGCACGGCCTCGCGCTCGTTCTGGACGATCGTGCCGCACCCCGTCAGTTGCAGACCCACCTTGATCAATCCCGGGTCGGACCGCCGGATGGTCGCGCGTGTGCGCCTGACGTCGACCTCCCGGCCGGTCACCTCGCTCAGTTGCAGCGCCCCGAGCGTCGACGACACCAGCGTGCCCTGGAACGACGACGGCCCGGTGGACACAGCGTCGAGAGGCACGAACGCCGTGGAGACGTTCTCGCGCCATTGCTCGAAATCCTGTGCCACCGGGCTCATGTCATACGGTCGGACGGTTGTCGATCAGACGGCGGGCCTTACCGATGGAACGCTCGAGGGCCGCCGGTGCAACGACGTCGACCGCGACGCTGACGCCGATCCGGTCCTTGACCAGCTTCTTCAGCGTTGCTGCGGCAATCGGATGCGTGTCGAGCGCGGCATCGGGTCGGGCTTCGACGAGGACGGTCAGTGAGTCCATGCGTCCGGCACGCTCGAGCACACACTGGAACTGCGGTGCCAGAACGGGAACCGTCAAGATCAGCTCCTCGATCTGCGTCGGGAAGAGATTGACCCCGCGCAGAATGATCATGTCGTCGGTGCGGCCGGTGACCTTCTGCATCCGACGCATCGTGCGAGCCGTGCCCGGCAACAGTCGCGTCAGATCGCGGGTGCGGTAGCGGATGATCGGCATCGCTTCCTTGGACAAGGACGTGAACACCAATTCACCCTCCTCGCCGTCGGGCAGAACCTCGCCGGTCACCGGGTCGATGACCTCCGGGTAGAAATGATCCTCCCAGATGTGGAGTCCGTCCTTGGTTTCGACGCATTCCATCGCGACACCCGGTCCCATGACCTCGGACAGGCCGTAGATGTCGACGGCGTCCATGTCGAGAGTCTTCTCGATCTCCTTGCGCATCTCCTCGGTCCAGGGCTCCGCGCCGAAGACACCGGTTTTCAGCGAGGTCTTCGCCGGATCGATGCCCTTCTTGACCATCGCGTCGACGATCGTGAGCATGTACGACGGCGTGACCATGATGGCGTCGGGCTCGAAGTCCTCGATGAGCTGGATCTGACGATCGGTCATACCGCCCGACATTGGAATCACCGTGCAGCCCAGACGTTCTGCGCCGTAGTGCGCGCCGAGTCCGCCGGTGAAGAGGCCGTACCCGTAGGCCACGTGCACCTTGTCCGACGGCTTGACGCCACCGGCGCGGAGGCTGCGGGCGATGAGGTCGGCCCAGTTACTGATGTCGTTCGCGGTGTAACCGACGACAGTGGGACGTCCGGTGGTGCCCGAGGACGCGTGGATGCGCGAGACCTTGTCCTGCGGCACCGCGAACATGCCGAACGGGTAGTTCTCCCGCAGGTCCTTCTTGGCGGTGAACGGGAACTTCGCCAGATCCGACAGATCTTTCAGATCGGTCGGATGCACCCCGGCGTCGTCGAATGCCTTCGTGTAGTGCGGAACGTTGTCGTACGCGTGCTGCAGCGACCATCGCAGGCGCTCCAACTGCAGCGTGGAAATGCGGTCCCGAGAGGCGAACTCGATGTCGGGGGTATCGGTGGGGGCGGACAGCACACTGGTCATGATCGGTCTCTCGTGGTCTCAGGCGTCGAAGTCGACGGTGACGGTGTCGCTGAGTGGGAAGGTTTGGCAGGTGAGCACGAAGCCGGCATCGACCTCGTTGTCTTCCAATGCATAGTTACGACGCATGTCGACCTCTCCGAAGGTCACCTTCGCGCGGCAGGTGCCGCACACTCCGCCCTTGCATGCGAAGGGGAGATCCGAGCGCAGCTGCTCGGCCGAATCGAGAATCGACTCGTCCTGCGGCAGAGCGCCTTTCACCTCGCGGCCATCGAGGATGATCGTGACCTCACTGCTGGGGCCGGTAATACCGGGCTCGCGGTGCTGCTCCTGCGGCGGCGGTACGTCGTCGACGTAGAACAGTTCGTGGTGAATGCTGCTCTTCGCGACGCCGAGTTCCTTCAGAACGTCCTGGGCATCGTTCACCATCCCGAACGGACCGCATAACCAGAAGTGGTCGATGTCCGGTGTTGCGACGACGGTGTCGAGTATCTCGCGAAGCCGGTCGGCATCGAGCCTGCCGCTGAACAATTCGACTTCCCGTGGTTCGCGAGACAGCACGTGAATGACGTCGAATCGACTGCCGTACTGATCCTTCAGGTCGGCGATCTCCTCGGCGAACATCACCGTTCGCGTCCGGCGATTGCCGTACAGCAGAACCACTTCGGAGTCGGGATTCGCCAGAACGGATGCCGCAATCGACAACATCGGGGTGATACCGGAACCGGCGGCGATGAGCACGTGCCTGCCGGCCTGGGCCGGATCAGCGTGGAAGGTGCCGCTCGGGCCCTGCACGTCGATGCGGTCGCCTGCTTTGACGTCGTGAACGAGCCAGGAGGAGAACAGACCGTCGGACACCTCGCGGACACCGACGCGGGGACGCGCACCGGCCGGGGCGCAGATGGAGTAGGAGCGGCGGTGCTCGACGCCGTCGACGGTGCGGCTGAGCATCAGTGACTGGCCCGGTCGAAAGTCGAACTCTTCGCGCAATTCTTCCGGGACGTCGAACGTGACAGCAACGGCGTCGTCGCAGAGGGATTCCACGTCGGCAACGGTCAATGAATGAAAAGGCTTGTTGCGTAGATTCTTCTGAACGGGCTCGGCGGTGACGGTCATCAGATTTCCTTCACGTGGTCGAAGGGCTCGAGGCAGTCGTCGCACCGGTACTGGGCTTTGCAGAGGGTGGCGCCGAACTCGGACGTGAGCCGGGTGTTGCGCGAGCTGCATTGCGGGCAGGTGAGCTGACGGGGTTTGACGGTCAAGGTCAGCGGAACCGGGCCGGATGTACGTTCCGGGGCCGGACCCGGAGTGGAGTAGCCGGTCTCGCGCAGCTTGCGCAGGCCCTCCTCGGAGATCCAGTCGGTACTCCATGCCGGCGTCAGGCTGGTGACGATCTCGACATCCGCGTAGCCGTGGTCCTGAAGCGTGTGAGCGATGTCGTCCCGCATCGTCGCCATGGCGGGGCAGCCGGAGTACGTCGGAGTGATCGTGACGAGCACGCTGCCGTTCTCGCGTACCTCGACGTCGCGCAGGACGCCGAGGTCGTCGAGGGTGAGCAGCGGCATCTCCGGATCCATGACGGTAGCTGCGATGTCGCGAGCCGAAAGTTCCATCGTTGTCACCAGACTCCCTCCGGATGTGCCCTCGCCACGACCTGCATCTCGGCGATCAACGGGCCGAAGGCCTCGGTGTGAATGCCGCGACGGCCACCGCGGCCGCCGATGGTGCCCACGGACTTGCCCTCGGGGGCGTCCAGCTCCGCGGCGTGCAGCACCTGTGCAAGAACCGAATCGAACTCGTCGCGAACATCGCGAGGGTCGACGGCGACACCGACCTTCGCGAGTGCGATCTCCTCGTCCGTCGGGATGAACAATTCCGAGACGTACGGCCAGATCCGGGTCACGGCGTCGCGGACGCGTCGCTTCGATTCGTCGGTTCCGCAGCCCAGGGTGACGACCCAGCGTGCCGCGTAATCGCGGTGGTACGTCAGCTCTTTGACGCCCTTGTTCGCGACCGCGGCAAGGACGGGATCACGGGATTCCTGCAGGCGGGTGAAGACGGCGAGACGCCACGTCGAGAACACCAGCAGCCGAACCAGCGACTTCGCGAAGTCGCCGTTGTCGAGCTCGGTGAGTCTGAGGTTGCGGAAGTCGGCCTCGTCGCGAAAGAACGCCAGCGCATCCTCGGCGGGTGCGGGTGAGGTGTCCGAAATGAACGGCACCACCGTCGGATCGGCTTTGGCGGCGCGGGCCAGCAGCAGCCGGGCCTGGCCGAGGAGGTCGAGGCCGACGTTCGCCAGCGCCACCTCTTCTTCCAGTTCCGGTGCGCGAGTGCTCCATTCGGCGAGGCGCTGCGAGCTGATCAGCGCGTCGTCGCCGAGCATGAGGCAGTATGCGGCAAGCGAGTTCAGGTCGACGTCGTCGGGAACGGTGGTATCGACGCCGGCGAGCGGGTCGTCGAAACTCGTCCCGAATGCCCACTGCCCGTGCGAGTCCTCGTCGACGAGGCCCTCGTAGGCGCTGTCGTGATCAGTCATGGGTGCTTGTCCTCTGGGAGTATGGGTCTCACATGTGGGGAACGTTGTCGGGGATCTCGTAGAACGTCGGGTGGCGGTACACCTTGTCGCCACTCGGTGCGAAGAACGGATCCTTCTCCGACGGCGACGACGCGACGATCGAGTTGGACGGAACCACCCAGATGCTGACGCCTTCGTTGCGGCGGGTGTAGACGTCGCGAGCATGCCGCAGGGCCATGTGGTCGTCGGCAGCGTGGAGCGATCCGACATGCACGTGGTTCAGGCCGCGCTTGCCGCGAAGGAACACCTCGTACAGCGGCCAATCAGCCTTGACTGCTTCCCGTTTCGGCTCGACCGGAACACCCTCGGTGGGCACGGCTCCGTGGCCGCCCTCGGCCGTGAATTCTGTCATGATGCTGCGTTCCTTTCGGCGAATGCGGTTGCGGCCTCACGGACCCAGGCTCCGCCGTCGTGAGCTGCGCGCCGGTTCGCGATGCGCTCGACGTTGGAGGCACCGTTGCCCTTGATCACCTGCATGAACTCGGACCAGTCGGGCTCGCCGAAATCGTGCGACTTTCGCTCCTCGTTCCACTTCAGGTCCGGGTCGGGGAACGTGACTCCGAGTGCCTTCGCCTGTGGGATCGACATGTCGACGAAGCGTTGGCGCAGTTCGTCGTTGGTGTGGCGCTTGATGCCCCACTTCATGGACTGCTCGGTGTTGGGGGACTCGTCGTCCGGCGGGCCGAACATCATCAGAGCCGGCCACCACCATCGGTTGACGGACTCCTGAACCATGGCGCGCTGTTCGTCGGTGCCGCGCATCATCGTGGCCAGCAGCTCGTAGCCCTGGCGCTGGTGGAAGGACTCTTCTTTGCAGACGCGGATCATCGCGCGTGCGTACGGCCCGAAGCTGCTGCGGCACAGGGGAACTTGGTTGCAGATCGCTGCACCGTCGACGAGCCAGCCGATGGTGCCCACGTCGGCGTACGTCAGGGTGGGGTAGTTGAAGATCGAGGAGTACTTCTGCTTGCCCTCGATGAGCTTGACCGTCAGGTCTGCACGATCTGCTCCGAGGGTTTCGGCAGCAGAGTAGAGGTAGAGGCCGTGGCCGGCTTCGTCCTGCACCTTGGCCATCAGAATCGCCTTGCGGCGCAACGACGGTGCGCGGGTGAGCCAGTTGCCCTCCGGCTGCATGCCGATGATCTCGGAGTGCGCGTGCTGGGCGATCTGGCGGATGAGCGACTTGCGGTAGCCGTCCGGCATCCAGTCGCGGGGCTCGACGCGATGTTCACGGGCGACGGTGTCGTCGAACCCGTCCTGCAGCGTCTCGGCGGACAAGGTGTTTGACGTGGTCATAAGTCCTACTTTCATTACCGAATGATCGGTTGGTAACCAGTATGCCTGGAAGTGACCCCGGGCACAAGAGCGGCGAGAGCGGCTTCGCCGCACGTGCGCGGAACTTCGTAGCAGGGGTCGAGTTTCCACTCACATGCCGACGAAGGAGGCTCTCGTCTTGTTCAGGAACGCGTCGACGGCGGCCCTATGGTCTGCGGTCTGTCCCAGAGCGGTCTGTGCCTGCGCCTCGCGGTCCAGGGCGTCGGACAGTCCGGACCGCGCGATCAGTGATTTGACCTGCTTGTACGCCAGGGTGGGTCCCGCAGCGAGCGTTGTGGCCAGCGTGCGCGCGGTCTCGAGAACGTCGGCATCGTCGACGACGCGATGCACCAGACCCCAGTCGAGGGCCTGCGCGGCGGTGACCTTGTCGCCGAGCAGCATCAGTCCCGCGGCCCGGCTCGCGCCCAGTGCGTCGACCAGCGTGTAGCTCAACCCCGAGTCGCTGGCCAATCCGATGCCGGTGAACGCCGTCGCGAACGACGACTTGGTGCCGGCCACTCGGATGTCTCCGGCGAGTGCAATTCCGAGACCCGCGCCGACGCACGCGCCGGGGATGGCCACGACTATCGGCACCTCGAGCGCTTCGAGCCCTCGGATGACCGGGTTGTAATGCTCGCCGACGGTATCCATCGCCGTGGCCGGGTCGGCTTCGAGCGCGGTGACGTGCTCGCCGAGGTCCTGGCCGACGCAGAAGTTCTTGCCCTCCGCGGTGATGAGCACCGCGCGCACGCTGGGTGCGGCGGCGTTCTGCACTGCAGACATCAGGCCGATTTTCGTCATGACGTCGAGGGCGTTGTGTGCTTCGGAGCGCGCGAGGGTGATGGTCGCCAGGCCGTCGGTGACATCGAACCGTACCGTCATGCGTTCGTCCAATCGTGAAAGCCGCGACCGGACTTGCGTCCGATGTCGCCGCGAGCAACCATGTCTCGCAACAACTGCGGGGGAGTGAACCTGTCGCCGAGGGTCGACGCCAGGTGTTCTGCGATGGCGAGCCGAACGTCCAACCCGACGAGGTCGGTGGACCGCAACGGACCCATCGGATGCTTGTAGCCGAGTTCCATGGCGCGGTCGATCGATTCGGCGTCGGCGACGCCTTCCTCCAGCATCCGGATGGCCTCGAGTCCGAGGCACACGCCGAGCCGGGAGGTAGCGAACCCGGGGGAGTCGTTGACGAGCACCTCGGTTTTGCCGAGCAGTGACACCCACTGCTGCACTCGCTGCACGACGTCTAGGGAAGTGGCCGGAGCGCGCACGATCTCGACGAGAGTCGACGCCGGAACCGGGTTGAAGAAGTGCATCCCGATGAAGCGGCTCGGATCACTCAGTGCTGCACCGAGTTCCGCGATGGAGATCGAGCTCGTGTTCGACGCGATGACCGTGTCGGGCCCGGCGATCTTGTCGACGAGAGCCAGTACCTCGACCTTGAGCGACGGGATCTCGGGTACCGCTTCGACAACCACGTCCAGGTCGGCAGCAAGATCCGCGGGGCCGGCGACGGTGGAGACCCGGGCGAGAATCGCAGCGGGGTCCTCGCTGAGCTTGCCGCGCTCGTGCGCCCGGTCCAGCCCGGTCGAGACTCGTCCGAGGGCTGCAGTCTGGTCGGCTGCTTCGGCGATGACGACGCTCGAGCCGAGGGCCGCGAACACCTGGGCAATACCCGCGCCCATCCGTCCGCCACCGACGACACCAACTGAGCGGGGAGCTGTCATTTCTTCTTCTCCAGAAATGCCGTCATGCGGCGTTGTTTGTCTTCGGTCTCGAACAGGACGGCCTGCGCGATGTCGTCGGCCCACGGGTGCGAACCGGGCGCATCGAGGATCTTCTTGGTGAGTTTCAGTGCCAGTGGTGCTTGCTTGGCAATGCGATCCGCGAGTGAATGCGCTGCGGCCAAGGGCTCGTCGACGACGTCCAGCACCAGGCCGGATCGGAGTGCCGCCTCTGCGTCGAGTGTCCGGCCACCGAGAAGCACCTGCTTCGCTACGGACACGCCCACCAGCGTCGGTAACCGGTAGCTGGCCCCGGCGGCAGCCATGATGCCCAGTCCCGGTTCGGGATTACCGAACACGGCCGTCGGCGACGCGATACGGATGTCGCAGGCGTAGGACAGTTCGGCTCCACCGCCGAGCGCGTATCCGTGCACGGCTGCGATCGTCGGCAGGGGCAAAGCTGCAATGCGATCGAACAGGTTTCGGTTGATGCCGCGCAGTGCGTCGTCGCGAGTGCGGGCCCGCAACTGGTTGATGTCGGCACCCCCGGCAAAATGCTCGCCCGCTCCGGTCAGGATCACGATCCTGGGATCCTGCTCCACGAGCGCGCACACCTCGTGCAACTCGCCGATCATGTCGGAATCGATTGCGTTGCGCTGCTTCTCGCGACTCAGGGTGACGACAACGCGGTCCGTCGACTCCTCCACGATGAGTGTGTTCACGGTGCCTCGATCAACATCGACACGCCTTGCCCGACGCCGACGCACAGTGTCGCGAGCCCACGGGAGGCCTTCTCGCGTTCCATCCGGCCCAAAAGCGTCAACAGAATTCGAGCACCCGACGAGCCGAGAGGGTGGCCGAGGGCGATGGCCCCGCCGTCGGCGTTGACGATGTCCTCGTCGAGCTTCAGCTGGCGGATGACGCCGAGGGACTGTGCCGCGAAGGCCTCGTTGAGTTCGACGGCACCGAGGTCGTCGATCGACCATCCCGCGCGCGTGAGCGCCTTCTGCGTGGACGGGACCGGCCCGAGTCCCATGATGTGGGGCGCGATGCCGGCGCTCGCGCTGGTGACGATGCGGCCGCGAACCTCGAGGCCGTACGTGCGCACGGCTTCTTCCGAGGCCACCACCAATGCCGATGCCCCGTCGGTGAACGGTGACGACGTGCCGGCGGTGACGATTCCGCCCTTTCGGAACACGGTCTTCAGGGTGCCGAGCTTGTCCAACGTGGTTCCGCGGCGCGGCGTCTCGTCCTCGGTGACCTCGCCGTTCTTGGTGCTGACGGGCACGATCTCGTCGGCGAAGCGCCCGGCATCCTGGGCGGCGATGGCACGCTGCTGACTGCGGAAAGCGAAGGCGTCGGACTCTTCACGGGTGATGCCTTCGCTGAGCGCGACCTCTTCGGCGGTCTCACCCATCGACAATGTGATCTTGGGGTCGGTCCCCGCGTCGTGCGCTGCGAAGGTCGGGTTGGTGAATCGCCAGCCGAGGGAGGTATCGAAGATCTCGCCGGGCTTGGCCCACGCCGTCCCGGGCTTGGCCATGACCCATGGCGCGCGCGTCATGGACTCGACGCCACCGGCGACGATGATGTCGGCCTCACCGCTGCGAATGGTGCTCGCGGCGTTGGCTACTGCGGTCAGTCCGCTCGCGCACAGGCGATTGACGGTATATCCCGGCACCGACTGGGGCAGACCTGCGAGCAGAACCGCCATTCTGGCCACATCGCGATTGTCCTCGCCTGCCTGGTTGGCCGCACCCAGAATCACCTCGTCGATTCGGTCGACGGGTACGCCCGCTCTGCGGACCGCCTCGGCCACGACCAGTCCGGCGAGATCGTCGGGGCGCACCGAGGCCAGGGCACTGCCGTAGCGCCCGTGCGGGGTACGTGCGCCGGCCACGAGAAATACTTCGCCCACTTCGAAAACTCCTTCGTCGGTTGCGTCATTAATAACCGAACATTCGGTCGTTTGGCAAGGTCTGCTGCCCGTGGTGCTGTGGAATCGTCCGCCGACTGCGAAGATGTGGCAATGACAACCGCACGCGCGCCGCGCAAGACCGGACAGCCAGGGCGGCCGGGATACGACCTGGATTCCCTCTTGGCCGTGGCGGTCAAGGTCTTCAACGACCGTGGGTACGACGGCACCAGCATGGAGATTCTGGCGAAGCGGCTCGGTATCACCAAGTCGTCGATCTACCACCACGTATCGGGCAAGTCCGAGTTGCTCGAACTCGCGCTGTCGAGGGCTCTCAATGCGCTGTTCGCCGTGACGACCGAGGATCGGGCGACCACCGGGCGGTACATCGATCGCCTCGAATACCTGGTGCGTCGCAGCGTCGACATCCTGTGCGCGGAACTGCCCTACGTGACGCTGCTGCTGCGGGTGCGGGGCAACACCGACGTCGAGCGGCGCGCTCTCGCCCGCAGGCGCGAATTCGACACGTTCGTCACCGGGCTCGTCGTCGCCGCCGCCGAGGAGGGCGACCTGCGTCCCGGTGTCGACCCGGCTCTGGCGTCCAAGCTCGTCTTCGGCACGGTCAACTCGCTCATCGAGTGGTACCGCCCGCGCACCGGCGGATCCGTCGAGGAATTGGCCGACGCCGTCGTGGCTCTGACCTTCGACGGCCTGCGCCGCACGTAGCGAGGGCATGCTCAGCCGGGTCGTTCCGCAGGCTCCACTCCTGGTCTTGACTTCTCGGCGTTCGGCGGCGATGGTAATTACCGACCGAACGTACGGTGAGATGGAGGCGTTGTGAGCAGACTTCTGGAAAGCTATGCCCAGGGCACGTGGTATTCCGCGACCGACGAGGGAACGCCGCTGCTGAGCGCCGTCGACGGCAGTGAGATCGCCCGGGTGTCATCCAGTGGTCTCGACGTCGCAGGCATGGTCGACTACGCCCGGACCGTCGGCGGCCCCGCGCTCGCAGCCCTGACGTTCCACGAGCGTGCAGCCCTGCTCAAGCAACTGGGCCTGACGCTGCTGGCCGGCAAAGAGGAGTTCTACCAACTCTCCCGGCACACCGGAGCCACCACCCGCGATTCCGGCGTCGACATCGACGGCGGTTTCGGCACCGTGCTGAGCTACGCGAGCAAGGCTCGACGTGAACTCCCCAACGAGACGGTCTACCTCGACGGCGCCATCGAGCAGCTCGGCAAGAAGGGCACCTTCCTCGGTCAGCACATCTACACCTCCCGGCGCGGCGTCGCCGTGCAGATCAACGCGTACAACTTCCCCGTCTGGGGCTTCCTCGAAAAGCTGGCACCCGCGTTCATCGCGGGCGTGCCCTCGATCGTCAAGCCCGCCAGTCAAACTGCGTACCTGACCGAGCTTGTCTTCCGTCGGATCATCGAGTCTGGGTTGCTGCCCGAGGGTTCGATTCAGTTGCTGTGCGGCAGTGCCCGCGGTGTCCTCGACCACCTCGGCGGCCAGGACTCGGTGGCCTTCACCGGATCGGCCGATACCGCTGCGACCCTGCGCTCACACCCCAACGTCGTCGGCGAGGGACTCCATTTCACGGCGGAAGCCGATTCTCTCAACGCGTCCATCCTGGGTTCCGATGTGTCACAGAGTGATCCGGAGTTCGATCTGTTCGTCAAAGGTGTCTTCACCGAGATGGCATCCAAAGCCGGCCAGAAGTGCACGGCCATCCGCCGCGTGCTGGTGCCGCAGGACTCGGTCGAACCCGTCATCGAGGCGCTGAAGGCCAAGCTCGACAAGGTCGTCGTCGGTGACCCGCAGGACGACGGCGTCACCATGGGTGCACTCGCCAGCATCGACCAGCGTGACGAGGTCCTCAAATCCATTCGTGGACTGATCAAGTCGGCCACCGTCGTCTTCGGTGATCCCGACTCCGTGGATTCACGGCCCGGTGCCTTCATGGCACCGGTCCTGTTGAAGGCCGGCGACAAGGGCGCACCCGAACCGCACGAGATCGAGGCATTCGGGCCCGTCTCCACCGTCATCGGTTACGACAGCACCGCAGACCTGCTCGACCTCGTCGCGCGCGGAAAGGGCTCTCTGGTCGTATCTCTGGTGACCAAAGATTCGGCCATCGCGCGCGAGATCGTGCTGGGCACCGCTCCGTATCACGGGCGCATCCTGGTCCTGAACTCCGAGGACGCCAAGGAATCGACCGGTCACGGTTCGCCGCTACCGGTACTGGTGCACGGCGGACCCGGCCGCGCAGGCGGTGGTGAAGAACTCGGCGGTATCCGCGGCGTCCTGCACCACATGCAGCGCACCGCAATCCAGGGAACCCCGGACGTTCTGACGGCCATCGGCAACAAGTGGGTCACCGGAGCGAAGCAGACGACCGGCGACGTTCACCCGTTCCGCAAGAACCTCGGCGAACTGCGACTGGGAGATACCATCGTCGGTGGCCCACGACAGGTCACCCGCGCCGACATCGATCACTTCGCCGAATTCACCGGCGACACGTTCTACGCGCACACCGATCCTGAAGCGGCAGCGGCAAATCCGTTGTTCGGCGGCATCGTGGCGCACGGCTACCTGGTGGTCTCGCTGGCCGCAGGGCTGTTCGTCGACCCGGCACCGGGCCCAGTCCTGGCGAACTTCGGCGTCGACAGCCTGCGCTTCCTGACGCCGGTCAAGGCCGAGGATTCGCTGACGGTCACGTTGACGGCCAAGCTCATCACACCGCGCCAAAGTGCCGATTACGGCGAGGTGCGGTGGGACGCAGTGGTCGTCAACCACGACGGTGACGCCGTCGCCACCTACGACGTACTCACTCTGGTCGCGAAGCCCGAGGTCGCGTCATGAGCGTGCGAGTAGCCGTCTGTTACGGAATGCCAGAGGACCCTGCCGCCTTCGATCGGCACTACACCGAGGTGCACGTGCCCCTCGCTCGCGCAGTTCCCGGCCTGGTCGACTTCACCTGGGGCACGCTCGACTCGCTCGACGAGTCCCCGCCGCCCTACTACGCAATCGCAAGTCTGTACTTCGCGGACGAGGCGTCGCTGAAGGCAGGATTGGGTTCGCCCGAGATGACAGCGGCAGGCAAGGATCTGCGGAACTTCGCAAGCGGTGGCGTCACGATGTTCACCCAGAACGAGCGTTCGGTGTTGCAGCCGTGACCGATTCGCCTATTGCGCGGGAGATGTTCGAGGTCGACGCCGCGTCCCGCAAGCTCGGTATCGAACTGATCGAGCTGTCACCCGGTCACGCGAGAATGTCGATGGTCGTGACCGAGGACATGGTCAACGGTTACGCCATCACACACGGCGGATACGTCTTCCTGCTTGCGGATACGACGTTCGCTATGGCCTGCAACTCGCACGAGGACTCGGCCGTCGCTGCCCGATGCGACATCCGGTACCTCCGTCCGACGAAGGCCGGTGACGTTCTCGTCGCCGACGCCGTCGAGCGTGCGAGGTTCGGCCGCAACGGTATCTACGACGTGTCGGTGACGTGCCGAGACGAGCTGATCGCCGAATTCCGAGGCGACAGTCGCACGATAGCGCGCTAGCGATCCGGCGCGTGGAAGTACTGTGAGTCGGTGACCACTGCAGACCTGTCGGCGCTGGCAGACGCCACCGCCACTGCGGTGGGTGGTGCTGTGTCGGTGATGGATCCGCAGGGCTATGTGGTGGCGTATTCGTCGGTGCCGGGGCAGCCGATCGACGACGTGCGACGCGACGGCATTCTGGGCAAGCAGGTCCCGGCTCGATACATGGTGCATCACATCGATCCGGACTTCCGGCGCAGCTCGACCGTGCACGTCGTCGATGTGGCCGGTGCGCTACCCCGTCTGGCAGTAGCAGTTTCGGTCGACGGTGAGTACCTCGGCTCCATCTGGTGCATTGCGTCCGGTGCCGGCATCCGTCCGCCGGCCCCTGCGGCAGTGGCTGCATTGACGCGTGCGGCCGCAGCTGCAGTGCCGTTGTTGTCGGCCCGACATCATCCGGCCGATGCCGACAACCCCAGGGTGCGTGCGTTACTGACCGATCCCGAGGTCGTCACTACGCCGGGAAAGCGCTACGCCGTTCTGGCCGCAGAAGTGGAGTCGCCGCGAGCGCAGAAAATGTTGGTGCAGCTCGCTGGTCTGCTGCAGCTCACGTTCGGCAACGCGGGCGACTCCGGATGCATCGTCGACGGGAACATCGTCCTGCTGGTGGTGGAGTCCGACGACGAACGCGCATTCGCTGCGGAGGCAGAGGAGGTTCGACGACGCGCAGAGGCGGCCTTCGGTGCTGCGGTGAGCTTCGCGATCGGTGGCCCGGACGCCCGTCCCGCGATGGCGCTCAGACATGCTCACTGGGTACTCGACGCGATCGAAACAGGCTCACAAACAACCACATTCGAGCAGAATCGGGTATCGGTCACTCTTCGGAGAGCGGGGGAGGCGCTGTCGGAGGTGTCGCTCGCGTTGCCTGCCGTCGAGCGGATGCTGTCCTGCGATGCCTCGGAAGGTACGGAATACGCCGCGACGGTGCTGGCGTTGTTGGCACACGAATCCAACGTCGCTGCCGCGTCTGCGTCGCTGTACCTGCACCCCAATACCTTTCGCTACCGACTCCGGCGTACCAAGGAGTTGTTCGGTCTCGATCTCGATGACGTGGACACCCGGTTGCTGGTGTGGATGTCGCTGCGGCTCACGACCGGGCGGTGAGGACCTTCCCTGGGTTGAGCAGGTAGTGCGGGTCGAGCAGCTCCTTGATGCCGCGCTGCAGTTCCGCTGCAACAGAATCGAGTTCGGTCTCGAGTAGATCGCGTTTGAGCAGGCCGACGCCGTGTTCACCGGTAATGGTCCCGCCCAGCGAGAGTGCGAATGCCGCGATCTCGTCGAACGCGCGGTGCGCGGCCGTCAAGGAGCTCGGGTCCATCGGGTCGACGATGACTGTCGGATGAATGTTGCCGTCCCCTGCGTGGCCGACGACGCCGATGACGATGCCGATGCGCTCGGCGATGCGTCCGACCTCGTCGATCATCGCGGCGAGCTGCGAAATAGGAACGGACACATCGTCGACCAACGGTGAGCCGAGACGCTCGAGTGCCGGGTACGCCAGTCGACGGGCCTGCACGAGCTGTTCCGATTCGACCTCGTCCTCGGCAACCGCCACATCGGTTGCCCCGGCTGCGGTGCACAGTGCGGCGATGGCTTCGAGCTCCTGCACAGAGCCTGCGCCGATATCGGATTGAGCGATCAGCACGGCCGCGGCGTCGGTGCCGAAGTCCATCCGGGCGTACGCGTCGATCGCGGCGATGGTGGTGCGGTCCAGCAACTCGAACAGGCTCGGAGTGATACCGGCGGCCCGGATCTGCGTCACCGCTTCACCGGCCGCGACAGTCGACGGGAAGGTCGCGGCCATGGTCAGCGGAGTGGCAGCCGGAAAGTCGAGACCTACGGTTGCCTCGGTGATGATTCCGAGTGTGCCTTCGGATCCGACGAACAGTTCGGCCAGGGAAAGCCCGGCCACGCCTTTGACAGTGCGTCGACCGACGAACGTGGCGCGCCCGTCGGCGAGTACGACGCGCAGACCACGGACGAACCGTGCTGTGACGCCGTATTTCACGCAGCACAGACCGCCGGCGTTGGTGGCGATGTTGCCGCCGATGGTCGACGCCTCCCAGCTGGACGGGTCGGGGATGTACGTCAATCCCTGCTGCAGGGCAGCATCTTTCAGCTCTTTGTTCGTGACACCGGGTTGCACGACGGCGGTGCGGTTGACGACGTCCAACTCGACGATCTTGTTCATCCGCCGGGTGTTGAGGGCAATGGCTCCGACGCTGGCGTTCGCGGCTCCCGCCAGGCCGGTCAATGCACCCTGCGGCACCACGGGAATGCGATGTGCCGATGCGATTTTCATGATCGCCTGTACGTCCGATTCGGTGCTCGGTAGCACTGCCGCCAGGGGTATGGCGGATTCGCACAGAGCGGCGGCGTCGTGCCGGAAGCTCTGCAGGATGTCCGGGTCGGTCACCACCGCGTCGGCACCGAGGGCGCGCATCAGTTCGTCGATGACCGGCGAATGGAGAACGAGGGTGGTCGGAGCAGCCATGGATTCGAGTATGTCGGGCGGCGCTGTCGATGTCTGCGTCGTTTCGGACGAAGCACGAGGTCTCGATCGGTAGTTTCCGACGAAGTGTGGGCAGGGCCTTGTTATGCACGCGACCACCTTGACAAACTACGGTGGCGCCGGTCACAGTAATTACCGACCGAATGGACGGTGAGTTTTATCCGGTTCGTCGGTTACCTGAATCCGCCGCTGTTCATACCCCACGTCACTCCGAACTGTCGCTCGCTCTCACGAGCGCCGGAGCCCGAACGAAACGAGATCGTCGATGACAACACAGGTCGAGACGCCCACCGGGGTGTCGCGTGAGCATCGCCGCGCCGCGATGGCCAGCATGGTCGGAACCACCGTCGAGTGGTACGACTTCTTCATCTACGCGCAGGCCGCGTCGTTGATCTTCGCTCAGCTGTTCTTCGCGCCCATGGGCTCGTCCGGACAGCTGGTCGCCTACGTGACCATCGGTATCAGCTTCGTGTTCCGTCCTCTCGGGGCCATCGTCGCGGGGTACTTCGGCGACAAGATCGGTCGCAAGAAGGTCCTCATCGCGACCCTCACCCTCATGGGCGCGGCCACCGTCGGAATGGGACTGCTGCCCACGTACGCGACCATCGGCATCTGGGCTCCGATCATCCTGATCGTGTTGCGCATCCTGCAGGGATTCTCGACCGGCGGCGAATGGGGCGGCGCGGCATTGATGGCCGTCGAGCACGCCCCGAAGGGCAAGCGCGGAACCTACGGTGCCGCAACTCAGATGGGTGTTCCGCTCGGCATGCTCATCGCGGTGGGAACGTTGGCACTGTGCACCGGTTTGCTCAGCGAAGAGCAGTTCGAGGCCTGGGGCTGGCGTATTCCGTTCCTCATCAGCTTCGTGCTGATCCTCGTCGGCTTCTACATCCGACGCCGCGTCGAAGAGACCCCGGTGTTCAAGGAGCTCGCAGAACGCAAGGAGCGCAACCACACTCCCGTTCGTGCACTGTGGCGCACCAACAAGAAGCAGGTCATGCTCGCCGCGCTGTCGTTCGTGGGTAACAACGGCAACGGTTACATCATCGTCGGTGGCTTCATCGTCGCGTACTCGACGAGGGAGCACGGGCTCGCCCGTGTGGACGTGTTGGTGGCCAGTTTGTTCGCCGCTCTCGTGTGGGGTGTGTTCACCCTGCTCGGTGCGTATCTGTCCGACCGCTACTCCCGGACCGCCATCATGAACCTGGGCAACGCATCGATGGTGTTGTGCGCCATCCCGTTCTTCCTGCTCGTCGATACCGGTGAGCTGCAGTGGATCTACGTGGCCCTTGGACTCTTCGCCGTCGGACTCGGCCTCGCCTACGGACCACAGCCGGCGCTGTACGCCGAAATGTTCCCCGCAGCAGTCCGATTCAGTGGAGCATCCATCGGCTACGCGATCGGTACGGTACTCGGTGGGGCCTTCGTCCCGACGATCTCCGAGGCACTGTTCAAGGGAACCGGTACCTCGATGTCGATCTCGATCTACCTGATGATCCTGGCCGCAATCTCTTTCGTTGCTACCTCGCGAATCAAGAACCGTAAAGACGAGGATCTGAACGTCTGAGTTATCTCGCTCCGAGGGCCCCGGAACCGCTCAGGTTCTGGGGTTTTCGCTGATTCTGAGCCTCACTGGCGATAGATTTCCACGTGGGCACCGGTGACCCCGCCGACGTTCGATGTGGGCATACCCCAACTCGAGCTGCAAGTGCCCGATGCCTGATCCGTCGGCACGAATGAGCGAGTCGAGGAGGTGTAAGGCCCCACCGCGTAGAACGGGAAGCGGTTGGGGATGCCGTGAAGACCCCAGCACTCGACAGCGAGGGTGTACTCAACAATCTAAGTCGTGGATTCATCTACCGCTGGACGCGAGCACGAGTCACGAACAATCTTGGCGGGCCGTATGAAACCCAGCCTGTTGCAGCACTTCTCGAACCGAGATTCGGGCAGATCGATCGGATTGTGTCCTGGCCCGAGATACCCTCCCCGTCACCTGCGCTGACAGTTGCCTCCTATGGAGACCGTCTCTGAACGTCCCGGACGCTGCGAGGGTCCACCCCGGCGGAACATGATCGGTCGGCGGACGATACGCGAGGTCGATGCTCACCGCGGCCAGGCCTGGACGCGCAGCACTGACATTGACACCGATATCCGACGCCGCAACCACCGACGCTGGATCGGGAACCGCATGCACGTGGTGTCCAGTCGGCACCAGCGAGTACTAACCATCGGGGACATCAACGTTCGCCGTGTTCACACTGTCCAAATCTACTGTGCACCGACTGACTCACTCAGTGAGTAGACCCGCAGGCGTCCTCTTCGACCTCAGCGGGTCAAAATCCTCACGACTTGCCCAGCGGCCACAGACCGGCTGTCTGCATGAAGGTCAGATCTGTCTAGACGGAGTACCGATGCGAACGGTTCCGTACAAGTTCTTACTGAAAACTGTTGCAGCACAGTATATGTAGACGTTTACCTGACATAGCCTCTATTGTCGGCGATAAATATTGTGTGCGTACACGGGGCTGACAGTGTGTCGACACTACTGTCCCGTGACAGAGGCTAGACATAGTCCAGCTTGCCGAGCTGCGGAACCACTAGAGCAGGTTCCTCGATGTTCCCATGGCCCGAACATCGCCCGCCGCGCACTGGCGTTGGATACCGCCACTGGTAGTGGTTGAGAGTGTTTCACCGTTCCAGTGCCACCGTTCCGGGATACTCGCAACTAGGACGAAAGGCAGTCGGCCTGAGAGACGGGTGCGGGCCACAACATGGGGGCGTCTGTGACTAATCGGGGTAAACCGCGCGTGGGTAAGTCGACAAAAGACCGGCGCCGAGACGCGCGGTCTGCGAAAGCACCGCATCGCGCGCCGCGGGCTAGTGGTCTGACTATCGAACATGGACCCACCCACATGTCTCCCGTGATCTCGGATCACGCCGGACTGTCGGCGATGAATTATGTGGATCGCCTTGAGTACCTCAGGCAATTCGACTCCAGCTCACTGCTTCGTACTCTGGCCAATATTCAGTCTCGGCTCGACGTCGCGTCGACCACTGACCAGTCAGAGGGCCGCGTGGAACGCAGCCTCCTCTCGGAGTCGCACGCCACCTGGGCTGGCCGTCTCACGATAATGGCCGGGGTCCCCCATCGCCTCATTCCGCCGCGGTCCATGACTCAATTGTTCCGCGAGGCTCTAGAGCGGGGCAGCAGCGATGTCGACTCCACGGTCCGAGATATCGAGATCGCCGACATACTCGAGTTGGTCATGTCCATCTCGACGGAGCACGCCGCCGCGGTAAATCCTCTTGATGCCGTCGCCAATCCAGACCCTGCCCAGCGCAGGGCGCAGATGGCTGTCGTCCAGGCCTATACCCCGGAAGAGAATGTGGCCGCCGTCCGCAGGGAGGCTCTCGAAGAGACCGTGAACCTGCAGAGCAACGAGCCTCTCAAGCTCGAACTCATCAAAGCCTCGACCTACGATCTCTGGTTCCGGCCCTGGCCGGGCCGAGTGACCGATACCCGTATAGGCACAACACCCGCAGACGCCTTCGAGATCGCAAATCATGTACCACTACTCGATGTCATGGTGGTAGGACAGATCATCACCGAGGCCATGATCGCGGGGCGGTTCGATTGGACCCGCGAACAGCTGATCCAGGCGGGAGCCACTACGGACGCAGTGCAGTTCGTGATCGACAACATGGCTTTCGACGCAGCCCGTTTCGAGCGGAGACTCCGTCGTGACCGCGCGAACGGCCCCGTTGCAGACCAGCGGTACGTCTTTACCGAACGACCCTTCCTCCTACCGGAACCCGACACACTGCTTGGACTGCGCTACCAGTGGGTCATCGACCGGTTCTTCGGCTCGCAGCTCTACTGGCAGACATTTTTTCCCTTCGGCGCAGTGGAACCAGGATCGACGGCGGAGGCGTTCAGCCAGGCCATCAACTACGCCTTCGAGCGGGTAGCCGGCGATATCCTCGAACGGATCACCTCTCACAGCTCCAAGATCACCCGGCTGGTCACCGAGACCGAGATGCAAGCCGAATGGACTCAGAGCAGAAATCACACACCGTCCGTCTGCGACTTCATGCTGGTAGCCGGTCGCGCCTGCTTTGTCATCGATGCAACGAACCACCATCTGAGCGCGAACTTGGCGCAGGGACTCGGCGACGTCGACACTTTCAACGCCGATGTCGAGGCGTCCTTTGTGACGACAAAATTCAAGCAGATTGCTTCCACGGCGAAGCGGGTCAGAGAGACGCTCCCCTTCGGTATCGAGGCCAATCCAGTCTTCTACCCCTACGTCGTGGTCCCGAACAATGGCCTGTCGAATACCACCGCTGTGCAGCTCGACTGGATGACCAGATCGAGACCGTCCTTCGAGGAGCTTCGGGGGTCGACCCGCACCCCTGTCCCCCTTCGGATCGGCGACCTTGCGCTCTTCGAGGGGATAGCAGAACGCTTCTCGCGCCCCGACAGAGACATAGCCGATCTGTTCGGTGGCTGGACAGGCCAGCAGCCGTTTCCAGTTTCGGTGCGCGAACTTCTTCACCAGGCCGGGATTCCCGCCGCCATCCCGCAGCGGATGATCGATGACCAGAAAGCCCTGGACCGGCTCATCCTCGACCGTCGCAGACGGTGACTGCGATCGAGCTCGAACTCTAGGACCTGATCGTCTGGTGATCCGCACGCCGTGCGGATCCACAGAGACGAGGAAGTCAGAAGATGGTCAATTGGTTTCCGTTGACACGCCGCACCCGCCGCGTGCGCATCCTGGGCGCGACCGGCGGCGCAAGCTCGTCCTGTTCCGCGGGCTTACGCAGGCGCACTCCTGCTTTGGTCGCGATCACCGCACGCACGTAGAGGCGATACGAATGCCGTTCGCGGCCGGCATCGCTGGTGCGGTCGTGCCACTGCGATCTCCAGGCCGAGCTTCCCGCGTCGGGAACGGCGACTGCTCGATCGGCTAACCGGTCAAGCAAGATGTCGAGCTTCTCGACGAGTATCTGTGCGAGTTCGTCGAGGATGCACTCAGGAACGCCTGCTACTCCCCCGGTCTCGTTCTCTCCCACGTGTGCAATGTAGTGGGCTCCACCGACACCACGGATGTCTGGCGCTCTTCGACGACGGCAAGAAGGATCAGGATGAAGATGACGATGAATTGCCGAACACCGACGAGCGGCTAGCGCTCGTGTCCGTAGTCCCGATTGACCGTGAACGTTGCACACGTGCTGCACTGAGCCCACACTGCTGATGCTCTCTACATCTACTGGCTTCGAAAATCAAACAAACGATTTCAATAAAACTCAGTTATGTTTGTACTCGCACTTCAGAGGTCAACCGAACAGGAGGTGGCATCATCGAGAAGATCTACGAACTGCACTCGACGGCGCTTCAAGTGCTGAGAAGCTGCGGCGTTCGGGTGGCAGCGGGAAATCCCACCGAACTAACTCTCGTTCTACCCGACGGGCGGTCCCGCACGGTGGCGGTCACCGTACGACGGAGCCCACCGCCCCCCAGCACAGTCGATCACATACGGCACCGTAGTCGCGGCACTCAAGCACTGATCATCACGCATCATATGACCCAGTACTTGCGCGATTGTGCGTTGGGAGGGTTGGTGGATGTCATCGCTGTGGACAACGAGATCGCCATCATTGCAGGCATCACGTTCACTCCACCTGCATTGCCCAGTTCGGCGGCCACGACTCCAGCACGACGCGGACCGAAACCATGGACGCGGTGGGCTGTCGAAAGGCTGCTTCTACTGACTGACGTGCCCAAGCCTCAGGCTCACCTGGCAGAAGAGTTGGCGGTGACCCAGCAGTCCATCTCACATGTACTGCGACGCCATCCTTTTGCCAGCCGACAAGGAAGTGGATGGGTGATCGACAGAAAGAACGACCTACTCGACCAATATTTGCTGGAGTATCCGGGTGCTGGGGGGCCGTCCACCTACTGGTTCGGCCTCGAACAGACGGTCCAGCAAGTAATGGATGCTCGGACCCTCACATCGGAACTGGCGGTAACTGCGCTGACGAGCGGAGACGTCGCTGCCGACACCTATGCGCCGTGGAGATTGCCCGCATACGCTGCCATCTACACCGCTGAAATACTCGACTTCACACCCGCGGGATTTACTCCCGCTCGCCCAGGCGAGCACACTTTACAGGTGACGGTGCCCGATGATTCGACTATTTGGAGAACAGCTGCAGCGCTCTTTCCGTCCAGGCACGGACAGGGGCTCGCTGACCCGATCATCACGCTGACCGACCTGCGCCGTAGTCCGGGCCCGGACGCAGACGAGGCATCCGAACATCTACGTCAGGCAATCGTGAGCGGTGAATGGCGTGTCTGATTCGATCGCTATAGAGATCTTTGCGGCGTCGAACGCCGCGGATCTTGGTTTGCGAGCCCTCGCCGACCTCGCGGCCGCGTCCGAGGGTCATCCGTATCGAGTGATCGGTGGACATATGGTTCACATCCTCACCCATGTGTATCCGACTCCGGACGCGGTCGCCCGTGTCACTGCCGATGCCGACGCGGGGATCGAGACGGTCGTCGCCGCTGGCGATGGATTGCACGAGAACCTCCTCGAGCGTGGCTACACCAGGGTCGAGGGGAACCATTACGAAGCTCCGTCCGGCGACGACCGAAAACCTCTGGAGATCGATCTGTTGGTGCCCTCGATGACGGGGAAGTCTCTGACCACTGTTGTGTTGGGAGAGCGTGGTTTCGACGCTATCCCCGGGTTGAGTTTGGCATTGGCGGCTCCTGCACTCGATGTCGCCGTGCAGGCCCAGCTATACAGCGGAGACGAACTGACCTTCTCGGTGCTGATACCCGATGTCGAGTCGGCCGTGGTACTCAAGGCACTCGCGTGGCGGAGTCGCATGGCAGACAAAGACGTCAGCGATCTCTGTTCGCTGTTCGCCATCACCCACCAGCACAAGGACCAATTGAAGAACGGTTGGAAGCTCGATACAGCGACAGGTGGGACGCGCCTCGACGCAAATCGAGCACTCCACGATCTCCTCGGAATCATCGACCGGTCCCAACCGCTCGGAGGTTTGACGATGGTCGCGCCACGCTTCGGTGCCCTGATTCGAGCCTATGCAGGCTCGCCTCATCCTTGAGCCAACACGCCGGCCCCGGCCTGTCGTACCACCAATGAGAAGGATGGCCGTGCAACTCGAACATCTGACCGCGACTACCTTCAGTCAGCACACGTGGAATCGAATGGTGTCCGCCGCGGCTGAGCGCGCACGCGTCCAGGAACGCGCGGTGATCTTGTCCGGCGATTTCGCCTTGTCGGTCGCCGAGCGCCTGGGTAATCCCCACTACGACGTGAGCCATCGTGTCAATGCACTGACCGTCGCGAAAACATTTTGCGGTGAAGACGGCAACGCTGAGATCGTTCTCAACTATCGACTCCTCAGCCGCGATGGACGTCGGATCGAAAGCCAAGGGTCGGCCGGGAGCTCATCGCGGTACCTCGCACACGAGTTTTACCACGCTGCAGTGCATTCCAGAGGAGAGCCCTCCGTGCGGCCTACACGCCCCTTGGCTACCGACGCTGCTTTCTGGCTGTCCAATGCGTGGAAGCTACTCGACGAACTACGAGTCGAGCGCGCACTCTATGCGGTCGACTGGCCGCAGGACATTGACTTCGTGGGCGAGCTCGAGTGCACTCTGGACGACTTCATGTCTGTGGTCCAGGACCCATCGGCGGACGTCGCTGGCTTCACGACGCGCCGAATGAACGGGTTGTGCGACCGTCTCGGCCACGCCGCTGCCACCTCACGACTCGGCTGTAGCCCCGTGTGGAACCGACACGGAGGCACCTGCCGCCACGAATTCCTCGAAGTCCTACGAGAAGTCCCCCATGCAGGGACAAGGAGCACGACGGGAGAACTCGTCGACCACGCGGACCGCATCGCACACTGCCTCAAGCACTGGTACGGCGAAGCGACCGGCTACAGAATCGAGTCCCCTGCGCCCGGATCTCTACTGTTCGTAAAAGATTGGGCTGCAACGAAAAGGTGACCGTACGGGAAGACTCGGTGCGTATGCACCCCAAGGCTGGTCGGACCACCACGATCGTCGTACGTGGCGGTTCTGCACATCCGAACTGACCCGGTGCGTGGTCACCTGCGGGCCTCGATGACGCACATGTAGCCTGCCGAAATGGAAGACGACGCCCAGTTCGACACCGCAGTCATTCACAACATGATCGAGATGTTCGTTGCTCCAGTATTCCGCAGCAGAGGCCTTCCAGACGACCCTCATACCGTCAGCCGATTTCTGGTCGAGCTACCAGCGAATGGTGACACTCCAGCGATCTACATAGACGAGGAGGTCGACGGCAAACTCCTAGTTACGATCTCGCGAGAGGACGACGGCCACCAGTATCTGGACCGCGTCGAGCCGCAAGAAGGCGTAGTGCAGCCCAGTAGCGGCTGGGTGGCGTACTGGCGGTCCGGTGCTGCCGGAGTCCTCGGGTTCGACTTTCGTAAAAATCTGGACCAGGTTGAAGAATTGGCTCTCAAGGCCGAAAAATATCTGACTGCAGCCAAATCTGTTGGCAAGGAAAACGTTTCTCCTGCACTGGAAATGCTCTTCGCGGCAGCCGAGCTGACAGTGCAGGCCTTGATGTTGCTCCAATCGCAGCCCACCCAGGATCACGGCGCGCGGCGTCGATGGTTACGGCAGTGGGCGGCTGCGCAGAACAGCCCCGCCTCTCATTCTCAGGTCCTCGATGATCTCGCATCGAAACGGTCTATAGCGCGATACTCACCGACGGATCCGAAACTCAAGATCGGACGCTTCGAGGGAATCGTGAACACAGTGCAGGCGATGATCGATCAGACTCGCACACATGCCGGTGACAATGCCCCGGCGGTGAACGTCGAGATTGCAAGTCAGTTCTACCGACACGAGGAACGGACCGGAAACCGTCCGACAACCACGTAGCCACCGGCCGGACCATCAAGACCAACGTCCACCAACAGTGAATTGTTCTACGGGCTATATAACTGCTAGCTCGATACCGTTTACTCCCCGGATCTCGCGATGTAACAGCTCTGCTTCGGTGTGAGGTTCGGCCCACCGTCGGAGCTACGGCCTCGGGCCGCGCCGCTGGTGTCCATGTTCGATGTTCTGCTGCGCGATGGTGTGGTGGTGCTCGATGTTCTCGGCCTCGCGCCGTAGTTGCTGCTGTTCTTCATGCTCGTCGCGTCGTTGCTGCTCGATGTGTTCGTGCAGGGTGTCGATGCTCGTGTGGACGGTCTTGTACGGCGCGTGCTCGGCCCGGTTCTCGGGTCGGTCGCCGGCGATCGAGGTGGTGTCGGTGACCTGGTAGCGGTCGCGGTAGGCGGCGATCTCAGCGGCGGTGCGATTCCATTCGGCTGCGAGAGCGTCGTTGTCAGGCCGCTGCTCGAGGTAGCGGGTGAACTCGAGCATGGCCTACATCGGTGCCCTCAACCTGTGGGACATGGCCAGGCCACACCTCGAGGAGTTGGTGGCCTTCACCGGCGAATCGTCGTCGATGGCCCAGCTCGACGGCTCCGACATCGTCTACGTCGCTCGCGTGGCATTGCCCAAGCATCGCGCTGCGAGTAGACATCGGAACCCGATTTCCTGCCATGGTGACGTCCCAAGGTCGGGCCCTTCTCTCGGCGATGGACCGGGGCGCGGTACACGAGCGCCTGTCCGCGCCGAGTCACTCGGGTGCACCTCAAATCCAGTTCCGTCGCAGATTCGCTGGATCGGTCATTTGGAAAGCGGCGTCGCTTCCCTGTCCGGACAATTAGTTCCGGCCCTGACGTGCGAGATCTCCGAGCCGGCGGGTATGTAGACATACTCGTCTTCGGAAACGTCGCCCTCTTGGGGGGTCGAATGAAAGTGCGCCAGGATTCGGTCCGGGTCTACATCGGAGACTTGCCATATACACGCAGGCCGCACACGGTCGGCAAAATGGAACTCAAAGTTAGCCGCTTCCTCTAGCCCGACTGTCCACGCCCAGCTGATCTCGCCATCGTGTTCGGCATACCGAAACAGAACTGTGGGTGTCTCGCACGCTGCTTGGGACTCGCCTTCATAGGACAGGTAGCCGACACGATCGAAAAGCTCCATCCATTCTGCAGGTGTCAAGCGATCAGGTGTTCGTCCGTCGTAACTCGGCAATTTCTCAATGGGCAGCGCGACGAGGCCCTCGTTCACATGAGTCCAGACGTCCTGGATTGCGTCGCTCAGAACTTCTACCGACATCTGGTCTCGTACATCCCACAGCAGGATCCGTGGCCAATCCGCCTCGCCAATGTCTGCCTGCTGCATCACCAAGTCTTTCCGCATCAGCCACCGATCCCATGTCATAGGAGTCGAAGCGGCGGCAAGGTGATCATTCATCCACGCAACGCTATTCGACGCTCGCCTGTATGGCGACAGCCGCGACCCCTACGATCTGGCTCAGATAGTCACGTCGCCACGCTCTGCCAGGTGACAGTCCGTGGATCGAGAACGAGCCGGGTGCTTGACGTTTGTGCACCGTCATCGGCACATTCCTCGTTGCTCACGAACAGCACACAACAGTCGACGTCGTCGACCACCGTCGACCGCCAGATGATGCCGTCGACCGGGCCACCGGGCAACGTGTACCTCAAGAACTCCGCGATGATCTGGGTCGGAATGTAGGCCAATTCATCGGTCGACGAGCCTCCGGGGAGAGTGGGTTCGCTGATGGACTCCACGAAGTCCCGCAGAAAGATCGTCGCGAGCCTCAGCTGACGCTGGCCTGTGTCGAACAGCGATGGCACCATCGGCGGCGTACGCAGGTCCACGACCCGTAGGCGCTCCACCGCCGAGAATTCTCCGATGCTGAGCATTCCGCCGGTGGCGTACTTACTTACCTCTCCGACCGCGCCATCGAAGGTAGAGGCCCCATAGAACGCTCCGATACCCGCTGGCGTCATTCGGTTACTCCGCGAGTACTGCACGGGCGGGGAACCGATGTGGGTCGCCGAGCTGACCTTTGCCCCGCCCTCGTTGTAACGAGCTCGGAACCAGCTACGAGAGGCAGGAAGGTCGATCACAAGCCGGGCCAAATGCACCGCATCGACAATCGCTGCAGGAACCTCGTGCACCTCGAACATGCCGACGTCGGTCTCGGCGGCCGGATCGGGTCGCAGGAATGTGAACCGTCGTTTGAGGAGAACCTCTTCACGGAACCGCTTCCAGCTCCAGGCCAGACCCATACCGGGTGGTGGCGCTGCCAAGTCTCGCTGGCACCAGAGTCCGTTGCGAACAGCACGGTCGATGGCGTCCAGCACGGCGGGGCTGCTGCTGACCTCGTTCTCCTCCAGCAGGTCTCGGGTGTCGACCGTGTCCGTCTGATACCCACCGTCGCGGGTGCTGTAGCTCGCTTCGTTGGCCGGGTCGTCGTACTCGGCCGAAAGCCCCTCGACTACCCGCTCGACCACACAATCGAGTCGCGCACGCTGAGCGGTCGACACCCCACAGAACGAACAGGGCCCCAATGAAGGGCCTGTGTTGTCAGCGACTACCTGTACCAGAGCTCGATCATCCAGACAGCGAACACAGACGATCTCGGTCGAGTCGTTCCAGCCGCGTGACTCCATGTCCTCCAGGCATCTCTTCGTGAACCCCATGTCATGACTATCCTCCATAGGAATAGACACGCGGCACGGACGTACCCGCCGGAAGGAACCCCACGATGCTGCGAATCTATCTCGATCAAGCCGAGTGGATCGACATGTCGAAATGCCGTACCGGGCACCGTGAGGGCGGTCGATTCCAGGACGCTTACGACCTGTCCACACGACTCGTAGAACAAGGCGATATCTCTTTCGTCATCTCTACTGCTCACTACTACGAAACGCAGCGCCGCCCGAACCCCAAAAGCCGCCGCGATCTCGGCCAAACGATCGCAGATCTGACGAAATTCCACTCGATTGCACCAAGCAGCGCGATCGTTCCTGCCGAGATACGGGCCTACCTCACCGGACAACCCCTGGCTTCGCAGATCCAGGTCTTCGGCGTCGGCTTCCGGCATGCATTCCACACCAGAATGACGTTGCCTGAACCTGATCCAGCGCTTTCGCGCCTGATGCCTCCAACGGAGTTCGCTCAGCTGGAGGAACGTGCCCGCTACGCGTCCGAGTTGTTCGTGCTTGCGGCTCCCCCAGAAGCGGAGGCAGCAGCCCATCTGATGTTAGAGACTGCCAACAAAATTCATGACTCCGCTCAACGGTTCGCAGATGGCCAGACCGCCCTCGGGGAGCAGATCAACGAACTCAAGGTACGCCACAAGCTGGCCGATGTCGTTGCGGTGAACGAGATCTCGAACTTCATGGAGTCGCTCATCATCGAGTGTGAGCAGCTGGGCGTCGACGTCGAGGACTTGCTTCGAACGCGGGAGACGATCCTCGATTTGTTGAAGAATCTGCCCAGTCGGTGGGTAGAGAGCGAACTTCGGCGAATACGTCTGCGTAATCCACAGCAGCCGTGGGTCAAGAACGATCTCAACGACATTCTCGTCCTGGCCATTGCCGTGCCTTACTGCGACATCGTGGTCACCGAGAAACAGTGGGCGAGGCGTCTGAACGACCTCGGGATCGCGCAGCGCTACAACACCGTTGTGCTGCACGATCTCGCAGATCTCCCAGAGGCGATCGTTACGGCGACTCGCACGGAGTAGGGGAGGCAGGGACGTTGGGTCGTGTCGTCTGATCGACCGACAAGCATCGGTGCACGCGATTGGCTGGCCGCAGCGGCCGCCTGGCAAGGTGCGCGGATCAGGCTTCAGTCTGGCGGCGGAGAAGACCTGACCAGAGCTCTTTACCGCAACTCACGGTACTCGACCGCAGAGATCGCGTGACCTACTATTCGGAATGTCGAACTAGTGGGCGTGTTCACGTAGCGCGTCGTCAAACGCACGTCATCGAACAAGGAGAAGAATAATGAGCCAGCCCATCGACTCAGACGCCCTGAGGGTTCAGATCGAGGCCATTATCGATGAGCGGCTCTACCCAGTCGACAACGCTAGCAAGCGCAAAATCATCTTGTCATTGGTGTGGGTCTTAGCCGGGCTGGCAGCAATCTCGATCATTGGAACCATCGTGCTGGCTGGAATGGGCGAAGACCTTGCTGTCGTCTCGTCGCTCGCGACCCTCATCATTGGTGGACTCATCGGCCTATTCGCGCCGAGTCCAACGGGCTCGTAGCGGTCCGGCTTTGGGGATACGACGAGCGCGACTCTGAGCCAAACAGTCGGATTCTTAGCGAAACCCAGCTCAACTAAAGCCAGCCGCGAGACGCCAGGCTGCCGTTGGCCACCACCCAGCGATCGGCACCCAACTGTCGTCGGGCATCAAATGCGGAAACAGCACTGTACTCAACAGCGAACCAACCACAGCTGTTAGGCCTCAACCTCCTCACATTTCTGAGGGTAAATAGACCGTAGTCGTTTCACGACTCCGGTCGGTCTTGATCAATACCTCGTGCGATTGACACCTATAATACGAATAAATGGCCCCACGTCGTTTGGCCTCGTCTTCTGGCAGATCTTCGAATTCGCGCCACAGTGCGTGCGAGTTGGCGTCTGCATCCTCAGGGTAAACGTCACCCCAGTCTCCCCGCTGGTGCCGTCCGATTGCGCATTCAACCTCGTGAACAAACTCGCCACTTTCCCTGGCGAGGCGGTCAACGCCAACAGTGGTCCGCACCACACCTAACCAAAAAAGCCATCCCTGCTGATGATTCGAGCTTGGTCGTTCGAAGGCAAACCCAGATAGCTCCAGCAATCCGGGAGGGACATCGAAGGAGAATCGCTTTTCCGTCTCGAATTGACGCAACCGGCCTACTATAGGAAAGTAAATATCACTAGCGCATTCGCCGGCCAAGCGCATTACCTCCTGATAGTCTCCGACGTTGGTCGCAGTCGAAGCATCTTGGCCCAAAATCTGGTCAATTTCAGTGAGCTTCGACGCCAGGATGATTGGAAGAAAGAGTTCAAGGCACTTTCCGCGTAATTCGAGGGCCTCGGCCGACCGGGCAGACGATTCAGATGTCAGACCCAGATCCGCATCGGTTTTCGCTATCATTGCGCGCGCGGACAATGCGAGGCGAGCGCCCACCACTCCCGCCACGGCACTCCATCCCCGTTTTCGTACGTGAGCATCGACGCATACTGTCAGTGCTCCAAATATGTCGCAAGCGACTTCGGCGAATAGCTCATCGCTCTTCTCCAAGTCGGACCGCACCACGGCGTGAGTAAGTACCCAATGGTCCAGGCTTTTTCTGAACGCAAGGCCCGAAATCCAAGGCCTCAAATACCAGGCGTATTCATCCAGAGAGCGTTCAGCCAACCTCGGATCGATTGGATCGCGATTCTCTCCCTCGTACAGGCCGGCAAAATCTCGGAGCGGCGAAGGTTTCGAAAGACCAAGAATTTCTACCCTCTCCATCATCTCCCGAAGAAGAGAAGTGAGCCGTTGAAATCCATTGATGTCATTGTGCTGAACGTAGTGCATCTGTTCGTGAGCGAGGATGAATCGTTCTTGCATTTCGGTTGTGAGCCAGACGTCGAACTGAGTCTCGGCATCAGCCATGTATTCGTGCCACCGGTCTATCTTGTTGTCACGCAGGACATCGTCAGCGTAGGTTGCGTGCGCGGTCGCTTCATCGACCCTTCCGGCCGTGAGAAGGCGAAGGGCGCACACTTGATGAAGATATGCGTCCTTGATCTCCTCTGATTGCGGATACTGCAGAAAGGACGAGAATTTGCTGAGTACTGTGCCAAGCCCAGCGTCCCACACGATTGTCGTGCTGCCACTGTGGATCAAGCAAGCCGGCAGTATTCGCGCACTGTGCACACCAACAATATTGGGTTCAGCGATGTCGGTACCGACCAGTTGTCGCAGCCACTGCCAGAGCGAACGATTCCGTTTACGAATCCGTTCTATCTCGTCGTCGTCGAGCGGTATCCCTATCGACGAGCGCCATCGGGCAGCGATAACCGCCTCGACGTTGTCCGTCACTACTTCTTCTTGGTGTTTTTGGTTTGTGCCTTCTGATGCTCCTCATCAAGGAGTGCGATGATCTTCATCGTATCTTTCGGCCCCATGCCCTCAATCTCGACTCCTTTGTACGTGACCCGGGTATGTCGGAGACGCTCTGCCCGCAGTTGGAGCCACGTTCGGAGAGTGTGCCAGCCTGCCGCAGAAAAGAACGAGTACTTCGCCAGCTCTATCCAAGGCTCACCATCGAAGTAGTGCTGCTCGGACAGCTCGCCCGCCAATCCCACCTCGGCAGCTAGTCGTTCGAGGTCGGCACCATCTACGCGCGGCACGCCAATGACTAGAAAGTCCTCCATGTGGCAATTCTACGCAGCACCCCCTGGCGGCGGGGAGTATTCATACGTTCGGACTACGCGCGTAGCCGTTGCGACGGCACAAACTGCTCCCGGGTCGCAGTAGCGCTGTCGGCGGGTCCACGTATACATGTATTTGAGATGCGTCGCGTCCCGACTTGCTCGCGTCGCGAGCTACCCGACACAGACCCTGCAGACCTGGATAACCGAGGCCGAGAAGGCGGCCTCACGAGCCGTAGCCGGCCCACTTGGCGCCGGCTCACCGGCCAACGCCTTGAAAACGGTTTTGGACGGTCACAGCAATTATGGGTGGGACGTGTTTGTAACTCCCGAGGTCGCCATGCAGTCTCCGCTTCCAGTGACGGGAGCAGCACGCGTCTGGGGCCTGAGGACTGGTCTGCTGCGAGTTTCGTATCATCGGAAGATGCTAACCGGATCAGCGCACTGCCCTCTGGCCGTGCCAGTTCGGGGCAACCTGCGGGCGTCCGGGCTCGCTTCCCCAGAAGTATGCGAGAGCACGCGGCTATGAGCTAGTCTGATGAAGTTCTATCGTCGATGAGGGTCACGGTCGAGCGTCCATCCAGCAACAGCGCTGCGCCACACCATTGTTCGGGTGTTGGTGCAATTATGCTGTGGGCTGGCCTACGCTCTGAGTGAAGGCCCTTCATGTCGATTCCTCACTCGCTCTCCCCCAACACTGACCACATCTCGTTCACCATCAACGGTGGTGAACGTCGATGACCACTCGATCTGCCTGGACCGCGGAGCTGCAGCGCCGCTCCCAGATCGCTGCCGCCGCCTACGAACGCGGTCGCCGCGCCACCTTGGCTGCCGAACGCCGCCGTAGCCTGCCCGACCGGGCGCATACCCGGCGCGAGGAGATCCGCACTCGGTCGCCCTCCTACGAGCCGCGCAGCGACAGTCGCGCATTCGGTCTGCTCGACAGCGACGTGTCGCTGGTGAGGGCGGCGGCATATCTCGCCGCGACCGGTGTCGCACAGGAGCTGATCACCGCACAGACCTTCACCGATCCCACCCAGCAGGAGTGGGCGAACGCCACCGTCAATCGCACGGCTGTGCACGAGCATGCGTGGCGGGAACGATTGGTCGACAACGGTATCAACGACGCAGTGCTCCGTCCTGGTCTGTCGATGATTGCTCTGGAGTTGCCCGCCGAGCTCGATGGCCTCGACTTCGACGACATCGCCGAACACACCCTTGTCGTGTCCTCCACCTCGCCCCACGTCGAGCCGATCCGTCTGGTTGATCTGATGCTTGAGACACCGCGCCAGGAGCGTTCGTCGGGCTCGGTCGTCGACATCACCGACTGGGTCGCGCAGGTCATCGAGATCGACCGCGGCGTCGACGCGGGCGTCGAGAGTGGTGTGGAGGCATGGTGACCAAGAAGGCGACCTCGAAGGGTGGAGGCACTTCCTCGTCGATGCTGCCTCTCATCGCAGTCCTGCTCGCGATCGCGGCTATCGCCCTGGCCTACGGGTCGCTGTGGCTCGGGCACGCGGCCAGCGACACCGGCCAGCAGATCCCCGCCAATCCGTTCGTTGCCTAGTTCTCCGTGGCCGGCGGACAGCTCACCTGGCCGGCCGTCTCGACATAGATCTTCGTGATCACGGTGATCATCGCCTCCGGTCTCACCGGGGTCGCCGCAGCGGCACGCGCGTCCGGAAGTGGCAAGAAAGACGATGCCGACGCCAAGGCCCGACTGATGGGTCCCACGTCCAAGCTCAGCGGGGTGACGGGCAAGCAGGCACGGCAACGGGCGAAGAAGCTGAGACCGCACCTCGTCGACCGGGACAAGCTGGACGACGCCGACATCGGGATCATCGTCGGCCGCACCGTCTAGGGCAATCAAAAAGTGTTCGTTCCCTGGGAAGACATGCTCTTCGCTCTCGCCGGGCCACGGATGGGCAATACCGCGGCGTTGGCAATCGACGCACTGTGCACCGCACTCGCGAACACTCCATACCTGGAGAATTAGGCGTGATCAGCCGAAAGTTGGGCGCAGGTGACGGAACTTGTTATCGCTGTTGAGATCTCCGGCCAACAGCTAGGTGAGATCGTGGCTTGCGCGGCGGATCAGGAGCCCAAAACGAAGCGGTGCCCGGAACTAGGTCTACAAAAACGAACCGGAACGGTGGCGCGACCCACTCGAAACTCTTTCAGCTGTGCGCGTGCAACGGCCGCCCCGACAACGTCATCACCGCTTCACCCAGTGCCTCGTTCTGAGTGGGGTGGGCGTGCACGAAGCTACCGACCTCGGACGGCAGTGCTTCCCATGCCACCGCGAGTTGTGCCTCGCCGATCAGCTCGCCCACGCGGTCACCGACGAGGTGGACACCCACAACAGGGCCGTCCTCACGTGCGCGAATAACCTTGACTCCGCCCGCGGTGGCCAAGATGCGACTCTTGCCGTTGCCGCCGAGGTCGTAGACCACCGAGGTCACGTTGCCGTACTTCTGCTCCGCGGCCTTCTCTGTGAGACCGACCGACGCGATCTCCGGATGCGAATAGGTCACGCGCGGAACGAGATCGCCGTCGATACGTGCCGGCGCGAGTCCGGCAATGTGTTCGGCAACGAACATGCCGTGCTGGAAACCGCGGTGAGCCAACTGATATCCCGCCACGATGTCGCCGACGGCATAGACGCCGTCTGCGGTGGTGAGCAGATTGTCGTCGACAGTGACGAAGCCACGTTCGGTGGCGATGCCCTGCTCGGCCAGACCAAGGTCATCGGTGCGGGGGCCGCGTCCGACGGAGACGAGCACGAGATCCGTCGAGAGGGTGTCGCAGGAGGACAGCGCCACCGCGACGTCGTCGGACGACTCGGTGACTGTCTCGACCTTGGTGCCGGTACGAATGTCGATGCCGCGTTTGCGCAATGCCTTGGTCAGCTGCTTCGAGGACCATTCGTCCTCACCCGGAACGATGCGATCGAGTGCCTCGACGACGGTGACCTTGGCTCCGAAAGAGGCCCAGATGCTGGCGAATTCGATACCGATGACCCCGCCGCCCAGTACGACGACGGACTCCGGTACTCGGTCGAGCGCCAACGCGCCGTCGCTGGTGAGTACGCGGGGTCCCACTTCGATACCGGGGATGGTGCGCGAATACGACCCGGTGGCGAGAACCAGCGAAGCCCCGGTGATGCGTCGACCCTCCACCTCAACGGTGCGAGGACCGACCACCTGACCACGGCCCGAGACGATCTCGATTCCCGGACGTTTCAACAAGCCCTTGAGTCCGGAGTACAGGCCGGCGACCACGCTGAGCTGATACTTCAGTGCCGCAGGCATATCCACACCCGTCAACGATGCCGTGACGCCGACGTGCGCCGCACCGCGGACCGCATCGGCAACCTCCGCCGTGTGCAGCAGAGCCTTGGTGGGGATACATCCACGGTGCAGGCAAGTGCCGCCGAGCTTGTCCTCCTCGACCAATGCGACCGTCAGGCCGAGTTGCTCGGCGCGCAGGGCACAGGAGTACCCACCCGATCCACCGCCGAGGATGAGGACGTCCACGTTGCTCATCGGACGGATCCCAATGCAACGACGGGGTTCTCGACGAAATCGGCCACGGTGCGCAAGAACCCGCCGGCCACTCCGCCGTCGCACACGCGGTGATCGAACGCCAATGACAGCTGCGCAACCTTGCGGACGGCCAATTGGCCGTCGACCACCCACGGGCGGTCGGTGATGCGTCCGATGCCCAGGATCGCGGCTTCGGGATGGTTGATGATCGCGGCCGAGCCGTCGACCCCGAACACTCCGTAGTTGTTGAGGGTGAACGTTCCGCCGCTCAGTCGAGCTGCGGGGAGGGAGCCGGTTCGCGCGAGTTCGGTCAGCTCGGCCAGCCGCTCGGAGAGTTCCTTCAGGTCGGCCTTGTCTGCCTGCGGCACAACGGGAACCATGAGTCCACGATCGGTCTGCGCGGCAATGCCGAGTCCGACGTTCTCGTACCGCAGGATCTCGCCCGCGGCGGTGTCGACGGTGCTGTTGAGCTCGGGGAACTTGGCCAGCGCGATCATGGTGAGTTTGGCGAGAACTGCCAGCAGTGTCACCTTCACTCCGTCGATCGAGGCATCGAGGTCACGTCGGGCTTGCAGCAGAGCCGTCGCGTCGACGTCGACCCAGACGGTCGCCTCGGGAATTTCCGCGCGACTGCGAGAGAGTTTGTCGGCGATGGTCTTACGAATCCCGGTGATGGGTATTCGCGTGACGCCCTCGGTGCTGGGAGTGCTTGAGGACAGTGCCCGTTCCACGTCCGCGCGGGTGATGACTCCATGACTGCCGGCGACATCGATAGACGCCAGATCCAGCCCACCCTGCAGTGCCATGCTCCGAACAATGGGGGAGAGCACCTTCGGTGCATGTGAGTGGCTCTGTTCGCTGGTCGCTCCGCTGGCTCCGCTCCTATTCGCAGCCTGGGTCGAGTTTCCACTCACGTGCGAAGCTCTTCTTCGACGGCCGGTCGGGCCGTGTCCCGTGCCATAGCCGATCAGCACATTTCCTGAGCCGGCGCGTTCTTCTTCGCGGTATCGCTCATGGGCCGCAGGGGTATCGGCGACGGCACCGCCGGTGATGCTGATGAGCGGCGCGCCGACGGCGAGTGAGGTGCCCTCGGCCGCATGCAGTTCGCCGACGACACCCTCGAACGGGCAGGGCACCTCCACGGAGGCTTTCGCTGTCTCGACTTCGACGACGACCTGATCGATGGTGACGGTGTCACCGGGCTTGACCTTCCACTCCACGATCTCGGCCTCGGTCAGTCCTTCACCGAGATCAGGGAGCAGGAACACCTGCATGCTCATACCGTGACCGCCTTGCTGAGGTCGGGAGCATCGTTCCACTGCAGTCGGTCCATGGCGTCGAGAACGCGGTCGGCGGACGGCAGGTGTAAGTGCTCGAGTTTCGGTGCCGGGTAGGGAATGTCGAGTCCGGTCACTCGGAGTACCGGAGCGTGCAGGTGATGGAAGCAACGCTCGGATACCCGCGAGGCGATCTCCGCGGCGACACCGGAGAAGCCCTGCGCCTCCTGAATCACGATGCAGCGTCCGGTCTTTCGTACCGAGACCGCGACAGTCTCGTCGTCGAACGGATTGATCGACCGCAGATCGACCACCTCGACGCTCCGGCCGTCCTCGGCCGCGAACTCAGCGGCCTGCATAGCCACCGACACGGTGGGGCCGTAGGCGAGAAGCGTGACGTCGGCACCGGCACGACGCACGACGGCGGTGCCGATCGGCTCGGTCTTGGTCAGCTCGATGTCGTCCTTGGAGAAGTACAGCCGCTTCGGTTCGAGAAAGATCACCGGATCCGGATCGGCGATGGCATCACGCATCAGCGAGTACGCGTCGGCGACGGTGGACGGCGAGACGACTTTCAGGCCCGGGGTGTGGGCGTAGTACGCCTCGGACGAGTCGCAGTGATGTTCGACGCCGCCGATACCTCCCGCGAACGGGATGCGGATGACCATCGGCGCGGTGAGTGATCCGCGAGTTCTGTTGCGCAGCTTGGCAACATGGGACACGATCTGCTCGAAAGCCGGGTAGGCAAAGGCGTCGAACTGCATCTCTACGACGGGCTTGTAGCCCGACATCGCCATCCCGATCGCGAATCCGACGATGCCCGACTCCGCGAGCGGGGTGTCGAAGCAGCGATCGTCACCGAAGTCTCGGGTCAGTCCGTCGGTGACGCGGAAGACGCCGCCGAGCGTGCCGACATCCTCGCCGAAGACAACGACCTTCTCGTCCTCGGTCAACGCGTCGCGCAGGGCGGCGTTGAGGGCTCCGGCCATGGTCATCGTGGTCATGACAGTTCTCCTGCTGCGATCTCGGCGGCGACCTGGTTTCGCTGTTCGATCATGTCGGGGGTGGGGGAGGAGTAGACGAACCGGAACAGATCCTCGGGGTCGACGTCCTGCTCGACGTTCATGCCCGCGCGAAGTGCCGCGGCATCGGCGTCGGCCGATACCGTCATCTGTTCGCGCAGATCGTCGGTGAGCAGACCCTGGGCTTCGAGGTAGGAATCGAGGCGCGAGAGCGGATCTCGGGCCAGCCAGCCTTCCACCTCGTCTGCCTTGCGGTAGCGCGTGGCGTCGTCGGCATTGGTGTGGGCGTCCATGCGGTAGGTGTGCGCCTCGACGACCACCGGTCCCTTGCCTGCTCGGACGTACTTCACGGCCTCGTCCATCACGGCCATCATCGCGATCGGGTCGTTGCCGTCGACCTGCTCGCTGCCGATGCCGTAGCCGACACCCTTGTGCGACAACGACGGAGCTGCAGTCTGACGCGCGAGGGGAACGCTAATGGCGAATCCGTTGTTCTGGACCAGGAAAATCACCGGTGCGCGGAACACCGCGGCAAAGTTCAGGGCCTCGTGGAAGTCGCCCTCACTGGTTGCTCCGTCACCGCAGAACGCGAGGGCGATGGTGTCTCGTCCCTGCTTGGCCTCGGCGTAGGCGAAACCGGTCGCGTGCAGCAATTGTGTTGCCAGAGGAGTGCATTGGGGAGCGACCTTGTAGGCGGTGGGAGCGTAGCCGCAGTGCCAGTACCCGGCGAGCATGCCGAGCAGCTCCACCTGGTCGACGCCTCGCGCCGCGAGAGCCATCGAGTCACGGTACGTCGGGAACATCCAGTCCTGCTCACCCAGGCACAGGGCTGCGGCGATCTGGCAGGCCTCCTGGCCGCGGGAGGACGGGTAGACCGCAAGCCGACCCTGTTTGGTCAATGCTGTTGCCTGCTGGTCGAATCGGCGGCCGTGGACCATCGAGCGGTACATCTCGAGCAGGCGCTCGTTCGACGGGTGTGCGTAGCGGGCTGCACTGTCCACGCCCGTCCCATCGGGTGCGAGGTACTGCACGGGACGGTCGGCAGGCATGAACTGTTGGTAGGACGTTGCCGGAACCTTCTCGACGGTCGTCATGGGGCACTCTCCTGAGATCGGCTTGTAGGGCGATTCTGGCCGATTCGGTGAGGAAGAAGTCCTATGGTCGTAGGATTGCAGACGTATTGCTGACATTCCCGGCGCGAACTGACTATCTGTCGGATCGGCGTAACGAACCACCAGGTAGGAGCGGACGAATGGACGACGTCTCGAGACGTGTGGAATTGGACGACACGGATCGTCGCATCCTCGCCGAGCTGACTGCCGACGGGCGGGTCTCGATGCGGGTGCTGGCCGATCGATTGAATCTCTCTCGGGCACATACCTATACACGGGTAGACAGGCTCAAGGATGCGGGTGTCATCGAACGGTTCACCGTGCAGGTGGATCACGGGGCGTCCGGGCTAGGGACCTCGGCGTTCATCGCGTTGTCGATCCGTCAGGATTCGTGGCGCAGTGTGTCCGAGGGGTTGCGGTCGATGGAGTTCGTCGACCACTTCAGTTTGCTCGGAGGGGATTTCGACGTGCTGGTACTCATCAGGACTCCCGACAACGAGAGCCTGCGGCAAGTCGTGCTGGAGGGCCTGCAATCGCTCGACGGCGTCCGGGCGACGCGCACGTGGTTGATCTTCGACGAGGACCGAGGTGGTCTGGGACGAACTGCGCCGCCCACCGAACGCTGACAGTGGGCGGCGTCGTTCGGGGTACGGGTCAGAAGTTGCCGCGAGCGTCCTGTTCACGTTCGATGGCCTCGAACAGTGCCTTGAAGTTGCCGATGCCGAAGCCGAGCGAGCCGTGGCGTTCGATCATCTCGAAGAACACCGTCGGGCGATCGACCAGCGGCTTGGTGAAGATCTGCAGTAGGTACCCGTCCTCGTCTCGGTCGACGAGAATTCCGCGCTTCTGCAACTCTTCGATCGGCACTCGGACCTTACCGATACGGGCTCGCAGTGCGGGATCCTCGTAGTACGAATCAGGAGTGGCGAGAAATTCGACGCCCGCCGCGCGGAGCGCATCGACCGAAGACAGGATGTCGTTGGTCGCCAGCGCCAGATGCTGTGCGCCCGGGCCGCGGTAGAAATCCAGGTACTCGTCGATCTGTGAGCGCTTCTTCGCGATGGCCGGCTCGTTCAGCGGGAACTTCACTCGGTGGTTGCCGTTGGAGACGACCTTGCTCATCAAGGCCGAGTAATCGGTGGCGATGTCGGCCCCGACGAACTCGGCCATGTTCGTGAAGCCCATGACGCGGTGGTAGAAGTCGACCCACTCGTCCATCTTGCCGAGCTCGACATTGCCGACCACGTGATCGAGAGCCTGGAAGATGCGCTTGGGAGCGCCCTCCGGTCGCTGCAACGTCGACGTGCGTGGCACATAACCGGGGAGGTAGGTGCCGGTGTAGCGGGATCGGTCGACGAGCGTGTGTCGGGTGTCGCCGTAGGTCGCGATGGCCGCGGTGCGGACCGTGCCGTGCTCGTCGGACATGTCGGTCGGCTCTTGTAGTACGCGCGCGCCCTGGGCTCGCGCATGCTCGATGCATCGGTCGACATCGGGTACGGCCAGCGCAATGTCGACGACGCCGTCGCCGTGGCGCGTGTGGTGTGCCACCAGTTCGCTGTCGGGGTCGACGGCTCCCTTGATGACGAAGCGCACTGCGCCGGACTTGAGCACGTACGCGTGGTGGTCGCGTTGGCCGGTGGTCGGGCCCGAGTACGCAACGAGCTCCATGCCGAACGCGGACTGGAAGAAGTGCGCGGTCTGCGTCGCGTTGCCGACCACCCACACGATGGCGTCCCAGCCACTGACGGGAAAGGGATCTCGCTTGTCGTCGTACTCCACGAGTCCGACGAGCTGCCGCAGCTGATCGGCGTCGAGATCGGCGAGCTTCTCGTCGTCGTTGAGGATGTTGTCGAGGCTCATGAAAGCTCCTGGTTGGTCCGAGTGAGGCACACTGTTCCGCCCAGCCCAACATCGCGGTGCAGGGGAGTCAATCGACGCCTGAATAGCTGTCCGTGCTGTGCAGATAGGGCAGGTTGTTCCGCACTTTGCTATACGATTCGTATAGCAAAGTGGAGGTGCGTTATGGAATCGACGTTGGACGAATTGGACCGGGCGATGCTCGCTGCGCTGCATGACAATTCGCGGATCGGCGTGCTCGAGCTGTCGCGAACGCTCGGTGTTGCACGTGCGACTGTGTCGGCCCGCCTGCAGCGATTGGAGGACAGCGGTGTCATCACCGGCTATCAGCCTCGAATCGGTTTGGCAGCAGCCGGTTACGGCGTGCGGGCGTTCGTCACATTGGAGATTGCCCAGGGTGCACTCGGTGACGTCGTCGCCGTCCTGGAGCAGATACCCGGAGTGTTGGAGGCATTCGCGACAACCGGCGTCGGCGATGTGTTGTGCCGGGTCGCCGCGGCGTCTCATGACGATCTGCAGCGGACGTTGATCGCGCTCAATCAATCTCGCACGATCGCGCGGTCGACCAGTGTTGTCGTACTCTCGGAATTGGTCGAGTTCCGGGCACTGCCACTGCTCAACAGCGCCGAGTCCGATCGAACCCCCAGAGCCCCCGCATACAGACGGACGCGCGAGTGATAGGCCTCAGGCCGGAACGATCCGGCCACGTACGTCGCCGAACCCGATGCGCGCACCGTTCGGCCCCGGAGCGCTGGCGGCGATAATGACGTCGTCGCCGTCCTCGAGGAACGTCCGGGTCTCCGATCCGAGTGACACCGGTTCCTTACCACCCCAGGTGAGTTCGATGAAGGCACCGCGCTGATTCTTCTCGGGTCCCGAGATGGTGCCCGACGCGAACAGGTCACCGGTTCGGGATGTCGCGCCGTTGCTGGTCTCGTGAGCCAGCATCTGGGCCGGCGACCAATGCATCGAACTGTACGGCGGACGGGAGACGACGTGGCCGTTCCACGTGACGGACAGATCGATATCGAGTGCCCAGGAACGGGATTCGCGGAGGTGTTCGAGCGGCGCGGGCTCCTGCGCCGGTGTCGACACCCGCGCCTGATCCAACGCGAGCAAGGGGACCACCCAGGGCGAGATGGACGTCGCGAAACTCTTGCCGAGGTTCGGCCCCAGCGGCACGTACTCCCAGGCTTGGATGTCGCGAGCAGACCAGTCGTTGACGATGACGGCACCGAACACGTGCTCGGAGAACTGATCCGGCGAGATGGGGCCATCCGCCGGAACGCCGACGACGAAGCCCATCTCTGCCTCGATGTCCAGTCGACGAGATGGGCCGAACGTGGGTGACGCCTCGTCGGGTGCCTTGCGTTGACCGTTCGGACGCTTGACATCGGTACCGGACACGACAACCGTCCCTGCCCGGCCGTGATACGCCACGGGCAGGTGCTTCCAATTCGGTAGCAGCGGTTCGGCATCGGGCCGGAAGAGTCGGCCGAGATTGGACGCGTGGTGCTCGGACGCGTAGAAGTCCACGTAGTCCGCAACTTCGAACGGCAGATGCATCGTGACGTCGGAAACCGAGACGATCGCTTCCGCGGGGGTCGTGCCACTGACGATCATGGCGGTGACGGACTCGCGGACCTCGACCCACCGACTGCGGCCGCGCGCCATGAAAGCATTGAGGCTGGGGGAGGCGAAAACCGAATTGTTGAGAGCAGCAGAAAGATCGATCACATTGTCGCCGTACCGGACTCCGACTCGAGCGTCCGAACCAGGAGTACTGAAAATGCCGTAAGGCAGGTTGTCGATTCCGAACTCGGAGTCGGCGGGGATGTCGATGTGCGTCATGAACGGCGCGCTCCTTGGTTCACTGAGGTGGGACGAGTCCGAGGCGGACGAGGTCGTCCAGGGGTTCGCGGATGCTGCAGGTGCCGAACGATGCGAAGGCGCGTTGACCCTCGATCCCGGCGACGAGACCGGCGAGGACGTCGGCGTCCCGGATTGCCAGGATCTTCTCGAGCTCACCGACGCGTGCGCCGCTGTGTGCGGCCTGCGCGGCGAGGATCACGTTGAGGAAACCGTGTTGCTCGAAACCGTTGTGGGGATCGGTGTTACGGGCGGCATGGTGCAGACCCGCGGTGGTTTTGAAGTGGACCTCGCGTTGTGCCGCCTCGTAGATGGACGCGGCAAGCTCCCGCTCGTCCGGGTACTCGTCGGCCGTGACGCCGCCGGTCCTGAATTTTGCACGATACCCGAACTCGTCGACTGCGTCGAAGATGTCGTCTCGTCGGGAGTCGCGGGGAATTTCGACATAGATGTCGATGTCCTGAGTGATGTTGCGCAAGGCGTCGATGCTCGTGCCCTCGGGTACGGCCACTTCGACGGCAACGACCGTCACGCCGGCGGTGCGGTCGGCGGCGCGTAGGCCTGCCTCCACGCTGCCCGGGCCGGCAGATGCGATCAGCGCGACCTCCATCCGAGCGCCCAGGACGAGCTCGTTCACCCGGTCCATCGGAACGACCAACGGGCCGACGAGGTCTGCGAAAGAACTCGCCCGGTACTCGAGATGTTGTGCTGCAGCAACATCGAGTGGTGTATTGCCGGGAGGAAAGACAGCGGCGTCGTCGCACAGGCGATGGAAGAACTTCGGGATCATCGGTTCGGCCCCCGGCCTGCCCACGTCCACGCATACCCGGTGTCCTCGCACGCGAGCGCTCCTTCGCCGAGTTCGAGGGGGCGGAAGGTATCGACCATGACGGCCAGTTCGTCGAAGAACTCGGCGCCGATACTGCGTTCGTAGGCACCGGGTTGCGGCCCGTGAGCATGCCCGCCCGGATGCACCGAGATCGATCCCTGGCCGATTCCGGAACCCTTGCGGGCCTCGTAGTCGCCGCCGACGTAGAACATGATCTCGTCGGAGTCGACGTTGGAGTGGTAGTACGGCACCGGAATTGCGAGCGGGTGGTAGTCGACCTTGCGCGGAACGAAATTACAGATCACGAAGTTGGCCCCCTCGAATGCCTGATGCGCAGGCGGCGGTTGATGCACACGGCCGGTGATCGGTTCGTAGTCGGAGATGTTGAACGTGTACGGATACAGGCAGCCGTCCCACCCCACTACGTCGAACGGGTGTTGCGGGTAGACGTAGCGGGTTCCGACGATGCCCGTCGAACCACGGTGCTTGACAAGTACTTCGATGTCTTCGCCGTCGGCGAGTAGAGGCTCGGTGGGGCCGTGCAGATCGCGTTCGCAGTAGGGAGCGTTCTCGAGCAACTGGCCGTACTTCGACAGGAACCGCTTCGGTGGTGCGATGTGGCTGTTGGCCTCGATGGCGTAGGCGCGCAGGGGGCCGTCGGGAATCCAACGGTGCGTCGTCGCACGCGGAATGAGCACGTAGTCACCCTGCTGCGCGTGGAGAGTACCGAACACCGTTTCGACGGTGGCAGAACCGGATTCGATATAGACCATCTCGTCGCCGATGGAATTGCGATACAGCGGTGAAGTTTTCGATGCGACGACGTAGGACAGTCTGACGTAGGCGTTGCCGAGAACGAGGCGTCGTCCGGTGATGACGTCGGTGTCCGCCACCGTGGATTCGGGAAACAGCTCGTGCAACTTCAGGTGCCGCGGCACGAGCGGATGGTTGGGCGTCGTCGATTGATCGGGCAGGTCCCAGACCGTGGCATCGACGATGGCCGACGGTATGTTGCGGTGGTACAGCAGAGACGAGTCCGAGGAGAAGCCCTCTTCGCCCATCAGCTCCTCGTAATAGAGGTTGCCGTCGGGAGTTCGGTGCTGGGTGTGCCGCTTCGGCGGAACCGATCCGAGCTGCCGGTAGTAGGCCACGTGCTCTCTCCTGAGTTCTGTCACCGCTTGTAGTAAAGACATTAACTACTTTGACGTGATCTACGCAACCTTCAGTTTCGCCCCCGGACGTCGAACTGGCTGCGGTTGGTGATCAGTTTGGTCAACAGCATCACCAGGATTCGCTGTTCGGGTTCGGTGAGCGCGCTGGCCCATGCGTTCTCCCGTTCGTTCTGTTCGGCGAACGCCTCGACCATCTCGTCGTGCCCCAGTGCGGTCAGGGCGAGGCGCACCGAACGCCCGTCCTTCTCGTCGGGCGTACTGGCGAGCAGGCCGCCGGAGATGAGTGTCTTGGACAGGTTCGACACGGCGGCGCGGCTCATGCCGGTCAATTCGGCTGCTCGTCGCGGCTCAATCGGGCCTGCCAGCCACGTGACGAACATCAGCCGAAACGACGACCACGACCAGCCTCGCGGGCGATGAACCGTCGACTCGAGGTCGTACGTGACGATGTTCGACGCTCGGTTCAATGTCAGCAGAACCTCGGTGGCCAGCTGATGCTCGAACCCGTACTCCCGGGCCAGTGTGGTGTTGGCGGTGTCGATGAACGACCAGAAATCGGGCTCGGGTGCGTCGGTCACGGATTCACTGTAGCCACGAACTCATCTGATCAACACCTTTACTACTCACGCAGCGAGATTCGTGTCCCACCGAGGAGGGGCCATGATGGACCCATGAGCTCGAAGAACCTGTTCGGTGGCCCCCGCACCCTGCTGATCGTGGCAGCAGTGGTCATCGTGATCGCACTCGTCGCTGCCGCCGCGACCCTGATCGTCCGCGCCGTGCTCGGACCGCCCGAGGGGGAGAACAAGTTCGAGATCCAGGGCTACTCCGTCGTACAGGTCGATCCGCAGGTCAGCGACCTCGCGCTCGCCACACAGTAGCCGACTCTGCACCGACCTTCGGGTCGTGTGTCTGCTGAAAGTTTCGTCCTCCGCGCGCGAATGTGCGTAGCGTCGCGGCGGGTACCTCGTGTTCGGGAACAGGCTCGCCGATCCACTCGCAGTCACGGACGAAGATCATGTTCGACGCCACCGCGTCGGCGCTGTGATCTTCCCGCAGTGGGCCGGAAATTCGGCCGAGGAAGTACTCGCCGTGCTCGGTTCGTGTCCAAACGAAAGATCGGTCCGCGACCTGCTCGAAACGCTCGACCCGTCGTAGCGAGCGTTCGTCGTCGGCCGACATGCCGCAGAGTCCGTAGGTGAGGGCACGCTCGACGCCATTCGGCATCGGGGCGCGATAGACATCCGGCATACAGCCGAGCCTAGGGCCCGAGGGGACTACATACCGCTTGGTCCGTTGCAGGATGTTCTCGAACAGCGGACGAATTCGACGAAATGGGGAGCATCGTGTTTTCGAGAAATAGAGTCCTTCGCCTCGTGGCGGCACCATTGGTGGCGGGAGCCCTGACGCTGGGGTCGGCGGGCATCGCGTCGGCCGCAACCACCACGGAGCTCAGGCCGGTACAGGCATTCGTCTTCTTGCAACACGGCGTCAGTTTCGGGTCGGGGCCGGTCGAGGCAACGGCGACGGTGATCGAGGCAGGGGAGGTCACGGTGACGACAGTGAGCAAGATTTCTGGTGCGGGTGACATGGGCTCGTCAGCGGTCGGCCTGCTGCCGGTTCCGGTGACCGTGGTGTGGACGAACATCGACAACGGCCGATCCGGTTCGGCGGGTGGGATATCGACCGAGCCGATCACTCTCGCTACCGGTGCGGGCCGTGTCGATCTCACGATCACGACGGACACGCCCAACCTTCCCGGTGGTGGCCGCGTCGTCGTGGAGTAGCCGTGTCCTCGGCGTGGAGCACTGACGTGAGCGTCCACAATTCGCTCTCACGAACGGGAAAAGGTATTTCAGCACTAATAGTGGGCGCTGAGGTCACCCACAGTGCGGTTCGGTCCAGACCGGCTGGTCCGATGTAGTCGTGATTGGACTCGAGTGGTAGGTTGAAGATTCAACTTAGGTACTTCGAAGGACCCGCCATGACTTCTGTGATGAACCCGCCCGTCGCGGGTGCCGCATTCGATGCGTTTCTCGCCGACGCAGCACCCGCGAGCCGGTCGCAGCAGATGTGGACCCCGCACGACGGGCCGATGCCCGCGCTGTACATCAGTCACGGTGCGCCCCCGGTGTTCGACGACGCGCTCTGGATGAACGAGCTATTCACCTGGTCGCAGTCGATGCCCAAGCCGAAGGCGATCCTGATCGTCAGCGCGCACTGGGAAGAGGCCCCGTTGAGCCTGTCCGCGACGGCGGCGGCGACGCCACTCGTCTACGACTTCGGTGGATTTGCGCAGCGTTACTACTCGATGGAATACCGGACTCCCGACGCTCAGGCGCTGGCCGCACGGGTGGCCGCGGCCATTCCGGCGTCGGAGAACCTGCATCGGCACACCGCGCGCGGACTCGATCACGGTGCCTGGGTCCCGCTGAAGGTCATGTATCCCTACGCCGATGTCCCGGTTCTGCAATTGAGCCTGCCGACGCACGCGCCCGATCGGCTGATGTCGATAGGCGCTGCGCTGAAGGAACTTCGGGCCGAGGGTGTGTTGGTCATCGGTTCCGGGTTCATGACCCACGGACTGCCGTTCCTGTCCCGCGAGAATTTCGCTACGAACACCGTGCCGACGTGGTCCGAGGACTTCGACCTCTGGGCTGCCGACGCCTTGTCTCGCGGTGACGTCGGGACTCTCGCCGACTTCCGCAGTGCCGCACCGGGAATGCCGTACGCGCACCCCACCGTCGAACATTTCACGCCGTTGTTCGTCACCCTCGGTGCCGCCGAGAATCCGGAAGCTCCGGTGACGACGGCCATCACCGGCTTCCAGTTCGGTTTGGCGAAGCGGTCTTTCGCCGTCGCGTGACGAACGGGAACTACTCCGTGCAATTGGGCTCGATTCAGTTCTGAATCATTTTCGGTTCGGGGATTGTTATCCACGCCACTTCGCTCTACAGTTCTGAGCACCATCTCGGACATCGGTGTCCAAGATCGTCGGATGCGCTGTACGAAATGTCGCCGGGCGCGCGTCCTGTGGACCCCGTTGTCCGGCGCGAAGGAGTACAGCTGTGTCTTCTGCCCGATCTTGGACGCTGCGGGTAGCGATCGGTGTGGCGACCGTAGCCGCCGCCGTTGCCGCTACGACCAGCCCCGCTTCCGCTGAACCCGAATCCAGCGGTCCGGCCGGTGTGGAGGTTCAGCCGCCTCTGCCGCCGCTCACGTGGCCGAAGATTCCCGAGTTCGACACCGACTTCTACCTTCCTCCCGCCGACGTGGTGGCAGCGGCCGCGCCGGGCCAGATCATCGCCGCACGGCCCGTCGAGCTCGCTACTCTCAACGTCATTCCCACACAGGTCGACGCGTGGCAGTTGTCGTTCCGGTCCAACAACGGGCGCGACGAGCCGATCGCCGCCGTGACCACGGTCATCAAGCCGCGTGGAGTGCCTGCGGCACCGCGTCCGTTGATCTCCATCCAGGTGGCCGAGGATTCTCTCGCGGCCTACTGCGCTCCGTCGTACGCGATGCGAGCGGGTGCCATCCCCTGGCCGGTGACCGGCGCGGTGACGTCGGGCGCTCAATTCCTCGAAGTGCAGGCAGCGTTGGCGCAAGGATGGGCGGTGTCGGTACCCGATCATCAGGGCCCGAACAATTCGTTCGCCGCCGGGCCGGTCGCCGGCCGGATCACACTCGACGGCATCCGAGCTGCCGAGAATTTCGCGCCGATGCAGTTGGCCGGGGAGGCCACCAAGGTGGGGATGAGCGGCTACTCCGGTGGCGCGATCGCCACCGGGCACGCAGCAGAACTGGCCGAAAACTACGCCCCTGAGCTCGATATCGTCGGAGTCACCGAGGGCGGCACCCCGGCCGAACTCGGGGCATTGGTCGACAACGCGAACAACACCCTGGGATCGGGCATCGTGGCCGCCGGCATCATCGGTGCCAGCCGCGAGAGTCCCGAGCTGGCCGCCTTCATCGACGAACACGTCGACCCGTTCGGTAGAACGTTGTTCGCGGCCAAGGACAACCTCTGTGTCGGCTACTCGTCGGCGCTGCTGCCGTTCGTCAACCTGAAAGGCTTGCTGCACACCGACGGCGACCCGATCCAGCAACCGGTGGTGAAGAAGGCCCTGTCTGCGATGCAGCTCGGCCGTACCACTCCGAACATGCCGCTCTACGTCTACCATTCCAACCCGGACTGGCTGGTGCCGATCGGGCCGGTCAACGCGATGGTCGAGTCGTACTGCAGCCGTCCGGGTGCCGACGTCACCTACACCCGCGATCATTTCAGTGAGCACATCAGCTTGGAGCTGATCGCGTTTCCGAGTGCGGTGTTGTGGATGCGCGACCGATTTGCCGGTGTTCCGGTGGAACCGGGTTGCCGGACGAACGATGTCGGCTCGATGGCGCTCGACACGCGTGCACACCCGACGTTCGTCGCGGCCGTCGGCGAGATAATCGCCGGATTGTTCGGGAAGCCGATCGGGTCGTGATGGAACCGATCAGCGGGGCTGCGAGCGGTGCGTCGCCTGTAGACTCCCTCGGTGACTGTCGCCGATGATCAGGGCCGCATCTACGCCGGACGATCCTCCGCTGTTCGGAAAGCCGATCGACGAGCTCGGTTCTTGCACGCGGCTATCGAGGTCATCGGGGGACGCGGGTACGCCGCCACCTCGGTGGCGGATATCTGCTCCGCGGCAGGCCTCGCGCGCAGTCAGTTCTACAGTGAGTTCGCCAACCGTGAGGCGCTGCTCGTGGACGTCTACGACCTGATCCAAGACGACGCGCTGGCCGCCGTCGTCGCCGCACTCGACGAGCAGGTCGACCGTGATCGTCGCTCTCTGGTCGTCGCAGCGATGACGGCCCTGGTCGGATCGATCGGAGGTGACCCACGTCGGGCGCGCATCTCCTATCTGGAGATGCTGGGTGTCAGCGATGCCGTCGAACAGCATCGGACGCGCCGTCGTGCGCAGTGGGTGGAGTTCTTCGAGAACACCCTGCGCTCGGAAGTCGGTTCCGATTTCGTTCCCCCGGGTGGATACCGCTTGGCCGCAACGGCATTCCTCGGTGCGCTCACCGAGATCGTCTCCGACTGGTCCCGCACTGCTCCGCCTCGTCCACCCATCGAGCAGATCGTGGACACGATGGTTGCTGTCCTGGCAGCGTTCGTTCCGGACCTGAACTGAACTGCAGCCGGCCGCGCAATACAGTGGACCGATGACAGACGCCACCGGTCCGCTCGCAGGCCTCGTGGTCGCGGACTTCTCTCGTGTGCTCGCCGGACCGTACGCGACGATGATGCTCGGCGACATGGGCGCAGACGTGATCAAGATCGAGCGGCCCGGCAGCGGCGACGACACCCGATTGTGGGGTCCGCCGTACGATTCTGCCGGTACCGCAACGTATTTCAACTCGGTCAATCGGAACAAGACGTCTCGGTTCATCGACCTGCAGTCCGAGAGCGGTGTGGCCGAGGCCTGTGAGATCGTCGCGGGCGCAGACATCGTGATCGAGAACTTCCGCGCCGGAACGATGGACCGGCTCGGTCTCGGCTATTCGGCTGTCGCGCAGACGAACCCTGGCCTGATCTACTGCTCGATCACCGGTTTCGGTACCGGCGGCGGTGCTGCTCTTCCTGGATACGATCTGGTGGTCCAAGCCGTCGGCGGGCTGATGAGCGTCACCGGGCCCGACGCATCCACGCCGACGAAAGTGGGCGTGGCGATGGTCGATATCGTCACCGGTCTGCACGCGCTGAGCGGAATCCTTGCCGCACTGCATCATCGATCGAACACCGGTGCGGGTCAGCGGGTGCACACCTCGCTGATGGCGTCGGTACTGTCCGCACTCAGCAACCAGTCGGCGGCATACCTCGGGGCCGGGGTCGTACCGGTTCCCATGGGCAACAAGCATCCGTCGTTGGTGCCGTACGAGGTGTTCGAGACCGCCGATCGACCGCTCGCGTTGGCCGTGGGCAACGATCGGCAATTTCAGGCGCTGGTCGACGTGCTGGGTACCCCGGATCTGGCTGCGATTCAACGCTTCTCGTCCAATTCTGCTCGCGTCGAACATCGAGATCAGTTGGTCGACCTGCTCAACACGGCGTTGCAGACGCGTACTGCGGACGACTGGTATCGAGAACTGATGGCGCGGCACGTTCCCGCCGGGCCGGTCAATTCCATCGAGGAGGCATTCGCGTTCGCGCAGTCGTTGGGTCTCGAACCACGCATCGAGGTTCCAGGGGCAGCGGCCGAGGGCGTCCGAAATCCGGTGGATTTCTCGGCGACCCCGGTGAACTACCGGCTGCCGCCCCCGCCGGCCGGCTGAGCCCGTGCGTGGTGGTCCTGCAACTTGTGCTCCACTCCCGGGCTCGAGTCGGCGAATCCCCGGTATGCAACCTCTTCAGTGGAGCAATAGTTGCAGCGGCAGTAACTCGCTGCGCTAGTTCAGCGCCCACTTCACCGACACGGACACGCTGACGGTCTGCTGTCCCGGTTCGATGGGCACTGCCGTGTCGAACGAAGCGGAGTCGCGAAAGCTCGTCGGCTGCTCCTGACCGGTGATCGATTCGGTGATCGACAGAACGTCACCGAGTTCGCCGCCTGCGAGCGACGCATACTGCTCGGCGCGATCGCGGGCGTCGGCGAACGCCCTGGACCTGGCATCGGTGATCAGTTCGGAATCGTCGTCGATCTTGAACGAGACCCCGGAGATTCGGGTCGCGTTGCCACCGGCGGAGGTGGCGTCGCCGAGGACTGCAGACGCCTTCGACAGGTCGCGCACCGTGACCTGCAACGTGTTGGTGGCCTGATATCCGGAGATGGCCGAGGTGCCGCCCGGCAGTGCTCCGGAGTACTGCGGATCGATCGAGACCTGCTGCGTCTGAATGTCCTCGCGCGCGACGCCGGCAGCAATCACTGCGTCGGTCACCTCGGTAACCGCAGCATTGGCCTGTTCGATGGCGGCAGTGACGTCCTCGGCTGTGGCCTGAACGCCGATCTGGGTCGTCAACGTGTCCGGTGCACCCTGGACTTCGCCCACTCCGTTGACGTTCACTCCGGGAGGTCCGTCCGGGGACGAGGTCGCCGGACTGCTGCAGCCTGCGGTCAGGGCTGCAGCCAACACCAAGGCCGATGCGCACGATCCGATCGTCCATCGATTTCGGTTCACCGCCGTAGTGTCCACCATTGCAGGTGAATTGGGAAGGCTCAGGGCTTGAGATACTCGGCGTCGAACGTGACGGTCACGTCGTCCGCCACCTTCATGGCTCCGAACATCTGCGAATACGGCGTGATCTTGTAATCCGTTTGACGCACGGTAGTTTCGGAACCGATCTGCCATCTGTCGCCGGAGTCGGTGACGTCCACGTCCACGGTGATTTCCTTCGAGACACCGTGTATTTCGACTGTTCCGGCCAACCGATATCCGGAGGCGACGGCAGTGATCTCCTCCGAACGAAATCGAATTGTCGGGTATCGGTTGGCGTCGAAGATCCTGAGTGCGTTAGCTTTTGCCACGATCTTCTCCGGCCCGATCAGCGGTGTCAGTCCGCCCTCACCGTGGATCACCTCGAGTGAGCCGACCTCGGCGGTCAGTGACACCGCGGTGGGGGCGTCCCCGGACCACCCGACCGTTGCGGTCCAGGAGGTCACCGCAATCGTGAGTCGATGCCCCATCTTGGATGCCCTTCCGGTGACATCCGTCCGAACAGCCAACTGCCCGCCGTCCGATGCGTCGAAAGCCCAGGTCTCGGTGGTCATCTTCGCGACTGTAGACGCGCGGCGGCCCGGCAGCTCACCGAAGCCGACAATAGAGGCTTAGTGTGAAGGAATGTTCTCCAATTCTCCTCGAACATTCGTCGCCGACGCCCTCCGCGGCTTCGTGGCCGCCACCGATGACGTCACCTGGCACGCCGATCCCGGATTCCTCACCCGTCGCTATCGCATCTCCGACGGTCAAGTCGCGCTGCTGTCCGGTGGCGGATCGGGCCACGAGCCGATGCATGCCGGATTCATCGGTCGCGGCATGCTCACCGGCGCGTGCCCCGGCCTGGTGTTCACGTCACCGAACGCCCTCCAAGTACACGAGGCATCCAAGGCCGTGGACTCCGGCGGCGGAGTGGTGCACATCGTGAAGAACTACACCGGCGACGTGATGAACTTCAAGATCGCCCGAGAGTTGTTGCAGGAAGACGGTATTGCGGCCGATGTCGTTCTCGTCGACGACGACGTGGCCAGCGAGAGCGAGGACGGCCCGGGTCGCCGTGGCACTGCCGCGACCATCGTCGTCGAAAAGGTGTGCGGCGCAGCGGCAGAACGTGGCGACAGCCTGCAGGCGGTGGTCACGCTGGGGCGTCGAACAGCGGAGAACGCACGCAGCATGGCGGTCGCACTGAACCCGCCGACGCTACCGGGTGCCGACGGCCCGTCGTTCGAATTGCCCAAGGAGGAAATCGAACTCGGCATCGGTATCCACGGTGAGCGCGGCACCGACCGGGTGTCCCGGCTGCCTGCTCAGGAGGTCGTCGAGAAGCTGACCGAGCCCATCGTGAGCTCGCTCGGCCTGAACTCGGGCGAATCGGTGATCGCCATCGTCAACGGGCTCGGCGCAACGCACCCGCTCGAACTGCATCTGCTGTTCGGGGAACTCTCGGAGTACCTCGCGGGTAAGGGCATCGAGATAACCCGCTCACTCGTCGGAAGTTTTGTCACCGCACTCAACATGGGTGGAGCGTCCATCACTCTGGTGCGCGCCGACGACGAGATGCTCGAGCTCTGGGATGCCCCCACCGATGCGCCCGGTTGGCCCAATGCCTCCAGTCGTGGAGCGAAGGAGGTGGGAGAACGCGGTGCTTTCGGCCCGTCCTACGAGCCCTCCGATTCAGGCGAGAAGTCGGCATTCGTGTCCGAGTGGATCGGGTCGTGGGCCCAGCGGGTACTCGACGAGGAGCCCGCTCTGACCGAATTGGATCGCAAGGCGGGTGACGGCGACTTCGGTACCAACATGGTGGCCGCACTGGAACAACTCGACCTCGACGCGATCAAGGAAACCTATTCGGCAGCAACGGTATTCGAAGCCGTGAGCGAGGCCTACCTCGGCCACGCAGGCGGTACGTCCGGCGCACTGTTCGGTATCTGGTTCCGCCAGTTCTACCGAACGATGCTCGAATCCGAGCCATCTGCCGCGGCTGTCGCAGCGGCCGCGCGGGCCGGACTGGACAGCATCACCGAACTCGGTGGAGCCCGCGTGGGCGACAAGACGATGATCGACGCCATTGCCCCGGCTGTCGACGCGCTCGAGAAAGACGGCGGCACCCTGCAGGATGCCGCCGACGCCGCGAAGACCGGAGCCGAATCGACCAAGGACATCACCGCCAACCGCGGCCGCGCCAGCTATGTCGGTGAGGCCGCGCGAGGCGTCGTCGACCCCGGTGCGTTGGTCATGGCCTGGTTCTTCGAGGCAGCAGCGTCTAGCTGATCGAACCGAGGAACACCGCCGCGATCGCTTCGAGGCCGGCCTGATCGTCGGCGTCGAAGCGATCGGGTATCGGGCTGTCCAGATCGAATACACCGATCAGCTTCTCGCCCTGGTACAGCGGAACGACGACCTCGGAGCGAGTGTTGGCATCGCACGCGATGTGGCCGGGGAAGGCATGAACGTCGGCCACTCGTTGTGTCTCGCGGGTGGTCGCGGCAGCGCCGCAGACCCCTTTGCTCAGCGCGATACGAACACAGGCAGGCTGGCCCTGGAACGGACCGACTACCAGTTCGGTGCCGTCGAACAGGTAGAAGCCGACCCAATTGACCTCGGGCAGAGCGTGATAGACCAACGCGGAAAGATTGGCGGCGTTGGCGATCAGGTTCGATTCCTCGTAGACGAGGCCCCTGGCCTGCTCGGCGAGCTGCTGGTACTGCTCTGCCTTGGACCCGTTCAGTGCTGTCGCGGTGAAGGACATGCGCCGAGTCTAAGCGCACACCCCAGCACCACCAGATACGCCGACATCCCGCCCACCTGCACCCGCTGAGCGATGCCGAGGCCGTGATCGCCGGGAAGGTTGTCGGCGATCAACAGCCACGCCGTGGCCAGGGCCGTGATGGCCAGCACCGCGACACCGAGCGTCCGAAGCAGGGGATAGGCCCGATAGCGGAATGCGGCGAGCGTGAACGCGATCATGACCGTGAAGATCGCGAACACCGCGATGGTGCTCGTCAGAGCATGAAGATGATGAAGCTGTGGGAACAACCCGCTGGGCTCGATCGGGCAGCTCGGATCGTCGGCGGCCACACACTCGAGTGGCAGTTTCGCGTCGGCGATGGTGGCGACACCGAAGATGCCCGACGCCACCCAGCCGGTGACGACGAGCCGTCGGCGAGGGCTGACGAGGAAACCGAGCACGGCGGCGAGAATCATCAGCGAACCCGTGACCACGTCTGCGGTGGAGAAGAATTCGCGGTACGGCTGATCGCGGGCATCGAGTTCGCTGAGGAACGACCGGGCCGGGTCGAGCCCGGTGTCGAGGAAGAATTCGGCCACCCACGCGGAGTACAGCAACCCGGCGAGGATCAGAAACACCACCGCGATTACTCGGCGGATATCCACACCTTCGGTTTTCGAGCGCACCGACCAAGGCTAACCAGTGAGCTCGTCGGCAGCTGCCACCGCCAGCGCGACGGCGGAGTCGCAGTCGTCCGCCATGACGGACAGCTCGGGAACCGTGCGGGCGTAATGCGCGGCCGAGTCCTCGTTACCGGGCAGGCCGAGAACGGGATTGCCCAATACGATGTCGGCCGAACACACCGAATCCGAGTCGCGGGTCTCGACGGTATAACCGCCCTGCCGGATCTTCTCGCGATCTGTCGAACGCAAGTCGCTGTCGTCGTAGGTGAGCGCGACGTCGAGCAGAACCAGGTTGTCCTCGAACGTCGCCGACGACGCCTCGAAGTGGCAGCCGTACGGATCCGCGGCAGGGTTCCATCGGTCGACCGTCCAGGTCTCGGGCAGATGCTCCAGAACGCTGCACGGATCCTTCGTGGCCAACGGCAGGTTGTACCTGGAATCGGCACGTAGTGGTGGATCGCTCACGAGGCCGAGTGCGGTCTCGGTGACGGATTTCGCTGCACTGCAGGCGTCTCCGTCAGCAAGATAGACGTCGATCGTGGCGAAACTACGACCCGATTCGGTGAGAACATCGTCCATGGGCCCGGAGGTGGTGCCATCGAACTCGTCGCGAAGCGGGAAGCTGACGCGACACGTCCCTCGGGAGGCGTCGTCGAGGTACACCTGTTCGTCGCCGATCGTGACTTGCTCGAAGTTCGGGTCGGCCGGCGTCGGCTGGTATCCGTTCAGCTTGATCGACACGGAGTCCGTGGCGTCCGATCGCCCAGGGTTGACTTCTGCCGAGCAGCTACTCAGTTCGCCGTCCGGTCGGAGCTGCACCACGGTGCCGAGGGCGGTGAGGTCGTCCTCGGTGAGGAAGCCGCAGGGATCGAGGCTGCGGACGAAGGCCGCCGAGTCGGCCAGATAGCGGTCTGCCTCCGACATCTCGAATCCGTACCGGTTCTGCCCCGCAGGCGACGCACTGCCGGCGGGGAATGCGCTGCCGAGCAACACCACCGCGCATCCACTGGTCGATACCGACATCGCCGCTGCCATCGCCGCAAGCACCCAACTTTTACGCACTGTCCTCATCCCCCGACTCGAATCGACCGATCATCAGGTTGGACGCGCGGGGAGTGCTGTGGGTTTCAGTCGGTCACTATCGGATCTGCAGCAAGATCATCGACGACGCGTTGGGCGGCGACGACCGGGTCCTCGTGTTCCCAGATCCGCACGACGCGCCAGCCTTCCTCGATCAGGCGGGTGTCGGTGTCGCGATCGCGGGCCACGTTGGCAGCCAGCTTGTCGGCCCACCACTGGGCGTTGTTGCGGGGTTTCGTCGCGTGGACGGGGCAACTGTGCCAGAAGCAGCCGTCGACGTAGACCGCCACTTTGCGACGGGGAAACACCAGATCTGCTCGACGCCGCATGCCCTTCAGCGGAGCGCGGTCGACGAAGTAGCGCAGTCCTCGTCGGTGCAACTCTCGACGCAGCGCCACTTCTGGCTTGGTGTCGCGGCGGCGTTGCTTACTGAGCCGTGCACTGGTTTTTGCGTCGGTGACGGGACGTGTCGCGCTCACACCGACACTCGTTGCGTGTACCCACCCATGCGCTCGAGGTGGGCGTCGAGGTCGTCGAGAAAGCCGTCGGCGAAGCGGAGGTTGCCGGCTCGCGCGCGCTTGAGGAACCCGGCCGTGGCTCGCGCCGACAGCAGGGTGGAGTCGTCCAGGAAGTCGATGAGGTCCTCGGGCGGTTCGTGCACCGGCATGGTCGAGACGGTTACCTTGAAGCTCGCGCGGTCTCGGCCCCACGCGGCCGTCGGCCAGGCCTGACCGGGCAGCAATGCGGTATCGCCTGCGACGTCGTAGGGCTTCGGGTCGTCGAGTGCGGCGGCGACCCACGACGCCATCCGCACACTGACGGCATTGCCGACGAGCTTCCAGCGATGCCCGGTACGCACTCCGGCGCGCTCGACCGCGGGCAGCGTCCAGTCCGGATCGAACCCCTGCAGCCGCTCCGCCCCGATGATGCCGGGCGTGACGATCTCCCCGGACGGCAACCGCACGGCCGGCGGACTGGCGATGCCGAGGGACGAGCCGCCTTTGAGGGTGGGGACGGCGTTGACTGCCCAGCCCAGTCCGCGGGTGCCCTCGGTCCAGTAGAAGCCGCAGGGCGCAGTACTCGGATCGCCGTCGGGCAACGGCCCGGCATCCTGCGAGAACAGCACCTCACGCGGATCGTCGGTGCGCGAGGCCAGCATCACCACGCGCTGTCGACGCTGCGGCAACCCGAACGCACGGGCGTCGACGACGCGGTAGGCCCACATGTAGCCGAGGTCCTCTAGCGCGTCGGTGATGTGTCGCATCGCTGCGCCACGTCCGAGTTGCAGCATGAACGGCACGTTCTCCATCAACAGCCACCGCGGGCCGCGGCGACGTGAGACCAGCCGGAACACCTCGTCGACCAGCCCGGAGCGAGCCCCGGTGATGCCTGCCGTCCGTCCGGCCTGGGAGAGGTCCTGGCAGGGGAAGCCGGCGGCCACGAGCTCGGTGCCGGTGGGCAGGCTGCGCAGTGTGGTGACATCGGTGTGCAGCGGAACGTTCGGCATGCGCGCCGACAGCACCGCGCCGGCACCCGGATCGATCTCGCACAACAGCTGAGTCGTCCAGCCTGCCTCGGCCAACCCCAGCTCGAGCCCGCCGATACCGGCGAACAACCCGACCATCGACCGTGTGCTCACGTGTGCCCTTCCCTCGCCCGACGGGTTCACGTTACTCGAGAGCCGGTGCGCTGAAGGTCCACAAGCTGAGCGTCGGTCGAACTTGACCTCGACCGTGCTCGAGGTTCCACACTGGAATGCACGCCGCCGAAAATCGGTTGGAAACTGAGCCTGAGCAATGAAATCATTCGGGCACCGCAATAAGGAGAACAACACGTGTCCACGGGTGTGCTCGACCCCGAAGCTCCAACCGTCGTTGAGTCGAACCCAAATGCTGCGCGGACACCCACGTCGCTGCAGCGTTTCGCGCCGTTCCTGGCCCCGTACAAGTGGTTCTACATCGGCTCCATCGTGGTCTCGCTCATCGCGACCCTCACCGGCCTCGTCATTCCGCTGGTGATGCAACGCGTCATCGACGGGCCCATCGCCGACCGCAACTTTTCCGCGGTGTGGTGGCCCGCGGCTTTGATCCTGCTGCTCGGCACCATCGACGCGGCCGGCATCTGGGTGCGTCGATACCTGGTGTCCCGCCCGTCGAGCCAATTCGAGATCAGTGCTCGGGCAACGGTATTCGACAAGCTGCAACGGCTGTCGGTCGCGGCGCACGAGAGTTGGGAATCGGGTCAGCTGCTCTCCCGTGCCATCGCCGATCTCGGGTCGCTGCGCCGGTTCATGGCGTTCATCGGTCCGTTCATCATCATCAATGCCGTCACGCTCGTCGTGGGTATCGGCGTATTGCTCGTTCAGGCATGGCAATTGGGTCTGATCATGTTGGTGACATCGGTTCCGCTGGTGATCGCCTGCACCAGGTTCGAGACGTTGTACCGCGTCGTCGCGCGTGATGCTCAGGACCAAGCGGGCGATGTGACGACGACGGTCGAGGAGTCCATTCAGGGCATCCGCGTTCTGAAGGCGTTCGGGCGAAGTGCACACCTGGGCAAGCAGTTTCTGCGTCAGGCCTACACTCTTCGCGGTACCGAGCTGAAGAAGGTGCGCTATCTCGCGATCATCTGGGCGGTGATCGTCGGACTGCAGCCGATCACCATCGGCGCGATTCTGGCCGTGGGGACCTACTCGATCGTGCAGGGCACGATGACGGTCGGCACACTCGTCGCTGCCATCGCCATCGTCACGTTCCTGCTGTGGCCGATCGAATCCTTCGGATACCTGCTGGCGGAGTTGAACAATGCGCGTACCGCAGCCGATCGGTACTGGGAGATCATCGACACCCCGGAGACCGTGACGGATCCGGACGACCCCGTCGAATTGCCCGACACGATCCGTGGCCGAGTGCAGTTCGACCGCGTCGGATTCACCTTTCCCGACGCGTCCTCGCCGCTGCTCACCGATGTCAGTTTCGTCGTCGAGCCGGGGGAGACCGTTGCGCTCGTCGGTAACACCGGCAGCGGAAAGACGGCACTGACGAACCTCGTTCCTCGTTTGTTCGACGCCACCGAGGGCGCCATTTCGATCGACGGTATCGATGTGGCGTCGATGCGGCTGGCCGATCTGCGCTCGATCGTGTCGGTAGCGTTCGAGGATCCGGTGCTGTTCTCGGCCAGTGCGCGGGAGAACATCGCGCTCGGCTCTCCCGGCGCGTCCGATGCCGAGATCACTGAGGCGCTGGAGATTGCTCACGCAACGGAATTCGTCGACCGGCTGCCGTGGGGCCTGGCCACGCGCATCGGTGAGCAGGGCATGAGTCTGTCGGGCGGGCAGCGGCAGCGTCTGGCACTGGCCCGTGCGGTGCTGGGCAAGCCTCGGGTGCTCGTGCTCGACGACCCGCTCTCTGCACTCGATGTGGACACCGAGGCGAAAGTGCAGAAGGAACTACGTCGCGTGCTGGCCCATTCGACGACGTTGCTGGTGGCACACCGACCGTCGACTGCAGCGTTGGCCGACCGGGTGCTGTATCTGGAGAACGGAAGAATTGTGGAGCAGGGAACGCACGAGGGACTGCTGGCGTCGTCGCCGCGGTACCGCGACGTGATGGGGTCGATCCATGGCTGAGCAGACCGCAACCGCAGATTGGCGGGGAGTGGGCGGCGAGGACTCGGAGGTCGACGCCACCGGAAACCTGGTGTTGGCCGGGCGTTCTCGGCGGTTGCTCGCCTCGCTGGTGCGCCCGTACAAGAAGCAGGCCCTGCTGTCTTTCGTCATCATCCTGATCGACAACATCACCTATGTGGCCGGCCCGCTGTTCGTCGCCTACGCCCTCGACAACGGCGTCGGTGCTGCCGGACAGCGTGATTGGGGTCCGCTGCTGTGGGCCGTGGGCGGATACACCGGCTTCGGCCTGCTCGGAATGTTCACCACCTACGCGTTTCTCACCGTCTCGGGCCGACTCAGTCAGAACATTCTCTACGACCTGCGTGGACGCGTGTTCGACCACGCGCAGAAACTGAGTCTGTCGTTCCACGAGAAGTACACGTCGGGGCGGTTGATCTCGCGGTTGACCAGTGACGTGGAGTCGTTGCAGACGCTGCTCGAAAGTGCGCTCAACGACGCGTTGACGGCCATCCTGTCGATGGTCTCGATTGCCGTCATCCTCGTGTATCTCGATGTTCCGATGGCGATGATCGTGCTCGCCGGCTTCGTACCGCTGGTGCTCGTCACCCGGTGGTCACAGCGACGCCAACGCCAGGGATACCGTCGAACACGGGTGGCGATCGCACGTGTGGTGGTCCATTTCGTGGAGTCGATGGGCGGTATCCGTGCTGTGCAGGTCTTCCGGCGTGAAGGTCGCAACGACGCGATTCTCGAGACCGAGGACTCGGAGTACCGGGACGCCACCACCGCGGCCCTGCGCGGCATGGCGAGCTACACCGGAATCGTTCGGTGGATCGGCAACGTCACTCTGGCGATCATCCTGGTGTTCGGTAGCTGGCGAGTGATCAACGGCCACATGGACGTCGGCGTGCTCGCCGCGTACGTGCTGTACCTTCGCCGGTTCTACGGCCCACTCGACGAGCTGGCGATGGTGTTCAATGCCTACCAGTCGGCCGCGGCTGCGCTGGAGAAGATCTCCGGCGTACTCGAGGAAGAACCGTCGGTGGTTGCCCCGAAGAACCCGGTGTCGATCGGAACGGTGAAGGGAGACATCACGTTCGAAGACGTGCACTTCTCCTACGGCACCGAGCGCGTCGTGCTGCCGGAGTTCTCGCTGCACGTGCCGGCGGGTCAGGTGGTGGCCATGGTCGGTGCGACCGGAGCCGGAAAGTCGACGCTGGCAAAGCTGTTGGCGCGCTTCTACGATCCGACCGCCGGATCCGTGCGACTCGACGGCATCGACATGCGCGACATCTCCGACGAGGACCTGCGCCGCAACGTCGTCATGGTGACACAGGAATCGTTCCTGTTCTCCGGCTCGGTGGCCGACAACATCCGCCTCGGACGTCCCGACGCGACGGACGCCGAGGTCCGCGCTGCCGCCGAGGCCGTCGGACTGACCGAGTTCATCGCCTCGCTCCCCGAAGGGATCGATACCGACGTGCGTAAGCGCGGAGGCCGATTGTCCTCGGGCCAAAGGCAATTGGTGGCCTTTGCGAGGGTGTTCCTCGCTGCGCCGTCGGTGATCGTGCTCGACGAGGCGACGTCGAGTCTCGACATCCCGAGCGAGCGGTTGGTGCAGCGCGCACTCGAAACGATTCTGCAGGGCCGGACGGCGTTGATCATCGCGCACCGCTTGTCGACGGTGGCCATCGCGGACCGCGTCCTCGTCATGGCGGACGGCAACATCGTCGAGGACGGAACCCCGGCGGACCTCATTGCGGGAGAGGGCCGCTTCGCACACCTGCACGAGGCGTGGGAGGACTCGCTCGTCTAGGTCCAGGGGGTGATCGGCGGTTTGACCCACATGATCTTCTCGTCGGCGTGCTGGGGCGTCGCCCCGTCGTGACCGGGGTGCTCGGCCGCCCACGCGGATTTGCGGTCGAGCAACTCGGCCACGATGGTCCACGTTTCCATCGTGCTCGGTGGATGCAGGTCGGCTGCGCGGGCCAGTTTTCGACGGGTGGCGTCGGTGAGATCGAGCAGTTCCGCGCCGCTGATGCCGCGCTCCCAGACGTAGCGCGCCAGAGCGGTCGCCTTGTCCTGTCGGCTCTTCGCGGCCTGCTCGGAATGCGCGAAATCGAACTGGCCGCCGCCTGGGTTCCCTGTCGTCACGGCCATCACCTTAGTAATCGTGAGCGAAATCGACAGGGCCCGGCCGCTGTAAGGCGTCGCACACGGTAGCGGGCCAGAAGTCGACGTCGACGGGGTCGGCCGAGGCCGAATGCAGCATGAACGGCCGGGTCGGTGCAAAGAAAAGTCGCGTCCGCTTGTTCTACAGGGGGCCCTGTCGCATACCGTAGGACCCGTGATCACTCAAGCATCGGGTGCAGAGCACGTCTCCGTTCCCGCAACCGCCACCACCGACGCGAAATCCTGGCCCTCGATCCTGACGTGGCGAGCGCACGACGTTCCCCGCATGGAGTCCGTGCGCGTCCAGCTTTCCGGCAACCGCATCAAAGCTGCCGGACGCATCATCGGTGCCGCCTGCAGTGATCATCCCGCCTTCAGTGCGTCGTACGACCTGGTGACCGACGAATACGGCGTCACCAAGAGGCTCTCGGTACGCACCTCGCTCGCGTCGGGCGACCGGCAGGCCTCGGTGAGCCGCGACGACGAGGGCTACTGGATGGTGGAGAACTCCGCCAACCACCAGCGCTCGACCTACAGCGGTGCCCTCGACGTCGACATGGTACTCAGCCCGTTCTTCAACACCCTGCCGATCCGACGATTCGGTCTGCACACCCAGGTCCAGGACCTCGAGGTGCCGACGGTCTACGTCAACCTCCTCGATCTGAGCATCCAGGAAGCGACCTTGACCTACAGCAGCGGCGCGCACGGTATCCACGTCATCTCGCCGGTCTCGACATCGTCGGTGACGGTCGACGCCGACGGCTTCGTCGTCGACTACCCGGGACTCGCCGAGCGGATCTGACGCACGACGCCGCCGCGTCGCCCCGCGTCCTGCAGGTTCTCTCGCCACCCCGGCTCGCCCGGGGTGACGTCGGTGATGTCGAATCGCTGATGCTGCTCGTACTGCAGTCGCGCTGCGTGTCCGGCGTCGACCAGCGTTTCGGTCGAGTTCTCGTTCAATTTTTCGCGCGCTGTGGTGAGCGCATGCAGCGCCTCGTCGAGCGCGGTTCGTAGCGCGGTCGCGTTGCCCTCGGTCATCGCACGGACGAGAGTCGGGGCCGAGGACGCCACCCGGGTGCCGTCGCGAAACGACCCCGCGGCGAGCCCGAGCGCCAACGGCCCGCCCGCAGCCCCGACGATCGCCAACGCCTCGGCCATCAGATGCGGTAGGTGCGAGATGCGGGCGACGGCACTGTCGTGCTCGACGCTGCCGGCCGGAACGACCACCGAACCGCAGTCCAGGGCCAGCTGGGCCACCCGGACCCACACGTGCGCGTCGACCCCGGGATCCGTGGACACCACCCAGACCGCGTCGGCGAACAGTGCCGGGTCCGTCGCCGACCAGCCCGAGTGGTTGGTACCCGCCATCGGATGGCCGCCGACATAGCGGGCCTGTAGTCCGCGAGCAGCGACGGCCGCGGCAACCTCGGCCTTGACGCTCACCACGTCGGTGATCGGGGCGGCGGGTGCGTGCTCGGCGATGGCCTGCAGAACGGAGTCGACGGCAGGCATCGGAACGGCGATGACGATGAGCGCATCCTCGTCTGCAGCCCTGGTCAGAGCGGCTGTCAGATCGGTGCCGACGTCGTAGCCATCGTCCGCAGCCCCGGCGATCGCGTCGGCCGATCGGTTCCAGCCCCACACCCGGCGACCGGCGTCATGCGTCGCCCGCAGAATCGACCCACCGATCAGTCCCAGACCGAGAACGCACACCGAAGAAGAAGTCACCCGATCAGATTGGCACAGGTGGGTGACTTCCAAGGGAGGTGGACTTCGAATACCGGCACCTACCGGACTACCGTTGCGCACATGGCCGCACAGCGCGCGAACAACAACCGTGCCTCCGCATCGGAGTACGACGACCTCGAAGGATTCGGCGTTGCAGTTGTCCGAGAGGACGGCAAGTGGACCGTGACGCCACTGTCCGACGACGCACTGACCAGCCTTTCGGCAGCAGAGACCGAATTGCGTGAACTGCGCAGCTCGGGAGCGGTGTTCGGACTGCTCGACGTGGACGAGGAATTCTTCGTCATCCTGCGTCCCGCACCCAACGGCACCCGCCTACTGCTGTCCGACGCGGTCGCCGCCGTCGACTACGAAATCGCCGCCGACGTCCTCGACGCACTCAACATCGAGATCCCCGACGTCGACCCCGACGAACTCGACGACATCGAACCCTACGAGGAAGGCGACCTCGCTCTCCTCGCCGACCTGGGCCTGCCCGAGGCAGTCCTGGGCATCATCGTCGCCGAGACCGACGACTACCCGGACGAACAACTGCAATCCATCGCCGAGCGCCTGGGCTTCGAGGACGAATTCGCCGCAGCGGTGAACAAGCTGCGGCGGTAACCGATGCCGCTGCCCGACGCGGACATGATCCGCGCAGCGCTGTCGGCCGCAGCCGAGGCATCGGACGCCGACGTCCCCGTCGGAGCCGTCGTGTACGACGCGTCGGGACGTGAGATCGCGCGAGCGTGCAATGCGCGGGAGGCGTCGGGCGACCCCACTGCGCACGCCGAAGTGCTCGCATTGCGTCGAGCAGCGGCCGTCCACGGAGATGGCTGGCGACTCGAAAACTGCACTGTGGCAGTCACTTTGGAGCCCTGCACCATGTGTGCCGGTGCTCTCGTTGCGGCCCGCGTCGGCACCGTGGTGTTCGGAGCCTGGGAACCGAAAACCGGGGCCGTCGGCTCGCTGTGGGACGTCGTCCGAGACCGTCGACTCACCCACCGCCCACAGGTGCGCGGGGGAGTGTTGGAAGCCGAATGCGCCGAAGTGCTGACGCAATTCTTCGCCCGCCAGAGATAACGATCTCGTCACGGGGTGGCCGGAATGTCCAACATTGGGGAGGGTGGAGGGCAGGGCGCAACGCTGCGCTCCGAACTTGCGAAGGAGACACTCATGGGACTCGACGACAAGATCTCGAACAAGACCGAAGACCTCGGCGGCAAGGCAAAAGAAGCCGTAGGTTCGGCAACCGGAGACAGGGACCTCGAAGCAGAGGGCAAGGGCGATCAGACCTCCGCCGCATTCAAAGACGGTGCCGAGAAGGTCAAGGACGCGGCCTCGAACATCAAGGACAAGCTCACCGGTAAGTAGTTGCCGGAGTGCAGCCTGCGGAATGACCCAAGGGATGCGCTCTGAGCAGGCGATTTAGCCTCAGGCCGTCATTCCGGTACAGTCTTCTGCGGTGGCGTGTCCGAGCGGCCTAAGGAGCACGCCTCGAAAGCGTGTGAGGGTTCACCCCCTCCGAGGGTTCAAATCCCTCCGCCACCGCCAAGACTCCCCACCCGATCCGTCGGGTGGGGAGTTTTTTGTGCGCGGGGTGGGGTGGTGGGGTGTTGCTCGGCAAACGCGCGCGCATTTGTCAGACGCGAGCGAATTTGCCACCGATTCGGGGTCTACTTCGCGCGCACCTGGCAAACGCGCGCGCGTTTGCGGGATCACCATGGCCCGGGCATCGAACCCCCAGGGCCCGGACGGGATCACCAGGGCCCAAGATCAGCAGGGCTCGGGCGGGATCGCCGGGCGGGTGTTTCGCGGCAAACTCGCGCGCATTCGTCAGACGCGAGCGAATTTGCCACCGATTCGGGGTCTATTTCGCGCGCACCTGGCAAACGCGCGCGCGTTTGCGGGATCACCAGGGCCCGGGCATCGAACCCCCAGGGCCCGGGCGGGATCACCGGGCGGGTGTTACGCGGCAAACGCGCGCGCATTCGTCAGATGCGTTCAGATTCGCCACCGATTCGGGGTCTACTTCGCGCGCACCTGGCAAACGCGCGCGCGTTTGCGGCGGTAGAGGGGCGGCGACCGACTCAGACGCTCAGCATTGCCCCGCGCCCGCGGCGTCGAGTCCCCGCAGAATTTCGCCTTGATCGGCCTCGGGCACCGTGGACCAACTCGGCGCGGTGGTCATTTCGCTGCGCAGACCCTCGACGGATTTTGCGCGATCGGAGATTCCGGTTTGCTCCAGTGCATCGATGGACGGGAGAAACTGGGTGCAGGTCTGACGGTAGAGATCGTCGCCGGTGACGCCTCCAGTTCCACCGGTCACCGCGGGGTCGGCTGGATCAGCGGCGGGCGGGGCCTCGGGAGCCGGGATGTCAGCGGGTGCATCGGCCGTCGGCGTGGCAGCTGCTGTGGTCGCCTGCGTCGTCGTAGCCGGAGCTGACGTGGCTTGAACAGACGTGGCCTGAACGGACGTGGTCGACGCGTTCTCGGTCGACGCGTCGTCGCCGCATCCGGCTACAGAGGTGGCCACGATCAGCCCGAGCAACCCGGTCGCGATCTTTCGTTTCATCGCCACTGTGTACCACCTGCGGCTCAGAGGAGTGTCTGCGCGCGCCCGGTGATGGTGCTCAATGCGGTGGACCAGGCGATGTGCTTGGGGTCCAAAAACGCTCCGTGTCCGGCTCCGGGCAGTACGACCAGCTCGGGGTCCGTGCTACCTGCGCGGGTGGCGGCGTCGACGTACACGCGGCTCTGGTTCACCGACACGGTCTGGTCCGCATCGCCGTGCAGCGCGGTCAACGGGACGTCGAGCGGGAGGTATTCGATGGGGGAGGCGATCTTGTATCGACCGGGAACGTCGTTGGGCATGCCGCCGAGGAATGCGGGCACGAACTTGTCGTTGCCGATGTTCGCCGCTCGTTTCATGTCGAACACCCCGGCCATGATGGTGGCACTGCGCGGTCGGATTCTGGGGTCCGCTCCCGGTGCGTCGATCGGCATCAGATGACGCGCAGCGACCCACGCGGCCAGCTGTCCGCCGGCCGAATGTCCGGCGACGTGCACTCGATCGAGGTCGAGTCGCCCGTCGGCGGCGTTCTGTACGACGGTTGCCAGTGCCTCGGTGGCGTCATCGACGTCGGTGAGGGTGTTGGCCCAATTGTTCGGACCGCGCCGATATTCGACGTTCCACACGGCGATGCCCTGGTCTGCGATGGCCTTGGACATCTGCTGGAAGTACGACAGATCGAGGTTCTCCTGCCATCCGCCGCCGTGAATCATTACCACCACAGGCAGTGACGTCGCAGTGTTGGCAGGCAGATACAGGTCTCCGATGTTGTCGGGTTCGTACCCGTACTTCAACCGTATGGGATCTCCGGTCGGTCCCGAAACGGGTTGCAGTGCAGCCGAATACGTCTCTGCTGTGCTCGGTGAGGATTCGGTGTCCGTGGAACTGCAGCCGACCAGCGTGACAGCGAGCAGGCCGGACAGGAAGTGGCGACGATTCACGTGCCCTGAGCCGTCCAATCGAGCAGCTCGGACAGCGACCAGGTGTTGATGACGCGATCGGCGGGAACGCCCTGGGCTTCGGCGCGGACACAGCCGTAGCCCTGCCAGTCGAGTTGGCCCGGTGCGTGTGCGTCGGTATCGATGGAGAAGAGGCAGTCGCGTTCGAGGGCGATGTCGATCAGGCGCTCGGGCGGGTCCTGGCGTTCGGGCCTGGCGTTGATCTCCACCGCGGTGCCGAACTGTCGGCATCCCTCGAACACCACCGGGGCGTCGAACGTCGACTCGGGCCGCTTTCCCCGGCCGCCCTCGACCAGTCGGCCGGTGCAGTGACCGAGTACGTCGACGTGCGGATTCGCGATGGCGGTGACCATGCGTTTCGTCATCGCCACAGAATCGGCCCGCAGGTTCGAGTGCACGCTGGCCACCACCACGTCCAGCTCGGCGAGCAATCCCTCGTCCTGATCCAGCGAACCGTCGTCGAGGATGTCCACTTCGATTCCGGTGAGGATGCGGAACGGCGCGAGTTGCTCGTTGAGCTCGGCGATGATGTCGAGTTGTTTTCGCAGACGCTCCGCACTGAGTCCGTTGGCGACCTTGAGCCGCGGTGAATGATCGGTCAGCGCGCAGTACTCGTGCCCGAGGTTCTTGGCGGTGCGCATCATCTCGTCGATGGGGCTGCCGCCGTCGGACCAATTGGAGTGGGTGTGCAGGTCGCCTTTGAGTGCGGCTCGTAGTGCGTTGTTGCCGATGGGTTCTGCGGCATCGCGTTGTTCGGCCAGGTAGTCCGGAACGTCCTGGGTCAGCGCCTGCCGGATGATCAGCGAGGTCTTGGCACCGATTCCGGCCAACGACGACCAGCTGTCCGCCTTCTCGTGCTCGGATCGCTGTGCAGGAGAGAGCGATTCGACGACATCCGCGGCTCGGCGGTAGGCCTTGACGCGATGGGTGTCCGAGCGCGAACGCTCGAGCCAGAAGCCGATCTCACGAAGTGCCTCCACCGGATCCATGAACTCCATTGTGCCTGGCACCACCGACACCTGCGCACGGGGTAATCGGACAAAATTCTCAGGGAGTTGCCAGGTCGCTCACTCCCCATGGGCTTGAAGCTGCAACTATCATCGTCGGTCATGACCAAGAAATGGTGGACAGTCGGCGTCGTTGTCGTAGTGCTCGTGGCCCTCGGGCTGTATTTCGGCCCCAAGATCTACGCGTCCTTCCAGGAGGACGACGCTCCGGCGGCGACCGTCGACACCTCCGGTGCGCAGGCCGCCACCACCGACGATCTGAACGGCACCTGGACGGTGACGGCAGGCGATGCGTCGAACAAGACCGCGGCCGGCTACACCGTCGACGAGGTGCTCAACGGATCGGACGTGACCGTCGTCGGGTCGACGCCCGAGGTCAGCGGCTCGGTGACCGTGGCGGACAATTCGTTGACCGCCGGTGAGGTTGTGGTGCAGACCAATTCGATCACCACCGACAGTGACCGTCGAGACGGTCAGTTCCGCGGCAACATCTTCGACACCGCCACATATCCGACGGCGACGTTCACCATCGACCAGCCCGTCGACCTCTCGTGGTTGCCCAAGGACGGCACCACCCAAACCGTCACGGCGGAAGGCACATTGACGCTCAAGGATCAGACGCGTCCGGTGTCGGTCGAGATGGAGGTGCTGCAGTCCGGTGACACGCTCATCGCGTCGGGTGCAATTCCGACGACGTGGTCGGACTACGGCATCGAGCCGCCGTCGCTCGGTTTCGTGACCGTCGAGGGTTCGGGAACGGTCGACTTCCTGATCAATCTGAGTCGGCAGTAGCCCGTTCTCGTGGGGCCGCCGGTGTCCATCCCGGCGGTCCGACGACGTATCCGACGCGTTCCTTCCATGACCTCGATGCCGCGACATCCCGTGCGATGTTGCGGTATTCGTGTGTTTGGAGCGTCCAGATGTTGAACGTGTCGACGGGCTTGGTCAGCCCGTAGTTCGGTCGCTGCACTTCGTCGGCGTAGCTGCCGAACAGGCGGTCCCAGACGATGAGGATGCCGCCGTAGTTCTTGTCGAGGTACTGCGGATCGCGACCGTGATGGACGCGGTGGTGCGAGGGCGTGTTGAAGACGAACTCGAACGGTCGCGGCAACTTGTCGATCCGTTCGGTGTGTACCCAGAACTGGTAGACGAGATTGATCGAAAAGCCCACGAACACCATCCACGGCGGCATCCCCAGCAGCGGCAGGGGCAGCCACATGATGATCTCGCCGCTGTTGTTCCACTTCTGCCGCAGCGCCGCGGCGAAGTTGAAGTACTCGCTCGAATGGTGAGCCTGATGGGTCGCCCAGATCAGTCGGGTTCGGTGCGCGATGCGGTGGTAGCCGTAGAACAGCAGATCGACGCCCAGGATCAGGATGACCCACGTGTACCAGGCATCGGCGGGCAGATGCCACGGCGCGATGTAGACGTAGATGGCCGTGTAGCCGATCAGGGCCAGCGCTTTCCACGCAGTCGTGGTTGCGATCGAAACCAAACCCATGCTCAGGCTCGCCCGTGCGTCCCGGGCCGAATACGCGCCGGGGGTTCCGTCTTCGAGTTTCTTCGCCGCGATCCACTCGATCGCCAGCAGTAGCGCGAACGCGGGGACGGCCAGGGCAACCGGATCCCGCAGCGGTTCGGGTAGCGAGTTCCACGCCGATGCGAGTTGGTCCCTCATGTGTACAGCCTTCCGTGCGTGACACTGCTGTTCGAAGTGTAACGACAGAATGGTGATCGTAGTCTCGACGCGTGAAAATTCGTAGCCGCCGTTCCGGGGGAATGGCGTTCTGTGTGACCGCGCTGGCGACGGTGCACGAGGCCGACGGGTATCCCGCACTGTGGCCCGAGGATCCGGCCGCCTGGTTGCACTCGGCAACGCAGGTCGCCGCATGGGTAGCGGAGTCGAATGACCGGATCGTCGGCCACCTGGCACTCGACCTGGTCGACGACGGGCTGATGGTCTCGCGATTGTTCGTTCGTCCCGAGTGCCGGGGCACGGGCGCAGCCGCGGCCTTGTTGGACGCCGCAGTGGCGTATGCGGCAGAACGGTCCGTTGCTATCGAACTGCACGTGGAGCAGGGCTCGGCTGCGGCGATTGCGTTCTACGAGAAGTCAGGTTGGATCAGGACCGGTACCGCGCCCGCGGACTGGGTGTTGCCCGACGGGCGCAGAGCCGTCGAACATCGGTACGTACCCGGTCGCTAATTTCCTATCAAAATGATAGGAATTGAATCGTGCACATCACGGCGAAAGCGGACTACGCGGTGCGGACTCTCGTCGAGCTCGCCGCGGTCGGCGGCCGAGCACCCGCCAAGGCCGAGGCGCTTGCCGCCGCTCAAGGGATACCGCACAAATTTCTCGAGTCGGTGCTCTCCGACCTGCGTCGCGCCGAGTTGGTGCGAAGTAGAAGGGGACCCGACGGCGGATACTGGCTCGCGCGGGAGGCGTCGAACATTTCCGTCGCGGACGTGATGCGTGCCGTCGAGGGGCCGCTCGCATCGGTGCGCGGGCAACGGCCCGAGGATGCGCAGTACGCCGGTCCCGCCGAGCCGTTGACGCGGGTGTGGCTGGCCGTCCGGGTCAATCTGCGTGCGGTTCTCGAATCCGTATCGCTGGCGGACATCGTCGACGACGACCTCCCGGATTTCGTCGGAGAGCTGATCAGCGAGCCGACCGCATGGTCCCGTCGATGACCTGAGTCACAGTCGGACGCCGATGTGGCGCGGTCGTCAATATTGCACAGCTCTGCAAACTTGCCGAGCTGTGCAACTTCCGTATGTTGGACAGGGTGACCACCCCGACCGGCCTTCGCGATCAGAAGAAGGCAGCCACCCGCGACGCCCTCGGCATTGCCGCGGTCCGTCTGGGAAAAGAGCACGGACTCGATGCCGTGACGGCCGACGCCATCGCACACGAAGCCGGAGTGTCGACCCGAACGTTCCACAACTACTTCTCCAACAAGGAAGAAGCGGTACTCCACAACATCGAGGCCTCGGCTCTGGAATGGTTCGAGCTGCTTCGCGCCAGACCCGAGGCCGAGCCCATCTGGGATTCGTTGCAGCACATCGCCGTCAACCTCGTCGCCGACCCCGGCCGCGACCTCGACGACACATTCGCCGCAGCACGACTCATCGAGGCCAACCCGGCGCTGATGGCACGCAAGCTCGAAATGCACCACTCGCTCACCCGCAAACTCGGCGAGGCAATCGCCGAACGCACCGGAACCGATATCGATTCCGACCTCTACCCCAACCTGCTGCAAATGGCAGTCGGCGGTGCCGTGACCGCCGCACTGAACCTGTGGATCAACGACCCCGGCGGAGAGAATACTCCGAAAGCACTCGTGGAGAACGCATTCCAACAACTCCGCGCCGGAATCCCCGAGCCTGTGGGTCATTCCGCAGGCTCCACTCCCGCGCCCGAATCTCGCCAGCACGTATCCGATAACAACCGAGGAGCCTGACAGTGGCCACCTATCTGTACCGAATCGGCAGATTCGCCTACCGCCGCAAGGGGGTCGTCCTCGGCCTCTGGCTCGTCATTCTGATCCTGGCCGGAGTGGGCGCAGCCACGCTGTCCGCGCCTACCGTCAACTCGTTCAGCATCCCCGGAACGCCTGCTCAGGCCGCATTGGATCTGCAGAAGGAACGATTCGGCGGAGCCGAGGATCCCCTTCAGGCCGTCAACGCCGAGTACGTGTTCCAGGCACCCGACGGTCAGTCGCTCGATACCCCGCAGTACACCTCGGCCATCGACGCCACGATCGCCGAGATCGAGAAGGTCGATGCGGCCAAGCCGGCGGAAGGCGCTCCGCCGCTTGCCGATCCGGTCGAGGCGAACAAGGCCATCGTGCAGCAGTACACCGACGCAGCCGCCGAGGCAGGAACGCCGGCCGACAAGGTGGCAGCCGACGCGGCAGCCACGTCGCCGTTGAGCCCCAACGGCAACGTCGGCACCGTCACGGTTCCGATCAACGTCGAGCTGGCCGACGTCACCGACGCGATTCGCAGCGATCTCGATGCCGCAGCGCAACCCGCGCGTGACGCAGGGCTGACCGTCATCCTCGGTGGCACCGTCGCCCAGGAGAACCCGTCGCCCGGTGGAAGTTCGGAGATCGTCGGTCTTGCCGTCGCCGCCATCGTGCTTCTCATCATGTTCGGCTCCGCCGCCGCTGCCAGCCTGCCGCTGATCACCGCGATCGTCGGTATCGGTATCTCGAGTCTGGCCATCACGACGGCCTCCGGGTTCGCGAGCCTGTCCTCGTTCACCCCGATTCTCGCGATCATGATCGGGCTCGCCGTCGCAATCGACTATTCGCTGTTCATCCTGGCGCGCTACCGGCACGAGCTCACGCTCACCGACAACCGCGAAGAGGCAGTCGGGCGGGCGGTCGGTACCGCCGGATCGGCTGTGGTGTTCGCCGGCGCGACCGTGCTCATCGCCCTCGTCGCCCTGCGCGTCGTCGGCATCCCGTTCCTGTCGCAGATGGGTCTGGCAGCAGGCTTCGCAGTGTTCGTCGCAGTACTCATCGCCCTGACGTTCCTGCCCGCCATGCTCGGCGTCTACAAGGGCAAGGCCTTCGCGGGCAAGCTCAAGTTCGTCAACACCACCGACCCGGAGGACCCGAACGCAACCCCCACCAACGGTCTTCGGTGGGCACGGTTCCTGGTCAAGAAGCCGGTCCTCGGCCTCGTCGGAGGCATCGTGCTGCTCGGTGTCATCGCGGGCCCGACCACCGGGCTGTCGCTGGCTCTCCCGTCGATCGCCACCTCGGACCCGTCCACGCCTGCCCGTCAGGCCTACGACATCACCGAAGAGGCATTCGGGCCGGGACGTAACGGACCGCTGCTCGTCATCGCCGACGCGTCCGACGTCGCCGAGGCAGACCGCACCGCGTCCTTCGGCAAGGTCATCGAGACGATCACCGCACAATCCGACGTCACGAACGCACAGATCGTCGCCGTCAATCCGGCGGGTGACACCGCGCAGATACTCGTCACCCCGTCGAGCACACCCAACAGTGACCAGACGAAGGCGCTCGTGACCAACCTGCGCGATGCCGAGAGCGGATTGCAGGAGAGCTCGGGCGTCTCCTACGGAGTGACGGGCGAAACCGCGATCGGGATCGACATCTCGGAGCGGCTGCAGAGCGCGCTGATTCCGTACCTGGCCGTGGTCGTCGGACTGGCGTTCGTGCTGCTGATGCTGGTGTTCCGCTCGATTCTGGTGCCGCTGACGGCAACGGTCGGGTTCCTGCTCAGCGTGCTCGCCACCTTCGGTGCGACGGTGTTCATCTTCCAAGAGGGCGGGCTCGGCATCATTTCCAACCCGCAGCCGATCGTCAGCTTCATGCCGATCTTCCTCATCGGTGTGGTGTTCGGCCTCGCGATGGACTACCAGGTGTTCCTCGTCTCGCGCATGCGTGAGGAGTTCGTGCACGGCGCGGCCGCCAAGGACGCCGTCGTCAACGGCTTCAAGTACGGCGCACGCGTGGTCACCTCGGCAGCGGTCATCATGATCTCGGTGTTCGCCGCCTTCATCGCCGAGCCGGACTCGTTCATCAAGTCCATCGGCTTCGCATTGGCCGCCGCCGTCTTCTTCGACGCGTTCGTCGTCCGTATGGTGCTGATTCCGTCGGTGATGGCGCTACTGGGCGACAAAGCCTGGTGGTTGCCGAAGTGGCTGGACAAGATCCTGCCCAACGTCGACATCGAAGGGGCCAAGCTGAAGACGGCCCCGGAGAAGCGCGCGTAGTACTCGCGTCGCAGCTGAGTGGCCGAAGATTGCTCGTAATACTCGAAACGGAGAGACTGTTATCCATGTGTACGAGTAATCTTCGGTCATCATGCTGATCCCCCTTCTGCGTAGGTTTCTCGCCCCGTACAAGCTGCCGATTCTCTGCTTGGTGCTGTTGCAGCTGATCGCCACCCTCGCCGCGTTGTTCCTCCCGAGCCTCAACGCGGACATCATCGACAACGGTGTGACCGTCGGCGACACCGGCTACATCCTGTCCGCCGGCGGCGTCATGCTGTTGATCTCGGCAGTACAGATCATCAGCTCTGCCGCAGCGGTGTTCCTCGGTGCACGCACGGCCATGAGTGTCGGACGCGACCTTCGCGGAGCAATCCTCGAACGCGTCGGCACGTTCTCCGCCCGCGAGGTCGGAAAATTCGGTGCTCCGTCACTGATCACCCGCAACACCAACGACGTGCAGCAGGTGCAGTTGGTGATCATCATGGGATTCACCATCGTGGTGATGGCTCCCATCATGTGCATCGGCGGAATCGTGATGTCGCTACGCGAGGACATCGGCCTGTCGTGGATTCTGCTCATCGCCGTGCCCGGCCTCGCGCTCGCGATGGGCCTGATCATCGTTCGTATGGTGCCGGCCTTTCGCTCCATGCAGAAGCGCATCGACGCGGTCAATCGCGTACTACGCGAACAGATCACCGGTATTCGCGTCGTGCGGGCGTTCGTTCGCGAACAGTTCGAGGTCGACCGTTTCGGCGCAGCCAACACCTCGTTGACCGAGACGGCACTCAAGGTCGGCCGGCTGATGGCCCTGATGTTTCCGACCGTCATGCTCATCAGCAACGTCACCAGTGTCGCCGTCATCTGGTTCGGCGGTCACGCCATCGACAACGGCACGATGCAGATCGGTTCGCTCACTGCGCTTCTGAGCTACATCATGCTCATCCTGATGTCGGTGATGATGGCGTCGTTCATCGCGATGATGGTGCCGCGCGCATCGGTGTGCGCCGATCGCATCAGCGAGGTTCTGGCCACCGAATCTTCGGTGGTGCTGCCCGAGAATCCCCGGACGTTCGTGTCCTCACCGGGCACGGTCGAGCTCGTCGGGGCCGAATTCTCCTATCCCGGAGCCGAATACCCGGTGCTGTGCGGGGTGAATCTGACTGCCGAGGCAGGCAAGGTCACCGCCATCATCGGTGGTACCGGATCGGGTAAATCGACTCTCGTCAATCTGATTCCACGGCTGATGGACGTCACCGGCGGCCAGGTGCGGGTCGGCGGTGTCGACATTCGCGAACTCGATCTGGACCTGCTGCGATCTGAGATCGGATTCGTGCCGCAGAAGCCGTACCTGTTCTCCGGCACCATCGCCAGCAATCTGCGGTACGGCAAGGCCGACGCCACCGACGCGGAACTGTGGGAGGCGCTCGAGATCGCCCAGGGAGCCGACTTCGTGCGCGCGATGCCCGACGGCCTGGAAACCGCCGTCGCGCAGGGCGGCACCACGGTGTCGGGAGGTCAGCGTCAACGACTGGCCATTGCCCGGGCGCTGGTACGCAAGCCCAAGATCTACCTGTTCGACGACTCGTTCTCCGCTCTCGACCTCACCACCGACGCGAAACTGCGTGCGGCGCTGCGGCCGGTGACGCGAGATGCATGCATGATCGTTGTGGCTCAACGGGTGTCGACCATCGTCGACGCCGACCAGATACTCGTGCTCGACGACGGAAAGCCGGTGGGCGTGGGTAACCACGAGCAACTGATGGCCACCTGCCCCACCTACGCCGAGATCGTCGACTCGCAGCGGCAAGTTGCAGGTGCACTGTGACCGACACCGACACCACCAAGGATTCCGCAGCCAAGCCCTCTTTGGAGAAGAAGAAGGGCAGTCGCGTCGCGAAGGCACTGCCGGCCACGAAAGCCAAGAACTTCAAGGGCTCGTTCAAACGCGTCATCGGTTTGCTTGCTCCGGAACGATTCCTGCTGAGCCTGATGCTCGTGCTGGGAATCGTCAGCGTGGTCCTCAGCGTGGCTGCGCCGACCGTCCTCGGGCACGCCACCAACCTCATCTTCAACGGAGTCGTCGGCGGAGATCTCGAACCGGGGCAGACGAAAGAGCAAGCGGTCGACGGCCTTCGGGCCGCCGGTAACGACACCGTCGCCGACCTCGTCTCGGGCATGGACGTGACGCCCGGTGCGGGAATCGATTTCGGTGCCGTCGGAACGGTATTGCTCTGGGTTCTCGCACTATACGTAGTGTCTGCACTGCTGGCATGGGCTCAGGGCTACATCCTCAACATCGCGCTGCAGCGTCGAATTCTGTTGCTGCGCGGCAGCGTCGAGGCCAAGGTGCATCGCCTGCCGCTGCAGTACTTCGACAACAATGCCCGAGGCGAGACGCTCAGCCGCGTCACCAACGACATCGACAACGTCTCGACCAGCCTGCAGCAGACACTGAGCCAGCTCATCACCGGCATCCTGACCGTGCTCGGCATCCTCGGCGTGATGATCTGGATCTCGCCGTTGCTCGCTCTGGTTGCGCTGCTGACGATCCCGGCCTCGTTCCTGGTGACCGCGCTGATCGCCAAGAGGTCGCAGCCGCACTTCGTGGCGCAGTGGAAGCACACCGGCAAGCTCAACGCGCAGATCGAAGAGACCTACACCGGCCACGAGATCGTCAAGGCGTTCGGTCGCCAGGCGGAGGTGGAACGCGAGTTCGGTGACCGCAACGAGAAGCTCTTCCAAGCAGGCTTCCGAGCGCAATTCATCTCCGGTCTGATCATGCCGATCATCATGTTCCTCGGAAACATCAACTACGTCGTCGTCGCCGTTGTGGGCGGCCTTCGCGTGGCGTCGGGAACATTGAGCCTGGGCGAAGTGCAGGCATTCATTCAGTATTCGCGGCAGTTCACTCAGCCGCTGTCGCAGGTCGGCGCAATGATCAACCTGATTCAGTCCGGAGTCGCGTCCGCCGAACGCATCTTCGAGGTGCTCGACGCCGACGAGGAAGACCCCGACGTCGTGCCTGCGTCCAGCCCGACGGAGCGACGCGGACGCGTCGTGTTCGACGACGTCTCGTTCAGTTATTCGCCGGAGCAGCCGCTCATCCAGAACCTTTCGCTCACAGCGGATCCGGGACATCTGGTGGCGATCGTCGGACCGACCGGTGCCGGCAAGACCACACTGGTCAACCTGATCATGCGGTTCTATGAGATCGATTCAGGCCGAATCACACTCGATGGCGTCGACACTCGCAAGATGACGCGCGACGAGTTGCGTTCGCGAACCGGCATGGTGTTGCAGGACACGTGGTTGTTCGGCGGCACCATCCGCGACAACATCGCCTACGGTGACCCGACCGCCAGTGAGGAAGAGATCCTCGAGGCAGCTCGGGTGAGCTACGTCGACAAGTTCGTGCATTCGCTGCCCGACGGATACGACACGATCATCGACGAGGAGGGCAACAACGTCAGCGCCGGTGAGAAGCAGCTCATCACCATCGCCCGTGCCTTCCTGGCCAAGCCGCTGATCCTGATCCTCGACGAGGCCACCAGCTCGGTGGACACTCGCACCGAACTGCTGGTGCAGAAGGCGACGGCAGCGCTGCGCAACGACCGCACCAGTTTTGTTATCGCGCATCGTCTCTCGACCATCCGTGACGCCGACACCATCGTCGTGATGGAAAACGGCAGCATCGTCGAGCAGGGCAATCACGAGGAATTGCTCGAGGCCAAGGGTGCGTATTACCGGCTCTACAGCAGTTAGGCGGCTGGCGCCGCACGTGAGTGGAAACTCGTAGTGGGCTACGAATTTCCACTCACAAGCGGCGAAGCCGCATACTGACGCGGTGAGTTCTTCCAATTTCGGCTTCGATATCGGCACCCGGCTCGACGGCGAGCTCGGCCGCACCGGCACCATCCACACTCCGCACGGCGACATCGCCACCCCGGCGTTCATTGCGGTGGGGACGAAGGCGACCGTCAAAGCAGTGCTGCCGGAGGCGATGAAGGAACTCGGCGCTCAGGCGGTACTCGCCAACGCGTATCACCTGTACCTGCAGCCGGGCTCGGACATCGTCGACGAGGCCGGTGGGTTGGGCAAATTCATGAACTGGGACGGGCCCACGTTCACCGACAGCGGCGGCTTCCAGGTGATGTCCCTCGGTGTCGGGTTCAAGAAGGTCATCTCGATGGACGCCTCACGAGTGGAGTCCGACGACGTCATCGCCGAGGGCAAAGAGCGATTGGCCCACGTCGACGACGACGGAGTCACGTTCAAATCCCATCTCGACGGCTCCAAGCATCGATTCACTCCCGAGGTGTCGATGCAGATTCAGCATCGGCTCGGTGCCGACATCATGTTCGCGTTCGACGAGCTGACTACCTTGATGAATACCCGCGGGTATCAGGAGAAGTCGGTCGACCGCACCCAGGCATGGGCGAAGCGATGCGTCCTCGAACACGAACGCCTCACCGTCGAGCGTGCCGACAAGCCGTACCAGGCGCTGTTCGGAGTGGTGCAGGGTGCGCAGTACGAGGACCTGCGACGCAAGGCCGCGCACGACCTCGAGACCATCACGGGGGACACGGGCCGTGGGTTCGACGGCTACGGAATCGGCGGCGCACTCGAGAAGCAGAACCTCGGCACCATCACCCGGTGGGTGAACGAGGAACTGCCCGAACACAAGCCGCGCCACATGCTCGGGATCAGCGAGCCGGACGACTTCTTCGTCGCGATCGAGAACGGTGCCGACACCTTCGACTGCGTCAATCCCTCACGGGTGGCGCGCAATGCGGCGATCTACGTGCCCACGGGCCGCTTCAACATCAACACCGCGAAGCATCGACGCGACTTCACCCCGATCGACGAGAACTGCGACTGCTACACCTGCGCGCACTACACCAAGGCCTACATCCATCACCTGTTCAAGGCGAAGGAGATGCTTGCCTCGACGCTGTGCACGATTCACAACGAGCGATTCACGGTCAAGCTGGTCGACGACATCCGTGCTTCGATCGAGCAGCAGCGATTCACCGAGTTCAAGACGGAGTATCTGGGCCGGTTCTATGCGTCGAAGACTGCCTGAGCTGATCCTCCAGCTCCGAAATGCGCTGTAGCAGTTCCTGTTCTCGCTCGGCGGCCTTGCGCTGGTAGACCTCGGAGAGGTCCGCGAGGTAGTTCGCGTCGTAGCGGGGAATGATGCTGCGGGTGCAGTTCCAGTCGAAGGCCTCGACGTCGATGACGACGCTGCGCTCGCAGGTGGCGGCGACGGTCAGGTCGCCGATCTTCCTCAGTCTGTCCAGTAGTTCGGGATCATCCGCGGCCTCGACGGTACGTGCCCGTCCGTAGAGCTTGAGGCGTTGGCGCAGAGGATAATCGACCAAGAACACGGCGACGCGATCGTCGTGATCGAGATTGGCCGCCGTGACGTACTGATGGTTGCCGGCAAAATCGGCGAAGCCGAGTGTGCGGTCGTCGAGGACTTGCAGGAACCCCTTCGGTCCGCTTCGATACTGAATGTAGGGCCAGCCGGTCTCGGCAACAGTGGCGATCTGGAACTGATCCACCGCGCGGATCATGGCCTTCTCGCGAGTGTCGAGAGACATCGGACCGTCGTCGGGTCGCTCGGTCTGTGAGCCGTAGGCGGTGTAGCTGCCGTCGACCTTCTGTCTGGCAATCGCAGCAGGACCGAACATCAAATGGTGATAGTGGTTGCTCTGCGGCATCTCACGGTGTCCTGGGATCGGTCAGCTCGGTCTGCATCGTGTTGACGAGCTCGCCGACGAAGCTCTCGAACTCCGCGAGCATGTCGGGTGGGTACCGGGCCATCATCGTGTCGAGACGGTTACCCAGGGGGCCGAAGAACTCGTCCGCCATCTCGTGCACGCTGGCCCCGCTTCGCAGTGTCACGGTACGTCGATCGGTGCCCTCTCTTGTACGCCGGACGTGTCCAGCCCGTTCGAGTCGGTCTATCAGTGTCGAGGTGGCCCCTGAGGTGAGTTGCACACGCTCTGCCAGTCGAGACGGGGACAACGGGACACCGCGTTCTTCGGCGTAGACGATCTCCATCAGCGCTTCTCCGTCGGTGGGATGCAGTCCGGACCACTGGGCGAACTGTCGGCTGAATTGATTGAAGGCGGATCCGTACATTCGCAGCGCCTCCATCAGGCGGGTTCGTTGTTCGGCAATCTCGGACCGATCGTCGCTCATCGAATCGCCTCGCTTCTCCGGCATGGTGCCCCGAGTGCACGGAGCTGCGTTGACAATCTACCGATCCTCGATATAGCTTCACCATAAAGTAACTTTACCGTGGAGGTATTGGAATGACGATGTCCCCTTCGTTGCGCCGTTGGCTCGGTCTGATCGCTATCGCGCTCGGTGTCGCGCTCATCGTGGTCGACACCACGATCGTCAATGTGATCGTGCCGTCGATCATCGATGATCTCGGCGTCGATTCCGGTCAAGCGCAATGGATTCAGGAGTCCTACGCCATCGTCTTCGCCGCGCTGCTCCTGCTGGTCGGCCGCATCTCCGACATCGTGGGTGCACGAAGAGTCTTTGTGACAGGCGTCGTTGTCTTCGGAACCTCGAGTCTGTTGGCCGGTGTAGCCACGAGTGGTGAGTTGTTGATCGGAGCCAGGTTCCTCCAAGGTGTGGGAGGTGCGCTGATCCTGCCGACGTCGTTGGCGCTACTGAATGCGACGTTCAGCGGAAAGGCCCGTGGCCAGGCGTTTGCGGTGTGGGGCTCGACAATCGGAGCTGCGTCGGCCCTCGGCCCACTCCTCGGTGGCTGGCTTGCGGAACACGCATCGTGGCGTTGGGCGTTCGGCATCAACCTCCCCCTCGTCGCCCTGATTCTCGTCGCTTCGCTGTTGTTCATCGATCGGTCACCGCGTGGCTCCGGACGAATCGACTCACTCGGTGCGGTGCTGTCGATCGCCGGACTCGGACTGTTGGCGTTCGGGCTCATCGAAGGGCGCACATACGGCTGGGTTCTGTCCACGGAGCCATTCGAGTTGTTCGGGGCAACCTGGGGTGTGGGCGTGTCCGTAGTGTTCGTTTCGTTGACGCTGTCCGTATTATCGTTGGCGGCCTTCGGTGTTCGACAGCGAGCCCTCAGCCGCGACGCTGATACGAACAAGGCCTTGATGGACACCCGACTGTTCTCCATCGCTTCGTTCCGCGGTGGCAATATCGCGACACTGCTGATCGGACTGGGTGAGTTCGGAATCATCGCCGTACTACCGTTGTGGCTGCAATTCACATTGGGATACAGCGCAGTCCAGGCCGGTGCCATGCTCGTTCCCATCGCTATCGGCAGCTTCGTCGCCAGCGGGGCGAGCTTCGCCCTCGCAGCCTCGCTGTCGCCGTTGAACCTGGTTCGGATCGGGCTGGGCCTCGAGGTGGTCGGGCTTGCCGGGCTGGGGTTCGTTGCGGCGGTGGATAGCCGGTGGTGGCATATCGCGATCGTGTTGTTCTTCTATGGAATCGGTGTCGGATTCGCAACTGCTCAGGTTACGAACGTCGTTCTCGATGACGTGCCCGCCGCCAGTGCCGGTCAGGGATCCGGAATTCAGAGTGCGTTCCGGCAACTCGGCTCCGCGCTGGGCATCGCGGTGCTGACGACGACCTTCTTCACCACTCTCGGCTCGCAGGTACGTGAATCGCTCTCGGGAGTTCCGGATGCCGAGATGCTGGCGCGGTCGATCAGCGACAGTGCAGGCGGAGCTATCGCCGGATTTGCGAGCCGCCCCGAAACGGAGTTCGTCGCCGACGCCGCACGCAACGCTATGACGCACGGGGTCAACCTGGGAGGTTTCATCGCAGCCGGATTCGTTGCGTTCGGACTGCTTGCCACCGCACTGATTCCGAACCGACCAGCGCAGTCGGTACCGCCGAGCGACGCGCACGAGGGTGTCACAGCATGACGGCGTCGGGTGGCGACGAAAGGGATGAGGATCAGGAAAGCGCTCGTCCGGCGACGTTTCTGGACATGTTCGTTGCAATGGATGCCGCCCTCCGCAACCCCGACAACGACGGGATCGAAAGCAGGACCCGCTGACCCGTGGTACTACTGAATGTGTAGTACTTCGTGATGCAGTGGGGGGGACCACCATGTTCGACGACGCCATACCTGTGAGTTCGTCCCAGGCCGACATCTGGCTGGCGCAGCAGTTCATGCCCGCCGTACCTTTCTCCATTGCGTACTTCGTGGACATCGTCGGTGCCGTCGATGTCGATGCCTTGGTCGCCTGCGGTAGCCGGGCGCATCGCGAGTTCTCGTCGTCGACCATGCGGGTTTTCGAGGTCGACGGCACTCCGATGCAGCGATTCGTGGCCGCGGAGACCGAGGCGGTGGAGATTCTCGACTGCCGTGGACACGACCGTCCGGAAGAGAGAGCCCAACAGTGGATGAACGACGACTGCCGAACGCCCTTGTCGATCTACGGCCAGCTGGTGAGACTGCGCGTCCTCCGCGTCGAGGACGATCGCGTGTTCTGGTACACCAGAGCGCACCATATTGCGCTCGACGGCTATGCCTCGATGAAGGTGCTCGAGCGGGCGGCGGCCCTGTATGCGGCCGTCTGTGACGGCGTCGAGCCGCCGCGGATCGATCCGACGACTCCGGCGGCACTGCTCGCCGAGGACGAGCGCTACCGCGCATCTGCCCGTGCCCTGCGCGATCGGGCGCACTGGGAGTCCGCTGACCTGGGCTACGGCGCACCGTGGGGCCGGAGTGCTCAGCCTGCGTCGGTGCCGATCGTCGTCGGGGAGGATCGGTCGATTTCTCCGACCGCTCGGGGTCATGCCACGTCGACCGTGGTGATCGCGGCGCTCGCCGCCTTCCTCTCGCGCATGAACGATGTAGACGACGTCGATCTGTCGCTGCCGGTCTCGGCGCGGCCGACAGCAGTGCTGCGCGGAGCCGGGTCGTCGTTGTCGCATGTGGTGCCGTTGCGGTTGCCGGGCGTCGGATCGGCAACGGTGAACAACGTGATCAAGTCGGCCGAGGTGGCGATCGGTGCCGTCCTCCGACACCAGCGCAGCAGGCCGCCGGTATCCGAGAGCGGGAATGCTCTGCACGCAGGGCGTTTCGGTCCGACCATCAACGTGATGATGTTCGCGAACACCGTGGCCGTCGGGGACTTCGACGGCGAGATCAACATTCTGACCACGGGCCCGGTCTCGGATCTTGCCGTCAACATCTATCCCGGTCGAGGCGGAGCTCGTCCGCGCATCGACTTCGAAGCCAACCCTGCCGCGTACACGCCGAGCGACCTCGCTCGCCACCACGAGCGGTTCCTGTACTTTCTCGATCGTTTCGGCGAATCCGGTTGCGGGGACACCGCGGTGGCAGACCTCGACCTGTTCCTGCCCGGAGAGCCCGATGCAGTGCCCGCATCGGTGGGCGCGACCGTGGTCGAGCGTGGATCCCTGAACGACGTGTTCTCGACGGCAATTGCACAGCACGGCAATCGAATTGCGATTCAGGATGCAGATGTCTCGGTGACCTATGCAGAGTCGGCCGCGAGAGTCGACACACTTGCGTCCATATTGCGTGCCCGAGGAATCGGTACCGAGGATCGGGTCGCCGTGCGCATCGGCCGGTCCGTTGCGGGGATCGTCTCGTTCTGGGCAATCGCACGAGTTGGCGCGGTCTATGTTCCGGTCGACCCGAATCACCCCCGTGAGCGAGCCCAGTTCGTGGTGCGGGACAGCGGTGCGGTGTTGGGCCTGTGCACGGGCGGCGGCGGCGAGTTCGGTGGCGTGGAGTGGCTGGACCTCGATGCCGTTGTTGCAGAGGGAGGCTTGGACGACGTTGCCGCGCCGACGGCACCAGGTCACGCGGCGTACGTCATCTACACCTCCGGGTCCACCGGCACCCCCAAAGGCGTCGTTGTCACCCACGGTGGCATCGCCGCTCTGGTACAACAGATCGGGAGCAGCTACCACCTCGACGTCGAGTCACGAGTCTGTCACCTCGCCTCGCCCGGATTCGACACCGCCATCGTCGAGGTGCTGGCCGCGGCAACCGCGGGCGCAGCAGTGGTGATCGCGCCGGCAGGCAGCTACGCGGGTGCCGAACTGACGGAACTGATTGCTCAGCAGGCAATTACACATCTGCTCATCACGCCCTCGGCGCTGGCCACGTTGGATCCCGCAGCGCTGTCGGGTGTCGGGACCATCATCATCGGCGGTGAGGCGGCGCCGCAGGACACGGTGGACCGCTGGTCGGTGCGTCGCCGACTGCTCAACGCCTACGGCCCCACCGAAACGACGTGCAGTGTCACGATGACCGCGCCACTGACTTCGGGTAGCGCGGACGGAATCGGTCGAGCCATGGTGGGGGCGGTGATTCACCTTCTCGATCGCACTCTGCGGCCCGTTCCGTCGGGAGCAGTCGGCGAGATCTACATCGAGACTCCCGGCGTCGCGCGCGGATATCTCGGCCGCACCGCGGACACAGCGGCACGCTTCGTTGCGAACCCGTTCGGCAGCAATGTGAGTCGGATGTTCCGCAGTGGAGATCGGGCGCGTCTGCGCGGCGACGGCACGCTCGAGTTTCTCGGTCGCACCGACGATCAAATCAAGATCCGGGGAAATCGCGTCGAACTGGGTGAGGTCGACGCGGCGTTGCGGGCTTGTCCGAACGTCGCTGCGGCATCATCGGCTTTGCGCCGCAGTCACACTGGAGATCTGCGTATCGACGGGTACGTGGTGGCCGCACCCCACGGACACTTGCTCGACACCGAGCGCATCCGCCAGGATCTCACCAGGCGCTTGCCTGCCCACATGGTGCCGTCGACGCTCTCTGTTCTCGACGAGATTCCGCTGACGATCAATCGGAAGGCCGACCGCGGCGCACTTCCTGCGCCGGACCTCACCACGTCGACGACCGGCGCCCGAACCGAGCCGGCCGGTGCCACCGAGGAGATGGTGGCGGCAGCGTTCGCGCGTGTGCTCGGCAGGGGCGGCATCGATTGCGCTGCTTCGTTCTTCGACCTCGGAGGCGACTCGCTGGCGGCGACCAGGGTCGCGTCGACGGTGCGGGCCGAGGCCGCGGTGGACATCGGTGTGCGTGACCTCGCCGGTGCCCCGTCCGTTCAGGCCTTGGCAGCATGCGTAGACGAGCGTCGACTCACTGGACGGCAGCAGAATTCCCGGCCCGAACGCGGAACGTCGGCGAGAGTATCCGCAATCCCACTCGCGCCGCAGCAACGCCACATCGATCGAAATGCGCAGCTACCTCTGTACAACCTGCCGTTCACGGTCACGATTTCCGGGGAGTTCCACTCGGCGGCGGCCTCGCAGGCTTTGACCGACCTGATCGATCGACACAGCACCTTGCGCACGCGGTACCCGGATGTCGACGGGGTTCCGGCGCAGTTCGTCGAGCCGGATTCGGCGAGGGCGGTACCGAACCTCGACGTTGTCGACTTCGACGACGCCGCAGTGGTGGAGACTCTCGAGCACCCCTTCGACATGCGCAACGAGTTCCCGATCCGAGCTCGACTGTTCGCAGTAGCGCCCGGTCATCACGTGCTCGCGTGCGCCGTCCACCACAGTGCAGCGGACGGTTGGTCGCTGGGGCTGTTGGCGTCGGACTTCGTCATGGCCTATCACGCCAGGATTGCCGGCAGCGCACCCACGTGGGCCGAATTGCCGCTCCAGTACGCCGATTACAGCGTCTGGGCTGCCGAGCGCGACGTGTCGGGCGATCTCGACTTCTGGCGCGCGGAGTTGGCGGACACACCCGGCTCGAGGGATTTGCCGTTGGACCGCCCTCGCATGCAGGACTGGAACTTCTCCGGCGCCCGCACCTCGCTTCGGTTCGACGCGGACGCCACCGAGAGAATGACCGATCTGGCACAGCGCTGCGGGACAAACCGATTCACCGTGCTGCGCGCAGCGCTGTTGATCCTGCTCGCCCAGACGACGGAATCCACCGACATCGTCGTCGGAACCCCGGTTGCCGGTCGAGACGACCCGAGACTCGAGCAACTCGTCGGTACCTTCACCAACACCGTCGCCATCCGGACGAACATCGCGGCCGCATCGACCGTCGAGGACGTCGTGCAGTCGGCCCGAGCGAGTGAACTACTGGCCTTCGACCATGCATCGGTGCCGTTCGAGGATGTCGTCGCCGATCTCGCTGCTGACTCGGTGGATGGGCGGCACCCGATCTTTCAGGTGGCGCTGTCGTTGGACGTTTTTGCGACCCAGACGCTCACTATGGGGGACGTTTGCTTCGAGATCACGCCTCGGCCGATCGACATCGCCAAATGTGACCTTCATTTCCACGTCACCGAACATCGAGACGGCGAAGATAAGACAGGAGTGGAGCCCGCGGAACGACCCAGGGGCGCTATCGAGACTGCGGTCGATATCGTGTATCCCACGGCATTGTTCGACGCGAATACCGTTGTCGCACTGGGGCAGCGGCTCGAGCATATCGTGCAGGCGATGGTCGCAGGACCGAGCTCGCCGTGGCGAGATATGACAGCACGCGAACCGTCGGCGCAACTACTACATGGTGTGTAGCATGTGCGGTGCGTGACGTGCACGCGACTTCGAAGCCAGCAGGAGAACGCATGTCCACCTTCAACGGCCTACCGGCCCACATTCTGCTCGTTCACTTCATCGTGGTCCTGGCACCGCTCACTGCGATCCTCGCTATCGCCGCCAGCATCTGGTCCGGTGTACGCAGCAGGCTCGTGTGGCTCATCGCAGCCCTGGCGGTGTTCACGCTGGTGCTGACGCCGCTGACGACCGAGGCGGGCGAGTGGCTCGAGAAGCGCGTACCCAAGACCGCGGCGGTCGAACAGCACACCGAGATCGGCGACTGGATGATCTACTTCTCCGTCGGCCTGGTGATCGTCGCCGCGGCCCTCGTGTTCCTGCATCTGCGTGAGCGTCGAGGTAACGCGCCCGTCCGGTGGCAGTCCATTGCGGTGGTGGTGTTGGCAGTAGTGATCGGAGCGACCACAATTGTCCAGGTGTACAGAATCGGTGAGTCCGGCGCTCGCGCCGCGTGGGACGACGTATCGGCGACGGCCGGCGATGAGTGAGCCCGAGCCGAGCCTGCACGAGCACGAACCGCACGGAGCTCTCTCCGGTCGACTGAACTGGTTACGGGCCGGGGTGCTGGGTGCCAACGACGGGATCGTCTCCACCGCCGGTCTGGTCGTCGGTGTCGCGGCCGCCACCACCGACCGTGGGTCGCTGCTGACCGCGGGCGTTGCCGGCCTTGTTGCGGGAGCGGTGTCCATGGCACTCGGGGAGTACGTCTCGGTGAGCACACAACGTGACGCCGAGCGTTCGCTGTTGATCAAGGAGCGCCGGGAACTCGACGAGCAACCCGAGCAGGAACTGGCGGAGCTCGCGGCACTGTATGAGGCCAAGGGCCTCTCGGCCGACACTGCTCAGACCGTTGCTCGCGAACTCACCGAACACGATCCGTTTGCCGCACACGTGGACGTCGAATTGGGAATCGACCCCGATGCGCTGACGAATCCGTGGCAGGCGGCCGCGTCGTCGGCGGTGTCGTTCATCAGTGGTGCGCTCTTGCCGTTGCTCTCGATCCTGCTTCTGCCTGCTTCGCAACGTATTCCGGTCACATTCGTCGTCGTGTTGCTGGCTCTGGCGTTGACCGGAACTATCAGCGCACGCCTCGGTGGCGCGCCGAGTCGCCCGGCGGTGACTCGAATCGTGATCGGTGGTGCGATCGCGATGGCCGTCACCTATGCGATCGGCCAACTGGCGGGCGTCGCAGGCATCTGACCGAGGTCAGCGGAAGATCGAGGTGGCGACTTCTCCGGTTTCGGGTGCCACCACATCTTGGACGACGTCGAACAACGCCGCCGAGATGACGGTGAACGCGAGGACGAGAACCATTCCGGCGGCGAGGATTCCGCGATCGGGGTGGTGTCGTGGTGGTTCGCTCAGTGCCTGTACGCGGCGCACGACGTCGCCGCCGGTACTGGCGAGAGTGTGGGTTCCCTGGTCGAGATGGCTCCGAAGCAGAGCAGTTCTGGCGATGGCAGACAACGCATCTCGACGGCCGAGCGCCGCGGCGCTCTCGTCTGCTTGACGCTCCGCCGCGTGCCGCACCTTGGCGGTCAACGGCCCGAGAATAGGATCGATCAGGGCTGCGATCTCGCACATCTGGATCCACACGCTGTGACGGTGCCGCAGGTGAGCGCGCTCGTGTTCGATCACCGCATGTAACTCGTTGTCCGACAGCGCTTCCGCCAAACCGGTGGTGATCACGACGGCACCTCCACCTGAGGGGACGGCAAAGGCGTCGGGAACATCGGAGTCGACCACGACGATGCCGCCTGTCGCCCGCGCCTCGTCACCGAATTCGGATGCGATGGACGCACCGACCAGGGCGCGTCGAACATGGCGAGCCACCTCGACCGAGCGCCAGAACATCCACGCGCAGATCACAATTCCCAGCGACACCCACACAACCTGAGCCGACGCGAGAAGAACCGCGGCAAGCGCTGCGAGGGAAGCGGCAACCGCAAACGCGGTGACCATCGACAGGATGGGGAGCAGAACCACGGCGGTCGACGGGTTGAGTCGGCGGTCGACGTGCTCGGCTCCGAATCCCAGCAACAGCGACAGCACCCACGGCAGCACGGCCACGACCAGTAGCAGGGTCATCGATGCTGCTCGGCTGCGTCCGACTTGGCCAGCAGTTCTCGCAGCGTGGCCTCGTCCTCGGGGTCGAGTGCGGCCACGAAGCTGGCCAGTACGTCGGCGCGTTCGGCTCTCGCGCCGAGTTCGGTGCGCATCCGCATCGCGGCCCGAAGTGCGGGGATTTCGTCGACCGGGGCGTTGAGGGTGTAGACGTACGACCGTCCTCGGCGCTCGCGATCGACGAGGCCTTTGCCGTGCAAGCGCACCAGAGCGGTCATGACAGTGGTGTGGGCGAGATCCGAGCCCAGATGCTCGCGCGCTTGGGCGACCGAGAGTTCCGTGTGCTCGCCGAGCAGATCGAGGATCGACTCCTCCAGCTGTCCGGACGCTCTTCGCACTGCGATTCCTCACTCGATTCGGCTACCTCGAGGATAGTTCAGCGGGCAGCGGTATCGACACCCGAATCGAGGTCGACTACCGCGGAGTCCAGATCAGGGCGACTCGGCCGTGGTCCTCCAGTGCGTCTTCTAGGTAAGGAGGTCTGCGTGGTCGGTGCTGCGGAGGAAGTCGATGACGGCATCGCGGCTTTTCTCGAGGCACACGATTCGGTTCTCCACCACCCGCAACTCACGCGCGAGCTCCTCTGCAGCCGCGCGACCACCCATCGTCGAATACTGTTTCGGCTCAGGAGTTTCGATGTCGAGGACGATCTTGATCATGCGCGTGGAAAGACCCGCCTCGACGAGCGCGCGCACGTGGCGTGCGTGCTCGATCTGCTCGTCGGAGTAATCGCGGTACCCGTTTGCCGACCGTGCAGCGTCGATGAGTCCCTGCTGCTCGTAGTACCGCAGCATCCGTGCCGGCGCTCCGATCGCATCCGCTGCCTCACTGATTTTCATGCCGGGGTCCTTCCGTCGGTGGCCACCGATTTGACCTTGACAGTGATGTCAACGTTTATGGTCGCAGACGTGTTCGGCACCCGATCCTCGGGGGAGCCGAAGAAAGGAACACATGACCAACGACTGGAATGGCCCGTCACGGAAGATCCTCGTCATCGGAGCCGGTGAACTCGGCATGCCCGTGCTACGCAACGTCGTCCGTCGAGCCGCTGGCGTCGCGGAATCTGTCGTCGATGTCTTGCTCCGTGGGACCACCATCGACTCCACCGTCCCGGCCAAGCAGCACGACGTCGCGGAGATCCGCGAACTCGGGATAGGCATCGTTCGTGGTGACCTGGTCGAGAACACCGTCGATGACCTCGCTGCGGTCTTCGCCGACTACGACACCGTCATCGGCTGCACCGGGATCACCGCAGGATTGGACACTCCGATGAAAGTCGCGCAGGCGGCATTGCAAGCGAAGCTTCCGCGATACTTCCCGTGGCAGTTCGGTGTCGACTTCGACGTCATCGGCCGGGGTAGCCCCCAGGACATCTTCGACTCCCAGCTCGACGTGCGGGATCTCCTCCGTTCACAGCACGACACCGAGTGGGTCATCATCTCCACCGGCATGTTCATGAACTACCTTTTCGACGCCGGCTCCGGGATGGTCGACCTCCCGAACGACACCGTCAATGCCCTCGGGACCGTCGACACTGCAGTGACCGTGACCACGCCGGAGGACATCGGCGCGCTCACCGCGGAGATCCTCTTCGCCGAGCCGCGCATCCGTGACGAGATCGTCTTCGTCGCCGGGGACACGATCACCTATGGCCAACTCGCCGAGACCCTCGAAACAGTCCTCGGTCGTCCGTTCGCGCTCCGGGTGTGGTCGGAACCGCTCCTGATGGCAGAACTCGGTGCAGACCCGGACAACATGACCCGGAAGTATCGTGCCGTCTTCGCGCAGGGACGCGGTGTCGCATGGGACAAGGCCGACACGTTCAATGCCCGGCACGGGATCCCGACCACAACGCTCCGCGAGTGGGTCGCACAGAACCTCGCCGAACGCACCACCCCTGTTGTCAATCGTTGATGGACGCGCCGATCCACTTCTCGAGGTTCGGTCGCCACTCACTGACTTACGGATATCTGGCGGTCGGCACATATGTGTAATACGGTGGACTCACCAGCCCACCACCTCGAGGACGATCCATGAGCGTCGAAGCGAACACCCGGAAGATCGAGAAGAGCGTCGTCACCGATTTCAGTGACCGCATGAGCTACGGGTCCTACCTCGACCTCGATACGCTGCTCAGCGCTCAGAAACCGGTGAGCACCCCCGAGCATCACGACGAACTGCTGTTCATCATCCAGCACCAGACCACCGAGCTGTGGCTCAAGCTGGTTCTGCACGAGACGCTGGCCGCGCGTGCGGCATTGGATGCCGACGACATCGGCACAGCGCTGAAATGCGTGGCCCGGGTCAAGCACATCCAGAAGACGCTGACCGAGCAGTGGTCCGTCCTGGCCACACTCACCCCGACGGAGTACTCCCAGTTCCGCGACTTCCTCGGCAACTCCTCGGGTTTCCAGTCGTATCAGTACCGGGCCGTGGAGTTCGTGCTGGGCAACAAGAATGCGGGCATGCTGACGGTCTTCGAGTCCGATCCGGCTGCTCACGAACAGCTTTCGACGCTGCTGCACCAGCCGAGCCTGTACGACGCGTTCTGGCAGTCGTTGGCGCGGCAGGGGTACGACGTACCGGCGTCAGCGCTCGATCGCGACGTCACCGCGGCGTACACGTTCAACGAGGATCTGATGCCGCTGATCAAGTTCGTCTACGAGAACCACACCGAGCATTGGGCGGTGTACGAAGCCTTCGAGGAGCTCGTCGACTTGGAGGAGAACTTTCAGCTCTGGCGCTTCCGTCACATGCGCACGGTGCTGCGCACCATCGGAATGAAGAGCGGGACGGGAGGGTCGAGCGGCGTCGGGTTCTTGCAGAAAGCACTCGACCTCACCTTCTTCCCCGAATTGCTCGCTGTGAGAACGGACATCGGCCGATGATGGAACGTGCAGTCGAACTCGACGCCAATGACCCGCTCCGGAGCTACCGCGACAAGTTCCTCGGTAGTGACGACCCGTCGATCACCGCATATCTCGACGGCAACTCGCTGGGCCGGCCCACCAAAGCCAGCGTCGAACGGATCAACACCTTCATGACCGACGCCTGGGGTGGTCGCCTCATCCGCGGCTGGGACGAGCAGTGGTTCGACCTCCCCGTCACCATCGGCGACGCCCTGGCCGACGCCACCCTCGGGGCAGCGGCCGGGCAGACCACGATCGGCGATTCGACGACGGTACTGCTGTACAAGCTGGCGCGGGCGGCCATCGCCATGCGGCCCGGCCGCACCGAGATCGTCATCGACCGCGACAACTTCCCGACCGACCGCTATCTACTCGAAGGTATTGCGGCCGAGATGAATATGACTCTCCGATGGATCGAGACGGACCGCCGCGGAGGCATCGAACCGGAACAACTCGCCGAGGTGGTGGGGGAGAACACCGCCTTGGTGGTGATCACCCACGTCGCCTACCGGTCCGGCTTCCTCGTCGACGTGGCCGAGGCGACGCGCATCACGCACGAGGCCGGCGCTCTGATGCTGTTGGACGTGTGCCATTCCGTCGGGTCGGTTCCGCTCGAATTCGATTCGTGGGGAGTGGATCTGGCCGTCGGGTGTACCTACAAGTACCTCAACGGCGGTCCGGGTTCGCCGGCCTTCGCGTACGTGCGTAGTGACCTTCTGGCCGACTTCGTGCAGCCGATCTGGGGCTGGATGGGCCGGGCCGATCCGTTCGAGATGGCGCAGGGTTACGTTCCGGCGCAGGGTATTCGACGCGTCATCAGTGGCACGCCGTCGGTGTTCGGCATGATCGCGATGCAGGACACCATCGAGATGGTCGCCGAGGTGGGGATGGACGCGATCCGTGCGAAGTCCGTTGCGCTCACCGAATACGCCCTCGAGCTCGTGCGCGAGATGCTGGTACCGCTCGGGGTGGAGATCGCCTCACCCGAGGATTCGAATCGGCGCGGTGGTCACGTCACCATCGACCATCCGGAATTCAAGGCCATCACTGCTCGGCTGTGGGAGCAGGGTGTCATCCCGGATTACCGCGCACCACAGGGTATTCGGCTGGGGTTGAGCCCACTGAGTACCTCGTATCGCGAGGTGTATCTGGGTATCGTGGCGATTCGTGACGAACTCCGCGCCTAGCACTGCCGGGGCCATCCTCGACGACTTCGAGTCGCGTCCGGGTAGTGCGACGTCGTTGGTGCGCACGGTGCTCGGTGCCTACGTTCGCCCTCTCGGCGGGTGGTTTGCCATCGCCGATTTCGTCGTCTGGATGGACACGCTGGGAGTGCCACCGGAAAGCACGCGCATTGCGGTGACGAGGTTGAAGAAGAAGGGCGTCGTCGAATCAGCTAATCGAGAGGGCCGCACCGGCTATCGGATCACCGAGCAGGCCGACGCAATGTTCGCTCGGGGAGACGGACGCATCTTCGGCTTCCGGCGGATGGCCGACGGCGATCCATTTCGGTTGATCTCGTTCACCATTCCCGAGACGCAACGCGCGGCGCGGCACCAGCTGAGGCGTCGGCTCACGTCGATAGGTTGTGGGACCGTCTCACCAGGATTGTGGATCGCGCCCGAATATCTCGCGGCGGAGGCCATTGCCATCGTCGACGCGTTGGAGTTGTCGCAGTACGTCACGACGTTCGTCGCGTCCGAGGTCGCGCCTCCCGGCACGCTGCGCGAAAGTGCCGAGCAGTGGTGGGATCTGGCCGGCATCGCTGATCGGCATCGGGCATTTCTCGACGCTTTCGACGGCGGGTCGCCGGCGCGGAACCCGCGCGACGCGTTTGTCACATTCGTGCCGTTGCTCGACGAATGGCGCGTCATTCCCTACGTCGACCCGGGTCTTCCGCCGTGTATGACACCGGAGGACTGGCCGGGCACCCGGGCCGTCGCCACGTTCGAGACGGCCCGGGAGCGCTACTTCGATCTGAGTATGGAATGGGTCGCGTTCTAGCGATCCTGGTACGACGGCTCGCGCTTCTTGATGTACGAGATGACGCGGTAGGTGATGGGCATGACGATGACCTCGGCCAGCGTCTTCCACAGGAATCCGACGATGACGTAATTGACGAAGTCGGTCCACGTGGTGATGCCGATGACTCCGGCGGCGATGGAGCAGAAGATCAGCGTGTCGAAGAATTCGCCGACGATGGTCGAGCCGATCAGTCGCGCCCACAGGTGCTTTTCCTTGGTGCGTTCCTTGATCTTGACCAGGACGACGGAGTTGAGTAGTTGCCCGACGGTGTAGCCGGCGAGACCGGCGAGGACCAGTCGGGGGACAACGCCGACGACGCTCTCGAGGGCGGCCTGGTTCTCGTAGAACGAGGCGGCGGGGAGTTCGATGGCGATCCAGAAGCACACCGAGGTGAGCAGCAGGGAGCCGAAGCCGAGATAGATCGCGCGGCGCGTGGCTTTGAAGCCGTAGACCTCGCTGAGCACGTCGCCGAGGATGTAGGCGAGGGGGAACAGAAAGAATGCGCCGTCGGTATTGATCGGCAGAATTTGGAACGGTCCGAGCATGACGTCGGACGAGGCGAAGAAGGCGACACCTTTGCTGGCGGCCACATTCGAGATCAGCAGCGTCGCGACGAACAACGCGACGATGGTGGGGTAGTAGCCCCGGCTGATGTGAGCGAACGTGGCCTGCCCAGACTCGGTGCCGCCGTCAGGGGCGGTGTGTTGGGTAGTAGTCACCTGACAATCCAAGCACCGAGACGACGATGGGCGCGAATCCCGGGGTAGGGGATTCGCGCCCATCGAGGCGGATTACGGGTCAGGCGACGTTGCCACGCACCGTGACGCGGTAAGCGTAGGTACCGGCGATGATCGTGATCGGAATGGTCACCAGCAGACCGAGGCCGAGGGGGATCGCACCGACGATGTTGAGGCCTACCAGGGCGAGAGCGAGCACGAAGAGTGTTCCACCGTTCGACGCAATGGCCTGCGCGCTGGCCTTGATAGCCGGGATGGGTTCGTCGCCGCGGTCGATGACGAACTGAAAGGTCCACCACGTGAAGAACGTGATGACGATGCCGGGGATGATCAGCAGGACGAAGCCGATGCTCGTTGCAATGCCGACGAGGATGCCGGCGATGATGACGGCGGCGACGTTGCCGAATTGGAAGAAGGACCCGAACGCGGGCTTGATCCCGTCCACCTCGTGCAGAGCGCCGCGGACGAGCGCCGCCTGGATGAGGAGTGCGACGACACCGACGATGATGCTGAAGACCAGGCTGAGGACGATGCTGTCGGAGCTCAGAACGAAGTTCAGGACGCCCTGGATGATCGCGGCGATCAGGACGATGCCGATCCAGACGAGGGCGTTCTGCTTGAACTTCTCGAACGCGTAGCCGATGGCCGTTCCCACGGATAGCTGCGTCGGCATCGGTGAGTTACCGAACGACGGAGGCGGCGGGTAGTTGCCCTGTGGGGGAGGTGGGTAGTTGCCGGGTGGTGGGTAGCCACCTTGCTGGGGATAGTCGCCGGGAGGAGGCGGGTAGTTCCCGGGCGGCGGGTAGTTGCCCTGCGCGGGTGGTGGGTAGTTACCGGGTGGTGGGTAGCCGCCGCCCTGCGGCGGGGGATAACCACCGGGGTTCTGTGGATCCTTGTCGGGGTCGTAGCCGCCTGAGGTCATGGTGTCCTTCTCCCTCGGGATGAGTTGTCGCAGTCACTGTACGTCCGATTCGTCCCCGAGTCGGGTCCTGTCGCGTTGCGACGTGATCTCGATCGGTTCGTGGTCAGACGATCGAGGGGTCGAACACCCACGGTTCGCGCGGCACCAGCCTCGGCTTCCACTGTTCGAGCAGTTCCTCGGCGTTCTTCACGTCCGGCATGCCGAGGGAGCCGGTGATGAGCGCCCACGCATCGGGCCGTTCGCGCAACGTGACGGCACCGTCGCGCTTGGCAAGGCGCTTGCCCTCGACGTTCAGAGCGAGGGGCACGTGGACGTACGTCGCGGGGGTCAGGCCCAAGAGTTGAGCGAGGTAGCCCTGCCGCGGCGCGGACGTGAGCAGGTCGTCGCCGCGCACGATCTGGTCGACGCCTTGCGCGCCATCATCGACGACGACGGCGAGGTTGTAGGCGGGGACGCCGTCGGAGCGACGCAGGACGAAGTCGTCGACCTGGCCTCGGAATAGGCCGCGCAGCTGATCGACGATGGTGAATTCGGTTGTCTGCGAACGCAATCGAATGGCCGGTGGGCGGTCCTTCGCTGCTCTCTGGTCTGCGGTGAGATCGCGGCAGGTTCCGGGATATGCGCCGTCGGGTGCGTGCGGCGCCGACGCGGCCTGCAGGATTTCCCGACGCGTGCAGAAGCATTCGTACGTCAGCCCGGCGGCGGTGAGCGTGCGAATCGTGGCGTCGTAGATATCCCGACGCTCGGATTGCCGCATGATCGGACCGTCCCAGTCGAGTCCAATGGCGGCGAGGTCTTCGAGTTGACGTTGTTCGGAGCCGGGTTTGGCGCGGTCGAGGTCTTCCACGCGCATCACGAAACGTCGGTCGGTGGAGCGGGCGAAGAGCCAGGCCAGTAACGCGGTTCTTAGGTTCCCGAGATGCAAGTCGCCGGAGGGACTGGGAGCGAAGCGTCCGGCGGGCATGGGGACATCGTAGTTTCAGATTCGTTGGGCATTGGCGTGGCGGGCACGGCTTGACTTGCGGTGTCAGGTCCGCCGAGAGCTCTTATCCGTGTGAGCGGACGAGCAGGGCTGTAGCCGATGCGAATTCCAACTGCAGTCCCCTGACACGATAGTCGAAATAGGCTGGCACGGTCAGCTGTACCCAACGCCTGGGTCATCGAACGTTCCGCAGGATTCCTTCTGGTCAAAGTTCTGCACAACCGCCGTCAAACTTCTGTACGTACTTCGTCAAGGGCGTGTCGGTAGGTGCCCCAAATCGCCAAGACCCAGTCGCGGCTGCCCGCAGTGCCGACAGTTTGCTGACTTAATAGGATCGTGCTCAACGGCGTCGTCGGTCAGCGGATGGTACGCAATCCAGTGGTCAGCCCCCGCAAGTTCGTCTGTGAGACCCCCGACTGACATGAGCCAGTCATCGACGGCACGAGCTGCGGCCACGGCGTTTAGAGAAATCACGCTGGGGGCATGGACGTTGTCATCGTCGACGTAACGCTGTCTGTTTCTCTGCACCTCGCTGGTCGCTTCCTCTGTAAGGCGCCATGCCGGAATCAAGCCGTTGCACTGAAGGCATCCGCTCCCGGGACTGCTCATCCTCGAGACGGAGAAGATATCGGCTACGCGACCTTCTACGATTGTCACCTTGGCTCCTACCTGCGTGTGGGGAACAAAGTACTGATGAGTGATCGAGTTAACTAGCCTGCGCGCTAGTGCTGAGTCAGCCGCGAGGAAGATGTGATCACAGTCAGTCAGCAGCGAGGCGACGTCAGCGTCGATCACCGATCGGGCGATCGCGGTTACTCGTACGGTCTTCGAGGATTGACGGGCGACTCTCTTGGCAATGTTCACCTTGCGCCTCGCGAGGCGAGCACCGAGTCGTTGCATCCACCGAGGTCGTGTTTTCCGTTGAAGACTCGGCAAGCAGTCGATTTGGCGGGCGCCGACAACCCTGGGCAGGTTCGTCGGGTCGAGCCGGTCCGGGTCAATTAAGATCAGTTCGCCGACCCCGAGCCGTCCGAGGTACTCAGCAATCAACGAACCGCCTCCACCGAGGCCTACGACAGCAACTTTGCAGTCAGCCAGGATTGCCTGACCACGGTCGCCGAAAATCCGGGCTTGACGGTCGTACGTCGTGTCCGCTGCTGCGTGTGGAACGGGTGCTGGGGTTATTATCAGCTGAGGCCGTCCGACGACGCGTAAGTGCTTGACTGAGTGCCGCTTTCCGTCATCAGTCCAAATGTCGCCGGCCACAGCGTTTCTGGCGAACACCAGAGCGCCAACTGGGACACCATCGTTGATGTCCAGCAGGGCTGGATATCCGCGTACGTGGGAGCCAAGGTCCGTTTCAGAGAAGCTGACGTGGTCCCGTCCACCGTGATTGTGCACCGCAAGGTAGGCGAACCCGCCATCGGCGCACACATCGATGTTGCTGGCAACGAAGGACGCGGTGAGCTTTCTGTAGCCGCGGCTGCCTTCGACGTAGTCGACTCCGTCCACTGCCGGTACTACCTCGTGTACGAGAAGTCTTGTGCCACGGGGTGAGCGGGCAATACCGCACCGCAGAACGGCACCGTGCTCGTCACCGTCGCCAGGGAACAGGTGCCCATTGAGTAGCTGCCACTGTTCCCCGGTCATCACGACTGACCAGGTTTCGCTCACTGTTCGCTCAGCCATTTCAGTACTTTCAACACTTTCGTTGCCGCCGTGTCGATCTGCGGATCCAGCCTGCTACTGCGGCGAGATAGTTGGGTGCCTGGTTCTCCCCGTGGTCCCCAGGTCACCGACTGAATGCCCTCGCCGTGGCCTTGACCGTCCTTGCGGCGTAGATCGTGACGCACAAAGAGCGGATAGACGTCCGCTTCCGGATACGGGAAGGTGATCTGGAATGCGATCCAAGATGTGGCTTGCTCGTAGGCTGATCCCACGGAGACAGTGTCTACGGTGACCCACGCGCCACCCGTTCCGTCGACCTCGTAGGTGACGGCGGCTTCTGGGAAGGTCTGTCGGAGTTGCTCGATCGCCTCCGCGATGGGTTCAGTAGTCGTTGTGGTCATGAGTTGTCGTCCCCATCGTTGGCGCGGAATTCGTCGTCATTGCGGACACGTATGAGTTCGTCGTCGCCGACGGGTTTGAACTTCTGCCCATCTTTGCGGGATAGGAGGAAGTCTGCCTGGATGGGAACCCCTTGTCGGATCGCAGCGTCCTTGATCGACGTGCCGGTGTGTTGGATACCGTCAAGGGTCACGGAGCGACGGTTGACGGTCACACGGATCTGTGTCGGCGGCAGGGGTTTGGTAAAAAATCGGTCGCCGTTGACGATGGTGACGAGCTCGCCGACGTCGATAGGATCATCGAGATCGTCCGGGATGTCTTTCCAAATTCCGTAGTCACGGGAGACCGCGGGACTAGGAACGTTGCGCAGCTGAGTTTCGGTGAGCGCAGCTGTGCGTACCACGTATGGGTTCTTGTCGATGTAGATAGTACGGGGTCGGTCGGTGAAGAACCGGGCGTTGTGTTCTATGGCGACGGTGTCCGACGGCGCGACCAGGTAGTCCTGCGCGTCCGGGACGTCGAGCCACATGGTCTCGGGGGTTGGCGTCACGAGCGTGCGCAGCTCGGTGCCGCTGAGACTTCGCTGATTGACGGTGAGCGGCTCGCCGTCGATGTAGATCTGAGTGTTGTCTTTCTGTGTTGTGCTGTTGTGCATGGGGTCTTCTCCTCGTGTGTTGGCCGATCTGTTGGATCGGCTTCACCAAGGTCTGACGTCACATCGCGAAGATTGTCCGGTAGCCGGTTTCGTCAATCAGGCGCACTCGCGGCAGATCGCATTTCCGCCGTCGAACTGGGAGGGGTGCTTCTGCAAAAAGCACTCCGGACACAACCGATCGCGTGCAGTCCGAGCAGCGTCGCACCCGCAATGGCCGCTTTCGCATCGCGGGTCGCCACACGTTCGACAGCGGTCATTAATAGTGAAGGCGCGATCGCACGTTTCGCAGGTCCACCACTTTCCACCTGCTCTAAAGGCTGTGTCGGGGCGAGGGAGCGCTAGGGGGATCCAGGCAGCGTTGTCCGACACGAGGATGGCGACCAAGTAGTCGTTGTCGAACCACCTCGCTTGTCCGTACAGCGAGTCACTTGTGTTGCCGTTTCGGTAGACAATGTGGGTTTCGTTGCGGGTAGCACCGCCTTCCGTATTTCTGAGTGCAGCAGCGATCAAGTCCGTACCGGACTGATCGGACCCCTTCGCCGGCGGCACGAGGCTCCGAGGCGCAGCAAACCGGACCAAGCCCTCTCGGTCCATAAGCACAACGACTCCAGCCCCCCGGAGCTGCCTAGCCGCCCATACACAACACGCTTCTCGTGACGCTGACGAGAAATTCGTAAATAGATCCACTACGTCTTGAGCAACTGGTCCTCGAGGATCGATCCGCGGCAAGAGGTTCTCATCCGGAAGGAGCACCTGGGCTGCGAACGCGTCGCAGGCTTCCTCTTCGAAGCGTTCTGTATCGCTGTAGCGAAAAACCGTGCTTCCCAAATTAGGATCTGTCTGTTGAAGGTGGTGGCCGAGTTCGTGAAGCGCCGTGAAATTCCTTCGCCGGTAGGACAGCGACTTCGTCACCACCAACGTCGGCGGATCGGACTTGTAACTTCCTGCGACAGAACATCCATCTGCCCCAGTCGTTTCGTCGATCGACTCCACAGCCAGTCCACTCCACCGGTGCAATTCTGCAACCGCGTCGGATTGGAGTCGTTCCAATGCTCCAGGAAGCGTTCTTTCAACTACGGCCATCATTGCTCGGGCCTGTAGTTGAGCTTCGTAGATGTACATCCCCTGCATTGTGGCTACACTTTCTTCCTCGCGGTCCGATATTGAGCGATTCGGGCGGGCCAGTCTGGCTGTTGGACACCGGTTTGTCGGGCAGCCAATGCAAATACTTCATAACTTGTTTGCAACCGCACGGAGAATTCATCAGTTTGTTCCTGCTGAGCTTGTTCTTTCCAGTATGTTCGCCACTTTGGATGGTCAACTTCGATAACGAGCTCGACAGGCAACGGTTGCACTGTTTCCTCAACCAGCTCTCGGTCTACCCCGGTGGCGTCACTTACCGCGTCTACTATCTCCGGAGTCATCGGCCTTTTACCGCGCATTAGTTTCATTACCTCAGGCTGACCTAAACCTAGGGGCTCCAAAGCAGTCATCAGGGCCATCAAGTTTGCATTTTTTCCTAAGACGCTTGCCAACGTCCGAGTTGCTTGCCCTCTTCCTGTCTCGACAGGCAAGGCTGCTGTTGAGTGCAATGTCTCCAGGTCGTCCTCGATTTCGGCCATCACCGACAGTGATCGATCAAATTCCGTCTCGACCGGATTGCCCCGCCTAATTCCGAGTGGAGGCTGTGTTAGTACGGATGCCGTGGGTAATAGCGCGTTTAAGACGTCGGCCGTCCACTCGTCGATAATCTCGTCGAGCACGCGAAGAGGAACCACACTTTGCAGGTCTATCAACAAAGTCGCCTCAACTCCGAACGCAGTGTGGGAAGGGCCGATTATCAGACTGCGGTCGTTGGCGATGTTCGGCTCGACCGTCAATGGAATCACGCCGACGTCGGGTTCGTGAACTGGACGCGTGATCAAAACCAGCAGGCTGACGTCGTCCCAAGCCGCGCGCCACACTTGACCAGGTGCGATCTTCAGATCGCGGGTGTCACCGAACCTCTCCTTTCGACCGCGATCCGTAAGAGCCCGCGGTACTCGCGCTTGCTCTGCGAGCTCGCTCAGACGAATAGGCGCTTCTGGATCGGCCACGATTCACCTCCTGTCGACTCGATGCTTGCTGTACCCCGGCATAGTTCTCTGACGTCCCACCGCGGGGACGATCCGAACATGTCTAGTGAGCCGCGGGGCCTCCGCATAACCAGATCACCTCCAAGGCGACTTGGCGGGCTTCAGGTCCAGTCCCTGCCAAGTTCGCAATCTTCGCCTTGCAACGAGACGCGAGTTGCGACGCTTGACTGCGGCCAAGGCCGAGGCGTTTCTGGACTTCAGCAGGATTGTCTACAACGGGAAGGATCGACCGCTCATCGTCTGAGAGCGTCGAAAAGATCGCCCAGGCAGCACTGGCCGCGTCAACTTCCGAATCCGTCGCGATGACGAGTTCTTCTGGTGACAACCCCTCTGAGCGGAATTCTTCGCTGTCCGCGTCGGAGATCGGCCGTTCGACTGGATCGAGGGCGGCGGCGAATCTGCGTGCAAGAACGTGGACAATTTGTGCGGTTTCGAGGCTGCCGTCAGCAGTCATCAAGATGGCACGAAGGATGCTGACTATCGACGCCCGGTCTGCGATAGGTGGGCGACGGGTGCCGCTCGACCACTTCGGGACCCTCACGTCGGAGACGTTCCACGCAGCAGCGACCAGGACCGCTGGGTCGCCACCCCACGGAGCGTTCCCTGCTAAACCGACCAACCGCCAACGACCAGCCCCTTCCTCACCCGCAGGTATCGTCTCAAAATCGTCCTCCTCCTTCAGAACCTTCTCAAGTGAGCGGCGTATGGCTCCGATAGCTGTCGCTCGAACTTGGTCGATCAGCCAATTCCGTATGGACCGGCGCAGTAAACGGTCAAATGAATCTTGATCCGTCGCTTGGGTCATCAACATGACTGTCAGCGGTTTGACTCTGTCAACCAGGAAATCCTGGACCACGTCATCTAACTCCCGCTGTCCAAAAGCAGGAAACCTGTGGAGCTCCCCGCGAATCAAGCCCGTGATGATCGCGAGACCCTGCGCACCGAGAAACCCGCCATCGTGCAACTCCTCGAACGCAGAGATTGAGCACCTCCTGGCAGCAGCTCGGCCTGGCACCTGATCGTAGCGAAGCGCTCAACCTCATGACCTGTTAATGAGATTTGCAGCTACTGGGCCAGGCCTTTCCCCATCAGACCGCCATGACGTCTTGACGGCGCGGAGACTGTAGTTCTCGTGGGCATTGGAAGACCCATAGCGTCGGATCCCAGAGCAAGGGGACTGCGAACCGTCTCATCCTCAACCTCAACCCGTGACAAACCTCGCCCCACCCGGAATCTGCAATCCCACGGCGTCCCCGACCCGCACAGCAGATCCCGCCGCCAGCTCCACCTTCAGCACTGTCGATCCCACCGTCACATCGGCGATGCTGCGAAATCCGGTAGGCCTCGAGGCAGAAACAGCCCCACGAATCCCGTTGTCATTCAATGTGATCAACTCATGTCGAAGCAGTAGCACGGCACGCCCAGCCGGCAAAGAAACTCCTTCGACCTCCAGCTCCCCGAGCTCGGAGCGATGCACCCCAACCCCGTCCCACTGCCCCTCGATTTCGTTCATCCCACCCATCAGTCGCGACACTGCGAGCGTGCTCGGACGCGTGTAGGCCGTCGCGATATCGGAGTGATGCTCCAGTCGGCCGTCGATGAGTACTGCGACCGAATCGGCCAGCACCGCCGCTTCTTGTTGATCGTGGGTGACGAGCAGCAGGGTCTGATCCAACGTCGAACGCAATTCGCGCACCAGGTCGTGCATCTCGGTGCGCAACACCGGGTCCAGCGCACTGAAGGGCTCGTCCAGCAACAACACTCGCGGTGAACCGGCGAGTGAGCGCGCCAACGCCACCCGCTGGGCCTGTCCACCCGACACCTCGGACACCGCTCGGCCCCCGATGTCGCCGAGATGCACCAGTTCGAGGTACTCCCGGGCACGTTCGCGCGACCTCTTGCGACTCTCCCCAGCAGCGCGGTACGCGAAGCCGATGTTGTCGAGAACCGACATGTGCGGGAACAACATCGGACGTTGAAACACCATCCCGACGCCGCGGTTCTCGGCCGTAACACCGTTCACCTCGTGGCCGTCGATCTGCACCGTGCCGGTGGTGGGTGAATCCAATCCCGCGATGAGCCGCAGCGCCGTACTCTTGCCCGAGCCCGACGGCCCGAGAATCGCCGTGCAGGATCCCGGTGGCACGGTGAGATCCAACGAATCCAGAGCCGCAACCGATTGACCGGCATGTACTTTCGTGAGTCCGTGAACGGACAGTTCGACGCTCATCGTGCACTCCTACGACGCAACCGGGCCAGCATGAGCACCAGCAACAGCGGCGGCACCACAGCGGCGACCGACAATGCAGCCACCACCGAATCGTTACCGGTGCCTGCGGCGAAGGAGGCGACGAGAATGGGCACGGTGACCAGTCTGCCGCCACCGATCAACAACGTGATCACGTAGTCGCTCCACGCGACGAGGAACGCGAGCAACGCCGCACCCGCCAACGCCGGAGCCAACAGCGGAATGCGAATACGCCGTAGCACCATGGCATTCGACGCACCGAGAGTGCGTGCCTCCTCCTCGTAGCCGATGTCGTACGCGCCGAACGCCACTCGCATCAGGTACGTCGTGTACGGAATCGCCGCGACCGTCAGCAACGCAATCACCGCCACCGTGCTCGGAATGCGCGAGCGCAGCACCAGAACATCGAGTCCCAACGCCACAGCAAACGGGGGCAGGGTCAGCGGAGCGAAGAGAACCCCGGCCACGAAAGCGGGGAAACGCACGGAACCGTTCACCAGTGCGCGAGCGGCCAACGCGCCCAATGGTGTTGCGATGGCGGCGACGGCGAGAGCGAGGAGGGTAGACCGCACGAACGCATCGACACCACCGGCGTCGAGGGCGCTGCGGACGCCGTCGAATCCCCATTCCTGGGGAACCGATCCGGGAAACGACCAGCGATTGCTGATGGCCCACAAGACAACCGGAATCAGCGGCAACAGGAACCACAGGACCAGAACGGACCTGCCGACAGCGGGAAGAATCCTGTTCACTTCCACCCTGTTCATTTCCACGCTGCCGATCTGCGCAGATAGTGCAGCGCCACCGCGGCTACGGCCACCGTCAGAGCGGTGGCGACCGTCGCAGCAGCAGCTGCCTGCGGACGCGTCTGAAGATCGATCGAGGTGAACAGTCGAATGGCCATCACCGACAACGGCTCCGGATACGGGCGACCCAGAATGCGGGCTACCTCGTACGAGCCGACCGTGTAGGCGAACGCGATGGCCGCCGATGCGATCAGCGCGGGCCGAGCCAACGGCAGCGTGACCAAACGGAGCCGAGCCCACCGTCCGGCACCCAAGGTCGCGGCCGTCTCGTCGAATGCCGCTACTCGGGTGGCGAGCGTCCCGGCCACGACGACGGCTACGAAAGCCGATTCCTTCCAGGCGTATTCGGCGACAACGGCGATCCACCACCTCCCACCGACCAACTCCGGCCAGCCGCCGTCGGTCATGCCGAGAATGCGCGGCAGCATCCCCGAATCCGCCAGCAACAACGCCATCGCCGCCGCGCCGATCAGGTGCGGCACCGTGACCGTCACCCCAGCAGCGACCAACGCGGCGCGTCCACCCGACAACGCCGTCAGCGCCGCGGCAAGCCCGATCACCGTGGCCAACGCCGTCGAGACGATGGCGATCGACAGCGTCAGCACCACCGAGCGCCAGAGGTCACCGCCCAGAGCGGAGTACGCGTCGACCGATAGTTCGGGGGTTCCGACCAACGGCATCAGACCCAGGCTCTGCAGCACCACGGTTCCCAGGCCGCCGCCGACGACGAGAACAACCAAGACGACGGCGGGGAGGACCGCCGCTGTGCCGCGAAAGCTCCTCGTCGACGCGCTCACTGACCGGCGAGCACGCTTCGACGCCAACCCTCGTCGACCGGCGAGACCCAGTCGGCTGACAGTTCTGGATGCGCGTTGGCCGACAGCTCTTCGTAGGACGGCAGAACCGTCGAACTCGGCAACGCCTCGAACCTGGCGCGGGCGTCATCGGGCAATCGGTCGATATCGAGCACGGTGAACTGCCCCCACACGTCCGGCGTCGCCTTTGCAAGTTGTTGCTCGGGCGACAACGCGAGATTGGCAACCACCTGCGCCGCGGCCGACTTCCCCGACGTCGACGGAATGGCAAGGAAACTCGCATTCCCGACGGTTCCCTCGTCGAGAGTCAGGACGCGGGTCTCCGGCGGGAAGGTGCCGTCGGCGACAAGTTTCGGGAGGGTCGCGGGGCCGTACGTCATGGTCATGTCGACCTGACCGCCGGCGTAGAGGGCGTCGAGCTCGAAGGAGGACTGCGGATACGTCGTTCCCTCGCGCCACAGTGACGGGGCGAGCTCGTTCAATCGATCGAACAATGCCGGGGCGAGTCGGTCGTAGGAGTCCTGATCGAACTGAGCGGGAACCTCGTCGACGCCGCCGGATTCGTTGACCAGTGCCTCGCGCACGAACACCGAGCCGGTGAAGTCCGGGGGAGCGGGATAGGTGAAGCGGCCCGGGTTCGCGCGCGCCCAGTCGAGGACGCCGTCGAATGTCGTCGGCGGATCGGGAATGGCTGCTGCGTTATAGACCAGGGTGAATTGAGCTTTGTGCCAGGGTGATTCGCAGTTCTCGACCGGAGTGCCGAAGTCGTCGCGCAGCAGCGGATCCTCGGGATCGGTCAATTCCATGTTCGGCAGATTCTGCGTCCACCCGCACAGCCACGCGCCGGCCTGCTTACCGGTGCCGAAGTTCGCGCCGTTGACCCACACCAGATCCACCTCGCCGTCGGTGACCCCGGCCTGCCGCTCGGACAGGATGCGGTTGACGGCATCGGTCGTCGATTCCACCGGCACGCGACGCAATGTGACGCCCTCCGCGGCGGCCGCGGGGGTGAGCACGTCGTCGACGTAGGCATTGCCCTGCTCGTCGCCGCCGTACATCCACAGCGAGACGGTCTGTCCTTGCGCCTGCTGTTCGATCTCGCTCCACGACTGCGCCTCGGCTATCGGTGCTTCCGAATCCGGCGCAGCACAGGAGGTAAGCAGCAGCCCTGCGCTCGCCGCAATCGCCACTGCGCACCGTACTGAACGAATCACCCGGGGGCCTCCAGATCAACCGAAGCAGCCGTCGTCGACGCTGCCCTCACCACCGTAATCGGTCGAATGCGACAACCGCTGAACACGCGGGCAGACCGGCCGTGTGCACAATGGATCGTGAACCGTCGGACGAGAGGCACACACCGTGACGCAGGACCGCCCGACGCGTAGTCGCCGCGGCACGACCCTGAAATTGCTCGCGGCTGCCGTGATCGTCATCGCTGTGGTGATCGTGCTGAGCACCGTCGATCTTCCCGATCCGTCGTTCATCCGCGATCGCGTGGCGTCGGCCGGGCCGTGGGGCATCGCGTTGTTCGTCGTGCTCTATGCCGTCCTGTCGGCCACTCCGTTCCCCGCCAGCACGTTGACCATCGCGTCGGGACTGCTGTTCGGGTTGGCAGTGGGCGCGACCGTCGTGGTGTTCGCCGCCACGATGGGGGCATATCTCGGGTACTGGGGAGCGCGGGCGCTCGGCCGTGGACAGGTGGCCCGCACGGAATGGGACAGGCTCCGCCGGCTCGACGCCATGCTCGGACGACGAGGATTGCTGTCGGTACTGCTCGTGCGACTGGTGCCGCTGCCGTTCTCCTTGGTCAACTATGCGGCCGGAGTGAGTGCCGTGGGGCAACGTGACTACGTGGTGGGCACCATGATCGGGATCGTGCCCGCGACCGTCGCGTACACCGCGCTCGGTGCCTACGGGACCTCGCCGCTCTCATGGCCGTTCGCCATCGCATTGCTCGCGGTCCTGGCGATCGCGGCCGGATCGGCGCTACTGGCCCGACGTCTCGGATTGACCGGAGCTGCCGAATGATCGACAGCTTCCTGCGCCGACACCTCGAAGGCCCGCTGGATCGTTGTGCACACGCGCTCGACCGTCCCTCGTTCACCCCGGATCGGATCACCGCCGCGGGACTCGTGCTGGGCCTGGGGAGCGCACTGGCGGCGGGGCTGCAGTTCTGGTGGCTCGCGTTGGCATTGTGGATCGTCTCCCGAATCGCCGACGGCCTGGACGGGCCTCTCGCGCGTAGGCGTTCCACTACGGGCGGTGCCGGTGGATTCTTCGACATCACCGCCGACTTCGTGGTCTACGGCACCACGGTGGTGGGCGTCGCGGTAGGTGCCTCGGCCGGATACGACGCCCCCTGGTGGCCGTTCCTGCTGGTGCTGTTGGCGTACTACATCAACGGCACCGCATTTCTTGCGTTCTCCTCGATTGCCGAACGCACCGGTCGCACCATCGACGACGGCCGCTCGCTGTCGTTCCTCGGGGGATTGGCCGAGGGTGCCGAAACAATTGCGGTGCACAGTCTCTGGTTGCTGCTGCCGGGTATCTCCTGGCAGATCGCCGTGGTGTGGGCGGCGGTGGTCGCTGTGAGCTCCACCCAGCGGATCATCGCCGGGTATCGCGCCCTCTCCTGATCCACCTGCCCCGGACCTTCGCCAGTGCGGCCGTTGCTCGGGAAATTACCGGAGAACCCAACTGCGCCTTCACGTCTGCGATCGCCGCGTTCCACGGACCGTCGTTGTACGTCGGATACGGGTGCGTGGCCCCGGCGAGATCGCGGGTACGCAAACCCTGCTCGATGGCGATGATCAGCTCCCCGATCGTCTCGCCCGCCCGCGGACCCACCACGCAGGCACCGACGATGCGACGCTTGGCGTCGAGCACGAGCGTCGTCGATCCGTTCGTTGCACTCTCGGTCACGGCGCGATCGACGTGGTGGTGCTCGAGTGTCTGCAGCCGCAACCCACGCTGACGCGCAGTCCGCACATCGATTCCGGCCGAGGCGATCTCGGGATCGGTGAACGTCACCCGCGGGGTTCCCGTCGTACTCACCTTTCGGTTCAGGCCCAGTGCCGCATTGCTCGCGGCCAGACTGCCGTACACGCCGGCAGTGTGCGTGAACTGCGGATGACCGGTGAGATCTCCCGCCGCCCAGATGCGGGGATTGGTGGTCCGCAGATTCGCGTCGACATGCACGAATCCGCTGTCGTCCACTTCCACACCGGCCGTGTCCAACCCGAGCGACGCGGTTCGTGGAGTCCGTCCGGTGGCGACGAGCACTCGATCGAATTGGATCTCGACACCTGCGTCGGTCACGGCCGAGCCGTTCTCGATGCGTACGACGGCGGTGGAGGTCAGGACGCGCACGCCCTCGTCGGTCAGGGCCTGCGTCAGTATCGACGAGGCCTCAGGGTGCTCGCGGGGAAGGATCGTCGCTGACCGTCCGACAAGGGTGACGTCGGATCCGAGACGCGAGAATGCTTGCGCCATTTCGCAACCCACCGATCCGGCTCCGACGATGAGCAGCCGCTCCGGCAGGGCCGTCAGATCCCATAGAGTGTCGCTGGTCAGGTAGTCGACGCTATCGATACCGTCGATCGCCGGCACTGTGGGATGCGCGCCGGTGGTCACGATCGCCTGACCGAAATGCAGCATCCGCGTGCCGACATTCACCGTGTTCGGACCGGTGAACACGGCGTCACCGCTGATGACGTCGACCCCGGCCGCAGTGAGTGCCTCGGGTGAATCGATCGGCGCGATCTCGGCGATCGACCCGTGCACGTGCTGCATCACGCGCGCAAAATCTACGCGCGGTGGTTCGGTGTCGATGCCGAACCGGGATGCGGATCGAACCGTCTGTGCCACCGAAGCCGCCGCGAGCAGAGCCTTCGACGGCACACACCCGGTCCAGAGGCAGTCGCCGCCGGTGCGGTCCCGCTCGACCAACACGACGCGAACGCCGAAGCCGGCCGCGGTCTTCGCCGCCACGATGCCGGCGGTGCCGCCGCCGACCACGACCATGTCGGGACGGTCGTCGGGCACACTCGAAGACGAACGACGAATTCCCATACCTCCCACTATGCCCGCGCCTTGGAGCGACCCGAGATGAGACGACCGACCAAGTACACCTTCTCGGCGCGCCTGTACGACGTGATCTCCGCCGAATGGCCGGTGTACCGAGCCGGACGGGACGCGGCGTTCGAGCTGATGAATCTGCCTGTGGGGAGCCATGTTCTGGACCTCGGCTGCGGGACGGGGCTGAACTTCGCCGGGTTGCAGCGGATGATCGGCCCGACCGGCTCGATCACCGGAATCGACGCCAGCCCGCAGATGCTCGAACAGGCGCGACTTCGAGCTACCCGCGCGGGGTGGATGAATGTCACATTGATCCCCGCCGACGCCACCGCCCTGACGTCCGCCGATCTGGGGGAGCAGGCCCCGTTCGATGCTGCGTTGAGCACCTACGCGCTGTCGTTGATGACGCCATGGCAGGCGGCGCTCGAATCGATGATCTCGGCTACACGGGTGGGCGGCGTCGTGGCCGTCGTCGACATGCAGCGGCCCGTCGGACGAGCCGCTGCGTGGACGCCGCTCGCGAAGCTTGCGTGTCGACTGGGAGGGTCGGATATCGAGGCGAATCCGTGGACGGCGATGACGCCACTGCTGCGGGATCTTTCGACCCGCGCTGTCCGCGGAGGCCATATCCAGATTCGCGTCGGGACTGTCAACTCTGGCTCGGCAGAGCCGAGTTCATGAACGGTGGCGTCGAACGGCTCGTCGTCGCGCGAGGTCTGCCTCGTCGACCGGCGATCGAGTCAATTAGTGCGGCCATACCACCAGCGTCCGCGCATCGGGTGCATCGTCACCCGGATATCCGATCGAGCCACTCGGCCAACAACTGCCGCTCCGAATCGCTCAGTACGTCGATGTCGGAAATTGAGGCTCGCAAGGCAATCGCTGCACCGTGCGCAGAGCTTTCGGGATACCGAGGTGTGTCGACGACGATGTGGCGCATGACTGCATCGAACAGCTCGTCGGCGAGTCCGACGTCTCGGCGATCGTGCTGTGTGCCGAGGATGGTCAGGACAGCACCCGTACCCGCGGCATGAATGAGCTCCACCGCGCGCTGCTCGGTGACCCGAAGTCGGCCGGTGCGGGCTATCCGGCGAATCCGTGCCGCGAGAACGGCTTCTCCTTCCCGGACCGCGGGAGAATCGGGCACTCGAGCAGGGTCGCTGAGCAGAGCGAACAAGGTTGGGTTGGCGATCCCGAACTCGATCTGTGCGCGCCATCCGGTTCTCAGATCCTCCACGGGGTCACCGTTCTCGGCGAGCTCATTGTCTGCGATCTCGGACTTGGTGGACACATAGGTGGCCATGACATGTTCGGCCACGGCGTCGAGCAGACCATTCTTATCCCCGAACAATCGGTAGATGGCCGGTGCCTGAACCCCGGCCGACTCGGCGACGCCGCGAGTGGTCACCGCCCCAGGGCCGTTTTCCTGCAGAAGCCGAGCTGCGGCATCGACGATTCGTCGACGGGTGCTGTCTCTGGTGCTCGTCGACGAATCCATCACGTATCGACGATAACGCACTGTTGCTATCGTTGTGTTTCCGGTGTTACCTTCTATTTGATTCCTTTGATAACTGGAGGTTGTCATGATTGTCATCACCGGAGCTACCGGGGCATTGAACGGTGCCACCGTCGACCATCTACTCGACCTCGTTCGCCCCTCGGAGATCGCCGTCGCGGTTCGCGATGTGGCTCGGGCGCAGCGCTTTGCGGATCGTGGCGTGCAGGTGCGTCGAGGCGATTATGACGATTCGGACTCGCTGACGACGGCGTTCGACGGGGCAGACCAGGTGTTGCTCGTCTCGTCCAGCGATCCCGGGGCCGACGCGACAGCGTTGCATCGCAACGCGATCGACGCGGCGGTCGCCGCCGGTGCCGGGCGCATTCTCTATACGAGTCACCAGGGCGCGGGGCTCGACAGTCCGTTCAAGCCTGCGCGCGATCATGCTGCGACCGAGCAGATGTTGGCCGACAGCGGTGTGGCGTGGACGTCGTTACGCAACGGCTTCTACGCACACAGCCTCGATTTCGTCATGGGCGATTGGCGCGAGACCGGCGTTGTATCCATACCTGTGGACGGCCCTGTTTCGTGGACCGACAGAGCGGATTCGGCGGAAGCTGCCGCCGCGATACTCACGTCGGATGGCGCATACGAGGGCCCCACGGTGTTGACGGCCCGCGATGCTCCGACAATGACCGAGGTAGCGGCCATCGCGTCGACAGTCGTGGGTCGAAAGATCGAGGTATCGATCGTGGGTGAGGAGCAGTGGGTCGCCGATCGCGTGGCTGCAGGTGCGAACGAGTTCATGGCTCGCTTCACCCTTGGCATCTTTCTCGCCGCCCACGACGGCCGATTCGCCGGTACCGACCCGCTGTTGGGCGAACTGCTCGGTCGCGAACCACGAACTACGCGTGACTTTCTCGTGTCGAGTGAACGCGCGACGTGACATAGCCGTGCCCGCCGCCGTTGCCTTCAGTTTATCGCTGAGTTGGGGGCTTGCGGCAAGACCCAGTCGGTGGTGCACACTCTTCCGGCTACCGACACGGAGGAATTTCTATGGCAGACATGGCGGATACACCGGAGCGATTTCGGGTGCACGAGTCCGGTGCCTACTTTCATGGCACGAAGGCCGATCTGAAGGCCGGCGATTACTTGTCTCCCGGCTATCGCTCGAACTACCGTCCCGAGCACATCTCGAATTACATCTACATGACCAAGGTGCTGGACGGTGCCGTGCTCGCGGCCGAGATGGCCGTCGGCGAGGGGCGTCCTCGGGTCTACATCGTCCAGCCGACCGGCAGCGTCGAGGACGATCCGAACGTGACGGACAAGAAGTTCCCCGGCAATCCGACTCATTCTTACCGCAGCGCGGAACCGGTACGCATCGTCGAAGAGACGTCCGAGTGGGTCGGGCATTCGCGCGAATACCTGAGCCGGTTTCGTGAAGGTTTGGAGAAGTTGCGACAGACGGGAACTGCGATTCTCTACGACTAGGCGGTGAGTTTTCGCTCGTACCGGGGTCCACCCCAGCATGACGACACACACAGTTTCCGTTCCCGGTGCAACCCTGACGTACGACGTGGTCGGCGAACTCGAGCCCGGGGTCACTCCCTTGGTGCTCATCGGCTCACCGATGGATGCGAGCGGATTCGGGACGTTGGCATCGCATTTCCGCGACCGCGTGGTCGTCACGTACGACCCGAGAAACGTGGGACGCAGTCGACGAGACGACCCGACTGCCGCGGTCACCTTCGACCAACATGCCGACGACCTGCACGCAGTGCTCACCGCCGTCGGCCATGGGCCTGTGGATGTATTCGCCTCGAGCGGGGGTGCAGTCAATGCGCTGGTACTCGTGAGCAAATACCCGTCCGACGTTCGGATGTTGGTGGCCCACGAACCACCCGCCGGAGGCACCCTGCCGGACCGCGAGAACATCGCGACCGTGTGCGCAAACATGGTGGCCGCATACGATGCTCACGGCCGCGGGCCGGCCATGGCCCAGTTCATGGCGTTGCTCATGCACGCAGGACCCATCGACAACACGTTCTTCGATCGCCCGACACCGGACCCGGCGCAGTTCGGCCTCCCGGCCGAGGACGACGGAACCCGCGACGACGCCCTGATGTCCAACATGCGCGGCGGCGGAGTCGATTTCGCACCTGACGTCGATGCAATGCGTGCTGCTCCCACCACGGTTGTGATCGGAGTCGGCGAGGAATCCGGCGGTCCCGAGGACGGTCACATCGCCGCTCGCGCAGCGTATTCCACAGCGGCGCTCCTCGGATCGGAGCCGATTGACTTTCCCGGCGGCCACTCGGGCTTCCTCGGCGGCGAATTCGGTCAGACGGGAAAGCCGACCGAATTTGCCGAGACGCTACGAAAAGTATTGAGCTGACAGAGCTTCCGTCCTACAGAACCAGGAGCAATCATGGGCCTCATCACGTTGGAACTGTTCGCCACCCTCGACCTCGTCGCGCAATCACCCGGAAGCCCGGAGGAAGACCCCGAGAATTTTCCCTACGGCGGCTGGCAGGCTCCTCTGCTCGACCAGGTTTCGGGGGCACAGGTCGCCGCCGCATACGAGGGCACGGATGCGCTCCTACTCGGGCGGCGTACCTACGACATTTTCGCCGCGTACTGGCCGCACCAACACGATTCGTTCGCAACGTTGTTCAACACCATCCCGAAATACGTGGCCTCGCGCGGCACACCCGATCTGCGGTGGGACGGTTCGACTCAACTCGGACCGGACCTGGCCGGGGCGGTGCGTGAGATCCGAGATCGACACGACAACATCAAGGTGGTCGGAAGTCTCGATCTGGTGCAGACCCTGTTGCGCGAGAAGCTCTTCGATCGAGTCGATCTATGGGTGCATCCCATCCTTCTCGGAGTCGGGAAGAGAGTGTTTGCCGACGGCACCGTGCCCAGCAACCTGACGCTGCTCGAGCCACCAGCCGTCGGAGGCAAAGGCACCGTCTACCTGCGATACGGCCTCGACGCCGGGACTCCGGACGTCGGCAACATGGACGACGTACTGGCCGACTAGATCGGAGGGCAATTCACTTCTTCTGCCGCCGGCTCCCGCCGTGCCAATCCTGTTGCACGCCAACCTCGTCCTCCGTCACCCCGAGTGCCTTCAACTGGGGGAGTTCACGCATGCTGCGCTTCATCTCGGCAAATCCAGGGAATCGCGCGAGTCCGATCACGTTGTCCCACAGCGGCACTGCCTCCTCGTCACTGGGGAGCCTGCTGATCACCGGACCGAAGAACGCGACACCGTCCGGCGGCTCGAAGGCGATGATGGGTGTGCCGACGTCCTTACCGGTCAGCGACAGCGCATGATCGGTTTCGGCCCGGATCTCGTCGTCGATCGTCGAATCATCGAGTGCTGCAGTGTGATGGGTGGGCAGCCCGACTTCCTCGAGGATCGGCCCGAGGAATGCCGCGGTGCCGCGATGTCCGTGACTCGCAGCGTCGTCGGGCACCGCCTCGGTGTCGAAGATGTGCGTTCCGAGGGCCCGATACAGCGGCCCGACAGCGTCCGACCCATGCTCACGACGAACAGAGGCAGCGGCCCGCAACAGTCGCAGACCCGCGGTGTGGCCGGCCTCGTACTCGGGTGGGAAATGGGCGTCGTAGTCGATGTGGGAGTTGAGCAGGCGAAGCGAGATGAACCGCCAGTCGACGGTGTAGTCGCGTTGGGCTTGAACCTTGCGAACCCATTTGCTGGTCATCCACGCGAACGGGCATACCGGATCGAAATAGAAATCGATATCGGACATCAGGGGACTCTCCTTGTGGGGCGTAGGTTCCGTGCGTTCATTTCTCACCCAGTAGAGCCGAGTGTTGTTCGGTGACCACCGCACGAATCGCGTCGATCACCGCCGACACTTCGGGGCGTCTGAGAGTTTCGGTGCGGGTGACGAGCCAGTAGGTCAGTGTCACCGCGATGGCCTCGGGCAGGATTCGTTGCAGGTCGGGGTGTCGGTCGGCCATGAAACACGGCAACAATCCGATGCCCGCCGAGGCTCGTGTGGCCTCGACGTGGACGAAGACGTTGGTCGACGTCACCGATTCGCGCATCGTCGGAGTGAAGTTGGGGGCCAGATCCAGATCGTCGACGTGCAGCATCGAGTCGATGAAGTAGATGAAGGGATGGGCGGCGAGGTCGGCCGGCACCTGCGGTGTGCCGTGCTCGTCCACGTAGGTCTGCGACGCGTACAGACCCAGCACGTAGTCGCCGAGCCTGATGGCCTCCGCGCGATGCACCTGTGGTTGTCCGACGACGATCTCGATGTCCAATCCGGACCGTTGCCTCGACGCACGTCTGGTGGTCGCGACGATCTCCACCGACACCAGCGGGTGGGTGCGTTGCACGCGAGCTGCCGCAGGAGCTGCGATGTACGCGCTGAAACCGTCCGTGGCCGAGATGCGTACGACGCCCTTCAGCGCACCCGCGTCGCTCGAGACCAGCGTCTGCAGTGCGTTTTCGACGGCCTCGGCAGCGGCGAGTGCGCCGTGCCCCAGTTGGGTCAGTTCCCAACCTCCGCCGGCGCGGGTGAGCACTCGTCCGCCGAGGGTGTCCTCGAGTGCGGCGATGCGTCGGGAGATGGTCGTGTGGTTGATGCCGAGGTCGTCGGCAGCGGAGCTGTAGCGTCCGGTTCGACTGACGGCGAGCAGGACCAGCAGGTCGTCGGCACTGGGAACCTTCCCGTCACCGCGTGTCATGTGTGCAGTTTTGCAGATCGAACCTGCGTCCATGCCTCTTGCGCAGAAAAAGATCTGCACCAATACTCAGACCAACCCCGCTACATGTGTGGTCTGTCACAAACACGAGCACGCAGTGCCGAGCAACACAGGAGAAGCTATGAGCGTCGACCGACCGCTGGCAGAAAGGTCCGAGCCGGACCCCGATGCCACCCCCACCGGCCTGAAGAAGGTCGTCGGAGCATCGATGGCCGGCACCATCGTCGAATGGTACGAGTTCTTTCTCTACGGAACCGCCGCCACACTGGTGTTCAGCAAGATCTTCTTCGCGGCCGGAACCAGTGAGCTCGACGCCATCCTCGCGGCCTTCGTCACCTACGCCGTCGGCTTCGTCGCGAGACCCCTGGGCGGCATCGTCTTCGGACACTACGGCGACAAATACGGCCGAAAGAAGCTGCTGCAGTTCAGCCTCGTCCTCGTCGGCGGAGCCACGTTCCTCATGGGCTGCCTACCGACATTCGAGGCCATCGGCTACTGGGCCCCGGCACTGCTGGTCACCCTGCGATTCATTCAGGGCTTCGCCGTCGGCGGCGAATGGGGCGGCGCGGTTCTCCTTGTCGCAGAACACAGCCCGAACAAGAGCCGCGGATTCTGGGCCAGCTGGCCGCAGGCAGGCGTGCCCGCCGGTAACCTCCTCGCCACCGTCGCACTGCTCGTCCTGACGACAACCCTGTCCGACGAAGCGTTCCTCAGCTGGGGCTGGCGCGTCGCGTTCTGGCTCTCTGCCGTCATCGTTTTCGTCGGCTACTACATCCGTACCAAGGTTTCCGACGCCCCGATCTTCATCGAGGCACACAAGCAGGCCGAGGTTATCAAGGCCGCGTCGTACGGCGTCTTCGAGGTTGTGAAGCGTTATCCGCGTGGCGTATTCACCGCGATGGGCCTGCGCTTCGGTGAGAACGTCATGTACTACCTCGTCGTCACCTTCTCCATCACGTACCTCAAGGTGGAGGTCGGCACCGACACCAGCACGATCCTGTGGTGGATGCTCATCGCCCACGCGATCCACTTCTGCACAATTCCGTTGGTGGGCAGGCTCGCCGACCGCATCGGCCGCCGTCCGGTGTACTTCGCCGGTGCCCTCACCGCGGCAACGTGGGGCTTCTTCGCCTTCCCGATGATGAACAGCGGCCACAACGTCGTGATCCTGCTGGCCATCATCATCGGCCTGATGTTCCACGCCTTCATGTACGCCACGCAGCCGGCCATCATGGCCGAGATGTTCCCGACGCGGATGCGGTATTCCGGTGTGTCCCTCGGCTATCAGGTCACCTCGATCGTCGCCGGCTCGCTGGCCCCGATCATCGCGGTGAAGCTGCTCGACATTTACGGCTCGTCCGTCCCGATCGCGGTGTACCTGGCCGTGGCCTGCGCGATCACCGTGGTTGCCGTCGTCGTAGCCAGGGAGACAAAGGGACTGGCGCTCGAAAGCATCGACATCGCCGACGCCAAGAACTTGGCCACCGAAGCCGAGCTGGCCAAGGCCGGTCTGCTCGATCCGAGTGTAAAGCGGTGACCGACCTGACCGGACGCTCCGCCCTCGTCACCGGGGGAGCGTCCGGTATCGGGGCCGCCTGCGCGCGTGAGCTCGCCGGCCGCGGTGCCCGCGTCACCATCGCCGACGTGAACGACGTCGCAGCAAAGGAATTGGCAGCCGAGCTCGAAGGCGAGGTGTGGTCGGTCGATCTGCTCGACACCGCCGCACTGGACGACCTTCGGCTCGACGTCGACATCCTCGTCAACAATGCGGGTATCCAAACCGTCGCACCGATCGTCGACTTCGACCCGGGCGCGTTCCGCCGCATTCAGACGCTGATGGTGGAGGCACCGTTCCTGCTGATTCGTGCGGCGCTGCCTGGGATGTATGCACGCCGGTTCGGCCGAGTCATCAATCTGTCGTCGGTGCACGGACTGCGGGCATCGGAATTCAAGGTCGCCTACGTCACCGCCAAACACGCACTCGAAGGACTGTCGAAGGTGACAGCCCTCGAAGGTGCCGCGCATGGCGTGACGAGCAACTGCGTCAACCCCGGATACGTCCGCACACCGCTGGTGGAAAAACAGATCGCCGATCAGGCCAAGGCGCACGACATCCCCGAAGACGAAGTACTCGAGAAAGTACTGCTGACCGAGGCGGCCATCAAGCGACTCGTCGAACCCGCCGAAGTCGCCTCACTGGTGGGATGGCTGACGTCCAAGAACGCAGGCATGGTCACCGGGGCGTCCTACACCATGGATGGTGGTTGGTCGGCTCGTTAGATTCAGTGCCGCCCGTCTGCTGCACCCCCCACTTTGGGATCAATGTGGGTTTCAGTCGCTCAGATTGCAACGAAGTCGCATTCATCCGGATCGGGTCGCCGCACCCCACCGGATGAATGCGGCTTTGTTGCACTCAGACGGACTCGAACGCCCATTGATCCGGAGACGGGTGTGCTGATCGGGAGACGGGTGGGCGCGAACCGGAGCACCCCTCCCCGAACAGCAAGAAGCCCCCGTGACGTGTCACGGGGGCTTCTTTGGCGGAGGATAGGGGATTTGAACCCCTGAGGGCGTTAACCCAACCCGCGTTCCAGGCGAGCGCCATAGGCCACTAGGCGAATCCTCCGTGGGCGAGCTTACCCGGTTACCCCCACCAACTCCCAAATCGGGAGGCGCGAAGGGTGGTGATGCGTTGCTCGACGGGAGGCGGCTACACTTCCTAACGGATCCCGCGCGGCGCGCATCCTGTGAACTCCCCCAGGGCCGGAAGGCAGCAAGGGTCAATGGGCTCTGCCGGGTGCGCGGGGTCCCCTTTATTTCAGTGACATAGACACTGTCCGGGGAACCCAGTCACCGAGAGGCCGCTCCGCATGCCAGCGCAAACCCAGTTGGGTCTGATGAACCATGAGGAGCTCGCCTCCGAGCACGAGCGGCAGAGCGCGAAGTACACGCAGCTCAAAGCCGAGGATCTGAAGCTGGATCTCACCCGCGGCAAGCCGTCTCCCGAGCAGCTCGATCTCGCTGCCGAGCTGCTGACGCTCCCCGGCGCGGACTACAAGGACGGCAACGGCACCGATTGCCGCAACTACGGTGGCCTTGCGGGTCTGCCGGAATTGCGTGCCATCTTCGGTGAACTGCTCGGCATCCCGGTGAAGAACCTGGTGGCCGGTAACAACGCCAGCCTCGAGATCATGCAGGACCTGGTGGTCTGGGCTCTGCTGCACGGGCTGTCGGATTCGCCGCGCCCGTGGTCGGCTGAGCCGAACGTTCGTTTCCTGTGCCCGGCCCCCGGCTACGACCGTCACTTCGCGATCACCGAGAGCTTCGGCATCGAGATGATTCCGGTGCCGATGGGGCCCGACGGACCGAACGTGCACGAGATCGCCAACCTGGTGGCGTCGGATCCGCAGATCAAGGGCATGTGGGTGGTGCCGAACTACGCAAACCCCACCGGAGCCGTCTACTCGGAGGAAGTCGTTCGCGCGCTGGCCACCATGCCGGCTGCTGCGCCTGATTTTCGTCTGTTCTGGGACAACGCATACGCGGTGCATCCGCTGACCGAGGAGTTCGCGCCGTCCTACGACGTCATCGGGATGGCGGCGGAGGCCGGTTTCCCCAATCGCGCGTTCGTGTTCGCCTCGACGTCGAAGGTCACGTTCGCCGGTGCGGGCGTCAGCTTCTTCGGCAGTTCCGAGGAGAATCTTGCCTGGTATCAGAAGCACCTCGGTAAGAAGAGCATCGGACCGGACAAGCTCAACCAGCTACGGCACCTGCGATTCTTCGGTGACGCCGAGGGGGTGCGGGCTCACATGGCCAAGCATCGCGAGATCCTGAAGCCCAAGTTCGCGCTGGTGCAGCAGATCCTCGAGGACCGGCTCGGTGCGTCGAAGATCGCGTCGTGGACCGAGCCGAAGGGCGGCTACTTCATCAGTCTCGACGTGCTCGAAGGCACGGCTGCGCGGTCGATCGCGCTGGCCAAGGATGCCGGAATCGCTCTGACGGCCGCCGGCTCGGCCTTCCCGTACGGAAAAGATCCGGAAGACAAGAACATTCGCCTCGCCCCGAGCTTCCCGTCGCTCGGTGAGCTGGAGAAGTCGATGGACGGCGTCGCAACCTGCGTTCTGCTGGCCGCGACGGAGAAGCTGCTCGAAGGCTGAACGCATGTGAGTGGAAACTCGTAGCAGGCTACGCGTTTCCACTCACATGCGGCGAAGCCGCTCTCAGTGCCCGACGACGACCGCACCCTCGGGAGCGGAGGGCAGTGGCCCCTTCTTCAGGAGCGTGGCCGAGAGAACCGCGCCCAGTAGGAAGATGCCCGACGCCCACCAGAAGGTGGTCGTGTAGCTGGCAATTTCGGCGTTGGCCTGCAGCAGAGCCGCATCGGTTGCCGTCGCCATGTTGGAGCTGACGTAGCTGGTCGCGGCGTTGGCTGCCACGGTGCTCAGCAGTGCGGTACCGATCGAGCCGCCCACCTGCTGCATGGTGTTCACCGTCGCCGACGCGACGCCGGAGTCGTCCGGAGCGACGCCCGAGATTGCGCCCTGCATGGCCGGTGCCATGGTGGCACCGAGTCCGAGACCCATGATGATCAGGCCGGGCAGGATGTGCGTGACGTAGCTGCTGTCCAAATCGATCTGGGTGAGCAGTCCCATTCCTATCGACGCGACGACCAGGCCGGTCGTCATCAGGATCCGCGGCCCGAACCGGGGGAGGATCAGTGCCGTCGACAGTGTCGCGGTGAGGATCAGCGACGCGATCATCGGCATGAACGCGAACCCGGTGGTGATCGGGGTGTACTTCAGCGTGCTCTGCAGGTAGTAGGTCAAGAACAGGAACACCGCGAACATGCCTGCTCCGGTGACGAACACCGCGAGGAAGGATCCGGCCCGGGTGCGATCCAGAACGATGCGCAGCGGCAGCAGGGGGTGTTCGACGCGATTCTGGATGGTCACGAAGACGGCGAGAAGAACGACACCTGCCGCGAGGAAGCCGAGGGTGACGGGGTTGCTCCAGCCGTCGGACTCGGCGTGGGCGAAGCCGTAGACGATCGAGAACAGCGCGGCGGAGACGGCGATCGTTCCGGGGATGTCGAGCTTGGGTCGGACGTCGACCTTGTGCTTGGCCAGGAACAGGAAGGCTCCGACGAAGGCGAGCGCAGCGAAGATCAGGTTGACGTACAGGCTCCAGCGCCAGTTGGCCCACTCGGTGAGCATGCCGCCGAGCAGTAGACCCAGTGCACCGCCGCCGCCGGCGATGGCACCGAAGATGCCGAAGGCCTTGGCGCGTTCCTTGGTGTCGGTGAAGGTGGTGGCCAACAGTGACAGGGCCGCGGGTGCCAGCAGTGCACCGAAGACGCCCTGACCGGCGCGGGCTGCGACGAGCATGCCGAAGTTGACGGCCGCGCCGCCCACTGCCGACATCAGCGCGAAGCCGACGAGGCCGATGAGGAAGGTGTTTCGTCGACCGAAGAGGTCGCTCAGGCGTCCACCGAGGAGCAACAGGCTGCCGAACGCGAGTGCATAGGCGGTGACGACCCAGGAGCGGTCGGCGTTGTCGAAGCCCAGATCGAGCTGGGCGGCGGGGAGTGCGATGTTCACGATGGTCGCGTCGAGCACGACCATGAGCTGGGCCAGTCCGAGAGTGGCGAGAATCAACCAGCGATTCCGGTGCGCACGCTCGTCCGCCGGCGTCGTGGTCGACGTTGCGCCGTCCACGTTCTCCGATGAAAGGGTGGTCATGGTGTCCTCGGGTTCGACTATGCGGAGGTGTATCCTCCGGTTGTAGGGCAAAGGTAGCAGCTAAGTGGAGGAATGTCCTCCGCTTATCGGGTGAAACGGACATCGAATGAGTGTGAGAGCGGACACAGCGGCATCGAAGCCCCTACGGGCGGATGCCGAACGCAACCGACGCCGCATCGTCGACGCGGCTCGCGAGCTGTTCGCTTCCCGCGGTATCGACATCACGCTCGACGACGTCGCCGCACACGCCAAGGTGGGCGTCGGCACCGTCTATCGCCGCTTCTCGTGCAAGGAAGAGCTCATCGACGGCGTCTTCGAGCAGCGCCTCGAGGGAATGCTCGCCAGTGCCGAACGCGCCCTCGAAGCGGAAGATCCCTGGAGTGGGTTGGTGGGCTTTCTCTCGGACGTATGCGAGGAAATGGCCTCCGACCGCGGCCTCGGTGATGTGGTCCTCGGGTCGGACGAGGGGTGCCGCGGCATCGCGGAGATGCGCCGACGGATCGATCCGTTCTTCGCGAAAATCGTCGATCGCGCCCTCGAATCCGGTCAGCTGCGTCCCGATGTGGCCGTCACCGACTTCTATCCGGTACTGGGGATGATCGGCTCGACCGTCGAATTCTCCAGTCATGTCGATCCCGCGAACTGGCGTCGTTACTTCACGGTGCTGCTCGACGGCCTGCGCGGTGATGCGGTACCCCGATCGGAGCTCCCCGGACGTCCCTTCACCGACGACGAAGTGGATACGGCGAAGGCGGCCATGCACGGTCGCCGCCGCTGACTGGTGATTCGTCCAACTTCGGTCTGTACGTTGTGTGCGCCGTCACGTAAGGTGCGTCACGGTAAGTGCTACGCGGGGTAGCGCACACCTGGCAGCAGGTGTTCAGACGTTGGGGGTTCGATTTGCGTTCGACGCGTGTCTTCGGTTCGGCCGTGGCAGTGATGGCAGTGTTCATGGGGGTGACTGCGCCGGCCGTGTCGGCAGCACCGTCGACGGGTTCGACCGTCGAATCCGACTTCTACATTCCGCCGAGCCCGCTGCCTGCCGGCGCGGCGGGCGACGTGATTCGTTCCGAGCCTTCGCATCTCGCGCTGTCGGTGCCGGGCATCGGCGGCACCCTGCCGGGTGAGGCAACCCGAATCATGTACCGCAGCACCGATTCCAACGACGACGCCAACGCCGTCACGGGTACCTACATCGACCCGGCCGCGCCGTGGACCGGTCCGGGGCCGCGCCCGCTCGTGGTGTTGGCACCGGGAACGCAGGGGCAGGGCGATCAGTGCGCGCCGTCCAAGATGCTCAACAACGTCATCACCTACACCCCGCCGCTCGGATTCATGGTCGAGTACGAGGTACTGGCCGCGTATTCGCTTCTCTCCCAGGGCTATGGCGTCGTGATCACCGACTACGAGGGTCTCGGCACGCCGGGCGCGCACACCTATGTGAACCGCGCGTCCGAGGCTCATGCAGTGCTCGACGCGGCCCGCGCAGCTCGGCAGCTGCAGGGCACCAAGATCTCCGGCGACGGCCCGGTCGCGGCCTACGGCTACTCGCAGGGCGGCGGAGCTGCCGCAGCGGCGGCCGAGATCGCCGATGAATACGCCCCGGAACTCGACCTGGTCGGCACCTACGCAGGAGCGCCTCCCGCGGATCTGAAGCAGACCCTCGAGCAGGTCGACGGCACGATCCTCACGGGCGTGATCGGGTACACCCTCAACGGTCTGCTCAATTCCGACCCCGGTCTGCAGCCGATCGTCGACGAGAACATCAACGACGCAGGCAAGGCCATGCTCAACCTGGTCGCGAATCAGTGTGTCGGAGAGACGATTCTGAACGTCGGGCTGCACCGCACCACCGAGTACACCAAGACCGGCGAGCCGCTGTCGGTGGTACTCGACCGACTGCCGAAGGCTCAGGAGATTCTGGCCAAGAACAAGATCGGCGAGCGCACGCCGAACGCTCCGGTGCTGATCCAGTCCGGTACGTCCGACGACATCGTGCCTCACGGGCAGGCCGTCGGCCTGGCCGGTGACTGGTGCGGCGAGGGCGCGACCGTGCAGTTGAGTTCAGCGCAGGTTCCGGCAATCGTGCCAGGATCCGGTGCAGGACACCTGATTCCGGACATCCTGGGTCTCGGCGAGGCGCAGAGCTGGATCAAGGACCGGTTCTACGGAGTGCCTGCACCGTCGAATTGCTGATCGGCAACCGATGATCGAACGGCCCGCGCTCACCGAGCGCGGGCCGTTCGGCGTTCCCTCCCATGTCGGCCATCGATTCGTGTTCAGCAGGCATGACCGACGTCACACCGTCGAGTTCTCCAACGAGCCCACAGCGGTGTGAGGGTGTAGAAGGATGCGCAGCAGGGTACTGCCCTGCAATGCCCTGAGGTTGGGCTGTCGAGCGGTTGGGGTGAGTGAACATGCGGGACAGTTACACGGAGGCGCTCGACACGTTGGCGTCGGAGCTGTCCGAAATGTCGCGAATCGCGGAACGAGCGATGGCTGACGCCACGCGCGCGCTGCTCACCGCTGACATCGTGCTCGCCGAGCAGACGATCGAGTACCGCGAAGAGATCGACACTCTCGCCGTCGAATGGGAACACGAGGCCTTCGCCTTCCTCGCTCGACAGTCACCGGTTGCCCACGATCTGCGCCGTGTCGTGTCCGGGATCAACATCGTGGCCGACCTCCAGCGCATGGGTGGGCTTGCGGTGCACATCGCCGAGCTGGCCCGCCGCCGTCACCCCGCACACGTCCTCCCGCCCGAGGTCGAGGGCGTGTTCACCGAGATGGGTCGGGTAGCCATCGCACAAGCGGAGGCGACCCAACGTGTGCTCGAGACGCGGGACGCCGAACTCGCCGCGAGTCTGCGAACGCAGGACGAGGAGATGGACGCACTGCACCGCAGCCTGTTCATGTTGACCTCCGCGCCCGACTGGCCGCACGGTGTACCGGCCGCCGTCGACATCACGTTGCTCGGCCGCTTCTACGAGCGGTATTCCGACCACACTGTCGAGGTCGCGAAACGGGTCATCTTCCTGGTGACCGGAGCGCGCCCCACCGACGAGTCTTAGTCTGCGAGAACCGCTCGGAGATGGCAGGATCGGCACGATGAAACGTGACGTCTCCGCGTACCTCGATGTCGATGTGACCGAGGCCAGCACCCTCGAGTTCCAGATCGCGATCGCGCCGCACCCAGGAACCGAAGTGTGGGAAGCACTCTCGTTCACGCTCGACGGTCAACCCGTCGAAGCGCAGGAAATCAGCGGCGCGCACGGCACCCGCATCCACAAGCTGCACGCCGATGTCGGCAAGCTCGAAGCGTCGTACTCGGCGACGATCTACGGCAACACCGACCCGGCACCGGTATCCGATTACGACCTGTCGCTGTATCTGCGGCCGAGCCGCTACGCCGAGGCAGACAAGTTCTTCGGTTTCGCAGCAACGGAATTCGGCTCGTACCCGCCGTCGGAGAAGCTTCTCGCCGAGGTGTCGTCCTGGGTGGGAGCTCGGCTGAGCTACGTTCCCGGAAGCAGCGACCCCATCGACGGTGCCGTCGACACCCTCCTCGCCGGTGCCGGAGTATGCCGCGACTACACCCACCTCGTCGTCGCACTGCTCCGCGCAGTGAACGTGCCCGCTCGACTCGTGGCCGTGTACGCGCCGGGCTGCGATCCGATGGACTTCCACGCAGTCGCCGAAGCCTTCGTCGAAGGGCAATGGCGAGTGGTCGACGCTACCTGCCTCGCGCCGCGATCGACCCTGGTGCGTATCGCAACCGGACGCGACGCAGCCGATACCGCATTCCTCGACAATCACGGCGGATCGATCATCCTCAACAGCGCCGTCGTCGGAGCCGTCGTGGATGGGCCGCTGCCCTTCGACGACATCACCCAATTGGTGTCCATCACCTGATCGGGTCGCTACTGCCGGACATGGCAGGATCGAGCCCATGTCTCGCACTCTGAACCTCGTCGGCGATCCGGAGGCCGATGCATTGCTCGCCGAGGATCCGTTCGCGCTGTTGATCGGCATGCTTCTAGATCAGCAGGTGCCGATGGAATCCGCCTTCGCCGGGCCGAAGAAGCTCGTCGACCGCCTCGGTGATCTGAAGGTCGATACCGTCGCCGACGCCGATCCGGACGACTTCGCCGCATTGTGCGCGCAGACCCCGGCCGTGCATCGTTTTCCCGGCTCGATGGCCAAGCGCATCCAGGGACTCGCCGCATTTCTGGTCGAGAACTACGACGGCAAGCCGCAGGAAATCTGGACCCGCGACGACCCCGACGGTGCCGAGGTTCTGAAGCGTCTCAAAGCACTTCCCGGCTACGGCGATCAGAAGGCGCGCATCTTCCTCGCGCTGCTCGGCAAGCAGATGGGCGTGACGCCCGACGGGTGGCGAAAGGCCGCCGGAGCGTACGGCGACGAGGGTGCGCGTCGATCCATCGCCGATGTCGTCGACGAGAAGTCCCTGCTCGAGGTACGCGAATTCAAGAAGGCAGCGAAAGCGGCAGCCAAGAACAAATAAGTCTGTCGGTGCCCGTCGGTACGTTGTGGCAGAACTTGCACCGGGGGGACGAGATGACCGAGAAGATCGGGACGTACGAGGGGTGGCTGGCCTCGCTCGACGAGGACGCACTGACGGATCTGTTGCGACGTCGACCGGACGTGGCAACCGACCCGCCACCCCGCTCGTTCGGGTTGCTCGCGCAACTCCTCGGCTCGCCCTGGCGGGTGGCGGCCTTACCGCGGAAACTCGACAGAGGTGCGCTCGACCTGCTCGAGTTGTTCGCGCTCATGGAAGATCTCAGCCGCGCCGAGATCGGCCACTGGACGGGCGAGGGAATCTCGAACGAGACGGCGCATATCGATACGGCCCTGAACACGCTGATGGCCTACGGCCTGATCTGGCCGCACACGGCAGGGGGCTCGGACGCGGTCGAGTACCGCCCCGTCGATCTGTCCGGCGTGTTCTCGCACCCATTCGGGCTTGCCCGTAGGCAGCGAAAGTTGTTCTTGCACTGCGCCGTCGAGCAGGACCGACTTGCTTTGCTGACCCGCCTCGGAGTCGACTCCTCGCACGATCGAGCCGAACGCGCCGACGCCGTCGCGGCCGCGATGACCCCCGAACGTATCCGAGCTTTGTACGACGACGGCCCGCCCGAAATGCGAGAGATGTTGTCTCGCTTCGTCGATGGACAACCGGCGTCGTTGATCTTCGACGTGCCGCCGACCGCGGGTACCGCAGCCTTCGAGCGCGGATTGCTGTATCGATTGGACGGGCATCGCGTCGAGATGCCGTTGGAAGTGAGCATCGCGCTGCGAGGAGACGGGTGGCGATTGCCCATCGAGCTCAGGCCGCCGGAATTCGCCACTCGTGTTCTGTCGCAGAATGACTCGCGGCGAGCGCGCTCCATCGCCTTGCTGCAGTTCTGTGAGCACACGCAGGCGTTGTTGACGGCAATCGACACCGATGGCCTGGCAATGATGAAGACCGGTGGCCTCGGCGCCAAAGAACTCCGTGCGCTGACTGCTCGTCTGGGATTCGCCGACGAGCATTACACCGCGCTGATGCTGATGCTGGCGCGCGAAGCCGGTTTGCTCGCTGACCGGGGAAAGACCGGTATCGCATTGACCTCGACGTACGAAACATGGTCGACGAGCTCGCGATCCGAACAGGCGGCAGCATTGTTGGCCGCGTGGTGGTGCTCGTCCTTCACACCGACCCACCGGGTGCCGCGATCCTCCCAGAAGACCGCGCCGGTACTCAAGAAGATGCTCGACGATCCCGCGGCCGCAGACGTGCGCTCGACGGCCTTGGCGGCGCTTCTGCGCCTCGACGGATCCGACAGCCCGACGCCGGTGTTGTCCGATCCCGACGAATTCGCCCGCTACCTCGAGTGGCATATCCCGGTGGTCTCGACGAGCGCCGGGCCCGGCCACGTGCGCGCACTCTGGGCCGAGGCCACCCGCCTCGGAGTTCTGGTCGACGGCGCACCGACCGATCTGTGCGCCACCCTGACGGACTTCCGAGTGGGCCGAGACGGCGACCCGCGCCAGATCGCCTCCGCGCTGGCAACGCAGCTACAAGATGTGGCCGAATGGGTGCCGTTCTCGGTGCGCCTGCTGCCCGATTCGACCGCAGTGGTCACCGGGCCGCCGAGCACCGAGGTGGCGTCGATACTCGGTGCGGCCGCGCAACCCGAGTCGCGGGAAGTGGCATCGGTCTGGCGGTTCACGCCGGCGACGATCCGCAGCTTCTTCGACACCGGCGGCACCGGGGAGGAGTTGATCGACGCCCTCGCCGAGATGGCCGCCACCGACGTTCCCCAAGCCCTGGCCTACACGATCCGAGACTGTTGGCGCACCTACGGCGCACTGGCCGTGCGCAAGATCCCGTGCGCCATCGTCTCCGAGGACGTCGTACTGCTGACGAACATCGAGACGGACGAGGCATTGGCGGTGCTGAAGTTTCAGCGGCTCGCGCCGACAGTCCTGATCAGTTCTGCCACACCCATCGACACTCTCGCGGTGCTGCGCAGGCACGGATACTCCCCGGTGCGACATTCCGACACCGGCCGGCTCGAGCTGGACAGCGCGACCAAGGTCCGCGCCAACACCACCCGAACCCCGCACCCGAGCGCACCTGCAGCACCACGTCGACGCGAATCACGCGAGCTGGCACGGCTGCTGCAGACAGGCGACCCCGGCACCGTCGACGACGCACGGGTGCGCTCCGCACTCGGCAGGCACAGCAGACTGCTGCCACGGGAGCTCGATGCGCTGACCGACGCCGCAGCGCGCGGCGCACCCGTCTCGATCGACTATCAGAACTCCAAAGGCGCAATCGTGCGGCACGCGATCTCGGACGCGCTGCAGGACGGCAATTGGCTACTCGCGCTGTCGACGTCCACCGGCACCCGAGAAAGCTTCGCGATCATGAACATCAGAGCGGTGTCCGCCGGTCCACACTGATGCACGATGCAACTCTGTCGTCGGTCGCCGGTACCCTTTCGGGCGTGGCCCTCTACCGGAAGTACCGTCCCGCGACGTTCGCCGAAGTCGTCGGTCAGGAGCACGTCACCGAACCGATCAGCGTGGCGCTCGATTCCAACAGAATCAACCACGCCTATCTCTTCTCAGGCCCTCGTGGCTGCGGAAAGACGTCCTCGGCGCGCATCCTCGCCCGATCGCTGAACTGCGCCGAAGGACCGACCTCCACCCCCTGCGGTGTGTGCAACTCCTGCGTCGCTCTGGCACCGGGCGGGCCCGGCAACTTCGACGTCGTCGAGATGGACGCAGCCAGCCACGGTGGCGTCGACGATGCCCGCGATCTTCGAGACAAAGCCGTGTACGCCCCGGCCGAGTCGCGCTACGTCATCTTCATCATCGACGAGGCACACATGGTCACCCCGGCCGGCTTCAACGCGCTGCTCAAGGTCGTCGAGGAACCGCCGGAGCATCTGGTCTTCATCTTCGCGACCACCGAGCCGGAGAAGGTGCTCCCCACCATCCGCTCGCGAACCCACCACTACCCGTTCCGACTGCTCGCGCCGTCGACGATGCGCGGCCTGCTCGAGAAGATCTGTGGTCAGGAACAGGTACCGGTCGAGGACGCGGTCTATCCACTCGTCATCCGCGCGGGTGGCGGTTCTCCGCGTGACTCGCTGTCGGTCATGGACCAGTTGCTGGCCGGAGCCGGACCGGAAGGCGTCACCTACCCGCGAGCTCTGTCGCTGCTCGGCGTCACCGACGTCGCGCTGATCGACGAGGCCGTCGACGCACTGGCCGCGGGAGACGGCGGCGCACTGTTCGGCACCGTCGACAAGGTGATGGACGCGGGCCACGACCCACGTCGCTTTGCCATCGACCTTCTCGACCGCATGCGAGACCTGATCCTCATGAAGGCGGTACCCGACGCCGGTGAACGTGGCCTGGTCGACGTGCCGGGTGACGTCCTCGAACGGCTCCGCGACGAGGCGGACCTGCTCGGCTCGGCGACGCTGACCCGCTACGCCGAGATCGTGCACTCGGGCCTCGGCGAAATGCGAGGGGCCACCGCGCCGCGCCTGCTGCTCGAAGTGATGTGCGCACGGATGCTGCTGCCCTCGGCCTCCGATGCGGAATCGGCCGTCTTGCAGAGGCTCGAACGCGTCGAACGTCGCCTGGACGTCACCCTTCCTGCCGGTGAGCAGGCGGCAGTGGCACAGGCAGCCGCAGACCCGACACGACCACAGCTGCCCGCGACCGACGAGCCTGCGCCCTCCGGCCCGCCCCCGGTGAACAAATTCCAGCGACCATCCCAACGGCAGCCGGCCGCCGAGTCCGCACCCGCTCCGACACCAGCGCCTGCGCCTGTCGCGGCACCCGAACCCATGGCGGTCCCGGAACCGTCTCCGGTGCCAGAGCCTGCAGCCCCCGAGCCCGCTCCCACACCCGAGCCTGCAGCCCCCGAACCGGCTCCCACACCCGAGCCGGCTCCCGCACCCGAGCCGGCTCCCACACCCGAACCGGCTCCCACACCCGAACCGGCTCCCACACCCGAACCGGCTCCCACACCCGAGCCAGCTCCGACACCTGAACCGGCTCCGACACCCGAGCCAGCTCCGATACCCGAACCGGCTCCGACCCCCGAACCGGCACCGGTCACGACTCCCGTTGCAGCGCAACAGCATTCGGAACAATCACTCGCCCACGAGGATTTTCCGCCGGAGCCCGAGGACGAGTACGGCCCGGAGCCCGAGCCGGTGTACGAATCCGAGTCCGAGCCTGTCGCGGCACCCGCGGCTGCCTCCAACGAGCCTGATGCGGCTGCCGTCCGCGCGGTGTGGTCCGAGGTGCGAACCAAGGTGCGAGAGCGAAGCAGGACCGTCGAGGTGATGTTGTCCGGTGCGTCGGTACGCACCGTCGAGAACGGCACCATCACTCTGGGCCACGATTCGGCACCGCTCGCGAAGCGTCTCGAAGAACCGCGCAACGCCGACGTCATTCGGGACGCGTTGCGTGACGTGTTCGGCGTCGAATGGTCGGTGGTCTGTCTGGTGGGTGCTGCGGCACCACCGGAACCGTCATCAGCAAAAAAAGATGAACCGGCAGCGAAACCCGCGTCGCTGCCGAAGTTCTCGAGGCCGAGCCAGGCAGGGGCTCCCCGTCCGACGTCGGACGGTTTCGGTTCAGCGGGCGATGGATCGGACGCAGATATTCCGATGCCCGAGGCCCCCGACTATCCCGATGATCCCGAGCCGGTAGGTCCGCCGCCTCCGGAGACGCCGGAGGACGAGGAAGAATTGCTCAAGGCCGCGGCCGAACCCGCGGACCCGTCGGTTCGTCGGGACCCGGAAACGGTCGCCATGGAACTGCTGGTGAGCGAACTCGGAGCGGTACCGCTCAAGGAGATCTGAGGCTCAGGCGAGCGTGAGATCGTCGGTGTCGACGAATACCAATCGGCCGCTGTCGAGAGCGACGGCCCAACGCTTGGCGACAGCCCAGTCCCGCGAGGTGCTGTCGGTCGCTTGGACTCCGAAGTCGTCGACGATCGCGCCGGTCTCGTAGGCGTCGGATCCAGAACTGTTTGCTCCGGACTTGTCGTCGTTGCGAGTGCGTACCTTGACGCGAGCGCCCACGGTCGGTTCGTTGTCGGTTTCCATGGTCGGTCTTCTTTCGCCTTCGGTCGATCTGACGCATCGTAATTTCCCATGACGGGGTCGTTCAAACCTGAACCGCATCGTGGGTCATGCGAAACGCTCGTTTCGGTCCTTATGTCGGATCGGTATGCCAACTTACTGTGGCATGAGCTGAGGTCTGTCATGGCCTCGCACCGACGCGATCGGCCGGCACGGCGATCGCGACAAGATCGAGTATGTGGAAGGAACTGCGCGCTGTGACTACAGAGGCATTCATTTACGAGGCCATCAGGACTCCCCGAGGTAAAGGAAAGAACGGCTCCCTGCATTCGGTGAAGCCGATTTCCTTGGTGACCGGGCTGATCGACGAGCTTCGTCGACGTTTCCCCGACATGGACGAGAACCGAATCTCCGACCTCATCCTGGGCGTGGTCTCGCCCGTCGGAGATCAGGGCGCCGACATCGCCCGCACGGCCGTGCTCGCAGCCAAGATGCCCGACACCGTCGGCGGCTTCCAGCTCAACCGCTTCTGCGCGTCGGGCCTCGAGGCCGTCAACCTGGCCGCGCAGAAGGTGCGCTCGGGCTGGGACGAACTGGTCGTTGCCGGCGGCGTCGAGTCGATGTCTCGCGTGCCGATGGGCAGTGACGGCGGCGCATGGGCCATGGACCCGGCCACCAACTACGACACCTACTTCGCCCCGCAGGGCATCGGTGCCGACCTGATCGCCACCATCGAAGGATTCACCCGCGAAGACGTCGACGCATATGCCGTCCAGTCCCAGGAGCGCGCCGCAGCCGCGTGGTCCGGTGGTTACTTCGCCAAGTCCGTCGTTCCGGTCACCGACCAGAACGGCCTGCTGATCCTCGATCAGGACGAGCACATGCGTCCGGGCAGCACCGTCGAGTCGCTCGGCAAGCTGAACCCGGCATTCACCGGTATCGCGGCCATGGGCGGATTCGACGACGTGGCGCTGCAGAAGTACCACTGGATCGAGAAGATCGATCACGTCCACACCGGCGGAAACAGCTCCGGCATCGTCGACGGCGCAGCCCTCGTCCTCGTCGGCAGCGAGCAGGCGGGCAAGGACCTGAACATGGTCCCGCGCGCCCGCATCGTCGCGACGGCCACCAGTGGCGCCGATACGACCATCATGCTGACCGGACCGACCCCGGCGTCGAAGAAGGTTCTCGCCACCGCCGGCCTGACCGTCGACGACATCGATCTGTTCGAGCTCAACGAGGCGTTCGCTTCCGTCGTGCTGCGTTTCCAGAAGGATCTGAAGATCCCGAACGAGAAGCTGAACGTCAACGGCGGCGCCATCGCCATGGGCCACCCGCTCGGTGCCACCGGAGCCATGATCACCGGCACCGTGCTCGACGAGCTCGAGCGCCGCGGCGGCCGGTACGCCTTGATCACCCTGTGCATCGGCGGCGGCATGGGCGTTGCCACCATCATCGAGCGAGTCTGAGGTAGAACGATGTCTGACAACATGATTCAGTGGGACCAGGACGCCGACGGCATCGTCGTTCTGACGATGGACGACCCCAACCAGGGTGCCAACACGATGAACCAGCTGTACAAGGACTCGATGGGCGCGACGGTCGACCGCCTCGAGGCCGAGAAGGACAGCATCACCGGAGTCGTGCTGACCTCCGCCAAGAAGACGTTCTTCGCCGGCGGCGATCTGCACACCCTCATCGAAGCCAAGCCCGAGGACGCCCAGCGGGTGTTCGACGAGGTCCAGGAAGTCAAGGGACAGCTGCGTCGGCTCGAGAAGCTCGGTAAGCCGGTCGTGTCCGCCATCAACGGCGCGGCACTCGGCGGCGGACTCGAGATCGCGCTCGCGACGCATCACCGCATCGCGGCCGATGTTCCCGGCGTACAGATCGGTCTGCCCGAGGTCTCGCTCGGTCTCCTGCCCGGCGGCGGCGGCGTTGCCCGCATCACGCGACTGCTCGGCATCCAGACCGGCTTCATGACGGTCCTGGCGCAGGGCACTCGGTTCCGTCCGGCCAAGGCTCTCGAAATCGGTCTGGTGCACGAATTGGTCGGCAGCATCGACGAATTGGTGCCCACCGCCAAGGCATGGATCAAGGCCAACCCCGAGGGTGGCGTCGCACCGTGGGATGTCAAGGGTTACAAGATCCCCGGCGGCACGCCGTCGAACCCGAAGCTCGCGCAGATCCTGCCTGCTTTCCCGTCCAACCTGCGCAAGCAGATCAAGGGCGCACCGATGCCGGCTCCGCGCGCGATTCTCGCTGCGGCAGTGGAGGGTGCGCAGGTCGACTTCGACAATGCGTGCACCATCGAGTCGCGGTACTTCACCGAGTTGGTCACCGGTCTGGTGTCCAAGAACATGATTCAGGCGTTCTTCTTCGACCTGCAGGCGATCAACGCCGGTAAGTCTCGTCCCGACGGCATCGAGAAGACCACCTTCACCAAGGTCGCGGTTCTCGGCGCAGGCATGATGGGCGCGGGCATCGCGTACGTGTGTGCCAAGGCCGGAATCGACGTGGTGCTCAAGGACGTTGCGATCGAGTCGGCGCAGAAGGGCAAGGCGTACTCCGAGGCCATCGAGGCCAAGGCACTCTCGCGTGGCAAGACCACCCAGGAGAAGTCGGACGCTCTGCTCGCACGCATCCACCCGACCGCCGATGCCAAGGACGTCGAAGGTGCCGACCTCGTCATCGAGGCCGTCTTCGAGTCGGAAGAGTTGAAGCAGAAGGTCTTCCAGGAGATCGAGGACCTCGTCGATCCGACGGCGCTGCTCGGTTCCAACACCTCGACGCTGCCCATCACGAGCCTCGCTCAGGGCATCAAGCGTCAGGAAGACTTCATCGGCATCCACTTCTTCTCACCCGTCGACAAGATGCCGCTGGTGGAGATCATCCGCGGCGAGAAGACGTCGGATGCAGCCTTGGCCAAGGCATTCGACCTCGTGCAGCTCATCAAGAAGACCCCGATCGTCGTCAACGACAGTCGTGGATTCTTCACCTCTCGCGTGATCGGTACGTTCATCAACGAGGCCATCGCGATGCTGGGCGAGGGCGTCGAGCCGTCGACCATCGAGCAGGCCGGTCTGCAGGCCGGTTACCCGGCTGCGCCACTGCAGCTTTCGGACGAGCTCACGCTCAACCTGATGCAGAAAATCCGCAAGGAAACCTACGACGCCATCAAGGCTGCCGGTGGAACCCCTCCCGAGGATCCGGCCGGCGAGGTCATCGACAAGATGGTCGACGAGTTCGAGCGTCCGTCGAAGGCCAAGGGCGCGGGCTTCTACGAGTACGAAGACGGTAAGCGCGCCGGCCTGTGGCCCGGACTGCGTGATGCGTTCAAGTCGGGTTCGGCGGACATCCCGTTCGAGGACCTCAAGGAGCGCATGCTGTTCATCGAGGCCATCGAGACGCAGAAGTGCTTCGACGAGGGTGTTCTGAACACCACCGCCGACGCCAACATCGGCTCGATCTTCGGCATCGGCTTCCCGGCATGGACGGGTGGCGTGCACCAGTACGTCGTCGGCTACCCGGGTGGTCAGGCCGGATTCGTCGCTCGCGCGGACGAATTGGCCAAGAAGTACGGAGAGCGCTTCCAGGTTCCGGCCTCGCTGCGCTGACCCCATGTGAGTGGAAACGCGTAGCAGGCTACGAGTTTCCACTCACGTGCGCGTAGCGCTGTCACCCGCGATGCGCGATCAACCTCTCGGCGCCGTCTGTGAATTGTTGCTTCATCAATTCGCAGGCGGCGTCGATGTCGTTTCGAATCAGGGCCGCGATCAGCTCCTCGTGATTGCGCACGGCTGCTCGGCCCCAGTCACGGTCGGTGGCGTAGAGACGGGTCGGGGTATAGCGGGTGGCGTTGTTGAGAAACCACGCCAACTTGGCCGACTCGGCCAGACGGTTCAGCACACGATGGAACTCGAACTCGATGTTCTCGACGTCCTCGGCCTTGCCGTTCTCGACGGCGACCGACAGTGCGTCGGTGAGCTCGGTGAGTCGATCCAGTTCGACCTCGGTGATCTTCGGTGCCGCCCGGCGCACGAGTTCGACCGCGATCTCACCCTGCAGCCAGAAGATGTCGACGATGTCGCTCGGCGTCAGCGCAGACACCACATAGCCGCGGTGGGGGACGAGCTCGACGATGCCCTCACCGCGCAAGGTCAGTAGCGCCTCACGCACCGGGGTGACGCTGACGCCCAGCTGGGCTGCGGTCTCGTCGAGCCGGATGAAGTCTCCCGGACTCACCTCTCCGGACATCACCAGGTGCCGGACGTGGCTGGCGACTTCCTCGGACAACTGCGGCCGTCGCCTCAGAGCCGTCCGCTTGTCTGCCATGTCGAAAAGCCAATCACACCGCGGGCTTGGTCCGGAGCACAACCTTCGCGACGGGTTCGACGACGCGGGCAGCAATCGGCCCCAGGATGGCCATCAGCAGCACGTACGCCGTCGCCAGGGCCGCCAGTTCGCCTTCGACAGCTCCCGCGGCGACGGCCAGTCCGGCGATGACGATGGAGAACTCTCCGCGCGCCACCAGAGCCGCACCGGCGCGTAGTCGTCCCGGCCTGCCGATTCCCTGCCGACCTGCTGCCCACCAGCCCGTCGCGATCTTGGTCGCGGCGGTGGTGACGGCGAGTACGACGGCCCAGCCCAACACGGGCGGGATGGTCGACGGGTCGGTGCCCAGACCGAACACGACGAAGAACATCGCAGCGAACAGGTCGCGTAGGGGTTCGAGGACGCGGGTCGCGTTGTCGGCCGTCGAGCCGGAGATCGCGATTCCCAACAGGAACGCGCCGACGGCCGCCGAGACCTGCAGTTCCGACGCGATGCCGGCCACCAGCAGGGCGGATCCGAGGACTTTGAGCAGGACGACCTCACGGTCGGGACTGTCGACGATCGCGGAGACGAATCTGCCGTAGCGCAGCGCGACCACGAGCACGAAGGTGATGACCAACAGTGAGATGCCGAGGGCTTCGAGTCCGCCGAGGAAGCTGACTCCGCTAAGTACGGCGGTGAGGATCGGGAGGTAGATGGCCATCGCGAGGTCCTCGAACACCAGAATGGACAGCACGACCGGGGTTTCGCGGTTTCCCAGACGGCCCAGATCGGTGAGAACTTTGGCGATGATCCCCGACGACGAGATGTAGGTGACGCCGCCCATCACGAGCGCGCCGACTCCGCCCCAGCCGAGCAGCAGCGCGACGACGGCACCGGGCGCGAAGTTGAGGACGATGTCGACCAGACCGGCCATCCACGATCGACGCAGGCCGGTGACGAGCTCGGTTGCGGTGTATTCGAGGCCGAGCAGCAGCAACAGCAGAATGACGCCGATTTCGCTGGCGATCTCGCTGAACTCGTCGATGCCGCCGAGGTTGACGAATCCGCCGTTGCCGAAGGCCAGTCCGCCGAGCAGGTAGAACGGGATGGGGGAGACGCCGATTCGCCCCGCGAGACGAGCGAGAAGTCCGAGAACGAAGAACACGGCACCCAGCTCGGTGAGGGCGAGCGCGCTCTCGGCCACGGGTCAGCCCCGACTGATCTCAGGCATTGCCGAGCAACTTGGCTGCTGCGTCCAGTCCGTCCGCGGTGCCGACGGCGACCAGCAGGTCACCTGCGGCGAGCGTGAAGTCGGGGGTGGGTGACGGTTGTACCTGGCCGGCGCGCATGACAGCGACGACGGATACTCCGGTCTTGGTGCGCATGGCGGTGTCGCCGAGTGTGCGGCTGACGAACCGTGAATTCGCGCGAATGGGGAGTTGACGAGTGTTGATTCCGGGGAGGTCGCGATGCTCTTCCCCGAGCTGAGCAATGAGTTGCGGCGACCCGAGCAGATTGCCCAGGGCCGCCGCTTCCTCATTGCTCAGGGTGATGGACGCTTGCGTCGCATCGGGGTCGTCCTTGCGCGAAACGATCAACTCGTTCGCGCCGTCCTTGCGGGTGATGACGCCGATGCGGCGCCCGGAAGCGAGGGCAAAATCTTTCCGCACCCCGATTCCGGGTAGCAGGGTCACTTCGACGTTCATGGTCGAAATGCTAGCCCTGCAGGCAACGCGTTATCGCAGGATCAGGCGTGGAGCCTGCAGGAACGACCCGTGAAAATGTGAATCAGGATGCGACGGCAGCGAGCAGCGCTTCGCGCTGGTTTGCGCCGAGGCCGCCGATGCGGCGCGTATCTGCGATGGACAGCTGCTCGAGCAGCTGTGCGGCGCGCACGGATCCAACGCCCGGCAGGGCCTTGATCAGCGCGGACACCTTGGTCTTCTTGACGATCTCGTCGTTCTCCGCCTTGGCGAGGACGTCAGCGACGCTCAGTTCGCCGGACTTGACGGATGCGAGCAGCTTCGACCGCGCAGTGCGTGCCTCGGCCGCCTTGGCCAGCGCCGCGGTGCGCTGTTCCGGTGTCAATACTGGTAAAGCCATGGCCTGTTCTCCTCGATTGTGGTGACCCGTCGCTCGTTGACAGGTCTCGACCCTCTTGCATCGTGCCTGGTGGCTCTTCCAATCTAACCGAACAACACGGGTGTCATTCACGGTCGAACCACCGAACCTCCCTCGCCAGGCTACGTCCTATCCGATTCGGGGTGTGCCCCGACCAGCACTTCGGCCTTCCGGAGCCGGTGTGTGCTGGGTGTTCGACGCCTCGAGCCGGCTCGGTCGGGAGCGGTCGCATGCGTTTTTCGATGGGCGACGCGAGCGTCGTGCCGTGGGCGCTACGGCCAGTGACGCCGTATCCGAACGGTCGGTCGGATTGTTATTCTGGCGGCATGATGCGCACCCGAGGACTGCTGGCCGGACTGGCCGCGTCGATGCTCCTGCTCGTCGGCGCGGGTACCGCGGCCGCTGCTCCGATCAACGTTCCGTGGTCACCCGACGACGCGCTCGATTCGGAGGTCAGCTTCGAGTCCGGTGGCATCACCTTCTACGGCAGCCTTCGCATGCCGGTCGGCGACACCCGCGGCGTGGCATTGGTGCTGCCGGGCAGCGGGCCGACCGACCGCAACGGGAACTCGGGTGATCTGCAGCTGAATACGACCGCATACGTCGCCGACGAGCTGTCGCGACGCGGTATTGCGAGCCTGCGTTTCGACAAGCTCGGGAGCGGCCGCACCGGCCTGGCCGGGGTGGATCCGAACAATCCGCCCGGCTTCGATGCGCAGGTCGACAATGCTGCGGACGCACTGGCGTTCCTGCAGCAGCGCACCGGTGTCGGGGCGGATCGCACGACGGTGATCGGGCACAGCGAGGGCGCACTGACGGCGCTGCGCCTTGCTGATGCAGACAGCGCGGCGTTCACCCATGTCGGCCTGCTCGAGCCGTTGTCGATCCGCTACCTGGATCTGCTGACCGCACAGGTCGATCGCAACATCGGCGAGGCCGTGGCGGTCGGCCAGTTCACCGAGGAGCAGGCCGCGTCGTCGAGGGATCGCTTCGCCCAGGCCGTCACCGATATTCGCGCGGGACGACCGCTGTCCGCGGAGCCCGACCCGATCGTCGACGGTCTGGGACTGCGGCAGAGCGCCACCTTCCTGCGTGAAGCGGATGCTACGGACCCGGCGGATCTGGCTGCCGCGCTACCGGACTCGTACTCCTCGTTCCTGACCTGCTCGGACAAGGACCTGAACGTCTCCTGCGGCCAGGTCGAGAACGTGCGAGTGGCCCTGGGCCACACCGATCTCCACTTCGCGCACTTCGCCAACAGCTCGCACATGCTGGGCGAGCTCGGCCCGCTGCCCGCCGATCCGAACACCGCTTTGGCACCGCTGCCGCTCTCGGGGGAGTTTCGCGATGCGTTCGGTCGGTGGGTGGACGGACTCTGACCCGTCGAGTTGGCAGTTACGTCGTCGGTACCGGACAACCGCGAATCGGTGATGCGGCCTGGGTGCCCAGATCTTTCGGGCTGTACCCGACGGGATAGCCGGGGTAGGTCTTGTTGCCTGCGTCGGCCGTAGTGCGTGAGTGTTTTCTCGTGGGCAGGAAACGCTCCACGCGGGCCTTGGTCCGCAGCGCCCGCACCGCGGCCCGTTCCAGCGTGGGTGAGCCGGCGGGGAAGCCGAATGCGTTCGCCATCCGATCGTCGAGCAACGCGAACACGCCCTGCCGAACGGCCGGGGTGAGCGCGGCGCGAAACCACGAGCAGTAGAGATCGAGGGTGTAGGTGCCGATGCGACGGTTGTCCTCGCTGAAGCGGAACGTGCGTTCTTCGTAATCGAGCTTGAACTGTGCGAACTCGGTGTACGACTCTGGAATGTCCTTGATGCCCATGCGTTTACCCACTTCGCTGTAGAAGTGGAAGGTTGCGAGCCGCTCCTTGGGATGCAGGCGACGCCACCCATAGGTGTCGATCCATTCGATGGGCTCGTAGATGAACGTCGTGAGCACGTACAGCATGTCGTCGTTGGAGATGTCGTACTGCGCGTGCATTCGATTGACCGTCCGCAACGATTCGCGACCTCGTTCGGAGTCGTATCCGTGTTCGACCATTTCCGACATCAGCAGCGAGGTGTCGTCGTACCGCTTTTGCGGTCGCTTCTCGAACTCGCCGGTCCGGGCCAGCAGAGCGGAGATCGTCGGCACGCAATAGGTTCGGAACAAGGCGAATTCGAGGGCCCGCTGATAATCCCAGGGGAACTCGTACCCCGCGGTGATCCGGTGAATGGTGTGACAGTCGCGGACCGGGTCGAGTTCCTCGACGCGGCGCAACCACCCGTATCGACCCCGACCCGGCGCGATGTCCATGGTCAGCCTCGTCCGTGGCGGAGTTTGAGCGCCAGCGCCGAGAGTTTCATGTTCCGGGCTTTGCGCTTCATCGTCAGCAGATCGATCGGTGCCGCGAAGCCCTGCACGGTCAGTGATTTGACGGTGCTGAATTCTCGAAGGCCGTCGTCGCCGTGGATGCGCCCGAAGCCCGAGTCGCCTGTTCCGCCGAACGGTAGGGCCGGGACGCCGGCGAAGCCCAGCACCGAATTGACCGTCACGACACCACAATCGAGCTTCTCGGCGGCGCGTCGCCCGACCGCGGTGTCCTTGGTGAACACCGATGCACCCAGACCGTAGGAGGACGCGTTGGCACGGGCGATGGCCTCGTCCAGGTCGCGCACCTTGTTGACGACGACGGTGGGCCCGAACGTCTCCTCGGTGATCGCGGTCGAATCCTCGGGAACGTCGGTGAGGACGACGGGGTCGATGTACGGCCCGTGCAGTGAGTCGAGACCTCCCACCAATGCGGTGCCGCCCTTGGCCAACGCATCCTCGATCTGGCCGCGGACGATGTCGCTCTGCTTGCCCAGCGTCATCGGACCGTAGGACGAGGTCTTCGATCCACCGGGCTTCAATTCCTTGACCGCCCTGGTGAATTCGGCGACGAACCGGTCGTACACCGGGGCGGCGACGTAGATACGTTCGACTCCGGCGCAGGTCTGCCCGGCATTGCCCATCGCGCCGAACGTCGCGAACTCCACGGCCGCAGAGATATCGGCGTCGGCGTCGACGAGCATCGCGTCCTTACCGCCGCACTCGGCGATCAGTGGCGTCAACGACTTCGCGCAGGTGGCCATGACTTTCTTGGCCGTCGCGGTCGAGCCGGTGAACGCGATCTTGTCGACGCCGGCTTCGACCAGGGCAGTGCCGGTGGAACCGTCGCCGGTGATCGTCTGGAACACCGGGTGGGGAGCGGCGAGCGACTGCCACTTCTCGGCCAACCAGACTCCGACGCCCGGGGTGAGTTCGCTGGGCTTGAAGACGACGGTGTTGCCTGCGGCGAGGGCGTACGCGATCGACCCCATCGGGGTGTAAAGCGGGTAGTTCCACGGCCCGATGACGCCGACGACGCCGAACGGGCGGTAGCTGACGTAGGCCTTCTGGTTGATGGCGAGCAGGCCCGATCCGACCCTGCGCTGCTTCAGCGTCTTGCCGGCGTGGCGCGCCGCCCAATCGATGTGTTCGACGCCCAACATGACTTCCAGCAGGGAGTCCTCGTCCGGCTTGCCGGTTTCGGCGGCGATGACGGCGGCGAGGCTCGCGGCGTCGCGGGCGATGGCGGTCTTGAATTCGAGGAGCCACCGCTTGCGGCCCTCGAATCCCTGCGCGTCCCACCACCGGGCGGCCGAGCGGGCGCGGGTCACGGCGATCTCGACCTCGGCGGCGTCGGCGATCGGGTACGTGGCGAGTGCGAGACCCGTTCTGGGATCGAGGCTTTCGAAGGTGCTCTCGTTCGTTCGTTCGATCTGGTCCGTCACGGGCTCTATCCTCCAGCAGATCGCATCACATATATTTGATGTGATTCAATGTTGTCCAGGACACACTATGCGTCCGTCACCGTTGCAACAACCCCCGCCGCCCCGCTGTGCAGGAGATGTGGAATGAGCCTCGATCTCACGCGCACGGCGTCGTCGAAACAGCCGATTCTGCGACGACCGCAGTTGTCCGAGGACGTCGCCGTGAGCATCCGCCGAAGGATCGTCGCCGGTGCGCTGAAGCCGGGGACGTTCGTCCGCATCGACGAGACCGCAGCCGAGTTGGGAGTCAGTGCCACCCCGGTACGCGAGGCACTGGTGTCGTTGCGCGGCGAAGGACTCCTCGAATCCGTTCCGCATCGGGGCTACCGCGTTGTCGAACTGACACAGCAGGACATCGACGACATCTTCTGGTTGCAGGGCACGATCGCCGCGGCCCTGGCCGAGCGCGCGTCTCGCCGAGTCACCGCGGCGCATCTCCAGCAGTTGACCACCCTCAACGACGATCTACGCGACGCCGTGACACGCGCCGACGCCGATGCCGTCGAACGGTGCGAGTTCGAGTTTCACCGTGCCATCAACAAGATCGCAGGCGGCACCACGTTGGCGTGGTTCCTGCTCGGTGCCGTCAAGTACACCCCGACGCATCTCCATGCGTCCGACACCGACTGGGGACGACGGGCGGTACGCGGCCACAAGGAATTGATCGAGGCGATGCGTCGAGCCGATCACCGGGCCGCCGGTGAACTGATGCGGCATCAGTTCACCGACGCAGCGACCCTGGTTCGATCGTTCAGCTGAGTCCGCTCAGCTGAGGTGATGCGGCTGCGGGTGCGACTTGTGTCCCTCGTCCGAACCCTCGTTGTCCTGATGACCGTTCGACGTGCCCTGCGCTCCTGTTCCCGCCGGAACCATCGAGATGATCACCGACTTCGAGGTGGGGCAGTTGCTCTGCAGCGCAGTCGAATCCAACGGAATCAGCGGATTGGTCTCGGGGTAGTACGCAGCAGCCGACCCACGCGGGGTGTCGTACTCGACGATGCGGAACGACGGCGCGCACCGTTCCACGTCGTCGTCGTCCCACTTGGTGACGAGATCGACCATGTCGCCGTCGCGGAAGCCGAGCGTCGAGATGTCTTCTCGGTGCACGAAGATGACGCGTCGGCCGTTCTCGATGCCGCGGTAGCGATCGCTGAGGCCGTAGATCGTCGTGTTGAACTGATCGTGGCTGCGCAGCGTCTGCAGAATCAGATGGCCGGGCGGAACCTGCAGCACGTCGATCGGCGAGACGGCGAATTCGCCCTTCCCGCTCTTGGTTTCGAACGTCCTGCTGTCGCGAGGGGGATGCGGTAGGACGAAGCCGCCGGGGCGTCGAACATTGACCTCGTACCCTTCGCAACCGGCGACGACGCGCGAGATGTGCGTGCGAATGTTGCGGTAGTCGTCGCGGAAACCCTTCCAGTCGAGACCGTATCGATCGCCGAGTGTCGCCTCGGCGATTCCGCTGACGATCGCGACCTCCGAGCGCAGGTACGGGCTCGCGGGCTTCAGCGGTCCTCGTGACGAGTGCACCGAGCAGGTGGAGTCCTCCACCGAAATCCATTGCTCGCCACTGGCTTGCACGTCCTTCTCGGTGCGTCCGAGGGTCGGCAGAATGAGAGCGGTTTCGCCGCAGACGAGATGCGAACGGTTGATCTTCGTGGAGATCTGCACGGTCATGCGCATCTTGCGCAGCGCCTCGAACGTGACGTCGCTGTCGGGCGTCGCCTGTACGAAGTTGCCGCCGAGACCGAGGAAGAAATGGGCCTTGCCGTCGCGCATGGCGCGGATCGAGTCGACGGTGTCCAAGCCGTGCTCACGGGGCGGCTCGAAGTCGAACTCCGCCGCCATGGCGTCGAGGAAGGCCACCGGAGGGCGCTCCCAGATGCCCATCGTTCGGTCGCCCTGCACGTTCGAGTGGCCACGGACGGGAAGCAAACCGGCACCGGCCTTACCGATGTTTCCTTGCGCGAACGCGAGATTGGTGACTTCCTTGATGGTGGCGACGGCATTGCGATGCTGCGTCAGACCCATCGCCCAGCAGAAGACGGTGGCCTTGGAATCGCGCAGCATCTCGGCGGCCTCGGTGATCTGCTGCATCGACAGGCCGGTGACCTCGGTGACGAGATCGAAATCGACCTCGGCAACGTGTGCCTTCCACTCGTCGAATCCGACGGTGTACTCGCCGAGGAATTCGTGATCGAGGGCGTCCCACTTCACCAACAGCGCCCCGAGGGCCTGGAACAGAGCAAGGTCGCCGTTGAGCTTGATCGGCAGGTGCAGATCCGACAGATCGGTACCGGGACCGACCATGCCGCGCGGGGTCTGGGGGTTCTTGAAGTTCAGCAGTCCCGCTTCGCGAAGGGGATTGATGGACAGAATCTTTGCGCCGTTCTGCTTCGCCAGCTCGAGGGCGGAGAGCATGCGCGGGTGATTCGTGCCGGGATTCTGGCCGGCCAGGATGATCAGTTCGGCGTTGTGAACGTCGTCGAGCGTGACGCTGGCCTTGCCGATGCCGATGGATTCCTGCAGCGCGATGGACGTCGACTCGTGACACATGTTGGAGCAGTCGGGCATGTTGTTGGTGCCGAACGACCGAGCGAACAACTGGTAGATGAACGCGGACTCGTTGGACGCACGACCCGAGGTGTAGAAGATGGCCTCGTCCGGGCTGGCGAGGCTCTTCAGCTCGTCGCCGATCAGACGGAACGCATCGTCCCATTCGATGGGCTCGTAGTGGCTGCCGCCGGGGAGCTTGATCATCGGATGCGTGATGCGGCCCTGCTGACCCAACCAGTGTTCGGTGTGCGCATCGAGCTCGGCAATGCTGTGCTGCGCGAAGAACTCCGGAGTGGCCCGCGTGGTCGTCGCCTCCTCGGCGACGGCCTTGGCACCGTTCTCGCAGAACTCGGCGGCGTGCCGATGACCCGGATCGGGATCGGGCCACGCGCAGCTCATGCAGTCGAAGCCCTCGGCCTGGTTCAGCTTGAGGAGCGTCTGCGCGGTGCGCTTGGGACCCATGTGTCCCAGCGCGCGCTTCATCGACACCGCGACGGCGGTGGCACCTGCCGCATGGGTCTTCGGCTTCTCGATGTCGAGCTCGGCCTCGTCGACGTCGCTGTCGGTGCGTCTCATGCGGGTCCCTTCGTTGCGTTACCCCCGCCCTCGACCATAGCCGTAGGCTCAGCCGGCGAGGAGTGCGGTCACCAAATCCACGTACTGCTGTTTCGCCGAATCCTGGCTCGTGCCTTCGAGCTTCGCCCAGGCATCGAACTTTGCGCGGTTCACCATGTCCAGCCGTCCGGGACGCTTACCCGTCACGTCTCCGATCGAACCTTGCTTGAAGAGCGAGTACAGGCGCAGCAGATCGTCGTTGCTCGGCTTGGACGTGAGCTTTTTGACGTCAACCTGCGCATCGGCGAACGACTGGTCGAGATCGGACATGAACGAGCTCCTTCGGCTGTAGGTGCCGTCATCCTTGCACGGCGGCCTGCTCGAGGATGCGAATACAGTGCGCGACGAGAGCGTCGCGAGTGGCGTCGAGGGTGCCGTCCAGAAAACCGATGAACAGCGCCGTCAACGCGCCGACGGTTCCGACGGCGACGAGCTGCCGGTCGGCGGACTCGGGTAGCCGGGCACGAACCAGTTCGACGAACCCGGGCAGTAGGTCGAGTCCGCGTCGGCTCAGCGCAGGTTCGGCCAACGGAGCGATCAGCAGCACTCGTCCCATCCGAGGCTCGTCGACGACGATTTCGACGAACGCCCGGACGGGCGCGGCCACGACGTCCTTCGGTGATGCTCCGGCGACGGCGTTCTCCAGGGCCTCCTGCGCTCGGGCCCCTACCCAGGCGTAGACCGCGCGAACGAACGTGTCGCGATCGGTGAAGCTCTCGTAGAAGTAGCGCTCGGTGAGTCCGGCTGCGCGGCACACGGCGCGGACGTTGACCGCGGGTCCCTCCTGCGCGCCGAGGAGTTCGATCCCGGCGTCGAGCAACGCGTCGTATCGCTTGGATCTGCGCTCTTCCAACTGTTGACTACGCATGTTGTCGAGGCTACTTTGACAACATGCGTAGTCAGTTCGATCGACCCGTCCCACTCGGTCCCGACTCGCTCACCTGGAAGTACTTCGGTGACTGGCGCGGGATGCTGCAGGGCGTGTGGGCGGGGTCGATGCAGAACATGCACCCGGGCCTCGGAGCGGGCGTCGAACAGCATTCGAGGTTCTTCGACGAGCGATGGCAGCGCCTCTACCGCTCCCTGTATCCGATCGGGGGAGTGGTGTTCGACGGCGACCGCGCCGAGGAGACAGCCCACCAGGTTCGCGGCTACCACAACGACATCAAGGGAATCGACTCGAAAGGGCGCACGTACCACGCCCTCGATCCCGACACCTTCTACTGGGCACACGCGACGTTCTTCATGGGCACGGTGCTCACCGCCGACCGTTTCATGGGCGGACTGACCGAAACGCAGAAAGTGCAATTGTTCGACGAGCACGTGCAGTGGTATCGGCTCTACGGCATGAGCATGCGATCGGTGCCCGAGACCTGGGCCGAATTCCAGAAGTACTGGGAGCACATGTGCACACACGTGCTCGAAGACAACATGGCTGCACGTGGAGTACTGGATCTGTCCGCGCTCGGCCCGCCGCCGTATGCCTCCTGGCTGCCGGAACGAGTGTGGGCCGTGCTGCGCAGACCGGTGGCATCGTTGTTCGTCTGGATCACCGTCGGGCTCTACGACCCGCCCGTCCGGGAGCTACTGGGATACACGTGGTCGGAGCGGGACGCACGACGGTTCGCGGTGTTCGGCAGGGCGGTCAACCTGGCGTTCGGGCTGGTGCCGCGTCGTCGCCGACTCCATCCGCGCGCCCGGGCCGGCTGGGATCGCGTGGCGGGCCGCAGGCCGGCAGCGGCTCCTCTGGTGCACACGCCTGGCCGCAATCTGCCGCCGGCGCAGCGTCGCTCGCACCCGTCGCACTACAGCCCGAAAGTGTAAGTTTCCGGTCTCCGGGTACGACGCGGGTATGTACAACGTCAGAACTGGCAGCGGGTCGCCGCTGGTCCTCGTCCACGGGCTCGGGTCCTCGTACCGCAACTGGGATCCGATCGTCCCGGCACTCGCGGAGCACCGCGAGGTCATCGCCCTCGATCTCCCCGGGTTCGGACGGACACCGCCGCTGGCCGACGTGTCCATCGCGTCGTTGACCGATGCCCTGCGCGCGTACCTCGACAGCGAGGGATTGTCCGACGCCGATCTCGTCGGCAGCTCGATGGGCGCGCGGATGGTCGTCGAGCTGGCTCGGCGGGGTCACCGGGGGTCGATGGTGGCCCTCGATCCGGGCGGCTTCTGGAACGACCGTCAGGTCAAGGTGTTCGGGGCGACCATCACCGCATCGCTGGCGTTGATGAAGCGGGCGCAACCGCTGGTGCCCTTCCTGGCCGGGAACCCGATCACCAGAACCGCTGCACTGGCGCAGTTCTCGGCCGCGCCGTGGAAATTGCCGAGCGGACTGGTCGAACGGGAGCTGAAGGGCTTCTCTGCCAAGACTTCACCCTCGCTCGATGCCGCTCGCAAGGCGCTGACCCACGGGCCGAAGCAGCAGGGTGCCCCGAAAGGTTCCCTGCAGGGGTCGCTACTCATCGGCTGGGGCCGTCAGGACAAAGTGACGACGCCCAGCCAGGCAGAAGTGGCACTGCAGCGTTTCCCCGACGCCACCCTGCATTGGTTCGACAAATGCGGACACTTCCCGCACTGGGACCAGCCGACCGAAACCGCCCGAGTCATCCTGCGGGCGACCGGTCGCTAGCTCCCATGTGAGTGGAACCTCGTAGCCTGCTACGGGCGGATTCGAGCGGTGGTTGCAACGTGCCTGATCATTAGGGATGTTTGCGATGGTTCACCCGGGTTTCTCACATCAGGTTCGGATGACGTTC